>NZ_CP145316.1:1393672-2090509 GCF_039555295.1 Helicobacter mastomyrinus | reverse complement strand
ATATTGCGATACAGTTAGCGCGCTAAAGGCACGGTCAAATCAAATCTCAAAGCGACATCCCGCCCCCGTGGTCTTTGAAACGATATAGCTCTTTTTGTATCTCATCGCTGCCCTGCTTTACTAACACATCGGCATATTCTAAATGTGGCGTTTCAATAGGCACAAAGCCAGTCGGAAGCTCATAAATACAGCACTTAATTTGTTTAATAAAATAGTCTTTGCGAGTGCCTCTTTAGGCAATCTATCTCTGAATCCACTCAATGTGCGAGGGCAACCAACGCCATTTACAAAACCTCCTAGCAGCAATGCCTTTACTTCAAATTTTATAAAAGTTTTCATCTCTACCTTAAAAATATTTTATTTTAACTATGAGTTCCAAAAGTAATTTAAGAAAATTATGCCTTTGCTAACAGATTTTTAGCTTTTTAGCTAAGCAACACGCTTATAATCAAAGTCTAAAATATCACTATACGGAGTGCAAGGAAAAGTGTTTTTTACAAAAGATATACGCCATATCCACACATCTCAAGTTAAAAGCATTCTCTTTACGCCTGCCAGAATTGGCTAGGCCGATAGTGTGATGGTATCTCCAGCATTTGAATGGCTTAAAAAAGCTTTGAAACAGCGCACTTTACCCTTGTAGGCACGAAAGCGAGTTGTGGAATCTATGAGCGAGATAAACGCGTGAAAGCCATTTTTATAGACAATACCAAAGCCGCATCTTGTAGAATCATCGCCACAAAGGCACTTGCTAATAAAATAGGCACACACGATATTGCCATTAGTTTTAGTAATACCTTTTTTCTGCCCTGCTTTTGTATTGAGCAAAGCCCTTTGCGTATAGGCTATGGTAAAAATGCCCGAAACTTCCTCCTCTCTCACCCACTTACTTTACACAAATATCATCAAAATGAACTCAAACACCAAGTGCTTTTATACCTTGAACTTATCACTCCACTATCACAAGTGCAAAATTATGCGATCAAAACCCAGAATAGCGCAGATTTTATACAAGATTTTGCATATAAAAAAGATAAAAACAAAAAAAATTCTATAAATCTCTCTAATCACTCACATATAAAAATCTCGCACGATGAGATTCTTACCTACCTTGCCACACAGCCGCTTCATCTCATCTCCTCGCCTATCACGCTCCCTACAAAAAGTTATGCTATAGGGATTAATCCCGGAGCCGCTTTTGGCAGTGCAAAATGTTGGGAAAAATCATATTTTATTGATATTATTAAGCATTTTCTCACACAAGGCTATGATGTCTATCTCTTTGGCTCAAGTGAGCAATCCCGCGCGAATGTAGAAATCGCCCAATCTTTTATCAATCACCCACAGGCGCAGTTTTTTCATAATCTCACAGATAAAACAAGCCTCACGCAGCTTATTGACTACATCGGCGCGATGAATGTGTTTATCACTAATGATAGCGGACCTATGCACATTGCTGCTGCCTTAAATGTCCCAATGATAGCTATCTTTGGACCCACAAATATTGATGAGACAGCCCCTTATAGCCCCGCTCCCCTGGCACAAAATCACACTTTAGAGATTCAAAGTGCTGCAAATATGCGAGATACGCAAGATTCTATATCCCCTCACATTATAGAAAATCCTCCACAATGGGTGCTACTCTGCAAATATGTGCCTTGTGCGCCGTGCAAAAAGCGTGAATGTCCCCTCACTCATCATCGTTGTATGACGCTTATCACACCACAGGAGGTTATCACTCACACTATAAATCTGCTAAAAAATAATGACAAAAGGCTAAATAATGATACTTGAAGCACATTCAACCACACCCTTACAGCATTATAAAATTTTGAGTAATACGATCACGCCGCGACCTATTGCGTGGGTAAGCACGATTTTCCCCAATGGTGGAGTAAATCTCGCGCCTTTTAGCTTCTTTGCTCCTATTAGTGTGAATCCGCCTATTTTTTCTATCTGTATGATGCAAAAAAGCGATGGATTAGAAAAAGATAGTTTTAAAAATATCTTTCACACGCACAAAGCAAGTATCAGTATGTGCGAAATTTCGCATATTCAAGCATTGCATAATAGTAGCGCGGAGCTTGAGTTTAATATGAGTGAGGCAATTGAATTTGACATACCGCTTGAAATCGTGCAATCAGGCTATCCTCCTATACCTAAAGGTGTAAAAGTCGCTTTTATGTGCGATTTGTATGATGTCTTAGAGCTAGGAGAAGCCAAAAGTGTGCTTTTAGAGGCTAAAATTTTTTATATAGATGATAGCATTTATAGGGAGGACTTGCACCTTAGCCCAAACTTCATTGGTCGTGTAGGGCGCATTTATAGGTCTTTAGGAGCGGAGATTATCCCTACACAGACAAATCCTACAGAATCTACAGCCCACAACCCAAAGGAGAGCGATGAATAAACCCAAAACCTCTCTAAATAATCATCATCAAGGATTGCCTATGCCTATTACATTCTTACAAGAATTGATTACCTATCCCACCATCACACCCAAAGAATGTGGGATTTACAAGCATATTTTAGATAAGCTCCAACCCATCGTGCAAAGTAAAGGGCTTGATAGCCTCATCATCGAGCAAGAAAAAGCAGGAGTGAAAAATCTGTTTTTTGCCATAATGCCTAAAAATACTGATAAAAGCGCACTTTTTCATTTATGCTTTGCTGGGCATATTGACGTCGTGCCTACGGGAGAAAATTGGTCTTTTGAGCCATTTTCAGGCTTGGAAAAAGAGGGCTATATCTGCGGTCGTGGTGCACAAGATATGAAAGGCGGCATAAGTGCGTTTATTTGCGCGATTTGCGATTTTTTAGAATCTTCGTCTTTTGAAAATTCTACATTAATGCTTTCTATTTTGCTTACAAGCGACGAGGAGGGTGAAGGCATTTATGGCACAAAATATATGCTTGAGCAGCTAGAGAGGGAATCTTTGCTCCCTCATAGCTGTATTGTCGCCGAGCCTACGAGCATTCAACGCACGGGTGATATGTGTAAAATTGGCAGACGCGGCTCAATTAATGGCATACTCACCATTCAAGGCAAGCAAGGGCACGTAGCCTATCCGGAAAAATGTATCAATCCCATAGAATTGCTAGGAGATAGGCTTGGTGCATTAGCCGGTGCAGCACTAGATAATGGAAATGAGTATTTTACGCCCACACGTCTAGTCATAACAGACATTCGTGGCGGTATGGAGGTGGTAAATGTAACGCCGCAGAATCTTAAAATAATGTTTAATGTGAGATATTCGCCTTTAAGCAATGTAGATTCTATTCGGACTTATATTGATTCTGTGCTTAGCTCACTGCCTTATGAGCTAAGCCTTAAAGTTAGCTCATTACCCTTTATCACGCGGCAGGATAGCCCTCTCATACAAACACTTTGTGAGGCGATTAAGCATACAGCACAAATCACACCTACATTAAGCACAAGCGGGGGTACAAGTGATGCGCGATTTTTCGCACAATATGGGATAGATGTGATAGAACTTGGTGTGCCAAATGATAGAATCCACGCCATAGATGAACGTGTATCCATAAAGGATATTCTTACTCTGCGCGATATTTTTCTTCATTTTTTACATTTAAAAGCAAAGAGTGCTAATCCTCTTATTGCAAAGGAGCATAGCACTTAAAAACGCAATGTGTGGCACTTACTTGTGAAGCACAAATCTATAGACACATAACCTACACAAAGGAGCAATAAATGGCAATTATTGGTAAACTCACCCAACTTGATTGGTTTTTTAAGGCTTATCCTATGCTTAAAGAAGCAAAAGACTATATGCTTAATGCTACAAACCCTACCCATAGCATACATAAAAGGATTATTGAACTTGACTTAGCAGGGCAGGAACGCAAAGAAGTGAGCTATGCACTCTCACAAGGTGTGCGAGCCATCGAGCAAACCTATCATCTTAAAGAAGCTAAAAATGCGTTTTTTGAGACACATCGCGCATTTATTGACTTTCAACTTGTGGTAGAGGGATATGAATATATGTGTATTGGTGATAGGAGCGCGTTTGATGTGAAGATTCCCTATGATGAAAGTAGAGATTTAATTGTATATGATAATGCCTTACCATACAGCTTATATTCGCATTACAAGGCTTTACATATAGAAACTAGCAATCATAAAACTACTTTGCCAAAAGTATGTCGCCCTTTTCCTATTGATGAATCTATCAACACACCCTGTCGTAGCAATATACTTCTAACAAGTGGGGATCTAGCGGTATTTTTCCCTAATGATGTGCATGCGGGAGGATTAGAATTAACGCCAAATATCAATCATAATGTTATGTCTCAAGTAAAAAAAAGTGTACTCAAGGTGCCCGTATCGCTCCTTGGGTTGTAACTCTTTTCACAAAAACAATAAACTTTTGTCTTATAGTTTCATAAAATAATATACTCAAAGTTAAATCTATAACGCTATGTTATAGATTTAAGAGGTAAACATATATAAGATAAGCTCTAAAATGTAGACTTATAGTAAGGCTACACGCTAAAATATATAGCCAAGATAGTAACGATAAAGCCTATTCCCATTACTCCAAAGCCACTTTTACGTTTGCCCTTGCAAAATGAAGTCATAATAAGCCCAGAGAGATAGAAAAGTATCATAGATAGCCCAAAGCACACGGCAATAAAGTCAAAAATGTGAATTTAAAGCCCCCGAGCTCAAATTTTGTCCCCCCGCTTTTGTGCATCATCATCAGCACACCATAGAGGTTTCTATCTACCACATTAAGTATCAAGCCTTCTTTTTGGTCATTCATTATCGTAGCTGAATACTTGACATTCCCCATACTTGGATTTCCTCGAGCCATTTTAATTTCTGTATTGCTTGGGATTCTAAGATTATTTTCTTCTAGCACATTGATGATAAAATCTCTTTCTTCACCTTTTTTAGGCTTTAAATCTAGAGGGATTTTAGTGATAGTCGCCCCTGAATTTTGCCGTATCTCAAAGATATAGAGTGCTCCTGTAATAGCATAAATCAATGCTGCAGGAAGAAAAAAAAGACTAAGGTATAAATGGATTTGCATCCAAAGTTTGCGATGAAGTTTCATAATGGAGTTTCCTTTGAAATAATATAAATACTCACAATCTTATCTAAATAATGTGAGCTATGTGTGAAATTTATCATCAAATTACCTTAGAGCAATACCAAAATAATGAATAAATTCTCATTATTTTTCGCGATGATGGGGAACTACAAGTTTTATGTTGGTTGCCTCCATCCTATTCTAACTCTCATAATAACAAATGGATCGTCTCATCATTGCGAGGGTAATGCCCCCAAAATAATCTATAAACAAAGACAGATGGCTCTTCTAAGATTCCCTTGCAATCACAGGAAAATATAGATTTACTAGTGAGGACAAACGCTTCACATATATACTTTATTAGTCTTTGCTCTCACCTCGCAATAACAAAGCAAAAAGTTACCAATCCGCCCTAAAACTTATCCAATATGCTCTTGCGGGCAAGATTCTTTGATAGGGATTAATATATGATGTGCCACCCCTTCCACTGCTATAAGTAATCAAATTATCTGGATCATAGAATTTCACATCAAGGAGATTATTCACCGCAAAAGTGAGGGCATAAGTTTTATTAAACTTATAGGTAGCCGCAATATCTACTAACTGATAATCTTTATAATACTTCCCTACAAGTCCTCGCGCACTTGTAGCAAGACTGCTTTGTTGCACTGCGGAAGTGGGTGTTTGGAAGTTACCACTCCAGCGAATATAGGCATCAAAGTTCTTATAGTGATAGTTTGGCTTAATGGTAAATTTATGTTTAGGAATATTGTTTATAGGCTCACCTACAAGAAATTCTTGATTTGCATTAGAGACACTAAGTGTTCTTGAATAAGTAAATCCATAACTTGCATCAAGAGAGATTCCATAAATAGGCTTTAGCTTAAAGCTTGTCTCTGCTCCTGTGAGCATAGCACTATCAAGGTTGCGATAAAAGGCACATTGATTAGCACCCGCTGCATCACATAATACACCATCGATAGTAGTTCCGGGTTGAATGCCTGTAACGCTTGAAATTTTATTATTAAAATCTGTATAGAATCCGGTTAATATTAGCATAGCTGGTTCAGTATCAAGAATAGCGCTTAGCTCATAGCTCACACTCTGCTCGGGCTTTAGGTTTTTATTACCATAAGATGCCGTGGTTGTGTTATTGTTACCCCTATCGGTGCTTAACGTATAACCCTCATAGAGATAGCTAAGCTGTGGCACAAGCACCCCTGTGGCAATGCCAGCCTTAAAAGTAAGCCAATCGGTAGGATTGTAATTCACATAGAATCGAGGATTAGGGATAGCCTTAAAAATATCGCTGTAATTGTAGCGTAAGCCTAGAGTCGTGCTAAAGTATTGATTGATGAGATATTCACCCTCGGCAAAAAGGGCTACTTGATTCATATCTCTTCTAAAGCCATTGTTTTTAGTATAGAGCTGCTGCCATATATAATACACTCCACCATTAAAGATAAGGCTTCCTGCTCTACCAAAATCAAAATCATCAGTAAAGGTAGATTGAAAAATAAGGTCTCGATTGTATCGTCCATTCGCCCAATCTACGGTATTTCCTTTTGATGAACCTGGCCAAAGCCCACTACCCCAAGTGCTATTGGTATCAGCGTGAGAAGCCCATTGTGTTTGACTATATTGTATATAACTATTGATTTTACCCCAATCATAATCTGCGGTGTGGCTTAAAATATTATTAAATTTATAGAAATCTCTTACCGCAGTAATGCTGCTTGATGATGTTTTGAGGCTTCCTGTCCGTGCAAAGAATACTTCAGAATCTAAGTAGATATAATTATTTTTATTAGGCGTGAAGTTGAGCCGTCCTCCGGCATTCCATTGGGTATAGCCTGTAGCAGACCAATTATAATATGGATTGCTAAAATTTACGCTGCCATTATTGCCTGATGTATATGTGATAGGTGTATGGGGTCCCTTACCGGGTTCATAAAATGCATTTTGCCCACCCCATTTGTAGGCTCCACGAAGATTCAAAGAAAGCATTTCTTTTATAAGAGGGATATTCATATAGCCATTTATTCCATATTGAGGACCAAAGGTTTGAGGATGTTGGGAAAGTGTAGTCTCAAGTTGGATTCCCCCGCTAAATCTATCGCTATGTTTTTTAGTAATGATATTTATCACCCCACCCATTGCATCGCTTCCATAGATGATAGAAGCAGGTCCTCGAATAACCTCGATCCTCTCTATCATACTAGCAGGAGGCATAAAGGAAGTAAAGGTGCCATTAAAGCCATTAGCATCAAAGCCTTGAGCGACATTTTGTCGTTTGCCATCAATAAGGATAAGCGTATAAGCTGAGCCAAGCCCACGCATAGAAATGGTATTACCCCCTGTTTTTCCGGCTTCCACATACACACCCGGAATATCTTGCACCGCATCGCCTAGGTCTCTAATAGGGCGAGTGAGTATTTCCTCACGTGGGATAATGGCTATACTTGCCGGAGCATCTTTTATATCTTGCTCATAGCCTGAAGCACTTACCACAGAGCGCCCTAGATTAACCTTGCGGACATTTTCATCATCTACATTTTGACTTGATTCTTGGCTATGCCCCCCCCCCATTTGGTTATTTGCTGAATCTAGCGAATCTGCGATTGCAAAGCTACTTAGCAAACTTGCTACTAAGGTGCTATACGGAATAATTTTCATTGTTCCTCCTTGAAAATTTTAAGTGATACTATCATTTACAAACAATAATAAGAATGATTTGCAAATGAATAGCTGATAATAGCAAATGAAAACTAAAGTGAAAATTAAAAAGTGTGAGAAAAGTTATATTTTAATAATATTTCATAATGCAAACAATAAATACTATTCAATTCATAGTCCTTAAAATTGAGATAATTGCAGAAAAGAGGCTTCTTAAATGCTCTAGATATGGAATATTTATAAACTAAATCAGCTTTAACCCCCTCCTCTATACGATAAAATTTGAGTTTTAAGACTCTACTCATAAGTATTTATTTTTACTTGATTCTTTTTTTAACAAATATCAACTTTATTAAAGTTTGAAATTCTTTTATGTTTTCTTTTTTCTATCAGGAGTGAGCAGTATATCTAGTGAAGGGCATAAATGTGTAAGTATGGACTAGTGCTAAAGCACAAGAGTGAGGTTAGCTTGGCAATATATACCTCACTCCTCCTTATATATCATTTACTAGATTACCTGCTCTTATCACCCTTATGATGCCTTAAGAGATTTTGCAAGTGTGAAGTTAAGAGGGTAATCCAAGGAATGCTTAGACGTGTATGCACTATCGTATGATTTATTTTATATAAGTTAAAAGATATGTTTTGCTTGTAAATAGATTCAAATTTAGAATCTTGTTTGCTGTTTTTGCTAAAAAACGATGAGTTCGGTTTGATGTTTAATATCTCAAAAAAATATTTATCTTAATACTTTGATAACTTCTTTTTATCGCAAAAAGATGTAATCCTGCAAAGGCAAAAGGGGTTTACCCTCCAGCCCCAAAAGAGCGGAGGTAGTAACGCCTCCTTAATTCTCTTTTTCCGCACCACAAAGTGGGTGAGAAAGCAGATAGTGTTATTTTAACAAAAAACTCATCGTCTTTCTTTGACACCAACATCTCAAAACACTCCCTTTTTTTATCACTTTTGATTTTTTTATAAATAAGGTAGGCACTTTAATATGAATATGCAAGACAAAAGTTTTACCTCTTTTTGCTTAAGGGATTATCTACCCACTCTCTATAATCCCAATAAAGCCTACATAAGATAAAAGATTTGCTCTTTCTGCACCTGTGGTAGTTTAGAAATGATTTATGTATCAGTATAAATTTTAGTAAAACTCACTTAGGCTAAAAGATTTTTACAGAGCAATATGTTATTGCCAAAGCACTTAAGACAAAAGTGCTAAACCCAATATTATACTCTCATTGGTATGAATGCTATTGATACCATTGAACAAAACAATAAAAATGTTTTTATATAAAAGTAAGCACGACCTTTTGACACTTTTGCTTAAAGAAGTTTTAATCCATAAAAGTGTATTATCACTTTTTTACCCTTGAGGTTTTGTATGAAGTCGTATTACAGAATCCTCTAAGGCAATTCTATTTAGATTCTATGCCCTTACAAATAAGGGAGTAAAGGATTATGATGAATAATACCATACAAATTGATGTGCGTGATCTCCCTTGTCCCGAGCCTGTTATCAAAGCAAAAAAGGCGCTTTTAGGCGTGAATGAGCATTCCTTAAAGCTTCATAGCTATGAGATTATTGGCAATACACCATCTTCTAAGGAGAATCTCACACGTTTCTTAAAATCAGAGGGCTTTGAGTTTGAAATGGGCTTTGGGCGCGATGAGCAGTTTATGATTATCCTTAAGGGTAAGATTACAGACAAAAAAACAAAACAGGGCAAAGAGAAAATCGTGCCTAAAATGATGCTTTTCAAAAGCGATAGAGTGGGGGATGGAGAGCTAGGCGGTATGCTCGTTAATGGTTTTTTAAAATCCCTACTCAATGCTGATGCACTACCTCAAAAGATTCTCTTTATCAATCGCGGCGTTTTACTCACAACCGATAACAAAGAGGTGGATAACACAGAGATTGTAGAAGCCCTCAAAGAGCTTGAAAAGCAAGGAGTTGAAATCTATTCTTGTGGGTCGTGTTTGAGCTATTTTGCTCTTACAGAGCGGCTTAAAGTCGGTATGATAGGCAATTCGCTTGAGAGCATACAAAATATGCTTATAAGCGATAGCCTCATTTCATTCTAGGGCTATCTATGGCGGATTACGAACTTACCCAACATATTCAATGTGCGGGTTGAGCAGCTAAAGTGGGTCTGGCAGACTTATCACAAATCTTTAGCGGGCTTAGCCAAAAGCCTAATCCTCTTTTGCTCGCTGGATTTGAGGGTAATGAGGACTGCGGAGCTATGCTACTTTCCAATGAAAGCGAGTATGCTATCCTCTCAAGCGTGGATTTTATCACGCCTGTGGTTGATGACCCCTATATCTATGGGCAAATTGCCGCAGCAAATGCCTTGAGTGATATTTTTGCGATGGGAGGCAAGGCTTTAAGTGCGTTGAATCTGCTCATGTGGGATAGCGCGCATTTTGATAGCAATATAGCTAATGCCATTCTTAGAGGTGGGTTAGATAAGATTACAGAATCTGGCGCATTGTTGCTTGGCGGACATACTATTAAAGACAAAGAGCAGAAATATGGCTTATCGGTTAATGGCATCGTGCATAAAGATTCTATGTGGCGTAATCACACCGGGCAAATTGGTGATGCACTCGTGCTTACCAAGCCTTTGGGAAGCGGGATTCTCACTACTGCTATTAAGGCTCGTAGTCTCAAAGATAGTGCTCAAGTAATACAAGCTATGTCTATGCTCAATCTTTATGCAGCACATATCGCACAAAGTTATGAAATCCACGCTTGCACAGATATTACGGGATTTGGGTTAATAGGACACGCACTTGAGATGTGTCGGGCTCCTAAGACAGAGCAACCCCATCACATAGAGGCAAAAAGTATGCTTTTTTATACACAAGAGATTCCATTATTTGATGGTATCAAGGAACTTGCTCAAGTAGGTATTGTGCCGGGTGGTTCGTATGAAAACAAAAAGACTTTACAACAATATGTATCCATACAATGTAGTCTAGAAGATGATATTTACTACTATGATGCACAAACATCAGGGGGGCTACTCTTTGCCCTGCCTTTTGGTGAGGCAAAGGAATTTGTCTATGAACTTCGCAAAACCGGTATAGAGCAAGCCAATATTATAGGAGAAATCATTTCAAAACAAGAAAAATCTATCATTCTAGGATAATTAAATATATAAAAATATTCCATATTTTATTTATAAAAATATCCATCATAATAAATATATCTTTTTAAAGGAAATTTTTTTTACCGATTTATTTGTGTTCATTTTAAAACTTTGGAGGGCAGTCGTATGCAATTCAATACCATAAACACCCTAGTACGTAGGTTTTTTGTTCTCAAAGAAGAGGGTTTTATCGCCAATACGAATTATAAAGAAGATTTGCAAAAATTTCTCCCAAAAGAAGAGTGTGGTATTTTTAACACAATGTTTGAATCTCCTAATCTTGACAAAGCAATTGATAATATAAAACAATCCTATATGGCTGGAAAAATAAAGCAACAATATGTAATCAATATTCTCTCCGAACCAAAGATAACACAAATCGCCCTCATTCTTGTTAAAGGCTCTCAGCCAAATGCACTGGAACGAGCTATTCGCACAAGGGAACATATCGACAAAAATAGTGTCCATTTTTTAGAGCTTATACAAAACTTAGAAGAAAAGCTCCTAACTTTCATTAGCTCACGTGTAAGTAAATTTCCACCTAATACCTCCCCAAATGATTATAAAAAAACACTCAACAATCAAGAAATCAGTATGAGTAATGTAGCACGATATTTTGGTGGAGATTTTGAAAGAGCCTATCTTGATGATAGGGGTGTAGGTAAATTATACTATGAACTCCTCGTATGCAGGGTGCTTATGAAACATAAATTTATGAATCCAGAAGATGCTCAAAAAATCCTTCTTGTATCTATTTGGAATGCCATACCTGCCTTTAGAAGCAAAACACGAATAACATCTGTAGGAAGCACACGCTAACTTTTGGGATTTTTCTCTCTTCATATTTTTCAATCCTCTATACTTATTTTTGGAATACATATTGCTTGTCTTTTTGGTATAAAATTGCTAGATTCTATAAGAAAGGATACAATATGTTAAGATCTTTGTGGTCAGGTGTTAGCGGTATGCAGGCACATCAAATTGCACTTGATGTGGAGAGTAATAATATTGCCAATGTTAATACCGTTGGTTTTAAATACTCAAGAGCTTCCTTTGTGGATATGCTATCACAAATCAAGCTTATTGCTACTTCTCCCTATAAAAATGGGTTAGGCGGGCAAAATGACTTTTCAATCGGCTTAGGGGTTGGGATTGATGCGACAACAAAGGTGTTTTCACAAGGGAATACACAAAATACTGATGTTAAAACAGATATAGCCATTGAGGGTGATGGATTCTTCATTATTTCACCTGATAGAGGCACTACACACAATTATACGCGTAATGGTGAGTTTCTCTTTGATGCAAATGGGAATCTTGTAACCACAGGCGGCTATGTCGTGCAAGGCTGGGTGCGCCCTCCACTTGAATCTGCAGAAATTGAAACAATGAGCGATTTTGACTTCTTTAGGGTAGATAATACCGGACCTATAAGAAATATTCAAATTGACCCGGGTATGGTAATGCCTGCACGTGCAACCAAAACAATTACATTACGTGCAAATCTTAATGCAGGACGCCACGTAGAGCAAATACGAGATGTAGCCGCTCTTGATTCCACAACACGAACAACAGCCGATGGTAATGCCCCCGTATATGATTCTCGTGGTATGCTTACACAAGTAAGTGAAGATATGGGTGTGTTATTTAACGATGAGGGAGATGCCTTTGCCCTCAATGAAAATCAAGGCATTTGGATGAGCTATAAAACAGCTGCAATTAAACACGAAATTGTAGCAACCAATGAAGTGAGCACCATAGGTATTAATGGAGAGAATATAAGCTTTTCAAATAATTCTGCAATTACAGGTATTAGCTCTATTGTAGCAGCTCAAAATGCTATTAATTCCGTCCGTGATAAGACAGGTGTAAGTGCTTATGTGGATTCAGGACAGCTAAGAATTGAAAATCGCAATCAAATGGATGGCGGTGAAAAAGTCAAAAATATCCGTATTACTGCTGATGGAACAGGTGCATTTGAAGAGTTTGTTCAAGGTGAAGAGGATATTACCGCCTTTAGATACCGCTATACAAAATCTGAAGATGCAGATTCTACTACAGGACAATTTAGAACCACTGAAGATTTACGCGCCCTTATGCAATATGATGCAAACATGATTAAGAATCCTGAAAAAACTTACCATGAAAGCACCGCTTCAGTAGGGGTAACGATTAATAATTGGGGTATGTTTGAGATTATCAATCGCAATGATGAAGATGATGAAGAGCAGCGCAATCTTAGCCTTTATGTTACAAGCCACTTCTCCGAAAATGTAACTAATAACGTGCTTTTCAAAGAAACGATGAAAGCCCTCAACACCGCTTCACTCATCGAAGGAGGCTCATCGGTTAGCACAAGCAAAATTACAAAAGCCACACACGCTACAAGCGTAGATATTGTCGATAGTTTAGGAAGTAAGCATAACATTCGCTTTGAATTTTGGAAAACAGGTGATGCAGTATGGAGCTTTAGAGCCATAGTGCCTGAACCAGCACAATTTATCGGTGGCTCTGCAAGCAAGCCCAATGTCTTTGAAGGAGGAAGGGCAACTTTTAACGGCGATGGTTCGCTTTCGGGTATGAATCCTCCCATATTACAATTTGACCCAAAAAATGGAAGCAAGGGACCACAAAGGCTTGAGCTTAAATTTGGCGCGAATGAAACATTTGGGGGATTAACAAGTGTGGATAAAATCTCCGAAACCTATTCCATTAATCAAAATGGCTATCAAGCAGGGGATTTGATGGATATTCGCTTTGACTCCAATGGCTCATTGCTTGGGGCTTTTAGTAATGGACGCTCTATTGCTCTAGCACAAGTTGCCCTTGCAAATTTTGCGAACAACACAGGTTTGCAAGCTGAAGGTGGCAATGTATTTTCCCAAACAGGAAATTCCGGAGAGCCAATGATTGGCGCAGCAAACACAGGACGTAGAGGTGGGGTATCGGGCAGTAAGCTAGAGATGAGTAATGTGGACTTAAGCCGATCTCTCACACAGCTTATTGTAGTTCAGAGAGGATTCCAAGCAAATTCAAAAGCCGTAACGACCTCCGACCAGATTCTTAACACTCTTCTTAACCTCAAGCAATAATATTTGAGCTATGGGTAAAGCCCATAGCCTTTTCTACGCACATTAACATATCAAAACCACTCATTGGCTATAAATAATATTTAAGTATATATATTTTAGAATCTCGTTTTAATCTCAGCATTAAGGAACATTATGTCAAATCTATCTTCTATTGGTAAAATCCTTATAGCAGGGCTATGCTCTTCTGTGCTTCTCTCAAGCATACACGCAAAAGAAGAGCATGATGCTCAAAAAATAGCTGATATTTTTTATACACTTAATGGCGATAAAAATAACCCGCATAAAAAAATCAATCACACAAAAGGTTTCTGCGCTACTGGAGAGTTTCTCCCAGCAAAAGGCATTACAAAAACCCTAGACATTCCCCTTTTATCTCAAAAATCTATTCCCACACAAGTGCGCTTTTCACTTGGTGGAGGAAATCCAAATGCGAGTGATAAGTCTAAAGCAAGAGGTTTAGCCCTTAAGCTCAATGGTAAAACAGATAATTGGGAAATGGTTGTGCTCAATACAGAAATCAACTTTGCCAAGAATCCAAAAGAGTTTTGGGATTTTTTTGCTATGAAAGTCCCCAAAAATGGCAAAGTTGATACAAAAAATATTCAAAAACGCACCCAACAAGTCGCTTCATTCCGCAATTATGAAGCCTACCTTGCTAAAATGGGTATCACTGGCAGTGTGGCAAACACTATGTATCATAGTATTCACACATTTTTTGTAAAAGATTCTAAAACTCAAGAAATACTCCCCGCACGATTTAAATTTGTCCCAACAAATGGTGTCTCTTATCTAAGCCAAGATGAGCTAAAGACTAAAGATGATAATTTTTTAGAATCTGATGCAAAGGCTAAGTTAGCAAAAAAACCTATCGAATACAAAATGGTGCTTGTTTTTGCCAATCCTAATGATGTAACCAATGATACGACTGCCTTATGGAGCGGTGAGCACAAAGAACTAGAAGTAGGCACATTGAGGGTAAAAAAATATGATGGCACAGATTGCAATGGAGATGTATTTATGCCCGGCGTATTGCCTAGTGGTGTGGGAGAGCCACAAGATCCATTATTTGATTTACGTAATAGCACTTATGCCATTACATTTGGTAGGAGACAATAAGGATATATGCCTATGACCTCCCATTTTGAGCGAATCATTGCTATGAACCGATATAAAACCTATATGGTTTTATGTGTATATATGGTGATTTTTGCACTCATTGGGCTTTTAGCCGATATTATCCGCTTAAATGCCCCTACTTTGCAAGAAGGATTTTTTCTCCTCTTAAGTGGAAGAGAATTTCCGCTCATTACCTTTGGTATGGCAGTGATAGCATTTGCCATTATCTGCTTTAGTCTCGGGCAATTCTCACGTATTATGCTAAGTGGGAATGAATATAAACGTATCAATCCCACTCTTGTCCTCTCTCGCAGAGAATCTCGTCTCTATGGCGTCTTCCAAGATCTGCTTAAAAAGGCAAAATGTCCCTTTGAGCCTGCCCTTTACATCATAGAAGCCCCTTATATGAATGCCTTTGCAAGCGGTTGGAATGCCAATAACTCAATGATAGCCATTACCTCCGCACTTTTAGACAAGCTTGATGAAGATGAGCTAAAGGCTGTCATCGCCCACGAACTAAGCCATATCAGGCACGGCGATGTGCGATTGACAATGTGCGTTGGGATTCTAAGCAATATTATGCTCTTAGGGGTAAATATCTTTGCCTTTTACTTTAGTTCAGGTAATTCTCAAGGTGCGCGGAGTGCGCGAATGATTTTACTTGTATTGCAGTTTGTGCTGCCTTTGCTTACACTTGTTTTAAGCCTCTTTATCAGTCGTAATCGCGAGTATATGGCAGATTCTGGTGCGGCATATTTGATGAGGGATAGTAAGCCTATGATAAGGGCACTGCAGAAAATCAGCCAAGATTATGCACAAAATAATTACCAAGAGCCAAATCCCACACGCGCAAATGCCTATCTTTTTAGTAAGGGGGAGATTCTAAGCACTCACCCTAGCATACAAAATCGCATAAAAGCCTTGCTTGGAGCGCATTTTTAGCATTTAAGCAATACATTAAAATAAGGCAAACAATGAATCTAGAGCAGCAACTCAAAATATTTTTTGGTACATTATGCAGCCATATAGGGGAGAATCCTGCCCGTGAGGGCTTAGTCCATACACCAAAGCGTTTAGCACAAAGCCTTACAGATATACTAAATGGCTATGGCAAAAGTCCAAAAGACGCTTTAGGAGAGGTATTTGAAGATGGTGTATGTGATGAAATGATAGTGCTTAAGAAATTGTCATTTTATTCAATGTGCGAACATCATCTCTTACCATTTTTTGGCACACTCTCCATTGGCTATATTCCGCAAAATAAACTTGTGGGCATCAGTGGATTAGCACGGTTGGCAGAAGTTTTCACGCATCGTTTGCAGATTCAAGAGCGTTTAACCGCAGAGATAGCAGATTCACTCACTCAAGAATTACAACCAAAGGGCGTAATGGTCGTTTGTGAGGCACGGCATCTCTGTCTTGAAATGCGTGGCAAACAGCAGCAATCACATATTATCACTTCTGCACTAAGAGGCTTGTTTAAAAAAGATTCTAAAACTCGTGCAGAATTTATGCAACTTATCAAGCAATAAATATTTTTCTTAAGTAAATATTATTAAATAAAAGATAAATATAACTTACGTTAAATGAAAAATTTAAAAGATATGTATATATTTTTCACTTTATCTTCTATAAATTTTATATTTTTATTGACAAGTCCTCTATTTTAAACAATAATAGTTTTAGTTCATTATTTGAACAAACAACTTTTTAGGAGGTTTCTAATGAAAAAGGTTCTTGTAAGTGGTGCATTATCGGCTTTTCTTGTATTGCCAGCAAGCGCAATTGAGATATACAGCGATGATGATAAAAAAGTTGAGATATATGGCTCTATTCGTGGTTTTATGGGCTATAGTGAAAGCACAAAAGCAGAAGATCCAGCAGCATTCCTCTTTGGATTGCAAAGTAACTCGCAATTTGGTGTAAGGGCGCAAATGGGTAAATTCAAGGCGAATGTGGAATTTGGTGCAAGAGAAGCTGATGTGATTCCTGCAGCAGATGGAAATACAACGGCTCCTTATAGACAATATTGGGGATCCTATGATACAGGATATGGGGTAGTGCTTTTTGGTAAGACAAATTCGCCAAGCTTTGATAATGGCTTTAGTAGCAACTGGCTCAATATTGATAGCGGTATGGTGGGTTTTGGTGGTTTGCCAACAGCTAAACGCCACATTCAGCTTCAATATAATATCGCAGGATTCAGCATCGGTGTGCTTGAAGATGTAAGAGGGAATGGTTGGAGTGGGACAAACAACAATCCCAATCAAGAAACACCTCGTATCGCAGCAAACTATACGATTAATAATGATAAAGGACAGCCATTTTTTAAAATTGCTGGTTCATACAAATACTATAATAGTGGCTCAATAAATCCTGACAATTCCCTTATTGCAACAAATCCCGGCACACACGCTTATCATATTTGGTTAGGCTTGCGTCCTACTTTTGGAAATTCATTCCTTTCACTTGTAGCACAATATGGTAAAAACGGCTATCTCTATGGTGAGCAAATTGCCGGAGCTTATAGTAAAGGTGGATATACTTTTACCAGCGTAGGTAATGGCGTAGGCTTAGGCGCAGAAATTGCTGGGGGCAAGGTAGAATTTGGCACAAAATTAAGCCAAGATGTATCTCTTATCCTTGGAGCTGGTTATCAAGCTACCTATGGAGGAAGCGCTCAAAGTGGTCCTATCCACAGCTACGCTGCATTCTTACAGCTCCCCTACAAGGCGAATGCAAATGTTGAAGTCGCTCCTCAAGTTACATTTTATAACACAGAAGGCAAAAAAACTTCAAAACTTCTTATAGCTAGTAGCAATAAGCAAGGGAGCGTAATAGCTGGTGTAAGAATCAAATGGGATTTCTAATCTCTCTTAAAGGTTGCCCTAGGCAACCTTTAAACTTTTAACTACACTTAAACCCATTCTCCTTTTATCCCTTCCATAAAGCATACTTTCCATTATACAAGACTCAAGTCTTAGAAATACTTATAGTGTAAAACTATCGTTTTACACAAATGCCATTTTTTGCGCACGAGTGAGTAGCTCTCTCGCGCCTTTTACGATAAACCTCTGTGCGAGTGTGCGTCCTAGATTCTCCCCTGCTCTTATATCTGCTAATGCTATCTTTCCTTGTAAATACTCCTCTATTGTCTCACTGCCATCGGGTAGCCCGACGATAGCCTTTAAACAAAGATTCTTGTCTGTATATTCCGCATACACGCCAATAGGCACTTGACACCCGCCCTCTAGCTCTCGCACAAACGCCCTTTCTGCACTCACGCACAGCGCAGTAGGAGCGTGGGTAAGTCTAGTGATAGTATCAAAATACGCACTATCACTACGCATTTCAATCCCCAACGCACCCTGCCCCATCGCTGGAATCATAAAAGCCAAAGGTGCGATATATGCCACATCATTTGTGCTAAGCCCTAGTCGCTTAATACCCGCTTGTGCTAAGATAATCGCATCAAATACCCCATCGCGCAGTTTTTGCAAACGCGTTTGCACATTCCCCCTTAGACTTAGCGTGTCTAAATCCGGGCGAAACTTCTTTATCTGCATAGAGCGGCGAAGCGAGGTTGTGCCTACTTTTGCACCTTGTGGCAAAGATTCAATACTAGGATGACACATACTCAAAAAGCTATCCCTACAATCCTCACGTTCAGTAATAGCAGCTAACTCAAGCCCATTCACAAACTCCACCGGCACATCTTTAAGGCTATGCACGGCTAAGTCAATCTCTCCGCTCAAAAGCAGCTCCTCAAGCTCCTTTGTAAAAAGCCCCTTGCCGCCGATTTTTGCCAATGGCACATCAAGTATCTTATCACCCTTTGTTTTGACGATTTGAATGCGAGATAAGATATTGCATTCATTTTCAAGGCGGGATTTGATATATTCAGCCTGCCATAATGCCAACGCACTCCCTCGTGTGCCAATAGTCAATGTTTTATGAGACATTTTCCCCTCCTAATATCCCAAGCAGCCGCCCTACAAGCTTTGCAGAATCGTGCGCATCTAACTCTATTTTCTGCAATCCCTCACGCAAAACAAGCTCCACTTTCTGTTCTGCTAATGCCTTGCCCACAATCAACGCACAATAAAATCCCAATAGCTCAAAATCTTTCATTTTTGCACCAAATCGCTCATCACGCTCATCAAGCAGCACATCAACGCCCTGTGCCTTAAGATTCTCATATAAAGCAAAGGCAAATTGACTTTGTGTGCTATCTTTAATGTTTGAAATCACAATCACTATATCAAAAACGCTCACCTCCCTACTCCACACACAGCCCAAATCATCGCTTTTTTGCTCCAAAATCGCCGGCAAAATGCGCGAGATTCCAAAGCCATAGCAACCCATAATGAAAGGTTCACTCTTGCCCTCTTTATTCAAAAACTCCGCATTTAATGCACTCGAATACTTTGTGCCTAGCTTAAAAATATGCCCCACCTCTATGCCTTTAGTATAGTAAAGCTCCCCGCTACATCTAGGGCATAAATCTCCTTCTTTTGCCACTGCTAAATCAGCATATTCTAAGCCTTCAAATGTGCTTAAATCCACACCTACAAAGTGAAAATCTCTCTCATTCGCCCCACAAATAAGGTTTGAAGCCTCCCTTAAGTTCTCATCAAAATAAATATGCTCACTCTGCGTGATATGACGTAATCCATAAGGACCTATGAATCCTACTTCAAGCCCCACAGCCCTAATCTCCTCTACACTCGCATCATCTAGTAGCAAAAAGCTACTATCCTTGCGATTAAGGGTGTTAAACATTTTTGTCTCCTCGCCATCATCATCACCCCGCACGAAAAAATACACCAATTCCCCGCTATTATCCGCCCTCATTGCCTTTTTCACAATCGCCTTAATGGTAAAAAACTTATCCACCTTAAAAAATGTGCTTAGAGATTCTATTGTGGTTGCATCAGGTGTGTGGAACTTTGCAAAGGCTGCCCGTGGGGGATTGCTATCATATTTTACTTCATTTAGACGAGGGGTAGTGCGGGGCTTTCTAGTGCCAATCTCAATATTCGCACCATACTCACAATCCTTGCATACGACAATCGTATCCTCACCGCAAGGAGCTAACACCATAAATTCCTTACTCCCACTCCCACCAATCGCTCCAGAATCTGCCTCTACAACCTTAAAATCCACGCCCATACGCTCTAAAATTCGCTTATAAGTAGCCTCCATTACATTAAATTCCCTATCTAAATCCTCTGTGCTACTATGGAAGCTGTATCCGTCTTTCATTATAAATTCACGCCCACGCATAAGCCCAAAGCGCGGACGCAATTCATCGCGGAATTTTGTATGGATTTGATAGAGATGCACAGGTAGCTGCTTGTAGCTTTTAAGAGTGCTTTTAGCAATGTATGTAACTGCCTCCTCGTGCGTAGGTCCTAGCACAAATTCATTCTCTTTCCTATCTGCAAAACGTAAAAGCTCCTTACCATATTTCTCATATCGCCCAGATTCTCGCCATAGCTCCGCGGGGGTAACAAACCCCATAAGCACTTCTTGCGCTCCTGTGGCGTCCATCTCCTCTTTGACAATCGCGCGGACTTTATCAAGGAGCTTTTTCCCTAAGGGCAAAAAGTTATAAATACCACTGCCTATCTGCTGTATGAATCCTCCACGGACAAGGTATTGATGGCTTTTTAACACAGCATCTTTGGGGGCTTCTTTAAGTGTGCTAACAAAAAGTTGTGAAAACTTCATAATCTTCCTTTAAAAAGTAGTATCTTTCTCGCATTTGTAGCCATTCAACATAACAATCTCATCATTAATATCAAACATACTTTTCATTGCCTCGATAATAGGATCACCCTGATGGCTCTCACTTGCAGCACGTAGGCGCATTGTAGGCTGATGCAGAAAGGTATTAAACGCCCCGTGCAAAATCTTTTCCACACTCTGGCGACACTCTTGTGGCAAAAACCCTTTTTTAATCGCTCTATCTAGCTCTTTGAGGGCAGATTCCTTAGCCAAATAGCGGATATGCTTAATCACAGGCTCAACACTTAAAGTTTGCAACCAAGCAAAAAAATTACTCGTAAATTGCTCTACGATTTTATGCGCGCTTTTTGCACTCTCCTCCCTTGCACTTTTATGCTCTTGTACCACTTCTTGCAAATCATCTACACAAAAAATCTGCACCCTCTCATCATTTATAGATTCTATATCGCGTGGCAAGGCTAAGTCAAACCACCACCTTTGCGTTTGGCTCGGTCTTAGCATATCTTTAGTAATCACATATTCAGGTGCACTCGTAGCACTAAAAAGTAGAGGAAATTGATTTACAAGCTCTGCTAATCTCTCATAAGATTCTATATGAATCTGCCCTCCAAACTCTAAAGCTAATTCTTGCGCGTGGCTTTGTGTGCGGCTTATAAGCGTAATATTAGCCTTCATATTGAGCAAATGCTTACAGGCTAGTCTCCCCATTTCTCCACTACCGACAACCAAAACGGGTAAAGATTCCAAACTCTGTGCATTTTGAGCGAGTTTTTGTGCTGCCATACATACTGCAGTAGAGGCAACAGACACGCTATGAGCTGAAATATCGGTTTGTTTGCGCACACTTGCTGCGCATTTAAAGGCAAAGTGCATCAAACGTGTCATATCCTTAGCACATAAGCCATTATCAAAGGCAAGTTTATAAGCACTCTTAAGCTGTCCTGTGATTTGCGTCTCCCCGATGACAAGGCTATCAAGGCTTGAAGCCACACCAAAAATATGATAAATCGCATATTCGTTCAAGCGCACAATCGCCATTTCTTTGATTTTTTCTAATGCCATAGTGCTAAAATGCGCAAAACACGCATAAATATGCTCTCTAGCCGCCTTTCTATCGTGCATACTCACATAAAGCTCTATGCGATTACAGGTGCAAAGCAAAATACTCTCTCTAATAGATTCGCACGCATTAATCTCTTGCAAAAAAGGGATAATCTGCGCTTCTTTTATGCTAAGCTGCTCACGCGTAGCAATATCCACATTTTTATGAGAAAAACTCACTACCATATATTGCATTTGAATCTTTTCCTGCATCACACTCTCCTAAAATGTCCGCTGCAACATCTGCTTAATCATCTCGTTAAGATGTTCATTGCCCTCATTAGCAATCGCCTCTAAAGCCTTATTTGCGTAAGATTGAGCTTTAGTAATACTTTTGCTTATAACATTATAATTACGCATTTGGGCTTGTATCCACGCTTCTTCTGCCTCATTTAAATCCACGCCACAATATGCACTTAGCCTTTCTTTATCACCATCATCAAGACAATCATACAAATCCATATAAGGCAAAGTCGTCTTACCCTCCTTAAAGTCGCTCATTGAGGGCTTACCGAGTGTTTGAGAATCTTGCGTAATATCTAAAATATCATCAATAATTTGAAAGGCTATGCCTAGATTTTCTCCATAGATTCGATAAATATGCTTATTTAAGCCTTTAAGTATCGCACCACACTCTGCTGCGGCAACAATTAGCGCGGCTGTCTTATCCGCACACATACGAATATAAGATTGCCTATCTGTGTGAAAGGCAGTAGAAAGTCGCACATCTTCAATCTCGCCAATGCTTAAGCGCACTACAGCAGAGGAGATACTTTGTGCGATTTCTGTATGAAATGCACTTAGCTCACAAAATGCCTTAGAATACAGCACATCGCCTAGCATAATGGCATTTTTATTACCAAATGTGGCATTGATAGAGGGTGCACCTCTGCGCGTTTGTGCATTATCAATCACATCATCGTGCAAGAGTGAGGCACTCTGTATCATCTCAATAAACGTACATACCCTTAATGCCTCTTCACTCATACCGCTAATACTTAGCAAAAGCTTACTGCGAAGCATTTTACCATATTGCAAATGTCCGCAAAGAGTACTAATCTCCTCATTATTGCATTCTGCAATGTATTCATTAATATAAGCCTTAATCCGCCCTATTGCAAGTTCCATATTCATTTATGCTCCCTCTGTTTGCAATAGAGAATCATCAAGCACAGCCACCCCCTGCCCTTCTATATACAGATTCAAATGCGCCTTTTCATCGCTAAAAGATTTAAAATACATCACCAAATGTGGCTTATCTTTATAGGCTCTATCCTCCATACCAAGCGGGATTTTATAAGCATTGCGTTGATAATCTGTGTAAAGCACTATTTGGTGATTAAATTTATCATAATTAAGATGGAGTACTAAACCATAGTTTTTGAACAACGTCCAGCGGAATCTCAACTCTTTTTGCACCCCACCGACCTTAAAATGTGCTGTATAAACTTGCTCTTTTTCAAGAGAAAGACTCTTTTTCCAAAGCCACACAGGAGAAGCTGCATGCATAGATTCAAAACATATCAAAAACAAAAAAATCAAAATGATTTTATTCATGATTGCTCAATATTTTTGCCATAGAATCTATAGCAAGATTATTTTTCATCTCTTCTAATTCTACAAGAATACTTTCATCAAAGCGAGATTGCTCGAGGGCGAGCTGTGCATCAATGCCCTGCTTATGCAAAAGCATTTCATAAATAGCAATCCGCTCTAGCAAAGATTCTAACTCTAAGCTAACAAGCGTAGGCGATGCATTATGTATAATCTCCTGCCATTTTTGCAAAGGTGTACCTTCAAAAAATGCGTCCATTCCTACTCCTTTTGTGATTTTATAGAATCTAATCGTGCTAAAACTGCTTGTGCGTGTGTGTCAAGAGATTCACATTGGGCTAATCGCGCACAAGATTCACCCATTTCTTTAAGTGCCTTGGCAGAAAAGGCAATAATAGAGCTTTTTTTGACAAAATTTTCTACACTAAGGGGTGAAAAAAATCGCGCGCTGCCGCCAGTAGGCAAGGTATGATTAGGACCAGCGAGATAATCCCCGATAGGCTCACTTGCATATTCTCCCAAGAATATAGCTCCGGCGTGTTTGATATACGGAAGCGCCTCAAATGGTGTAGCAGTAAGTATCTCCAAATGCTCAGGTGCAAGAGTATTAACTATATCTATACTCTCTTGTAAATTGCGTGTGTGTATCATCACGGCGCGATTTTCTATACTTTTTTGCGCGATGGCATTTCTAGGCATTGTGGGCAAAAATGCCTGAATATGCGAGCGCACAGATTCGATAAGTCGCATATCATCACTCACAAGAATGGCACTTGCCATTTCATCGTGTTCAGCTTGTGAGAGCAAATCATAGGCAACATAGGTGGGATTTGCGCCCTTATCAGCGATAATGGCAATCTCGCTAGGACCGGCTATCATATCGATATTGACCTCCCCGAACACCAGCTTTTTCGCACAAGCGACAAAAATATTGCCCGGACCGCTAATCACATCAACCTTTGGAATCTCCTTACAACCATACGCCATAAACCCTATGGCACTCGCCCCGCCTACTTTGTAGATTTCAGTAATGCCACATAAATGCAAAGCGGCGAGCAAAAGGGGATTAGGGCTATTGTGCGGTGTGGGGGAGCATACCACAATTTCTTTCACCCCTGCGACAATGGCTGGAATGGCATTCATCAAAAGTGAGCTTGGGTAAGCTGCCTTACCACCGGGTATATACAGCCCAGCTCGCTCTATGGGGGTAACCTTCACGCCGAGTATACTGCCATTATCTTCACAATCAATCCAACTTTGTGTTTTTTGCTTTTGATGAAAGGCGTAAATTCTATCATAGGCAAGGTGGATGGCGGATTTTAGCTCAGCAGATAGCTCATTATAAGCCTTAAGGCACTCTTGTGGCGTGATAGCTATATCTTGCAAAGTATGGGCTTCCCATTTATCAAACCGCGCAATATGTGCTTTTATAGCCTCTAAGCCATTTTGTTTTATCTCATCAAGTAAGGATTCTACGACAGAGGATACCTCTTTTATATCCATTTTGCCACGTGCTAGAAGTGCTTTGAAGCTAGTTTCAAAGTCTTTTGAGCGCACATCAAGGATTTTCATCATCTCCCCCATAATCATAAAGTAATTGGGAATTATATATTGCTACTCTAAACAAATGGGCTATATTGCTACGCCATTGCGACACATCAAGGGATAATCCTGCAAGCATCACATCTTAAAGGATAAAAAACGATAGATTCTATAGAGGAGTTGTGCGTATGAGATTATGACAACTAACGCACCCAGCGAGAATTCTTCCATATACGGCAGCGCCCTTTGCAATCTCATTATTCTTAAAAAACTTCTCTAATACTTCTATGTTTTCAACTTGCCGATTAATGATTCCACTCACTACATTGGTATCGCGTCTTTGCGATGCTTCAAGATATGTATTAGGATCAACTTGTCTTAATTCTTTATTAAGGATTTTAAATTTTTGCAAACCTTCATCAAGCCATACCTGATTACTATACAAAATGCCCTTTTCAATGAGACTCATTGCATACTCCATATCTTGCATAATGCACGTAAGTCTCCCTTCTGCAAATACCAAGCAAGCACATATACCCATAAGCCATAATATTTTCATCTTACTTCCTCTCAAATAATTTTGAGCCAATTCGCACGAGATTCGCCCCATACGCAATAGCCATTTCAAAATCCCCACTCATTCCCATAGAAAGTATTTTCGCACCCTTATCTTGCAAGGTATCAAACACATCACGAGTACGCTTGAAACTTGCTTCAATATCAGCCCTATTCTCACTATGTGCGCCAATACACATCACGCCTTCTAGCATAATACTAGGGCAAGTGCTCAAGATTTCTTCATAAATTGTCTTAGCAGTTTCTGCGCTCACGCCGCTTTTACTTGCTTCATTTGCCGCATTCACTTGCAATAATGCTCTTAGTTTTCGCTCTCCTAATCGCTTTTGCAATGCTTGAGCAAGTTTAAGAGAATCTAGGCTATGCAAAAGCGTGGGCTGCAAAGAAAGCAAAGTATTGATTTTATTTTCCTGCAAGGAACCAATAAAATGCCACTCTAATGGCAAATCCTCTAACTCCTCGCATTTAGCACGTAAATCTTGGACTTTGTTTTCTCCAAAGGCTCGTTGTCCGCATTCATAGAGTGCGCGTATATCTGCTTGGGTTTGATATTTACTCACTGCCACAAGCGATACGATATGATGTGCATTATATGCCAAACGTGCGCGTTCAATCCGCCGCAAGATTCTCTCAAGATTTAATGCTAACATCTGCTCTCCCTAAAATGACAAACGCAATATATCATTATACAATCCTAATAACATTAATGCCAAGAGTATCGCCCAGCCACAAAGTGTAAGATAATACATCACATTTTCATTCGGAGGGGTGTGCATAATCATCTCATAACAATTAAACATAATATGCCCTCCATCAAGTGCAGGGATAGGCAGGAGATTCAAAATCCCAAGATTTACAGATATAAGTGCAGTAAGCCAAAATAATGTAACCCAGCCGTTATTAGAAGCTGAGCCTATCACAGATACAATGCTCACCACGCCGCCAACCTCACTGCTAGGCACTACACCGCTTATAAGCTTTACAATACTCTGCGCGATGAGTGTGCTAGCCTTAAACGTCTCATCTATACCATAGCTTAGACTTTCTAAAGCATTATATTTGACCTCACCCGTAACACCACTGCTTGCAATACCTATCATATTACGCATAATAGGCTCACCAAAAATATTTTTACTCCCCTGCTGTATGGGAGTAAGGGTAGTTTCAAAAAGATAGACTACATCATTTGTATTTTTGCGTTCAATCTGTATGTGTAGCTCACCATCTGTGTGGATAATCATAGAATCCAACTCTTCCCACGTCTTTATCCCTTTACCATTAATGCTTAAGATTCTATCCCCTGCTTGTATCCCAGCTTTTTGCGCGGGGAAGTCTGCTCTCACTTCACCCACGATAGGTAGCAAACTTATCTTGCCCCCCATACCCACAGCCACATAGAGCATAAATGCCAAAAGCAGATTAAACAAAGGTCCAGCGAGTAAAATCGCTATACGTTGATAGGGGGACTTTGCCAGATATGAATCTGGCTCATTGTTTTGTGTTTTTGGATTTGTGTCATCTTGCCCTTTGAGCTTCACATAGCCACCAAGCGGGATAAGAGAGAGGGCGTATTGTGTGTGTCCTATATACACACTTGCTATTTTTTTACCAAAACCAATACTAAAGACTTCTACACTCACCCCACAAAGCCTTGCCACAATAAAATGCCCTAACTCGTGGAAAAAAACTAAGAAAGATAGAATCAAAAGTGCAATAAAAATACTCATAAATTAAAGACTCTTCATATATTTAAGTGTATAGTCTGCCCCAGAATACAATGTGAGTGCGACAGCAATCCACAGAAGGACTTCCCCGCCTGGAAAGAAATCGGCTAATAAAAATGCAATAGCAGTAATTTGTGCTCCTGTCTTATATTTACCAGTATTACTTGCTGCTACACTCGCTCCGCTTCCAGCCACCATTACACGCAATCCTGTGATAAAAAACTCGCGTGAGAGGATAAGAAACGCCGCCCACGGAGAAGCCCTATCCAACATCAATAATGCAATAAAAGCGGATAAGATCAGCATTTTATCCGCCAATGGGTCAAATACCTCACCAAAACGCGAGTGCAGATGATATTCGCGTGCAATATAGCCATCAAAAAAATCCGTCAAAGAGGCAATACAAAAAATCAAACAAGTGAGATAATTCACCCAACTTCTATGAACACAATCAGGCAAAATACTATCATAATGCAAGGCAACAAAAAGCAATAAAATAGCTAGAAAAATCCGCGATATGCTTAATATATTAGGGAGATGCTTCACTTAGTTCCTTTAAATCTCTTAAATCGTTCATTGAGATTAAGATTTTACAACGGATTCTTTAACTTAAGCGCAAAAGCGGCGAAAGTTATCGTAGGGTTGGGCGAGTTTTGCTACAATCACGCCTTTATAGCCATATCTCCAAATTTTAAACAAAGGAGGCATATAATGATTAATATTTTTATTAGGCGCAATGGGCTTATTGTACGTGAAAGCCTACATTTAAGCGATGAAAAAGTTAAAATCCTTCAAGAGCACGATAAGATTCTCTGGATTGACTTATTTCAGCCATCAAGCGAAGAAGTGAATTATATTTCATATACTTATAATCTTGAAGTCCCCACCAAAGAAGAGAGAGAGGAGATTGAACAGTCTGCTCGTTATTGGGAAGATAGCGGAAGTATTACGATTAATACCTACTTCCTTGTGCGCTCTTTAGAAGCTGAATTGCGTAATGAAACTATCACCTTTTTACTCTGCAAAAATATCCTTTTTACTCTACGTTATAGTGAATTCCGCGTTTTTGATGAGATTCAGCAAATCGTCCTTGCCACGCCTAAAGTCTTTGAAGATGGCTTTGATTTACTTGGCAAAATCTTTGAAATCCGTGTAGAGAAGGATGCTGATTTGCTTGAAAGCGTGGCGAAAAACACACGTACCTTGCGCAAAAGGGTGTTCAACTCCTCTGTAATTAATTATGATGAAATGCTAGAGGACTTCTCCTCCTTGCAAGAGCTAAATATGAGTGTGCGGGATTCTCTCTTTGATAAACGGCGCGCTATCACGGCATTACTTAAGAGTGATAAGGCAGATTCCGAAGTAAAGCGCAATATGGGTATTGTGCTAAAAGACTTAAATTCGCTTGTAGAATTTACCACAGCAAATATGTATGCCCTTGATAATATCCAAACCATTCTTACCAACCAAATTAATATCGAGCAGAATAAGACCATCAAGCTTTTTACAGTGGTAACCGTGGCAATGATGCCCCCTACGCTTATAGGGACGATTTATGGAATGAACTTTGATAATATGCCTGAATTGCATTTGGACTTCTCCTACCCTGTGGTATTAGTCATTATGATTCTCTCTACCATTTTTCCTATTATTTATTTTAAGAAAAAAGGCTGGATTTAATGGATTTTTTATTTAATAGCGTTTTGTATTGGGTTGGGGATTTACAAGCGTGGGTAGCTCTAGGCACACTTGTATTCTTAGAGATTATTTTAGGCATTGATAACCTTATCTTTCTTGCTATCATTATCGCACGTCTGCCAGAATCTCAACGCGATAAGGCGCGGATTATTGGCTTATGCTTGGCTATGCTTTCACGTATCGTACTGCTTGTATGTCTTTTTTGGATTATGAAGCTTACCACACCGCTTTTTCATATCGCTGATTTTGCCCTGAGCGGACGAGACATCGTGCTATTTTTGGGTGGATTATTCCTTGTATATAAAGCCACAGGGGAGATTCACGCTATGACTGCGCAAAAAGAAGAACACCACAGCACAAAACAATATGCTGCCTTTGGCTTAGTACTTATACAAATTATGGTGCTTGATATTGTATTCTCGCTAGATTCTATTATCACAGCAGTGGGTATGGTAGATATTCTCCCGGTAATGATTATTGCCATTGTTGTAAGCGTATTAATTATGCTATTTGCCTCTAAAGGCGTTTCACATTTTATAGAATCTAATCCAAGTATCAAAACCTTAGCCCTAGCGTTTCTCATTCTTGTAGGGGTAATGCTTATCGCTGATAGTGCGCATTTTCATATACCTAGAGGATATATTTATTTTGCTATTATTTTTTCTTTAGGTGTGGAGATTCTTAATATTTACTTTATTAAATCACGCAAATAAAAGTGAGGATATAGGTGTATAATTCCCTTAAGACTTTTGAATCTTAAGGGAATTATAATGCTTAGAGGCTATAAATATGGCGCGCACTGACATTATATGTATATCCTACCATAAGTTTCCCTGTCCATCCTTGTATGAAGTATCCTTGTTTATAGATATATTGCTCCTCAAAAGGCACACGAGCAGCAATCTCTTTGCCCTGATATTTAACAATCACCCTCCTTAAACCAAAATTGAAAGCAAAATCAAAGCTCGTCCTCGTTATTGGTATATCGCTAGGAATCTCATCAAATGCCTTTCCACCACAAGTATTTACCCAGCTCCTATTCCTACAAACACAGCAAAGTTTGTACTCCTTGTGATAAAGTTATAGAGTGCGTCAAAATTGATATATTTGCCCTTACATTTTCCCCACTTACTGCACTTTTATGCTTTGCATCGGTATAGATAAAGTTTGCAAATCAACGGAGTGAGAAAGCGCTTATATCCAGCTAGGATTTCAAAAGCTGCACCTTTTTCTTTAGAATCAATGTAATGACTATAATTTTGAGATAAATATTGGTCTTTGATATTAACAACACCATAGCCTGCACCCGCCTCGTTTTTTACTTAAAAGCAAAAAAGTCAAAGTTACATTTAGATTTTATATGTAAAAGTGCAATGATTAAAGAGTCTCCCCTATAATGACTTGGCTTGTAAAGATAAAGGGGATTGTCGTTAGGAGGATAACAAGACAAGCCATTTGTGATAAAATTTAAGAATCCTTAAAGATTCTTAAATGCAATATCCCTCTAATTCAACATCCCCCCTAAAACTTCTTCTTATTCACATCATCAAGTATATCTCTAGCTACACTATCTACTCTCTCACTGATTTGAGCACTTGCATTCGCTATTTCTACATTCTCTTGTGTTACAGATTCTAAATGAGAGATAGCTTCATTGATTTGAGTAACACCTGTAGTTTGCTCTCTAATAGATTCTCCCATATCATTAATACTTTGCACTAAAAGATTTGTATTCGCTTCTATCTCTCCTAGAGATTTTTGAGTTCTCTCTGCTAGCTTTCTTACTTCATCAGCTACCACTGCAAATCCTCTGCCGTGTTCTCCTGCTCTTGCTGCTTCTATTGCTGCATTAAGAGCAAGTAAGTTTGTTTGGTCTGCTATATCTCTAATAATACCTATAACATTTTTAATATCTTCACTTTGTTGAATGACTTCTCCTGTTTTACCACTTACATTTTGCATAGATGAAGTAATCTCTTCTACAGCTTGAGCAGTTTGCTCTAAGCTACTTGCTTGAGAGTTAGTGAGATTTGTGAGATTATTCACTGCTTCTTGGAGACTTTGTGCTTCTTTACTTAATGTATGAGCAAAGTTTGCAGAAGTGGTAAGCATTTTTCTAATTTCTTCTCCTAGAGTATTTGTAACAACTTCTACTCGTCCTTTTGCATCTTTTACTTCTGTGGTGAAATCTAACTTGGTGTAGGTGTCAAAGACCCTTGCTATTTCATTGGTATCACTGCCTATTTTTCTTTGTAAATCATCAAGCATATGATTAAGCACATTTTTGAGTTCATTAAGCTGTGGGTTATGAGGAGTTTCTGTGATTCTTGCTTTTAGGTTTCCTTCTTCGATGGTTTTAGCTGTAGCCACAGATTGCTCTACGGCTTTAGCATCTTGTGCTAAGCCTATTCTTGTTTTTTCTATGTTTTCATTGATTTCTTTTGCCATTTGCCCAAACTCATCATTTGCCTTTGGAATTAATAAGGTCGGTGGTGTTTCCACTTCATGGCGGATATACTTAAAGAAGTCAAAAAGCAAGTGCGAAATATTTCTTAATCTTGCAACGACTTGTGTGCGAATAAAAACAAATATTATAAGTGTTACAAGAATAACAACAACAATATTTGCAGCTATCATTATATATCTAAGCTTCAAAACAGATGCATAAATAGAACCCTCTGGAGCCGAAACAATGATTGTCCATACCGCTGCTGTATCATCACTATCGCCAATATGGACATTTGCCACAGCGGCATAGCTCATCTCACCTAGTAAATTAATATAGCTAAAGATTCCCTCAATTTGATTTTCAATTGCATGTTTGAGTTCATTCATTGTAGGACTTTGATTTACTTCTCGTAAAAATTTACCCAAAAATTCTTTTCTTCCGTGAGCAGCAATAGTTGAATCTGTCGCATACACACCCTTAAAGTCGCCCTTATAAATAGAATTTTTTGGGTCTTGGAGTATGGCTGAAATACTTGCCAAATCAATAAATACACCCAAAACCCCATATACAACACCCTTTTTATCAATAAGAGGCTGATTTATCCCCATACCAAAATATTCTTTACCATCAATAGTTTGCCACGAGGGTGAACCTACCACTGGTTTCCCTGTCTCTAAAGCTTTTTTCACACTCTTAAAATTTGCAATGGATTCACTTGCTTGAATAATGTAACTTTCATTATCCCCATCGCTAATGGCTAAAACCATAAAATCACCATTAGGCAACCTGTGCTTAGGATTTACAATCCTCTCACCTCTGTATCGCTCATCTTTGGCAATATATATATAAGCAAAATTTCCCCATTCATTGCTATCAAACATATCTATAACATCATTTTCTAAAATACTCTGTGCGCCATTTTGCACATCACGTAATATAAACCCTTTTGAGGCGTTCATAGCAGTATAGATTCCATTAAAAATCCCCTCTGCCCAATTTGCCTCGCGTTTGGCGGCATTGATAAGCATTTTATTTGATTCTTCTTCTTGAATATTATGTGAAATTGTTACAATAATTGTTGTAACAATAAACATACAAACAACCAATATACTTGAAAAACCAAGCATAATCTTTGCACCAATATTTAAAGAACGAAAAAAACTCATTGTATCCTCCTGCATTTTTAAACTTTGAATTCTAGTATAAAAAATAAAAAAATACCATAAAATATAAAAATAAATTTAATTTTATTAAAAGTAGAAAGAAAAGGAGACAATATTTAAAACAATAATACAAGCTAAAATTATGGAATTCTCAAAATAAGGCAAAGCAAGATTTATCTAAATAGCCCTTAAACTCCTTCAATAAAGGAATCTATGGGGAAAACGCTAAATTTTCTTATACGGAGCTTGCCCTACTTCATAGTAATTATTACCCTCTGCATCAATAGCGACAATGGCAGGGAAATTTTCAATCGTAAGTCTAGCGACTGCTTCAGGTCCTAGCTCGGGATAAGCTAAAACCTCGTATTTTGTGATACATTTAGAGATGAGTGCCGCTGCACCACCCACAGCTACCATATACACAACCCCGTGTGCCACCATAGAATCTATCACTTCTTTGTTACGATAGCCCTTGCCAATCATTCCGTGAATACCCTGCTCAATAATCGTAGGCGTGTATTTATCCATTCTCCCGCTTGTCGTAGGTCCTGCTGAACCAATCGCATTGCCGGGCTTTGCGGGAGTAGGTCCTAGATAATAAATTGTCTCGCCTTGCAAATCCACAGGGAGCTTTTCTCCTCGTGCTAATGCTTCGGTAAGTGCCTTATGTGCTGCGTCACGTGCGGCTAAAATAGTCCCACTGATAAGCACACTCTCTCCTGCCTTAAGGCTCTTCGCCACCTCTTTGCTCAAAGGTGCAGTGATTTTTTTTGCTTCTGCCATTTTTCCCTCCTCATAGTTCAATATCTGCGTGTCTTGCGGCGTGGCAGTTGATATTCACTGCCACAGGCAATCCTGCAATATGTGTAGGATACCACTCTACATTCACAGCAAAGGCGGTTGTCGTGCCTCCTAGCCCTTGTGGTCCCACACCTGTTTTGTTCGCAATCTCTAGCAATTCCTCTTCAAGCTTTGCGTATCGTGGGTCTGGATTTTGAGAATCTATCTCCCGCACTGCTGCTTGTTTAGCAAGAATCGCCGCCTTTTCCATCGTTCCGCCAATGCCTACTCCAATCACCATAGGTGGACAAGCATTAGGTCCTGCGAGTTTTACCGCTTCGGTGAAAACCTTTTTCACGCCATCGATTCCATCAGCTGGGACAAGCATTTTAAGCACAGATTTATTTTCGCTTCCAAAGCCCTTAGGGCAAACCTTCAAACGCAATTTATCGCCCTTAATAATGCGTGTGTGGATAACAGCGGGCGTATTATTTGTCGTATTTTTGCGCTCATAGAGGGGTTCAGCCACGACTGATTTACGCAAGTAGCCATTTGTATAGCCATCGCGTATGCCCTCATTTATCGCATCTTCGAGATATCCCCCAACGATATGCACATCTTGCCCAATTTCTACAAATACTACAGTCATACCCGTATCCTGACAAATAGGCATCATATTATCTTTAGCAATTTTGCCATTTTCGATAAGGGTATCAAGGATATTTTGCCCTAAGGCTGATTGCTCTGTCTTTTTTGCCTCACTAAAAGCGTGGCGGATATCGGGTGTTTGGATACAGCACGCGTCAATGGCAAGTTTTGCAACAGCGGATTTAATATCCTCATATCGCACTTCTCTCATATTCTCCTCCTTGTATTTGATAAACCACAAGATTTTACTCTACTCAAAGTAAATCTTACATTAAAACCATTTATTGAATCCAAAGCCAAATTCTAAGCCAAGCATTGCCTGTGTCGCCTGTGGATAGACACTAGAGACGCCATCGCGATTAATGACACTAAAAGCCGCAGCATCTAAATGGGTAAGCGTGAGATGAAGCTTACTATAAAGCCCATAGAGCTTGTTTTTATGCAATCCTATAAAAGCGCGGATTTGATGATTGTTGACTTCTAAGCGGGAATAACTTGTAGAAGTGCCAAATCGAGCAGGTGAGTATTTTTGATACGTCTCAGGATAGGTATAAACCCCATAGAAGCCATAAAGATAAGAGATTCCATACTCTAGGGCGAGATTATTTTGCATTAAATATGAGCCGCTTAATCCAAGCCCCAATGCAAAAAGTGCAGAATCTGGCACGCCATATTTTTCATCAAAAATAAAACCCCCTAAGCCCAATACCACACCTAGAAAAAGTGGATTTTGCATATCATTTTTTACATTTTTGCCTAAAAATATCGTGCTATCTATATATGCACCATAGGTATTAAATCTATCCTTATCATAGGCTATCACATTATTGTTACCATTCTTTACATTGGCATTAAGGAAGCCAAAGGTAAGATTCCACATAAAGCCATATTTTGCGCTGTATTGAGAAAAAAGTGTATTTAAAGTAATGCCAAGCATTGACATATCGTGTAAAGAAGTATTATGAATCCCCGCTAATGCACCTAGCCCGATTTTATAATCGCTGCATTTAAATTCATCGCAGCTATACTCCGCCCTAAGTATACAGAGAAAGCAGCACAAGAGGGCAAAGATTCTGTGAAGCATCGATTAAAACTACCAATTTATAGGCGGACTTGTAAAACTAATATCCTTACAACTTTTGTTGAATATGCAATTAAGTCCCCAAGTAAGCCCTGTAATACCTATTGCAGTTAGCCAAAGCTCGCCTTTTGTTTCCTCCATTTCTGCATTATCTAAAAATGCTACATTTACTTCAGCATTGCCAAAGAGTAGCTCTTTATCGGTATTTGAAAGTGCTTTTTGAGATTCAATTCCACTAAGAGTAGCCACACAAAAAGCCAAAGCCAAACCTATACTCAAAAACTTTTTCACAAGAACCTCCTTAAAGTTTTTATAGATATTTATTGTAATATGTTTTAGATAAACTATGGTTTCTTTAAACATAAACTTTTGCTAAAAATTCTATAGCTCTCAATGTCTGCTCTATCTCTGCGTGTGTATTAAACGCTCCTATACTTAAGCGCACACTTCCCCCACACTCGAAGCTCCCCATACTCTTATGCGTTAATGGTGAGCAGTGCAGCCCCACACGTGAGAGAATCCCAAACTCCCTATCAAGTCTCAATCCCACCTGTGAGGGAGAGGCATTAATAATATTAAAAGACACATTAGCCACACATTGTGGAGATTCTATCTCATAAAGCAGGACACTACTTATCGATTTTAAACCCTCATAGAGCTGCCTATATAAATCCATTTGCCTTGCGTGAATCTGCGCTATGCCCCCGCTTTGCTCTATCCACTCTAGCGCAGCTCTAAGCCCAGCAATAGCGCACATATTAGGTGTACCACTCTCATATTTATCAGGTAAGAATCTCGGCTGAATGCTCTCTTCACTTTGTGAGCCTGTGCCACCCTGCATAAAGCTTTGTAACACATTTTCATCAAAGGCAGGATTCAAACTCATAAAACCTAAGCTACTAGGTGCATACAAGCCCTTATGGCACGAGCCACAAATAATATCCGCATCATTTGCTGATAGTGGCAAATGCCCTATGGCTTGGGAACTATCAAGGATAAAAATCACCCCATACTTTTTGCAAAGCGTATAAATCTCTGCTATGGGTAACACCGCGCCACTTACGTTGTTTGCATACACACATACGCATACCCTAGCATTTTGTAAGGTAGATTCTAAATGCGATAGATGAATAGCGCAGGTTGGGCTTGATTGGATTATCTCTACTTGAATGTGACGTGTGTTTTTTAACTCCATAAGCGGACGAATCACACTATTATGCTCTAAGCTTGTAGTTACTACCCTATCATTTTCTTGCAAGATTCCATACAATGCGCTATTTAGCATCATCGTGGCATTTGCACCAAATATTACTCGCTCCTCTCTGCTCTGCCCTAAGAGTTTTGCCAAAGCCACACGCGCCTCATATAGAATCTGCCCAGAGGCGATAGATAGGCTATGAGCACTTCTTGCAGGAGAAGCCCCAATATGGCTAAGATAAGCACTCACGCTATCTATCACGCATTGAGGCTTAGGGAAAGAGGTAGCAGCGTTGTCTAAATAAATATAATCCACATAGAATCCAATAGACTAGCCAAGCAACATAATCGCCACATCGCTCCCTATTTGCATACCCTGCGTGGCATAAATCTCTTTCACCACGCCATCTATGGGGGATAGCACTTCATTTTCCATTTTCATTGCTTCTACGATGGCTAATGTATCGCCTTGATTCACCTTATCGCCTACTTTTACCTTAATCTTAGTGAGTGTGCCGGGCATTGGGGATTTAGCGTGTCCGGGAGCAGTAACTTGAGGTAACGCACCTGCCTTTTGCTCTTTTTGAATCTTACCCTCTAGGGATTTATCAACACTCTCCACAAACACCTCTTTTAGCTCACCATCAACACGGATAAAAAACGGACGCACTTCATCTGTCTTTTCTCCGCTGCCCTCAACCTTAATCGCATAATGTTCGCCATTAACGACAATTTCAAATTCTTTAGGCAGTTTATCATCACATCGCTCCTCAAAGGATTCTAAAGGCTCTGGGCTTAGGGTATTGCTATTGCGCTCTTGTAAAAATGTCTCCGCAATAGAGCCAAATATCGCATAGGATAGAACATCTTGCGGGCTTTTCGCAAATGCTTTACTCTCCTCTTTTGCCTTCTGTAATTCAGGTTTTAGTAAATCGGCGGGGCGCACAGAGAGCATTTCCTCACCCTCATTTAAAACTTTTTCAACCAAAGCTTGATTTAAAGGTGCAGGGGTGCGTCCATACAGCCCTCTAATCACATTGCGCGTTTCAGTCGTAATCGTCTTATATCTCTCTCCCATTAGCACATTTAACACCGCCTGTGTACCTACAATTTGGCTTGATGGCGTTACCAAAGGCACATAGCCAAAATCCGCGCGGACATTGGGAATCTCACGCATAACTTCGTCCATTCTATCAAGCGCATTTTGCTCTTTGAGCTGATTTGCCATATTAGAAATCATACCTCCAGGGATTTGGCTAACAAGCACACGTGTATCAATTTGATTATATTGGGATTCAAATTTCTTATACTTTCTGCGATTTTTACGCAAAATATCTGCTGCCTCCTCCATAGGAACTATATCAAGCTTACTATCCCATTGCGTGTCTTTCAATGTGGCGACCATAGATTGAGTGCAGGGGTGGCTTGTGCCTTCACTCAAGGCAGAATTTGCTAAATCTAAGACATCAACTCCAGCTTCAACGGCCTTTAAATGGGCTCCAAAGGCAAAACCAGCCGTAGAATGCGTATGCAAACTCAAAGATACATTAATCTCTGCTTTCAAGGCTTTGACAAGCTCATAAGCCGCAAATGGCGTAAGTAATCCAGCCATATCTTTAATAGCAAGAGAATCACAGCCTATAGACACAAGCTCCTTAGCATAGCTCACAAAACGAGCAATACTATGCACGGGCGAAGTCGTGTAGCAAATCGCCCCTTGTGCGTGTTTGCCATATTTTTTAACACTTTCAATGGCTTTTTTAAGGTTACGTGCGTCATTAAAGGCATCAAAGATTCTAAAAATATCCATACCCGCCTCGGCAGAAAGCCGCACAAACTCCTCCACCACATCATCGGCATAATGGCGATAACCGATGAGATTTTGCCCCCTTAGCAGCATTTGCAAAGGTGTTTTAACACATACCTTTTTAAACTCATTTAACCGCTCAAAAGGATCTTCTTTAAGATAACGCAAACAGGTATCATAAGTCGCCCCGCCCCATACTTCTAAACTATGAAACCCAATAGAATCAAAGATTTTTGCTGCTTCTATTAAATCCTCTGTTCGCATACGCGTAGCTAAAAGTGATTGATGCCCATCGCGTAAGCTATTTTCTGTGATTTTTACCATAAGCCCACCTTAAGTTGAAATGTATGAGAGATTCTATCGCATTTGATATTATAAAACATAGAATCCCGCTAAGAGAATGCCTCATAAGTTAATATAGTAGCATTTTGTGAGTGCTGAGTAGAGAGAAGTTTGAGAGAATCTAGCTTTAGTCCTGCTAATTGCTCAATGCTAGAAATACCCTGCTGTGCTATTGCCCTTGCATACAAGCCACGATAAAACTTTGCATAATGGCTCACTTTCTTACCATTTTTGAGAAACACCACTTGAGCAGATATTTTACAATGCTTCAGGGGATAGACCTTGATATATGCTTCCGCACGTAAATCTAGCACTTCACAATCTTGAAAAAATATATCAAGTGCAGGCTTTAAGCCCTCATAGAGCGTTTTTAACGCAAAAACCTCTCTACCCTTGCCTTGATGGAGATTATAGTATGCCAAAGGCTCATCTGCCCTCACCATACCAAAGAGATTGCTAAAAATATAAAGATTCTCGCGGATATACTCTTGAGCAGCACTCTCTAGGCTTTCAAAATCTAATGCCTTATACGCTACACCGCTATAAAGCCTGATAGCCTCCAATGTAGGGGCTTGAAGTAGATTTTGACAAAGGGCTAAATCCTGCAAATCAAGGCTCTTACTCCCAAAAACCGCCATAATCTCACTTTCACTTGCATTATGTAAAAACTGCAAATATGCATTCAAAGCATTTGAATGCAAAGTATCTGCAATATGTGAATTAAGGCAATATGGGCTATTGTGAGGGATATTTTTAGATTCACTAGGGGCAAAGAATATTTTCATTGGAATAAATACCCATAGGGAGATTGCATATTGGCATAATCTTTTAGTTCCTTATATGAAATCCCAAGGGTGATAATCCCTGCTGCATAAGGGGTTATGTCATATTCCTGCCATACAAAGACAATCCCTCTTTCATTCATAAAAAATACTTCGGGAATCTCGACTTCATCGAGATTAAAAAACATATCCTTACCATACTCTTTCACAAGATGTTCAATGATTTTTGTCCGCACTTGCACTAAAGATTCAGCCCTAAAAAGGCTCTTTATGTCTTGAGGCAAAGATTCTCCACTTTGCACGCTAAAGGCTTGCATATTCATACTTTTACTGCCGTGTGCGCCACCCTCATAGCGATATGTATCATTTCTAAGCATAATGATATGCTTATCAACAAAATATACAGACTGCTGCTGTATGCTATCTGTATCCCATTGCATATTCTCATCATAATCTTTTACTACCTCTGCTTGTAATGCTTCGCCCAAAGCCTTTGTGTCTTTATTGTCATTGAGGGCTGTGTTTATCTTCTCACAACTTGCAACACTCATTGTGTTGTTGCATTTGATGATGGGACGCTCAATATATTTGTAGTATTTTTTCTCTTGTTTATTTTGCGCCTCAAAAGAAGCATTTATCACATCCGCTTGATTAAGTGGCATATCCATATCTTGGGTTAAAATAAAGACTGAATGCTCATTTTCACCCTCAAACTTATCTAGTCCCTTATCGCTAGGGGTTTTTTCCTTATCACTCCACTTACCTTTCACACTTAGCACATTGTGATCAATATGAAAGGCTAGATTCTCTATTTTATACACAGCATAATGATAGGCATCATCGACAAAAGTTATCCTCGCTTGCATATCTAGTGCATTTAGAGTATCTTTATGATAAAGCGCTATCGGCGGGTAAGCTAAAGTCAAATAAGCTTTAATGGGCTTTTTATCGAAAGTGCCTTTCATAACAAATGTTCGCTTCTCATTTTCACCAAAATGCAAAATCTGCGTTAGTTCCTGTGGATTTAAGTGCTCAAACTCTGCTTCTTTATGCGAATCCCCACAACCCACAAACCACACGCCTACACATAACATTACAAATATCACCATATAACGCATAAGAATCCTTGTATTTATTTATAATGAATCATACCTTCTTTAAGGTAAGTGTTTTTAAATAGAGCATAACACAGATTTTTATTTACCACCCCACGAGATTTGCCTTACTTAATGTATAAAAATATAGCCCTATACAATAAAAGTAAAATACTACACTCTACAAACCCTAGAATCTTAAGAATAGAGTTTTTAATCTTGGAATATACCAATAATGAAATACAATATATTTTGCCCATACGCTAGATTTATCATTTTATAGAATCTTTAACTTTAAAAATAAGTCAAAGATTCATTTAAAACTCTTGCGATGAAAATGCAATAAAGAGAATGTAATCTTAATTAAATAGCACAAAATGGCATTTGAAGAACTTGCGCTGTTTGAGAGCGACATTCGTTAAAATGTGTGATATTCTCCTCAAGTGAGCGCTTATAGGAGGGCACCATTTGGATTAGTTTATCTTTCCACTCATTTGATTGCATTTCTGTGCCAAAACAACGTTCAAGCACTTGCAACATAATATCCACCACCGTAGAGGCTCCCGGAGAGGCACCAAGCAAGGCTGCCAACGAACCATCACTTGAAGTAATCACCTCTGTGCCAAATTGCAAACTTCCTCTGCCCTTAGCATCTTTTTTGATAATCTGCACCCTCTGTCCTGCAAACATTGCTTTCCAATCTTTCAACTCCGCAGCCGGCATAAATACATTGAGCTTTCTCATACGCTGCTTATTTGACATCAAAATTTGCTTAATAAGGTATATCGTAAGTGGCATATTATCGATTCCTGCCTGAACCATAGGGAGAAAATTGCTTGGTCTTACTGATAAAGGAAAATCAAGCAAACTGCCACGTTTGAGGAACTTTGTATTAAATCCCGCATAGGGTCCAAAGAGTAGTTCCCTTTTGCCATCAATAATACGTGTGTCTAAATGTGGCACTGACATAGGGGGGTCACCAATAGAAGCCTTACCATAGATTTTAGCGTGATGTTTATCGATAATCTCTCGATTTTTACACACAAGCCACAGCCCTCCTACAGGGAATCCACCATATTCTTTGCCTTCAGGTATGCCACTCTTTTGCAATAATGGAAATGAACCGCCTCCACCGCCTAGAAATACAAATTTCGCCCTAATCTGCTTTCTCTCTCCACTTTGCTTATCTAGCACATCTAGTCGCCACTTATTGCCCTCTTTTTCTAAATCATACACTTTATGATTTACATACACATCAAAGCCATCTTTTTGACTAAGCTTATTTCTAAACTGCCGCACCATTTCGCCAAAATTAACATCACTACCCTCTTCCATATAAGTAACGGCTATGTGCTGCTTATCATCTCGCCCTTCAAGCAAAAGCGGCGCCCATTGCTTAATCTGCTCTCTATCTTCGGAATAGTACATATTGGCAAACAATGGAGAGGTTTTCAATGTCTCATATCGCTGCTTCAAATAAGGCACGATATGATCTACCACAAAGCTTAAATGCGGCACAGGATTAATAAATGTGCGTGGCTCTTTGAGAATCCCTACTTTCACGCAATATGCCCAAAACTCCTTGCTTAGCTCATACTGCTGATTGATTTTCAATGCTTTAGTAATATCAATACTGCCATCTTCTTTTTTAGGCGTATAGTTTAACTCACATAATGCCTGATGTCCTGTCCCCGCATTATTCCAAGTCATACTGCTCTCTAATCCCACATCTTCAAGCATTTCATATATACTAATATGTGTAGAAGGACTAAGTTCCTTTAACATCGCTGCTAAAGTAAGGCTCATCACGCCCCCACCAACCAAAACTACCTCTGAATCCTCACTCATTCCTTCTCCTTACTTTCGCGCAAACTCATATCTATTTAAGATTCTCATTGTAAAATTCTCCTTATAGTAAAGCATTTTTGTAAATAGATCTTACAAAAAGTAAAATAAAATGATACCTTGTTACTAAAATAACATTTTATATCCATATTTCAGTTTAAAATTATTGAGAGCTTTACTTATTTTTAAGATTTGATACCTATATATAATGTAGAAATATCCGCACTATATCCTTTCACAAAATAGCTGCTCACACCTCGTGCCTGAAGCTTTTCCTCTAGTTGCTCAATACTCACAAAATCTTTGATAGAATTAGGCAGATACTTATACGCTGCATAATTACGCGAGAGTAACCCCCCAACCAAAGGCAGAATCTTGCGTGTATAAAAGCGCATAAGAGATTGCAAAAGCCCTTTTTTTTCATTATTCATAAATTCTAAAATTACCAAAACCCCGCCACTTTTTAGCACACGTACAAATTCATCAAGTGCCTCATCAAGTGCCACGACATTGCGTAATCCATAAGCAATAGAGAGGATATCCACATTTGCAGATTCTATGCCAAGAGCCTTTGCCTCGCCAACACTAAGTTGCAATCTATCCTCTGTAAATAAAGGGTTAAGCTTTTGCCTTGCGACTTCAAGCATTCCCCTTGATGGGTCAATCCCGCACATTTTTACAATCTGCTTATGCACCTTTTTTGACTCTTTATCCCAATGCCACAACATATCGCCCGTGCCACACGCCACATCAAGCACACAGCCAATTTCATCTCTACCCAACGCCTCAAATGCCTTCTCACACGCTACCTTGCGCCATTTAACATCTATGCCTAGGCTCATCACGCGATTTGCCTTATCATAGCTTGGAGCAATCTCATCAAACATACTTACGATTTTTTCTTGCTTTTTACTCATATCTACCCGCCTGTTTTGCTAGATTCTATAGTGCTTGTTCTAATTGTGCCTTGATATTTTTGACAAAATGCGTGAGGGCTTCTATTTGTGCGTGTGTTTGAGAAGTAGCAGTGCCGCCCAGGGTGTCGCGTGCGTTCATTGAATATTCTAAAGACAGCACCGCCTTTACTCCTGCTTTAATACGTGAATCTAGTGCCATAATCTCCACCTCATTTAAATCACTTATATCCACACCCTTAGATTCTGCATAAGCCACCACCTGTCCAGTAATATGATGTGCATCACGAAATGCCACATTGCATTCCCGCACGAGAAAATCCGCTAAATCAGTCGCGCTCAAATGCCCTTTTTTTGCCATTTTATACATATTATCTGTGCGAATCTCCATCGTGCAGAGGCATTCCCTAGCGATTTTTAAGCAAATCATTACATTTCTAATCGCATCAAAGACGCCCTCCTTATCCTCCTGTATATCTTTATTATACGCTAGGGGCAGTCCTTTCATCACACTTAAAAGCCCCATTAAAGCCCCATACACACGCCCACTCTTACCGCGCAAAAGTTCAGGCACATCGGGATTTTTTTTCTGCGGCATAATCGAGCTACCCGTCGCATACGCATCACTTAGAGTGATAAATGCAAATTCCTGTGTGCTCCATAGCACGAGTTCTTCAGCCACACGCGAGATGTGCATCATTATCATAGAAAGGCTATAAAGCATATCAAGGGCAAAATCCCTATCACTTACAGAATCCATCGCATTAAGCGTAGGTGCGCTAAATCCTAGCTCTTTAGCAAGAAAATTTCTATCATTTTTATAGGGTGTTCCTGCTAATGCCCCACTCCCAAGCGGACAGAAGTTATTACGTTTAAAATCCGCTTCCAATCGCTCTATGTCGCGCTTAAAATTACACGCCCAAGCCACGAGATGAAAGCCAAAGCTCACAGGTTGAGCGTGTTGTAAATGTGTGAATCCGGGCATAATGCTTTGTGTATGTGCCTTTGCGATTTCTAAGATAGATTCTATAAGTTCTACAAGCAAAGATTGAATAATGAGATTATGCCTTAATACGTAAAGCCGAAAATCAAGCGCGACTTGGTCATTGCGACTTCTTGCGGTATGGAGCTTTTTACCCACATCACCAATAAGCTCTGTAAGGGCAGATTCTATTGCCATATGTATATCTTCATCACCTGCCTTAAACTCAAAACGCCCCTCTTCAATGGATTGAGCGATACTCTCTAAGCCTTTGCAAATCGCCTCTACCTCATTTGGTGCCAACACACCGATATTACCAAGCATTTTTGTATGAGCTTTTGAACCACTTATATCCTCACGCCACAAGGCTTTATCAAAAAAAATCGAAGCATTAAATTCCTCTAAAAGTGAGCTAGATTCTAAACCAAATCGCCCTCCCCATAACTTCGCCATATTGCCTTCCTAGAATGGTTTGCATACTGCTAAAATAGCAATAATGATAAGTAAAAGTGTGGGAATCTCATTAAAAAATCTAAAGAATTTATGGCTTCTTTTGCAGCTGCCATTCCCCAATGTCTTAATAAAATATCCGCAGAGTAAATGATAGATTACAAGTATTATCACAAATGTGAGTTTAATATGTAGCCAAATACCCGAAGTCGCCACTTGAAGTAATGAGGGGTGGAGGGTAATCATTGCTATGCCTGTAAGCAGGGTAAGCACAATAGCGGGTGTGCCGATATATTTATAAAGTTTCACTTCTTGTATTTTAACAACACTCACAAAGCCCTCATTGTCTCTATTTTGTGCGTGATACACAAATAATCGAGGTAAATAAAATAACATCGCCATCCACGATACAAGCACGATAATATGAAATGCTTTGATATACGCATACTCCATCTTTTCTCCTTGTTCTACTCAATGCAACAAAAGCGTTATTATACATTGTTTTGAAGCATTTTTAAGAAAGTTTTTTTCTAAGAGATTTTAGAGCGTTAAGAAATGGGGGACAATAAGGAGGGGGGGGGTACTAGGCTAAACTAGCCTAGTAAGATTGTTAAGATAAATTAGAATCCAAGCTTAGCAAAGACATAAGCAGAGTCTTGCCATTTAGTTCCATCAGTAATACCTGTTAGCGCACTGCCTAGAGTAGTATCATCGTTGCTACCATAACCTGTGCCTACATAGCCACCACCGACTGAAAAGTGCATTTGCCCACTTTCCCATAGTTTAAAAGCAACGATAGCAGAAATTTCTTTGTAGTTACCACCTGCATAGAGCAAGTCAAGTGCTATACGTTTAGCTTCTAAACCACCAAAGACATACCAAGTTGAAGCATTATTGTTTATACCCAAGGAATTACCCACTCCAGCACCACATAACAATCCTGCTCTATAGCCATAGAATCTTGCCCTATCACCATAGTTAAGCAAGAAAGTATCTTTACTTGAAGTGATATATCCTGCTCCAAGCTTCCATATCTCGCTAAAGCGTAATTCTTCATCAAGCCAAAAAGTAGTGCCACTATTGCCGCTGCCATCTTTTACAAGATTTGTTGTGCTAAATATACCTCTTAACGTAGTAATAGATTTTAATCCGCCATCGCCAAGCTCAAGTTGTGCCTTTGCTCCAGCATTAAGAACATCTATACCACCGCTATTTGCTCTTGTATCCGTGCTTGTAAGATATGAAGCAAAAGGTGAGATTCTAAATGCGCCAAAATTCACATCTACGCCTCCAGAGACAAGCTCACCTTGATGGTTTTTTTGCCCTTGATATGTATCAAAGCTTGAAAGCTCATAACCTATTCTATTGAAGGCTTGTCCTGCACCAAGTTGTGAATTTCTCCAATATGCCCAGAGGCTCACAGCTCCACCATCAACATTTAAAGCCGCACCTTGTGTATTACCATAAATCCAATCTACACCTGTATAGTTCTTGCGGTCTTTACCCATATAAAATTCACCAATATCAAAGCGTCCGCCAATTACTCTTAAACGTCTGCCATCATAGCGCAAATATGCATCAGATACATCAACATTTCTAGGAAACGCTATATCGCCTACATTCTGGGGGCTATCACCTGTAGCGTAGAATGGATAACCACCCCATGCACCAAGCCCTATGCTGAAGGCTGAGCCTAAACCTACCTCTACACCTACTCTTGCACTCACATTAGCATAAGCTCTTTGCACTTCCTTGCCATTATTTTGCACGCCCAAACCACCAAAACCTTGATGATAGAACGCACCTAAATGTCCAAAGGGTGTTACTTCTACAGCACTTGCACTTGCAGCCATTGCACCCACGAGCGCGAGTGATACATAGACTTTTTTCATATACTCTCCTTATAAAGTAGTTTAAAAACTAACCTGTCCAAATACACGGGCTAGCAAATAATTCCTGCCATCATTGGCGAAAATAGAATTATCGAGCGTAAAATCGGCATTATTTATCATTCCTATAACTTTTACACCCAATTCAATATTATATTGGGGTTCAGATACAAGCCCTATCTCCCAATTAAAGATATGTTTAGTCCCAATAGATGTATGACGGATAGCCGAATCAAGCTGTATATATTGCTTCAAGTCATATTGTAAAAATGCGTAAAGTGTAGTAGCATCATTATAAAATAAACCTTCTCTTCTCTCAAAATAGCTACTTTGCCCAAAGGCATCAATACCTCTTGCACCATTTTCAGTAACAGAAATCACACCTCCACCGACATTAAAGCCAGACCATTTTGCACCACCCTCTAGCCATACAAATCCACCATCACCATTTGTAACAGCATAATCTATAACCCGATCGCTTTTACTCACAAAAGAAAGAAAGTGCATTTTACCATACAGCGTAGCCGATGGTGCAGGGACAGCAACAAGCACCTTAAGCCCAAACGCGGTAAAATCGCTAGGGGCAGCATAGATATAAGGTGTAATTTGCAATGGGGAATCTGGCAATGTTGCAGCTGCACTCAAGTATAGAGATCCCACACCCCCAAAAGGATTATAAAAGTCGTCCATTCGATAATTTGTAACATAAGCACTTCTATTCGCCCAAATAAAATCAATCTTAAGATTCTCTATATCCTCATAGCTTAATGCCGCACCTTGTGTATAATACTTAATCCATTCACTATCAATAGCAAAACGTCCCAGAGATGCGCTAATACGATTAGGATTTGTAAAGTTTGCATAGAGCTCTGTAAAAACGAAATTGCTCTTCACTTGCGAAAAATCTCCAGTATTGAGCTGAAAAAGCTTTGTAGCAGCCCACATAGAAGCACCAAGAGCCACACCACGTAATCGCCGAGTTTGATAGGCAAGTGAAACATTCGCATCGACAAAACTAGGCGCACCACCTGTCATACCTTGATAATACAACCCCATATGCCCACTTGGCTTCCCTGTAAGGAGTAATTGTGCGATGTCATTTGTATATGCACTCTGCAATAAAGCACATATAAATACAAAAATACGTAATGCTCTTTTCATAAAATCCCTTGAATTTCTCAATCCTTTTAGAATCTCACTTTACGTAAATGTATTAGCAAAAATAATTCCATATCAAGCCATCATCATAGTGCCCTTCATCAAGAAGGAATGTTCAAAGCATTAATAGCAATACATTTATTCTCTCTATTTAATGCCTGCAAATAATCTTGTTTTTTCATTTAAGCCAAAACAAGAAAGAAAACTCACTCTCTGCTATCTTAACGCTCTGCTGCCCTATCCTCTAATCAATGCAAGATTCTACTCTTGTGGTATGTATCGCGTAATTCCCGCTTGTTCTTGTAATTCCTTGATTTCCTTACTCATCGCAGCAGTAGCACTTGCCTGAATGATAAGTATGTAGATATTAATAAGGCTTAAAAGCAAAGTAACAAACACGCAAAAAAGCGCGATTTTTACCGCTCGTTTGGCAATCTTTTGACTTTCTTCTTCTTTCATAGAATCCTCCTTATAAATTTGTGAAATATAATAGCCCCAAACATCGCAAATGCAAGTAAAACAACGATACACGCCCCTATACTGACATTACACCAATATGCGACAAAAAATCCCACCCATATAGAAATAAGCGAAATGAGCCACGAAATACACATCATAAATGCTAATGAATGCGAAAACAAATGAGCGATATAAGCGGGGATTGAGAGAATAGCTAGAATTAAAATTAATCCTCCCACACTCATTGAAAGCACTACTCCTATGGCAATAAGCACGAAAATAATGCTCGTCCAAGCATATACATTTAAGCCCTTAAGTGTGCAAAACTCATTATCATAAAAAAGTGCTAACATTTCATAATAATACAATGCCACAAAAAGCACTAAAAATACATCAAAAATACCCATAGCAATCATTTCTTCTAAGCCCACAGCCAAAAGAGAGCCAAAAAGATAGCTTGATATGTCGCTATTATAGCCGGGTGTGATGTCAATAAAAATTACGCCTATTGCCATACCAAAAGCCCAACTCGCCCCCACATACGCATCAAGCCGCTCTTTTTGATATAAAAACGCATAAGAAAGAAATAAAGCCATTATCACGCCAAAGAGCAATGCTCCAAATGTCGTGCTAAAGCCAAAAAATAACGCCGCACCCACACCGCCAAATGCGCTATGTGCCACACCTCCTGCGACAAAAACATTTTTATTGGCGACAATGATTGAGCCAATAATCCCACTGCAAATACTTACCAAAAAGGACATAAAAAGTGCTACCCACACAAATTGATAGGAGAATATTTCAGCCATTTGCCGCTTCCTTGGCATTTGTCTGCGGTGCCAAAGACACATTCAATTGAGAATCTTCGCTTAGATTCTGTACTTTTTGCGCAAAAGAGTTAAGAATATCCACCTCGCAAATATGCCCTTTTAAGTCCAAATCGCATTGAAGAATATTATGAGTAAGCGCGTATTTATTCACATAAAGCACCTTTTTTGCATAGCCTAGAATAAAGCTAATATCGTGGCTCACTACGATAATGCTTATATGTTTATTAAGTTTTAAGAGTAACTCATAAATCTCCCCTTGCGCCTTGACATCGACACTTGCAGTTGGCTCATCAAGGATAAGAAGCCTTGTGCGATTAACTAAAGCGCGGGCAATAAGCACCTTTTGCCTCTCTCCACCTGATAAAGCGTTAATAGGCTTTTGGGCAAGATGGGCGATATGGAGCTGCTCCATTGCATCTTGCACCGCTTTGAGATGTTTGCGGACTCTAAAGCCTAATATGCTAGGCTTTAGCAAACCTAATGTAATAACATCTCTCACACAGATAGGAAAATTCATATTGAAATTTGTATTTTGCGGGACATAGCCAATTTGTGTTAATTCCATACCCTGTGCAAAGCTTATGGAGCCACTTTGTGCCTTAAGAAGCCCTAAAATAAGCCTTACTAATGTGCTTTTACCTCCACCATTTGGTCCAATAATCGCCCAAAAATCCCCATCTTGCACTTCAAAATTCACATTTTCAAGCACATTATGCGATGTGTAGGCAAAACTAAGATTCTTAATATCTAAAAGCGACATAACTTCTACTCTTTAAAATATTGCTGCATACACGAAGCAATCTCATCTAATGCGAGATTAAGCGCGATTTGACAGGCATTGCTTTGCAGGGACAAAAGCCACGATGGAGCCAAAGGGTCAAGCTCGATAATACGTAGATTAAGCTCTTTAGCCAACATCTCCACACGTGATTTTGCATATTGAGGTTGGATAAAAATGGCTTTTATATGATGATTTCTAGCATATTGCATAAGTGCGCTAAGCTCCTTACCCTTTGGCTCCTTGCCCTCATTTTCTAGGCTTTTTTCATTTAGGTTAAAATCCTTAGCAAAAATCTCAAAGGCTGGGTGATAGACGATAAAATGCTTTTGTGCCTGTGGAGTACCAAAGAGCAAACGCGTTTTGTCCGTGATAGTTTGCAATGTTTTAATAAGCTCTGTGCTATTGTGTTTGAATATATCCTTATGCGCCACATCTGCTTTGCTTAAAATATCCGCGATAAAAGCCACTTGTGGTTGCATACTTTGTGCAGAGAGCCAAATATGCGGATTGTGTATGGGTATATGGGTGGTATGTGCGTGGCTTTGCGGCATTTGTGCAAGCGTAGAGAGATTGTAATATATGAGTGAAGGATTTGCAAGGCTAAATCGCTTAAGCCACGGGGATTCAAAGGGCATACCTACGCCAAAAAAGATATCCGCTTGAGCGATATACTTCATCTGCGCGATACTTGGCTCATAAATTTCTGGGGATTTTCCTTGAGGAACAAGCACTTCTACTTGCACATATTCGCCACCAATACGTTCTATCATCTCTTTTTGCGGCAGCACACTCACTATGACTTTGATAGATGTAGCTTGGAGCATAGCAAAACAAGTGCATAGAAGAAACACATATCTTAGATAGGTAAGTTTCATTACTTTGCTTGTATTTGCTTGGCAAGGATTGAGAGGTCAGACATTGCACCGATTTTATCAATAAGCAGCGGCGATTTCGCAAAAGTGCCATTATGCTCCTCACCTACGTGAAGCGTGGTAATCACTACACCACCTAACATATTCTCATATTTTTTGCCTGTGGTTACGCTCCACACACTATGGGCGATAAGTGCTTTCCCCTCAAAGTGCCCAATATAAAGCATAATATGTCCACTCTGCCATAAAAGCGTTTGATAGGGTGTAGCATTAGCGATAATAAAAGCTTCTTTTTCCTCACGTGTAAGCGTGCTTAAATCAACGCTATTTTTGCCATAATTCACTTGTGCTTTAGAATTGCGCGGTAAATGTATGCCATATTGGGAGAAAATATCCCGCACAAAGGCAGAGCAATCGCGATTTTCAAGCAATCCTCCCCAGCCATATCGCTGCCCTAGCATTGCATTAATAGTTTTAGCGATGTTTTGCGTATCTAATTCAAGAGGAAATGGGCTAAAATGCGATTTTAGCCCATAGAGAATCTTCTGCTTTGCATTGCCATTGGGCATTCTTGTATATGTAACAAGCGCGATTTTATCACCCTTTGTATGACTTCCTGTTTTAAGCGCAAAGATTTGCCCGATACGCGCTTGTGTGGCAAAATCACCCTTTGCATTATAGAGCAGAATTTTATCTTCAATGGGTGTAACATATTGTTTAAATCCTCTAATCTCTTTAATCTGCTCCTTGCTTAATATACCAACATGCTCTGCTTTCACCCAGCCATACACAAAGCTTGATTGAATATGCACCCACGATTTATCGCGGCTTGTATGTGTAATCAGCACCGGTGTGCCAACAAAAATCAATGAGTTTTGCCATCTATCAAAAGGATAGCCATCAGGCTTATTAAACATAGGTTTAATCGTAGGCACAGCACGCACATCAGTGGTAGTAGTGATAATAGCCCTAATGGCTTTACTTGGGTAAGATTCAATATCCATAGAATCTAAAATTTCTTTTGTATAAGAGAGAGGGTTGGCTTGTAGATTCTCTCCAAAACCCGCATTTTTAAGCAGTGAAGGCTTAATCCAAAATACTTCATTTACATTAGGATTAGGCTTTTCCTGCCAGATAGAATAATATTTTTCCAAATAATCATTTTTAAGCACAGCAAGAGCCTTGCTATCAACTTTTATTTGAGAAGATTCATCAATATAAATAAGCGCATCTTGGGGAAGCTGTTCTAAATCCTTGATTTTCGTGATTTGAATCACCTTTTGCGAACACGCACTAAGATAAAGCACATAAAGCAAAAGGGCAAAGATTCTATACTTCATTTACTCACTACCTTAAAGTTTTTTATTTTGATATGTATGAATAAGCCCTATAATCGCTTCTTCCTCATAGCCGATAATAAGTGTCTTGTCATAGGTAATCACAGGACGTTTAAGAAGCAAAGGGTATTGCGTGAGTAATGCTATCTGCTCCTCAATCAATGCCTTAGAATCAGTAATTAGCCCCTCTTTAATCAGTCCTTCTTTTTTAAGATTCTTATATGTTGTGCCTTTGGTATTTAGCACCTTGCCAATGCCCCTTTGCTCTATCCACCCACGAATAAGCGGAGCAGAAGGCACTTGCACCTTTAAATCAATAAAGCTAAAGGGAATGCTATGCTTGTCTAAAAGCGTGGTAGCCTTTTTGACACTGCCACAAGTTTTAATACCATAGAGTGTAATCATTCTTTACCCTTTTGTGACTAAATCTTGGGATTCTACCATAGGATAATATATAGAGAGTAGATTCCGCACACAAAACTCTAGCATTTGATAGATTTTCTCAAAGCTCTCCGCGTCCCTATATTTATAAGGGTCGGGTATGTCCGCGCCCTTTAGTCCAAAATCTCCAAGCTTTTTCACCTTTGATTTATCAAAGCCAAGTGCGAGTAAATCCGCATAGTTATGCCCATCAAGCGCGATAAGCAAATCAAAGCTATCATCGGCATATACGCTCACACGTCTGCCCTTAAGCTCATCAATACTAAATCCGTGCGCCTTAGCGACATTACGTGAGCCTACACAAGGTGACTCATCGATATGCCACCCGCTCGTCCCTGCAGAATCTACCTTAAGATCGATATTATGTTGCCTTACTAGTTCCCTTGCAATCCCCTCCGCTAAGGGAGAGCGGCATATATTACCTAAACACACAAATAATATACTTTTTATCGCGCTCATATTACTGCCTTTGCATTGACATAAAGATGTGTGGGCTTAGTGGCGTGGAGGATAAAATGCAGAGGGGCTTGGTTTACGTGGTTTTGAGCTTCATTGTAAAGTGAATCTTTGAAAGCAAAAATAGCAAAGTCGACATTTTTACCCGCTTGTAATATACCATTATTTAGTCCTAAAGCCTTTGCTCCGTGCAATGTGGCATTGAGAATTAATGCTTTTCCAAGGGCATTAAGATTCGCTTTTTCATAGGCATAGAGACTCACTCGCAATTCATCAAGGAGATTGACATTATTATTTGAGCTTTTGCCATCTGTGCCAATGGCTAGAGGAATGGCAGCAGATTCTATAAGATGGCGCGGGAAAAAGGCATTGTTCAAGAGACGATTACTGCGCGGACAAGTGATAATGGCTGCCTTAAGTGTCTCTATATGCTCTACTTCTGCAGGGCTAATATGAAGGCAATGTGTGAGAGATAAGGGTTGGTTTTGCAAAGGAGAAAGCATATCTAAAAAGCTCTGTGGTGTATAGAATCTACTAGGATTTGCTAATCCTGCTAATCTTTGAAAAAAGCCCTTGAAATAGCCGCTATTATCTCCAAGCCATTGGGCTTCTTGTGGAGATTCTAAAAAATGCGCAGAGAAGGGCAAATGCTCTTTATGAGCAATTTCTATAATTTTTTGTGCCATTATGGGGTGGAGCGAATAGGGTGAGTGCAGAGCAAGCGCAGGGATAAAGGTCTCATTTTGAAGCTCTTTAGCTCTATAAAATCGTTCTAAAAGATTGCCATAAAGCATATCTATTGCACTTGGATTACTCCCTATGGCTTCATTAAAATACACCACGCGCAAAGGACTTCGAGCAAGGAAGGGCATATCGCCCCCATAGCTACTTATCGCCCCCACGCTCCCTACTCCTGCGCTAAGCTGCTCATTAATACCTTGCGTGATAATAGATTCCATATCATTATGTGCTAAGACACTATCGCGTTGAGACATCAAGCTATCGAGCCATTCGCCAAAATCGCCATAGCAAAATTGCGCCAAATGTGCACCAAACTCAAAATGAATATGTGCGTTAATAAGAGCGGGTAGAAGGACACTATTGTGAGCAAACTCCGCTTTCGCGTGAGGATAGAGGGCGCATAGCTCCTCATAAGTGCCTACTTCTAAGATTCTATCTTTGTTTGCTTCAAATGCAATCCCGCCATTATGGATAATACTAAAGGATTCATCACATACAAATACCAAGGACGCACCAAAAATATGCACTATCAATCCGCCTTTATGATATTCACATCAAGCTTATTATACGGAATCTCAATGCCATTTTTATCAAGCTGAGCTTTGATAGATTCTAACACTTTGCATTGGGCGTTTAGCACTCCAGATTCAAGCTTCACCCAAAAGCGCAAGGTAAAGTTTAAAGAGCTTTCCCCAAGCTCACTTAAGCCGATAAAATATGTCTGTGCTAAATCCACTTCAGGAGTGTTTTGCAACACATCATTGATAATATTTTTCACAGATTCTACATCACTTTGATACCCCACGCCAATGATTAAATCGATACGTCTTTGCTCATTGAGCGTAGTATTTACAATATTTGCCTTAGCGATATTGCTATTAGGCACAATCGCAAATTTGCCATCAGTGAGGCGCAAATGCGTGGTAAAAAGATTGATTGCCTCCACATAGCCCGTCATACCACTAATTTCTATCAAATCTCCCTGCTTAAAAGGGCGGAGAATGATGAGTATGATACCACTTGCCACTGATGAGAGAGAATCTTTAAGCCCTAGCGCGATAGCCACACCCGCTGTGCCAAGCACAGCAATGATAGAGTTTGTCTGCACACCGATAGTGCCAAGTGCAGCAATGATGATAACCACAATAGAGAGAATAAAAATTACCTGCGAGATGAATTGTCCTAAGATTGCATCACGTTTGGCAATGGCTTGAGAGATTTTCTTTCGTATAAAACGCGAGAAATAATATCCTAAAACAAGAATAAGTGTTGCCTTTAAAAGCGCGATACCTAGTATTTGAAGCTGCGGGATTGAACCTATGAAGTAATTTTCAATATCTTGCATAATTATCCTTATATACGTGAAGTATGGAGGGTTTGAAGGCTAAAGAGTGCCTCTACTTTACCATAAAGCTCCTGCCCATCATAGGGCGAGAATGTATCGTTAAAGACAAAAGATTCATTAGGATTAATGATAATAAGCTCGGCGATTTTCCCCTCTGCTAATACCCCTTTATTGAGGTTTAGAATCTGTGCGGGGATATAGCTTGTGAGTTGAGAAATGAGTGGGAGGGGAATATTATTAGCTTTATGCAGATAGGTATAAAGCAGTGAAAAATATATTTCGAGTGCGTCTATGCCAAAACTTGCCATTTCAAAGACTTGGTCTTTTTTCGATTTGAAATCCGCACATTGTAGGCTTGTCAAGGTGCTTACTTGCCCCTTTTGTAACAAAGATAGAATCTGTGCAAGTGATGACTTATCCACTAATGGAGGATTAATTTTTGCGGCGGTATTGTAGTTTTCGCATAAACTTTCATCAAGCAATAAATGATGTATAGAAGTTTGCGTGTAAAATGTCGCCTGTATGGAAGAATGCAAGGCAAAATGATGAAGTATATCAAAGCTACGCGGATACACAAGCGTATCAAAAATAAGCTTTATAGGCAGTGTGTGGAGCATTTCAGCGATTTTTGCTACTTCTTTTGTTTGACTAAAAGCAGGGATAGAGGGTAGCCCAAGCGATGCACTTAGAAGCCCCTCATTCATCACGCCATCAGCTACACTTCTATCTTGACAAAAGCAAATAAGCGGAATATCCAGCATTTGCGCGTATTGAGCGATTTTCATAAGGCTATGGGCGTCAATATCGCTTTGAACAAATATAGCGCGTCCGCCACTATGATACAAGGTGCTAATATCGCTAAGTTTGCCCTCTAAGTTGAGCGGATTGATAGCAGGGAGAAGGTGGATAGGAGATTGGCTATTAAGATTCTTAATCAGCTCTATGGAGCCGCTTTCGCTACAAGTAGGCGTTGTTCGGGGATAGAGCAATATGCTTCCTACACCGCCTTTTAAGGCTTTTTGCGCAAGGGAGAGGAGATTTTTCGTGCAGAGAGAGAGACTTTTAGGTGCTACATTTAAATCAATCATCGCAGGAAGCAGGAGTTTGCCTTGTAAATCAAGCACTTCCTCACCAGGTAGGAGGGAGAGTGATCCAATTTGCGTGATGATTCCATCTTGGGCGCGTAAATCGCCTGTTTTTATACCTTGATAATCACAAAGGGTTGCATTTTTAAATAGCACTTTCTCTCCTTTTGAATATCTTTAATTATGGTAATAAAAAATCTGTCTTTTGGGCGATAATAAGCACACCAATGAGTATAAGCAAAATACCAGAAATCACCTCTATGGGTCGTAAAAATGCGGTGAGCTTTTTCAAGAATCTTAACGCAGCATTAATAAAAAGTGCGACTAAAAAAAACGCTAAACCTAATCCAAGAGTGTAGCATAGCATAAGCCAAAAGGCGTGAGTGGGATTAGCAAGTGAGAGGGTAAAAATCGAGGCGAGGATAGGACCCACGCAAGGACTCCAGCCGATACTAAAGCCAATACCAAGCACAAAGGGCGAGAGGAAGCCAAATCGCGTATAGTCAAAATTGTGCTGAATATGCCTGTGTAAAAATGTGTATTTAAAATGAAACAAAAAGTGAAGCCCAAAGAATATAATCACACACCCCGCCAAATAACGCAACCACGAAGCAGTAAAAATCTCTCCAAGTGTAGATGAGGCAAAAATCCCAAGTGTGATAAACACAAGTGAAAATCCAGCGATAAAAAGTAAGGAAGTAAGAATGATTTTTCCCTTATGCGCGGTACTTGTATGCTGCAAGTCAGATATACCCACGCCTGAAATATATGAAATATAAGGAGGAATAAGTGGCAAAATACAAGGGCTTAAAAATGTAAGAATCCCAGCAAGTAGGCTTACCATAAAAGGCATAGAGCCATAAAGCGTTAAAAGTGTATCGTCTAGATTCATTGCTTTCCTTTGTGTCTTATGAAGTATGGCATTATATCCAAGCGGGATAATATTTTTGTAAATTTCACTTTAAAAGCACAATTTTTGCTATAATTCCGCCTTACATTTTCATTAACACATTCATTAAATACAATGATTGAGACAAAGGGTAAAACACTATGAATCACACAAATACAGATAGCGGTGATTGCCTCCAGAGCGAAAACGCACAGGGCAAAGCTACGCAGAGGGCGACACATTTAGATAATGCAAATACGCAAGATTCTATCCCATTAGAGCAAGAAGGCAAAGAAAAGGGCTTTGAGGAATTTGGCTTAAAGGAATTTGTGCTAAAGGGCATTAAAGAGGCGGGATTTAGCACACCTAGCCCAGTGCAAGAACAAAGTATTCCTATTGTTTTGCAAGGTAAAGACCTTATCGCACAGGCACAAACCGGTACAGGCAAGACAGCAGCATTTGCTATCCCTATCCTTAATGCACTCAATCGCAATCAAGAGATTGAAGCACTTGTCATCACGCCCACAAGGGAACTTGCTATGCAAATTAGCGAGGAGATTCTAAAGCTTGGGCGTTTTGGACGTATTAAAACCATTTGTATGTATGGGGGGCAGAGCATTAAGCGGCAATGTGATTTATTAGAAAAGAAACCAAAGGTGATGATAGCCACACCCGGTAGGCTGCTAGACCATTTGCAAAATGGACGCATAGCGCATTTTGCACCACAAATAGTCGTGCTTGATGAAAGCGATGAAATGCTTGATATGGGCTTTTTAGATGATATTGAGGAGATTTTTAAATTCCTACCTAATACGCGACAAACTCTGCTTTTTTCAGCTACAATGCCTGAACCCATCAAGGCTTTGGCAATGAATATTCTAGATAATCCCGCCTTTGTGAAAATCACGCCTACAGATATTACAAATAAAGATATAGAGCAGCAATATTACATTATCAACGAGGGAGAGCGTGATGAGGCGGTAGTGCGCTTGATAGAAACACAAAATCCCACAAAGAGCATTATTTTTACACGTATGAAAAAAGAAGCAGACGCATTAGCGACAAGGCTTATTAATCGTGGCTTTAAGGCGATGGCATTGCACGGAGATATGGAGCAATGGGAGCGACGAGAGAGTATGAAAGCCTTTAAGCAAAACAAAATCGAATTGCTTGTCGCTACCGATGTAGCATCACGTGGGATAGATATTAGCGATGTGAGCCACGTATTTAATTATCATATCCCGCTTAACCCTGAAAGCTATGTCCATCGCATTGGGCGCACAGGACGTGCAGGGAAAAAGGGAGTAGCTATTACCCTTGCTACGCCGCTTGAATATAAAGAGCTAAGCAAGATTAAGAAAATGACAAAGGCAAAGCTTACGCTTTGTGAGATTACACAAGAATATAGCGATGACGCCTTTTCACAGGAGCTATCTCAAACAAAGGTAAGCGATAAATCAGTGATGATTTATGAAAAGCTTAAAGACAAGATAGACACAACACAGCTCTGTTTGAAACTCATTTCACTGCATTTAGAAAAAAACAGCAACGCAAAGATTGGATTTAGTAAAGAGCAAATCGCGCAGCTTGAATCCGTGAATGAAGCAGGGGGGCAAAAAAGAAGTGGGAAAAAACCCCATAGCACAAAGCCACATCGCACGAGAAAGCCACAAGGCAATGCTAGAGATAGCAAGGCAAAAAGCAAAGGCAAAAAGCGATATGACGATATTGATAGAAGCCAGCCTTATACAGGCAGTATTTGGGGGTAGAATCGTGTTTGTGCGATATGCAGTGAAACTTGTGCTTGCAATAGGAATGCTATGTCTGCAAGTACAGGGCTTAGACTTCTCCACTGCACCTATCCCTGCGGATAATCACACTTTTGGGAGTTTAAGCATTGGTGGGGTGCATTCTAAGATTTGGCACACATCAGGCAATAGAACTATGCTACAAGACTACGAGAGTGCGCGTAATGCGGTGATTTTTGGTTTAAAGCGAGGTGTTATGCTAGGCAATTCTAAAGCCTTTCTTTTGAATGCGTGGATTGATGGAAGTGCAGGATCGGAAAACAAAAATGGATTTTATGCCTTTTCTTTGGGCGGACAAATGGGATATAGATTTTTCAATGGACGTGTAATATGCTTAGTCGGCGGCGGCTTTGAGATGAGTAATTTGGCAATGCCTGATGTTGATGAGCAATATAATATCTATGGTGGATTGGTGAGGGCGGAGCTGTTTTTTGATATAGCGCGTGGATATGGATTAAGTATAGGGTATCAACAGGGCTTTAACTACAAGAGCAAAAAGCTGCTTGATGAGCGATTTGACACATCGCAGATTATGCTTACTTTGAGCTATTATGATTTTAGTATATAAGGCTAGTCTAAATACTACAAAACAAATTCCTTTCTGCTTGGCATTTTTTACTCGCAAATAAATAAAATCTCTTAAATTTATTTTACAAAACTCATCACCTTATCTTAATTAACTCATTCTTCCGTAAGAAGGGTGAAAAGCTCTGCTTCGTTTAATGTCTTTATGCCTAAATCTTGTGCTTTCTCTAGTTTGCTCCCTGCTTTTTCTCCATAAACGACAAAGTCCGTCTTTTTACTCACGCTTGAGACAATCTTTGCGCCTTTAGATTCTAAAAGTGCGCTGATAGTATCGCGTGGTTGGGAAAGTGTGCCTGTAAGCACGATAGTTTTACCATAAAAAATATGGCTACTATCAATTTGTAAAATCTCTATACGTGGCTGAATGATGGCAAGTAATTGCTCAATAAGTGCCTTGTTTGCTCGGTTAAACTCAATAAGGGAATACGCCATCTCCTCCCCGAAGCCATCAAGACTCATCACATCTTCTAAAGATATGTTAAAAGTCTCTAAGCCAAATTTTTGCGCGAGTTTCTTGCTCGCTCCTTCGCCAATATGTTCAATCCCAACTGCATTGATAAACCGCCACAATTCCACACCTATAGTATCTTGTATCGCATTAATGAGGTTTTGTGCGCGTTTGTCTTGCCAACCCTCAAGAGCTAAAAGCTGCGTAGTATTCAAGGTATAAATATCTTTGATATTCCGCACAAGCGCATTTTCATAGAGTTGAATCACGATTTTTTCACCCAAACCATCGATATTTAGTGCCTTTTTGGATGCAAAATGAATAATAGATTCTATCACGCGTGCCTCACAGCTAAGATTTTGACATTTGATAAAAACCTCTTCGACAAGGAGTTCCTCACCGCACACAGGGCAATGCGTAGGTTTAACAATAGCCTTTTGTGTGCCATCACGCAAACCTACAAGGGGCTTAATGATTTTCGGTATCACATCGCCACTGCGGATAATAATCACTTCATCGCCAATCATAATATCCTTGCGCTCAATCTCGCTAAAATTATGCAAAGTCGCACGTGCAATCATCGCCCCCTCAATCTCCACAGGCATAAGCTCTGCCACAGGCGTGATAATTCCCGTGCGCCCTACTTGCAAACTCACAGATAAAATCTTGGAGCTTTTTTCAATCGCAGGGAATTTATACGCACAAGCAAATCGCGGGGCTTTAATCGTCCAACCTAGCTGGTGTTGGGAGGCTATATCATCAAGCATAATAACCATACCATCAAGCATAATCGCATAACTATTGCGTTGAGAAAGGAGAAGGTTATATATGTCCTGTATATCCACCTTATCTTTGCAATGCTTCAAAAACGGCACAGGTATGAAGCCAAAGCCTATAATGCTTTGCAAAGCGTCATAAAAACTTGCAAAATGCTCTAGTCCCGCCCCAATACCCCAAGGCATAAAGCGTAATTTACGTTGAGCAGTGATTCTAGAATCTAGCTGTCTTAAACTCCCTGCAGCAGCGTTTCGAGGATTGGCAAAAAGACTTTGATTGTCTTTTAATCGCTCTGCATTGATAGATTCAAAATCATCTTTAGCAATGACTACCTCCCCACGTATCTCAATATCCCCCATAAAGTCGATTTCAAGCGGAATGCTTTGTATCGTTTTTGCATTTTGCGTTACCAATTCTCCCTCTATGCCATTTCCTCGCGTAGCCGCACTTATGAGTTTGCCCTGTGAATAAAGTAGATTCAAACTCGCACCATCAAACTTAGGTGAGCAAGTGAAAGTCGCGTGAGGATAGACTTTGTAGATTCTTTGTAGCCATTCATCTAGCTCATCAGTATTAAACACATCTTCTAAGCTCCACATACGCTGGATATGACTATTTTTACTAAAAGATTCTAAGGGTGTATCACCCACGCGCTGGGTAGGAGAGGTGAAATCAATAAGGTGAGGATTGCTTTTTTCAAATACTAGGATTTGGTGATAAAGCTTATCATATTGCTCATCAGTAGCTATTGGCTCATCAAGCACATAATAATGATAAGCCATTTTCTTTAGAATCTGCACTTGAGTGTGGTATTCTTCACTTGTCATAAGAGTTTTCCCTTTAAAATTTGGGTTTAGTGCTTAGAATTTATGTATTTTGCGATAGAATTATATCATTTTTAAATGTTATAATTTTTAAGTTTTGGAGGCAGATATTGGCAAAAAAGCAAAATGAAATAGACAAAACCACTTCATTACATCTCAATAATGAAGTGCAATTTTTGTGCTTCACATTAGAAGAAGAAAAAGATGGCACAAATCAGCTTTATGCAATGAATGTATTTAAGATACGTGAAATTATTTATTATGATAATGAGCTTACTGAAACAGCGGGAGACAATAGCGGTATCGTGCTAGGCTATCTTACCGTGCGTGATGAGACTATACCGCTTGTAGATATGCGTCGATGGCTATATTATAGCAAAGAACACCCTGATAGAGACTTGCGGGAATTTTCGCTTGATACTAAAAAAAGCTTAGTGATTATTTGTAGCTTTTCTAATAGCACGGTAGGACTTAAAATTATGGGTGTGAAGCGCATTATCCATAAAAGTTGGAGTGATATAAATGTTGGCTCGGAATTTGGTATTGATGGAGATTCTAAAATTACAGCGACAGCAAAATATGATGATGGCTCTGTGATACAAGTCTTAGATGTAGAACGAATGCTCACTGAAGCCTTCCCCTCTGTCAATGCTGCAAATGAGCTCGAACTCAATGATATTGCGGCAATTTCAAGTGATAAAGTCGTGCTATTGGCTGAAGATTCTAAATCTGCGGCAAAATCTTTACAAAAAATCATCGAAAAACTCGATTTAAGATACTTTAGCTTTCCTAACGGCAAGGCTTTGCTTGATTATTTGCATAATCCGGGTGTGGCTGCAAATATCGGTGCGGTTATTACGGATTTGGAAATGCCTATTGTATCAGGCTTTGAAGTATTAAAACGTATCAAAGAAACACCTGCAACTTGTCATATCCCTGTGATTATTAACTCTTCAATGAGTAGTGATAGTAATCACCAAATGGCAGAGCGGCTTAATGCTGATGGCTTTATTACCAAATCAAATCCTATAGAAGTAGAACAAGCATTACGTCAAATTCTTGTAGGCATTAATCTTTAAAATTGCATTAAAATCCTCTATTTCATTTTACAAGGGTAAAGTATGTTAAGAACTCATTTATGCGCAGATTTAGGAGAGGAGCATATAGGCACAGAGGTGCAAGTATGCGGCTGGTGTAACACATATCGCGACCACGGGGGTGTGGTATTTATCGATTTGCGCGATAAAAGCGGTATTGTTCAGCTTGTGTGCGACCCAAGCAGTGAGGCACATCATATCGCTTCAAGTGTGCGTGATGAATATGTGCTTATCGCACGAGGCAAAATACGAGCTAGAGGGGAAGGATTAGAGAATCCAAAGCTCAAAACAGGCAAGATTGAAATCGTGCTTTCCTCACTTGTGATAGAAAATAAATCCCCTACCCCTCCCATAGCTATCGGCGATGAAAGCGTGAATGAGGAGCTAAGGCTCAAATATCGCTATTTAGATTTGCGCTCAAGCAAGGCTTATCATATCTTTCAAACCCGCTCTAATGTCGCCATTGCCGCACGGAATAGTCTGCACAAAATGGGCTTTTTAGAAGTGGAGACACCTATACTCACGCAGGCTACACCAGAGGGTGCAAGAGACTATCTCGTGCCTTCACGTGTGCATCAGGGGGCGTTTTATGCCCTGCCTCAAAGTCCGCAGCTGTTTAAGCAGCTCCTTATGGTAAGCGGCTTTGATAGATATTTTCAAATCGCGCGTTGCTTTAGAGATGAGGATTTGAGAGCGGATAGGCAGTCAGAATTTACGCAAATTGACATTGAAATGAGCTTTTGCGAGGAAAATGACATCATCACAATGGCAGAAACGCTCCTTAAGGATATTTTTGCCGCTTGTGGAGAGCAGATACAAACGCCCTTTATGCGTATGCCTTATGCGGAGGCAATGGAATCTTATGGGAGCGATAAGCCCGATTTGCGCTTTGAGTTGCCACTTATAGAAGTGGGAGATTTGTTTATAGAATCAAGCAATCCTATCTTTCAAAATATCGCTAAAGATTCTAAGCAAAATCGTATCAAAGCCCTTTGTGTCAAGGGTGGGGATAACTTCTTTTCACGCAAGACTTTGGGAGAGGCAGAGGAGTTCGTGCGTAAATTTGGTGCTAAGGGATTAGCATATATCCAAGTGAAACCTGATGAGTGTAAGGGACCATTGGTAAAGTTTATTAGCCAAGAAGCCCTAAACGCACTACTAAAGCGCGTAGGTGCGGAAATAGGGGATATTATATTCTTTGGTGCGGGGGCGAAAAAAGTCGTGTGGGACTATATGGGGCGATTACGGCTTAAAATCGGTGCGGATATGGGGCTTATCGATGAAAAATTGCGTAAATTTCTATGGGTAGTGGATTTTCCTATGTTTGAAAAGGAGGATGACAGGACAAAGGCATTGCACCACCCTTTCACTATGCCAAAGGATTTGAATAAAGATGATGTGGAAGAGATAGAATCTATTGCCTATGATGTCGTGCTAAATGGCGTTGAGTTAGGTGGTGGGAGCATTAGAATCCATAAAGATTCTATACAGACACAAGTTTTTAAGCTGCTTGGGATAGATGAAGCAGAGGCACAGGAAAAGTTTGGCTTTTTGCTTGAAGCCCTGCGCTATGGTGCGCCACCTCACGGGGGGATTGCTATTGGCTTTGATAGACTTATTATGCTTATCACTCAAGCACAAAGCATACGTGACGTAATTGCCTTCCCCAAAACGCAGAGGGCGACTTGTCCGCTTACAAACGCTCCAAGCCCTGTAAGTGAGGAGCAGCTCAAAGAGCTTCACATACGCACGAAAATCACACAGATGGGATAAAGAATTGTTATGAATCTTTATAGCGTTGATTATCTACCCTCACAGAATTATCAAACACTCGGGCTTGTCAAAGGCTCTATGGTGCAATCAAAGCACATAGGACGTGATATTATGGCAGGACTTAAGGGCATTGTAGGCGGGGAGATTAAAGGCTATACTGAAATGCTTAATGATGCTAGGCATATAGCCACCACGCGTATGATTGAGGAAGCGCGTAATCTTGGGGCAAATGCCATTATTGGCGTTCGCTACGCTACTTCATCGGTGATGAGCAATACTTCAGAAGTGCTCGTATATGGCACAGCTATCAAGATTCATTAAATATCCCGTCATAAATACCACTATGGACGGGACATCTTTAAATAGAAAATACTTGATTAAAAGTTAATAATATACCTCGAGCCGACATTATAGGCACGAGAGCCTACGAACTCCATCTTGCTATTTTCAACATTGCCTGAATACAACGTGTGCAACAAGAGAGGCACCCTTATGATGGCTTCTAAACTCAGTCTTTTATGTATCACACTACGCAAACCGACATTTAAAGACACATCAAGCCCCGTTTTATTAGGGCTTAACCCAACGTTTTCAATTTCATCTACAACCACACCGCTCCAAGTATTTGCTCCTACGCCTACACCCAAAAATGCTCCAAGACTAGAATATCCTGTATCGATAAAATTATAAAGTGCATCAATATTCACACCATAATTCATTCATTGCATTAGTTTCACCTGAACGTTCATAAGTTGTAAAACTCGCATAGGTAAAATTTGCATAATAGCGTAATCCAAAGTTTTGAGTGAAAAATTGCTTATACCCAGCAAGAACATCAAAGCTTAATCCCGCGCCATATCTTTTACCATCACCATCGATAATCACGCCATTTGAGGTAATTTTAGCAGAAGCCGACCCGTGCCCTATACCCGCACCAAAAAATGCACCGCTCTCCTCTGCCATTGCCACAGAAGCCATAGAGGCTGCTAAACTCAAAGCCAAAAACCGAACTTACATAATGTTTTTTCATCACATTCCCTTTGCTATAGGCTATTTCTTAACGAAATACCTAAACATTCTACCCCCCCCCCCCCCTATTTTTGCTTAAAAATAGGGGGGTTTGTTACACCTTATTCAAAGTGTAACAATTTTTTATCTATCCTCATCCTTACTAAAACTCTCAAAAGCACTAGACTTATAGTAATTGCGTCATACAAAAAACGCATTTGAAACAAATTCCCACGAAAAACCTCTAAAATTCCATCAGTATTCATTCAGTATCTCATTTATAGAATGTAGATTGCTCTTAGCCTTCCCTCACAACACAAGCGAACAAGAGCTCTTCTTTTAGCTCTCATTTTCCTACTACAGAATGCTCTTTACCCTATACAAAAGAGAAAAAGAAATACAAAGAAGATATTTCACAAACAACCTAATACACGCTAAATACTTCTAACAGGCTAAATTCAAGGGATTTTAATCTTTACTTAAAAATAAATTCCAAAACGTTATATCAAGCTAGAATCCCTCTTTTTGTATCTTTGAGCGCTTCCATAATGTAAAACTTAAGCTCTTTTAGTCCCATCTTTTGCAAACTCGAAATAGGTAGGAGGAAGCTTTGCGGATTACCTATATGGGCTAAAAATATCTGCAATTCCTCATATTCTTTACAAAATTTATCTCTAAACTCCTCGCCCAAATGCTGTATATCACTCTTTGAAAGCACTATGCCAAAGGCTCTTTGAGCCAATATTGAAGAAAATTTTTTTAACTCCAAAGAGAGAATCTCCCATTGTTCCTTAAGACTTTGCTCCCGCATCGCATCTAGCACAAAAAGTAAGAATCCCGTGCGTTCAATATGCTTCAAAAATGCAATACCTAGCCCCCTACCCTCACTTGCCCCCTCGATAATACCCGGAATATCCGCCATTACAAACGCATTATATTCATCAATGCTAACCACGCCAAGATGTGGCACAAGCGTGGTAAATTCATAATTTGCCACCTCTGGCTTTGCATTTGATAGCACGGAAATAAGCGTAGATTTCCCCACATTTGGGAATCCTACCAACCCCACATCAGCAATCAGCTTAAGTTCTAATCGTATATGCCTCTCCTCCCCCTCTAAACCACTTTGCGCGTAAGTAGGAACTTGATTTGTGGCGTTTTTAAAATGCGCATTGCCCAAGCCACCCTTGCCACCCTTAAGCAAACGCACACGTTTAGGGAAAGTATCCATATCAACAATTAGCTCTTTGCTCTCATGGTTAAGAATCTGTGTGCCAGGCGGCACTTTAATCGTAATATCCGTGCCTCTTTTCCCACTGCAACGTTTTCCCTGACCGGGCTGCCCATTTTTCGCCTTATAATGCCGCGCACCACGGAACTTTGAAAGTGTATCAGTATTATTATCTACCTCCACATACACATCGCCGCCATCGCCGCCATCGCCGCCATCAGGACCGCCATGTATGACAAACTTTTCCCTACGGAAGCTCACTGCACCCGCTCCACCCTTACCCGAAGCGATAAAAATATCTACACTATCTACAAACATTATCTACCCTCGCATTAAACTCACAATACTAGCACGAATCCACTAATAATATTTTGGATTGAATACAATACGCTACATTTTGATTAAGGACTCCCTATGCATACAAACCACAAAGTCGCTATTATAGTGCCAATCTATAATGTAGAAGAATATTTAAAAGATTGCTTGGATTCTATAATAAATCAAAGCTATGCAAATCTAGAAATCATTTTAATAGATGATGGGAGTAGTGCTATATATGCCTTTGGAGGGATATGTTTTGAATCTGATCCAAAATATATACGAGATTTATTAAAACCTTTAGAACCTTATATGCAAAAGATAAGTTTCAATACAAAGATTGCTTATTTTTATCCACGATTGTATAGAGTTTTACGTTTTTTCAAGTCGTATGTGAGGCAGGGGGAGTGAAAGAAAAAGGAAATAAGGCTAGGGTTAAAGATACGCCCCAGCCTAAATACCATTTCTTACGAAGCGGGGATAACAGAAACTTTTTTGCGATTTTTATCTTTTTGCTGAAATTTCACTATCCCATCAATCAAGGCATAAATGGTATGATCCTTGCCTAAGCCTACATTATCGCCCGGATGCACTTTTGTGCCTCTTTGGCGGATGATAATATTACCCGCTCGAACAAATTGTGAGCCAAATTTTTTTACACCTAAACGGCGTCCGGCTGAATCGCGGTTATTTTGAGTGCTTCCCTGACCTTTCTTATGTGCCATAATCGCTCCTTGCTATTTTGCTATAATATTTAGAATCTTCACACGAGTAAAATCGCGTCTAAAGCCTCGTTTTGTCTTGCTGTCTTTTCTTCTACGTTTTTTGAATGTAACGACCTTTTTGCCCCTGCCCTCGTTGATAATTTCCGCCTCAATCTTAGCACCCTTCACAAGCGGAGTGCCAATCTGTGCATTATCTCCATCGACAATAGCTAAAACTTCGTTCAATTCAACCTTTGACTTTGGCTCAAGGCTCATTTTGTCAAGCAGCACAATGCTCCCAACGCTGACCTTGTATTGTTTGCCTCCATTCTTAAATATTGCATACATTGCATTTCCTTATGAATTGAAGTATTTTTGCATTGAAACAAAAGCGCGATTTTAGCTTAAAATTCTTTAATCTAAGCTTTGAATTGCTATAATCTATCATAATAATTTTTCTCTCTTAAAGGGGTGTTATGCATTTGGTTTTTACATATCTTTTTATTGCTTTGTTTTTGGGGATAGCGCCTTTTGTGTCCGCTAAAGAGTCTTTGGCTGAAAATACCGCATATAATGGCACGGCTTTTATTTATCACGCGAATAAGCCTGCATCGCTCACCTATGATAAAAAATTGCTCCATTTTATAAGCCACCCGAGCAAAGCAGATGAGTTTATCGCATTTGTGCCGATTGGCTATTATGACAAAGATGTGAAATTTATCAAAAGCGACACTAAAAATGTCGCAAAAATCACTATTTTGCAAAAGGCATATAAAAAGGAGCAAATCACCGTAGCACAGGATAAAGTGAGCTATTCACAAGAGGTAGCAAATCGCATTGAGAAAGAAAGAAATGATATGCTGAAAGTCTATCGCACTATCACTAAGGACAGATTATGGGATAAACCCTTTATCGCGCCTCTAGATTCTGTTATCACTAGCCCTTATGGAAGTGCGCGGGTGTTTAATAATACGATTAAAAGCTATCACGGAGGCACAGACTTCCGCGCTCAAATTGGCACAGACATTAAAGCAAGTAATGATGGCAAAATAGCGCTCGTGCAAGATCGGTATCTTTCAGGTAAAACCATTGCTATTGACCACGGAGAAGGACTTGTAAGCGTATATTTTCATTTAAGTGATTTTAATGTCAAGCAAGGAGATATAATCAAACGTGGGCAAATCATCGCTAAAAGTGGCGATACAGGGCGCGTAAGCGGAGCGCATTTACATTTTGGCATCGTAATTAATGGCACAAATGTCGATGCGATGGACTTCATCGAGCAAGTCAATGGATTATTTTAAATCAAGGATAAAACAATGCAAATACTTATCACTGGGGCTGATGGCTTTATCGGCTCACATCTCACACAAGCTATTTATGAGCAAACACAAGATTCTACCTCTCCATTTTATCAAGCCCATATAAAAGCCCTTAGCCTTTATAATTCCTTTAATTCGTGGGGTTGGCTTGAGGATATAGAATGCCTTGATTCTATTGAGGTGCTTAGCGGGGATATAAGAGACCCTCATTTTTGCAAACATATCTGTAAGGATATTGATATAGTCTTTCATCTTGCAGCACTTATTGCTATCCCTTATTCATATACTGCACCAGATAGCTATGTCGATACAAATATCAAAGGTACTCTTAATATTTGCCAAGCTGCATTAGAATCTCAAGTCAAACGCATAATACACACTAGCACAAGCGAAGTATATGGGACAGCTCTCTATGTTCCTATAGATGAAAAACACCCATTGCAACCTCAAAGCCCATATTCTGCAACAAAAATTGGGGCTGACGCTATTGCTATGAGCTTTCACAATGCCTTTTCTCTGCCACTCACAATCGCCCGTCCTTTTAATACCTATGGTCCTAGACAAAGCGCAAGGGCTGTTATCCCAACAATCATTACTCAAATAGCCAGTGGGGCTAAAAGTATCAAGCTTGGTGATACTACGCCAACACGCGATTTTAACTATGTCAAGGATACTTGTCGCGGTTTCATCGCACTCTCTTTAGCACAAAACACCATAGGAGAGACTATAAACATCGGTTCTAATAGTGAAATAAGCATACACGATACATTGCTGCTTATCAAAGAGATAATGAAAAGCGATGTAGAATTTATTACGGATTCTCAAAGAATACGCCCACAAAAAAGCGAGGTTTTCCGTCTATGGTGCGATAATACGAAAATAAAAGAACTGACAGATTTTAGCCCTGCTTATACGTTAAAAGAGGGTTTAGAAGAGACTATCGCTTGGTTTAGCAATCCCGCCAATCTTGCTAAATACAAAAGCAATATATATAATATCTAAAAAGGAGTTTCTATGCTTTCATCACAAAATCAAGTTAATCTCGCTACGCTTTTAAATCCCGCAAAAATACTTCCCCATTATGAACGTATCAGCACAAAAGTTGCTACGGGGGGGGGGGATAGTAAATACTCTTCCTCCTATTGCGGTAGAATTTCACTGGTGCGCAAGCTGTAATTACAACTGCATACATTGCAGTTATGGACAAAGAAGACAAAACAAATCTCGCCTAAGCCACGAAATCATCACCCAAACCATCGCCGACTTAAAAGAGCTAGGCACAAAAGCAGTATATCTCTCTGGTGGAGGAGAGCCAACCACACTAAGCAAATGGGATATATACGCACAAAGCCTTATTGAATCAAATATCGAAGTAGCACTTATCACAAATTCTGTCGCTATAAAGCCCGAGCATTATGCGCTTTTGCGGAAGTTTAACTACATCGCAGTATCAGTATATTCCACAAAAGAGGAACAATACAAAGCAATTGTCGGCTCAAATCACTTCTCCGGGCAATTTGAACTCCCAAGCAAGCTCAAAACCAAAGATTCTAAGCTCATCGTAGGAGCGCGTTGCGTTATCAACTCTATCAACTATAAAGAAATTTTCAATACTTACCAAAAGGCTATGGAAAAGGGATTTGACTATATCATCTTTATCCCCGCAGTGGATTATGAAAAACGACGTATTGACCTCACACAAGAGCAAAAGGATAATGTATTAAAGCAAATTGAAAAAGGCTTAGCAAATATCAATCCCGCAACGACAAATCTAATCAACGTAAAAAATAATGGTATCAAACATTATAGTAGCTCCTACCTCCCCAAACTCCAAAAAAGTATCATTTGCAATGCAATAGCAATGCGAAGTAATGCCTTTATCAACTATGATGGTGAGGTATATTTATGCCAACCCCTTATTGGTAATAAAACATATTCTCTAGGGAATCTCAACCAAACAAGATTCAAAGACTTATGGAATGCTCCAAATCATAGTGCTATTATGGCGCGTCTACACGAAAAATTTGCCAAAGGTGAATGTGAAAATTGCCGTGCTATCTCATATAATATCTGTATTGATGAGCTATTACAAGGTATAAAACCTGCTATAATCCCAAATGATAACTTTTTATAGCCAAAGGACCCCCTATGCATACAAACCACAAAGTCGCTATTATAATGCCAATCTATAATGTAGAAGAATATTTAAAAGATTGCTTGGATTCTATAATAAATCAAAGCTATGCAAATCTAGAAATCATTTTAATAGATGATGGGAGTAGTGATAGAAGCTGTGAAATAGCTAAGGAATATTTTTATAAAGATTCTCGCATTACACTTATATGTAAGAGTAATGGAGGACAAGGAAGTGCAAGAAATGTAGGAATAGAATATATAAGTGATGGCTTTTGTCTTACTCCCCTTATGCAAGAGCAAAGCTATTATGTATTTAAAGCTTCTTTAAAAGATAATGCCTTAAGTGCAAATAATATCAACTACCTTACAGGTAAGCCATTAGAATGTATGGGGGGGGGGGCATAAGAATAATATAAATTCTTTTAAGCCTATTGATTATAGTATCAACTCCTGTATTATCTTTTCTCATTCTTCTTATCCCCCTACTGATATAGGATATATTCATTTTGTAGATGCTGATGATATGCTTACATTAGATTGCATAGCTTTATGTATAGAGCAAATTGGTAAATGTGATATGATATGGCACGATACAGAATATGTCTATGAAGATGGGATAGAATCTCTAAGCTATCCTTCACTTTTAGAATCTTTACATATTTCACAAGCAGAAGCTATAGATAAAATATATAGCCCACTTGATGTATGGCAGCATTATGAAGGATTTTCGTGGGTGCATCAAGGAATGTTTCATATTCGCCTTCTTGATTATTTGCGCTTTAGTCCGCAGATTCAAAGTGAAGATGCTTTGTTTGGTATGATTTTATTTGCTAAGGCTCAAAAGATTAAAATCGCTACAAAACCTTTATATATCTATCGTTTTCATACATATTCTACGAGCGAGCATAATTTACAGACAAACACCCCTCTCAAACCATATCCAAACTATATGAGCGATATTGCCTATACTTTTTGTAATCGTTACAAAATCAAACATTATCATTTTGCCTATTCTTGCACTTATATTTGTTTAGGGCTTTTAGCTTTTATAGATACTTTTCCTAAAAATCTTAGCGAATATGAAAAAAAGCTTAGAGATAGGCTTATTGCATTTTTACAAGTGAGGGCTATATATGCCTTTGGAGGGATATGTTTTGAATCTGATCCAAAATATATACGAGATTTATTAAAACCTTTAGAACCTTATATGCAAAAGATAAGTTTCAATACAAAGATTGCTTATTTTTATCCACGATTGTATAGAGTTTTACGTTTTTTCAAGTCGTATGTGAGGCAGGGGGAGTGAAAGCTTAAAAAATTGTGTTACAATATATACCACACATCACTTATAAGGATTCTGCAAAAATGAGCAATCAAGCATTCAAAGATATTTTTGCCTTTATTCGTGAGCTTTATACTATGCCAGAAGGCTTTATCCCCCTCCACGAGCCACGTTTTAAAGGGAATGAAAAGCAATATTTGATAGAATGTATAGAAAGTAGCTTCGTATCAAGTGTAGGGGCGTTTGTAAATGCTTTTGAAGAGCAAATCGCTGCCTTTTGTGGAAGCAAATATGCTATCGCTACGACTAATGGCACATCAGCCCTACACGCTTCGCTTTATGCACTAGAAGTAAATGCTACCTGTGAGGTTATCACCCAACCTCTTAGCTTTATCGCTACAAGCAATGCCATAGCTTACACGGGGGCTACTCCTGTGTATATAGATGTCGATATGGAGAGTATGAGTCTCTCCCCCATCGCGCTTCAATCTTTTCTTCAAAAATATGCCCTCAAACAACAAGATGGGACTACTATCAATAAAAAAAGTGGCAAGACTCTCAAAGCCTGCGTGCCTATGCACACCTTTGGACACCCAGCAAGGATACAAGAGATTAAAGCAATCTGTGATGAGTGGAATATTCTGCTTATTGAAGATGCTGCAGAAAGCTTAGGCAGCTATATTATAGACAATCAGCACAAAATCCACACAGGAGTGATTGGAATCTGCGGAATCCTAAGCTTTAATGGTAATAAGACAATTACTTGCGGTGGTGGTGGGGCGATTCTTACACAAGATGAAGCCCTTGCCAAACGTCTTAAACACCTCACCACAACGGCTAAAATCCCCCACCCCTATGAATACAATCACGATGAACTAGGCTTTAATTATCGTTTGCCAAATCTCAATGCAGCTTTATGCGTAGCGCAAATAGAGCAACTCCCTGCATTTTTAGCAGATAAAAATAATATTGCGCAGGCATACAAATCTTTTTTTAGCTCCATAGCTAATATTGAGTTTATTTCTGCTCGAGATTCCACACAGCCAAACTTTTGGCTCAATGCCATAAGGCTTCCCTCTCAAAAAATGCGAGATGAATTTTTAGAGCAGAGCAATGCGGTGGGGATTATGACACGTCCTATATGGAAGCTTAATAATGAATGCAGCGCATATAGACATTGTCAAAGCGATGATTTAACAAATGCTAAAGCCCTACAAGCAAGTATTGTAAATCTCCCTAGCAGTGTTAGAATCCACGCAAAGCCTTAAAATGCCTCACAAACCCTATATACTCATCATCGGTGGTGGCGGACACGCAAAGGCTTGCATTGATGTTATCGAGCAGGAAAATAAATATCATATCTGTGGAATCATCGATAAAAATGCCTTGCAAAATGGTTCTACGCATTTGCTCGGATATCCTATACTTGGCAGTGATGATGATTTACAAACACTTTTTAGTACGATTCAGTATGCCTTTATCGCCATCGGGCAGATTAAGACACCCTCCCCTCGCCTACGCATTTACCAAAAGCTTAAAAGAATTGGTTATCATCTGCCATCTATTATTTCGCCATTTGCTTATGTGGCAAGAAATGTAACTATCAAGGAAGGCAGTATTATTATGCACCACGCGCTTATTAACTCTAATGCTTCTGTCGGCAAGGCTTGTATTATTAATTCAAAAGCCCTTGTTGAGCACGATTGCAAGATAGATGACTTTTGTCATCTATCTACGGCAAGTGTTGTAAATGGTAGTTGTCATATTGGCGAGGGGAGCTTTTTAGGAAGCAATATGATTTTAGCCCATAATACGACTATCCCTTCTTATTCGCTCCTCTATCACAATCCTCTAGAATCTCATTATCTCACAAACAAAAAAGGTATTTTTTCTAACGGGGGGGGGGTAAGTTAAACATTTTTTCTATTCTTACCCATCATTCTAACCCTCTCTATCATACTACTTCTTTTTTCTTTTCTCATAATACATCTTATTTCACTTCTTTTGCTTATCAAGCTCAAAGGAAAGCCGTATGAATGAATTATCTATTCAACAAAATCAAACCTTGTGGGAAGAAATGTTTAAAAATAAAGAATGGGGTAAATACCCGAGTGAGCCGCTTATCCGCTTTATTGCAAAACATTTTTACAAAGTGCCAAATCGTAAGGATATAAAAATCTTAGAGCTTGGCATTGGCGGTGGGGCGAATATATGGTATATGGCAAGGGAAGGCTTTAGCGTAAGTGGTATAGAATGGGCGCAAAATGGTATCAATCAGTGTATAAGACGTTTTGAAAGCGAGGGCTTAATGCCCTATTTAGATTCAATGCAATGTGGAGACTACCTCTATGCACTTGATAATTTTAAGCCTCAAAGTTTTGACGCTTGGATTGATAGTGCTTCACTCTGTTGTAATGACTTCGAAAAAACGCAGAAAATTATCCACAAAACTATAGAAAAGCTCAAAATAGGAGGAAAATTCTTTTCACTCACGCCATCTGTTGGCACATTTGGTTTAGACGAAGATAAGGACTTGGGCTATCATTTATGTAAGCCTACGCAAGGCTGCTGTGCAAATACCGGCATTGTAAGATTTAGCACAAAAGAGGATATAGAGACACTTTATAATGGAGCAAATTACCACATCACACATAGTTACGAGGTGCAAACTTTAGATGAGGGGACACTCCTTAATGGTCTTTTCATCATCGAGGGTCTAAAGAGGGGAGAATAGCTAATGATAAAAAATACCCGTTCAAAGCACTTTCTCTTTGTAGGCAATCGCCTTGAGGTATTACAAGCTATGCTTGAGCAAACACTAAATCTCACAATATGTATTCAAGCTAAAAGCTATGCAGCCCAAATATTGCAGCAGACATTAAGCCCCCCCCCTTACAAAACCTGCTATTATGAATTTTCTAACAAAAAAGAGCTCTTATCACTTATAGAATCTATTCAGTTTGATATTCTTGTAAGCAATGGCTGCCCCTATATTCTGCCTATTTCACAACTTGCTAAGCCACATCATACTTTTGTGAATTGCCACCCATCACTTCTCCCCAATCTTAAGGGCAAGAATCCTATTAATGGCGCGATTCTCTACAAACAGCCAAGTGGAGCTACTTGCCATATTATGACAGATGAGATTGATTCTGGAGCAGTCATCTCGCAAGTGCCTGTATATAATGACTTCAACACGCCATTATCCTTACTCTATCAAATGTGCTTTTTAGCCGAAAAAGAGGCATTTTTACTCGCATTAAAAAGAGACTTTAAGCCCTTAAATGCCCTCCATATAGATTCTAAGCCTAACATAGCATACTACACGCGACAAGATGATGATTTATCACTTAATTTTTCTACCCAAAGCACACAAGAGATTATAAATAACGTAAAAGCTTTTGCTAAACCTAATCAAATGACGCATTTAGCGCACAATCCATCTTTGCACTTCATAGAAGCAATACTCATCAAAAATGATTTTTTAGAATCCACTTTCCAACAAGCCGCTATCAATGATGTAGTGCTGCATTATGATAATCATATACTTTGCAAACGAAAAGAAGGATTCTTGCAACTAACGGGGGGGGGGGATATGAAAGATTCTAAAATACCCCTTAACCTTAGCTCTCCTCAAGATACTCCCTTAGAGCTAGACATATCTCAAGCGCCTATCTTTCATTCTCAAGCTTATGTGTCATCTCTACTTGATACTCATAAAAAACCTTTTACATTCTCTTTCACACAAAACAATCAGTATTTCTCAAACACCGCCATTATAGAGCCTATCCCTCATACACCCTATTATGATATGAGCTCTCCTTATGGTTATGGCGGCTATATGAGTAATTCCTCTTCTTTAGTATTTCTTAGCACTGCGCTTAAAGCACAAACTCAAAAAGCACACGAACTAGGCATTATCGCTGAATTTATACGTTTCCACCCATTTCTTCCCCTCACGCGATATTTTGCGCCATTGCTTGATTTTTTCACTAAAGAAAAAGATATTGTTATCGTAAGCACCCATTTACAAACACGTTGGGCGCATTACTCCTCACGTCTAAAAGGCAAATTGCGCAAAAGTCAAGCATTACTTGATATTAGACAAAGTGGTGATATACACACTTTTATTACTCTCTATACTCAAACTATGCAGCGCAACAACGCAGATAGTTTCTATTTCTTTAGCCCCTCTTATTTTCAGTCCCTGCTTGATATGCCAGAATCTATTATGCTTGAAGCACGATATAAAAATGAGGTTGTGGCAATGGGAATTTTCTTGTTTGATAAATTATGTGGCTATTATCATTTAGGAGCGAATGCCCCTTTAAGCCTAGATAGCAATCTTAATGCGATGGGAGCGCTTTTTGAAGCTTTTTTTGAAATCGCTTATAGCAAAGGGCTTCAAACTTGTATCCTAGGAGGAGGGAGGAGCAAGGATAGCGCAGATTTGCTTTTTACCTTTAAAAAGCAATTTGCCACTTCGATTCGTCCCTTTTACATCGGAGGATACATTTATGACAAACTCGCCTATCAAAACCTAAGTGCAGATACAAAACATCTGCCTTTTTTTCTCTCTTATCGATTTAACACACCATCAGCCATAAAGCTGCGGGGGGGGGGGATAGAGTATATTTCTTTACATATTCCTCGTGTAAAGCTTTATTCTACCAAGAGGAGGAAGTATGCGTGAGCTAACTCCCCTTAAGATTGGATATTTTGCCGATGGAATCTGGGCGCACAACGCCCTTAAAAAGCTTATTCTCTCTCCATATTTTGAAATTTGCTTTATTGTTCCTCGATTTAATAACACTGATACCATCTTAGAAAATCTAGCACTTACATATCATATTCCCTATATCAAAACGCAAAATATCAATTCACACGATTTTATGGAGCAAATCGCCCCTTTTTGCTGTGATATTTTCGTCTCAATGAGTTTTAATCAAATTTTTAAAGAACCTTTGATTTCTCTGCCTCCTCTTAAAACTATCAATTGCCACGCGGGCAAATTGCCATTCTATCGCGGGAGAAATATCTTAAATTGGGCGCTCATCAATGATGAAAAAGAATTTGGCATTAGTGTGCATTATGTCGATAGTGACATTGATACAGGAGATATTATTTTACAACGTAGCTATCCTATCAGCGATTTAGATGATTATTCTACTCTTTTGCATACGGCTCATATACAATGTGCGGAAGTATTATTTGACGCACTTATGCTTTTGTATAATGGCACTGCTTCGCCCACTCCACAAGATTCTATACATCAAGTTGGATTTTACTGCCCCGCTAGGTGTAAAGGAGATGAGTGGATTATATGGAATCAGCCTTCAAGAGATATTTTTAACTTTATTCGCGCACTTAATGCACCAGATTTAGGGGCATTAGCCCAAATAAAAAAGCAAGATGAGATTATCAATATCCGTATTTTTAAATCCCATCTTATAGAGAATGCCCCCTCATATATCGCTACTCCCGGGGCTATCGTAGGAGTTATAGCACACTCAAAGGATATGCCAACGCTTATTGTAAAGACACAAGATTCTACCCTCGCGCTTACACGTTATGAATCTTCTTATACACCAAGGCTTGGCGATAGATTTTTAAATGCGCAGCAATTAGCGGGGGGGGGGGCAGTAACACTCTTTTCCCCTCTCTTATTCCCTTCTTTTTCTCTACCTCATATTTTTTTATACCCAGCTTCATCTTTTCACAAGGAGTTTTTATGCAAAACGTAAATGAAAGAATCTATGCCATTTTAAATAGCATACTTGAAATGCCCGTAAATAAGCAAACCTCCATCAGTATGCAAAATTGCGAGCAATGGACTTCTCTTGCTCATATTGACATCATTATGAATATTGAAGAGGAGTTTGGCATAGCTTTTGGTGCAGATGATTTGCCAGACTTAAACACACAAGAAGCATTGATTGATAAAGTAAAGGAACTCCTTTAATGCAATCACTGCCTCTACTTAACCTCCCTATCCATCATATTGGTGTAGCGACAAAAAGCCTTGAAAGCGAAAAGCACATATTTCAATCACTTGGATTCACGCAAGAAGGTAGCTTTAGTGATGAAAGGCAAGGTGTGCGTGGCGTATTTATGACACTTCATCCTTGCAAATCCTCTTTAGCATTTCAATGGAGATTTGAACTCTTAGAAAACTTAGAGGGAAGCAAAAGGCTTGATAACTATCTCAAAACGCATAACAAGCTCTATCATATCGCCTTTGAGACACATAACATAGAATTAGATATGCAAAGCATTCTTAATTATGATTTCTCATCTCATAATGTTTTAGATTCCCGCACTCACAGCATAGAATCTTATGAAAAAACAGCTAATAGTAATGCTGGGGGGGGGGTATATGCAAATAAATAATACCCTCCCTAAGGCTATGCAAAAACCTATCGCTTATGGCAAATCTCGCTTACTCATTCCACCTATGGAAGCAGAATATTTCGCAAAACTTTGCTTTATTATGCTCCCCAATCGCCTTTTAATAGAGCTTGTTGAACCAAAGGATAAGTAATGCAAATGACACAATATGATATTTTTAGTATGGAGCTTAAGCGCACTGCCCTCCTTTCTTTAGCCAAGCATATCCCGCTAGAAATATTACAATCCATACATATCAATATCCACAGAAATCACGCCTTTGAGCCAATACAAAGCGTTATCGCGCCATTTTTACATTATGCAGGTTTGAAAGCACCTTTTCATTACAGCGATTATGATGATAGCCTTAGTTTTTCATCTCTTGCATCTCAATCCCACAATGCCGACCTTGAAATCATCTATATCGATAAAACCCGCTATAACCTAGATAATGTAGCCTTTATGCAATTCCTTAAAGAACGCTCCCTCGCATTACGCACCCTGACTAAAGCTCCTATTATGATAGCCCTGCTTGATGATAGCACTTTTGTCACTCTCTTAGAATCTCAATATGCACACGATATACAATCCCTGCAAAATCAACATATTTTTTGCTTCTCTCTTTATGCCCTCTATACCCAAAGAGAGCAGTTTATAACTCTAGAATCTCATCATCTCATCGATGAAGCCAAAGAAAGCATAAGTGGCACACGACTAAGCAATTATGGAAGTCTTGCCATAGCGCAGATTCTAGGCTTAAAGCTTATACCCGCTCTCACACTGCCTACTCTCAAGGCAATTGTTTGTGATTTAGACAATACCCTTTATGGTGGAATCTTAGGCGAAGATGGTATCAACTCTTTGCAATTCACACCATCACATATTGCTCTACAAAAGCAGCTTTTAGAATACAAAAAGCAAGGCTTTCTCCTCGCCCTATGCTCAAAAAACGAATCTCAAGACGCAATGAATCTTTTTGCCACAAGAAAAGATTTCCCCCTATCTTGGAATGATTTTGACAATACGCAAGTGAATTGGAAACCAAAATATGAAAATCTTTTAAACATCGCTCAAAGCTTTAATATTGGGGTAGATTCTCTGCTCTTTATTGATGATAATATCGCTGAAATTGAATCGATAAAGCACATAGGGGCAAAATATATTCACGCCCTAAGCCCACAAAATGTGCTATGGAAGCTTTTTTTATTTCCTCAAATGACTAAACTCCACACAAATAAAGAAGATAGCTTACGAGCTAATGCATAGCAGCAAATACGCAACGCAAAAATTTGCAATCCCTTGATACAGAAACATACTTTGAGAATCTTGCTATCACGCTTAGCTTTTCTCTTAATAACACACACAGCACACGCAGCGCATCTATGAGCTTATGAATAAAACTAATCAGTTTATCGCTTCATACACACGACCCACACTCCCTCAAGCGCAAGAATGGCTAGATTCCAAACATTTCTGTGTGCTAAGTATTGCTATGAGCGACAGATTAAGTGATAGCGGGATTATTGGCATTATTATAGGTGAGTATAAAGAAGCGCAAAAAGAAATACATATTATTGATATTGTTGTGAGCTGTCGCGTTCTTGGGAGACGTTTAGAAACTCTAATGCTAAATTATGCCTTCTACCTCATCACAGAAAATCTAAGTCCTAGCATTAAAGATTCTAAGAAGAGAGAATCTACAAGCCACTCTGTATTTTTGCATTATCAAAAGGGCGAACGCAATGCGCCATTTTTGCAAACCCTTTCACAACTTGCACATCTTAGCAAGGAGCATTACACACACTTGCAGCCTATGTCTGCACAGACTATCTCCATACCTATCACTAAGCCCGATATGCAAGGGCTTCATATTCATCTCACATAAGGAGTAGCTACAATGGAATCTTTTAGTAATCCTATTATGAAAGCGCAATACAATACGAGCTTTTATACACGCAAGGAATTAGAATCTTTTGGCTTTAAATATTTAGGTGATAATGTGCTTATCTCTCGCTTAGCAAGAATCTACACGCCAGAACGTATGAGTATTGGTAATTGTGTCCGCATTGATGATTTTGCCATTTTAAGCGGTGCTATAAGCTTAGGGCAATTTATCCATATTTCCGCACATACAAACATTACAGGAGGGAATGGCAAAGATTCAAGTGTGAGTATGGGGGATTTTTGCTCCCTTTCATTAGGAAGCAGAATCTTAAGTGTAAGCGATGATTTAAGCGGGAGTATGCTATCAAATTCCTGTGTTGATGCAAAGTATCGCCATATTATTGCTAGTCATATCCATTTACCTGGGCATAATCATATCGGGGCTATGTCGCTTATTTTGCCACGCACGATTTTTAATATAGGGGCAAACCTAGGACCCCAAAGTCTCGTGTGCGATACTACACTTAAAGCCTATGGATATTACTTTGGCTCACCAGCACGATTACTGAAAAATCTCGATTCAAAGCAAATTCAAACCCTAGAATCGCAATTTTTACGTGATATAGCAGCAAGTAAGAAAGTAATGGGGGGGGGGGATAGAGAAACTCTAATTTATCCTCCCTACTCTCTATCTCACAAGAGAGCAATGCCCTTTGCAGTATCTTGCCCTACCCCTTTAAAGGAGGCAGTATGAAAGCCTCTTTTAGCAATGTCTCTTTAATGGGAATCCACACACTTGTGCCAGATCAGGTAATCAATATAGATTCCGAGCTTCACACTATCTATAAAGGCGATATTAAAGCTTTAGAACGTATCAAAAAAGTAATTGGCTTACAAACACGCCATATCGCTCCGCCGCACATCACCGCAAGTGATATAGGCGAGCTAGCAGCAATAAAACTTTTAGAATCTTTGCAAGTAAATAAAAAAGATATTGACGCGCTCATTTTTGTAACACAAACGCCAGATTATATCCTCCCAGCAAGTGCGTGCTATCTCCAAGGAAAGCTAAGGCTAAGCACACAATGCCTATGTTTTGACATAAACCAAGCTTGTGCGGGATATCTCTATGGGCTATATATCGCTCATAGTCTTATACAATCACGCGCTGCACGAAATGTCTTGCTTTTATGTGGTGATACTCTAAGCCATTATGTCAATCCCCTTGATTCTAATCTTGCTCCCGTGATTGGTGATGGGGTGAGCGCTAGTTTGCTCACCTATACAGAGGAAGCACAAGAAGCCTATTTTGAGCTAGGAAGCGATGGGAGCAGATTCTATGAACTTATCATACCAGAGGGAGCGAGTAGAAAGCCCACACGAGAGATCATCTCTGAATCTAAAGTATGGGATATAAGTGAAAGCAGAAATTTAAAGCAGCTCTATATGGACGGAGCGGCAATCTTTAGCTTTGCTATTAGCTGCGAACCAAAAGCTTTTAACTCACTTTTTGAATATACAGGGCATAGTATTGAAGATATGGACTACTTCTTCTTTCATCAGGCAAATAAATATATCGTAGATCATATTGCCCGAACTCTAAAGCTCCCTCAAGATAAAGTCCCCAATACCACGACAAACAAATATGGCAATCTTAGCGGCTGCTCTGTCCCTGCTACTATTTGCGACACATTAGGAGAGAAGGCAAGTGATGGCTTAGATTCTCACCTTAAGGTGCATTTAGCCGGGTTTGGCGCGGGACTAGCGTGGGGAAATGCCATCATTAGCCTAAAAAGTGGATTTAAAGCCCAAAAGGTGGGCTTATATAGCTGTTTATAAACTATCACAAGGAGAATACTATGACTACACAAGAGTTTTTAACACACTTAAGCGATGCAATGCAAAGAGATGAGGCTTTAAGCCCTGAAATGAGCTTAGATTCACTTGAGGAATGGGATAGCCTAGCTATCATCTCTCTTATCTCTTTATACGAACATCTCTTTCATATAAGCCTCACAGGCAATGCCCTCAAAGAATGCAAAAATGTAGCCGACCTCTTAGCCCTTGCTAAAGATAAATTAGAGGATTAATATGAATACACAAGATTCTCAAGCAAGTATCTTGCATAGCCATATCTTTAAACCTCAATGTTTTGCAAACAAATGCTTTTTTGGTAAGTGGAGGCAGTAGCGGTATAGGCGCAGATATAGCCTTAAGTCTTAATGCGCTTGGTGCTAAAATCATTGCCATAGGGAGAGATAGCGCTAAATTAGAATCTAAGCGCAAAAAGGCTATCAATCCTCATCTTTTTATCCCCATCAGTAAGGATATTAGTCAATTTTATGAGTTGGACAAATGGGCTTTAAATCTCGCTAAAGAATATGGTAGCTTTGATGGTGCGGTGCTATCTGCTGGATCCCAGCAGATAGCACCAATTACATCGGTGCTATCTGTGGAGAACGCGCTCGAAATTTTTAATATTAACTATTTTGGCAATTTGCAGCTCATAAAAGGCTTACTTGATAGGAGGGCAAAAAGCAATATAGGGGCGAGTTTTATATGGATAAGCTCAAATGCAAGTATCAAGGCACAAAAGGGCTTATGTAATTATAGTGCGTCTAAGGCAGGAGTGAATGCAAGTGTGCGGAGCTTAGCTCTTGAGATCGCACCTAAATATCGAATCAATGCCATAAGTCCGGGCTTTACAATGACAGAAATGATAGAAAATTGGAGTAGCATATATGACAAAGATTATATAGAATCTATGGATAAGTCTTACCCGCTAGGCATTGGTAAGCCATCGCAAATCACGCCCTTAGTATGCTTCCTCCTTAGTGAAGATTCTACTTGGATAACTGGACAAAATATTATAATTGATGGAGGGGGCAGCTTATGAAAGCAGCACATACGCAAACTACCCTTATGGAATCACAGCGGAACAATGGGCATTACACACAAAGCGAATTAGAATCCTTTGGCTTTAAAAGCCTAGGTAAATGCGTCCTTATCTCTCGCCTAGCACAAATCTACACCCCTAGCCTCATAAGCATTGACGATTATGTGCGTATTGATGATTTTGTTATCTTAAGCGGAGCGATACACCTAGGAAGATTCTTGCATATTGGGGCTTATGCGAGTATCACAGGAGGAAATGGCAAAGATTCAAGTGTAAGTATGGGGGATTTTTGCGGTATGAGTAGTTATAGTAAGATTTTTGCTACTACTGATGATTTTGCCGGAGGCTATCTTGTATGTCCTTGTGTGCCTTTTACCTTGCGTAATGTAAGAGCCTCACATATCCAGCTAGAGCGGCATTGCCATATTGGAAGTCATAGTCTTATTTTACCTCAAAGCCATTTTTGTATAGGAGCGAGTTTGGGACCTATGAGTCTTAATATGGGGCGTAAATTTAAGGCTTGGCATTACTATTATGGCAATCCAGCAAAGCCCATCTACAAGATAGATTCACACAATGTCTTAGATAAAGAGACAATCTTATTAAACTCAACTCTAAAGGAGCAATTATGCTAGAAAAAATGATATGCACACAAACTTACCCCGATACGTATGCAATTCTCTCACAACTAAAGGCACAAAAGAAAGATATTTATCTTTTTGGTGGCACACACGGAGGGCATTCTCTAGGCTCTATGGTAAGAGATTTTTACGATAAAGAGGGGCTTGAGATAAAAGGACACATTGCTAATAAAGCCTTTAGCAAGCAAGATTCATACAAAGGCAAGCCCATTTTAGCCATTGAAGAATGGAGTGGAAGCAAAGATATATGTATCATCATTGCTATGGCAGATGTAAAGGCGAAAGCACAGCTTTTAAAAAGCTATGGCTTCAAACATTTATATTTTATGAATACCTTTCGTGATGTGAGCTATATTAGCGGCTGCACGAATGGATTTGAATCCTTTTTTAAATCCCATCTTAGTGAATTTGAAAGCACATATAATCTTTTAAGCGATGATTTAAGCAAAGAAGTGATGATAGGCTACTTGCAAGATAGAATCTATAATAATTACGCCACACTTACACGTACACAAGACAAAAAGGGCTTTTTAGTGATATTTTAGGGCTTGGTCAAAATGAGATAATGATAGATTGCGGAGCTTATGATGGCGATACTTGCTTAGAATTTGTCCGCTATGTCCCTGAATATGAAAAAACCTATGCCCTTGAGCCAGATTCAAAGCTTGTGCCACAACTCATAGAAAACACCAAGCACCTACGTTGTGAAGTAATACCCAAAGGTGCTTCTCATACAAAAGAAATTATCTATTTTGCAGAGGAGAATTCTGGCACGTCGCGCATTAGTGAAAATAATGGCATAGCTTTAGAATGTGATAGTATTGATAATATTTTAAAAACAAATAGTATGAATATGGGGGGGGGCATAAGAACAACTCTAAACCTGTAAGTTTTATCAAAATGGATATAGAAGGAGGGGAGCTAAACGCCCTCAAAGGCGCAAAAGAAACGATTACTACCTATCGTCCAAAACTTGCTATTTGTATGTATCACAGACGTGAGGACTTTATCACCTTGCCACAATTTATACTTTCGCTTAATCCGCACTATAAGCTCTATTTGCGTAATCGCAATCCTCTAGCAGAAGATACTATACTCTTTGCCATTAATGATACTTAAAGTTCAAACAAGATAGAATCGCTCTTTTTATTTTAAGGACAAGCTAAAAGGATAAATATGACAAAAGTTACCATTATTGCTGAAGCGGGAGTAAATCATAATGGTGATATGGCTCTTGCAAAACAGCTTATTGACGTAGCAGCAGAAGCTGGAGCGGATATTGTAAAATTCCAAACAGCCAAGGCTGAAAATGTCGTAAGTCGCTTTGCGCAAAAAGCAGAATATCAAATAGAAAATACCGGTAATGCAGAGCAATCTCAACTTGAAATGATACAAAAACTCGTGCTTGATGATAGCGCGTGGCAGCCCCTTATGGAGTATTGTGATAAAAAGGGGATAACATTTCTCTCTACACCTTTTGATATCAAAAGTATAGATTTACTGCATAAGTTTGGATTACAAACCTTTAAGATTCCAAGTGGAGAAATCACAAATCTCCCATATCTCCGCCGCATAGGTGCTTTAAATAAAAAAGTAATCCTCTCTACAGGTATGGCGAATCTAGGAGAAATAGAATCTGCTATTGATGTATTAACACAATGTGGCACCAAACGTGAAAATATCACACTTTTGCAGTGCAATACTGAATACCCCACACCATTTTGTGATGTCAATCTCAAAGCAATGAATACCCTACACAATGCCTTTCATTTGCCCGTTGGCTATTCTGATCACACACCGGGTATTTCAATCCCTCTAGCCGCTGTCGGTATGGGAGCAACGATAATAGAAAAGCATTTCACTCTTGATAAAAATATGGAGGGTCCTGACCACAAGGCAAGCCTTGAGCCACACGAGCTTAAGGCAATGGTGCAAGGCATACGTGAAATAGAACTTGCCCTTGGTGATGGTATCAAAAGAACAAGCCCAAGTGAAGCAAAAAATAAGCCTATTGCGCGTAAATCTATTGTCGCAAATTGTGCGATTAAAAAAGGTGAGATTCTAAGCGAGGTAAATCTCTATGCTAAACGTCCCGCGGGCGGTATCTCTCCGATGGAATGGGATAATGTAGTTGGCAAAAAAGCTATCCGCGATTTCGCTCCTGATGAAATGATAGAGCTCTAAAGGATAATTATGGAAACTATAAAGACAATGGGGGGGGGGGATAATGTAAATTCCCCGCTTAATACTGCCTCACAAAACTCTTCTATATGTGATAGATTCTGCGCATTTTTTACCCCTACAGGTAAGCTTAAACACGACTTCATACTACTTTTTATCCCTTATTTTATAGCCTTTTTCCTTATGCTTTTAAATACTAAGGGATACTATTGGGACGATTGGGGGCTTATTGGTGGATTTAGCTTTGATGAGATGAATCTTCAATTTAAGCAAAATGCTAATATATGGTATGGCTATTTTGAATGGATTTTTATCTCTTTGCAGCCCTATGGTATCCCGCTTTTCCGCTTTTTTACATTTGTGGGCTTTTTTATATGTGGCTTATTGGTATATAAAATCTCTCAAAGATTAGAAATTCTAACCCCCATAGAGCTTGTCTTTATTACCCTACTCTTTTTGCTCTTGCCTTTTAATATTATCTCACGCAATATTCTTATCAACTCCCCTTATACATTATGCTATATACTCTTTTGGCTAGGGTTTTATATCTTAAGCCTTTATATGAGAAATAGCCATTTCTTGCTTCGTATAGCTGCCCTATTATGCTTCTTTGTCTCTTTTACTATGAACTCTTTGCTTGTATATTTTGCTCTGCCTCTTGCATATATGATATATGTAAGTCGCGCTTATATCTCTCTCAAGGCATTCTGCCAATGGAGCATAAAGCATATTGATTTTATTATCTTACCTATTGTATTTTATGTTTTAAAACAACTCTATTTTAAGCCTTATGGTATGTATGAGGGCTACAATGAAGTGCATTTAGACGCCTTCTTTAAAGCTATTATCAAAACACCTATTTTTTCTATACTCCACTTTGGAGAAATGAGCTATATACTCTTAGGAGCTATAAGCTTCTTTTTACTCCTTCTCATTCCTGTGTCTTTTTACTATGCTTATAAACATAATAGAATCTATATGCGCGATATAGTGGGCGTAGGATTGGGGCTACTTATCCTATGGTGTGGTATGTTTAGCTATGTTGTTGTATATAAGTATAATGAATTTCTAAATGCAGAGGATAGATTTAGCATTTTAGAATCTTTGGGTGCCGGGATTGTGATTGTCTTTTTACTCAATATACTTTGCAAAAGTCAAAAGCTCAAAACAGGCATTTTGCTTATACTTATCCTCTGTGCTATTAATGTCAATATCAACGCTCTCAATCAAGTTTTTACAGCCTATATAAGACAAGTAGGTATTTTCGAACATCTTAAAGAAAATCCCACATTTTTGCAACACGATACTTTTAGAGTATATGGCGATATGTGTGGTAATAAAGATATTTGCGGAGAGAGCTTCTACCAGCTCAATGGTATTTATAAAAAAATATTCAATAAAAGTGATAAATTTATCAGTATGGAAATTCAAGCAGAGACAGAAGCCACAGAGTATTGCCACAAAAGCCCTACCTATAATTGCACACAATACAAAGGCAATATTAATGTCTATGGAAGCATTTATGTCATACACAGAATGTTTGTGCAGGATTACACTCGATTTAGAGGCTTTCTCTCAATGGGCAAATTATATATGCTTAATATTTTTGCACCCCAAAAATTTGCGCAAAAGGCAAAAGAACGTTATGATGTAGTTGTCTTCCCGCCTACGCACACCCCAACTCTGCCTTCTACATAGAGAGTTTTGCTATAATGCGCATATTTCTCCTCAAAGGAATAATATGCGTAAAATTTGTATCATCACAGGCACACGCGCAGAATGGGGGCTGCTCGCTCCTCTTGCGCATAAAATTTATGCCGACAATGAATTACAACTCCAGCTTATCGCCACAGGTATGCACCTAAGCACAGAATTTGGCTTAACTTACCGCGATATTAATCTCCCCATTGATAAAAAATGCGAGATTATCCTTAGCGCAGATACACCCACTGGCATTTGTAAGTCAATGGGATTAGCCCAAATCTCCATTTGCGAGACTTATGAAGAATTAAAACCTGATATTATCGTTGTGCTTGGTGATCGATATGAAATATTTGCCTGTGTAGCGAGTGCGATGATATGCCGTATCCCTGTGGCTCACTTGCACGGCGGAGAGGCGACACAAGGATTGATTGATGAAGCCATTAGACATAGCATTACTAAAATGAGTCATTTGCATTTTGTCGCCACAGAAGCGTATAGAAAACGAGTAATTCAACTTGGTGAAAGTCCAAATAGAGTATTTAATGTCGGTGGCTTTGGCATTGATAGTATTAAGGTATTAAACTTACTAGATAAACCCGCTTTAGAGGAATCATTACAATTTCAATTTGCCACTTATAATTTTCTCATCACCTTTCACCCTGTTACCCTTGAAAATAATTCCTCCCAAGAACAATTTCAAGCCCTTCTAAACGCACTTGAGATATTCGCTCAAACCCACCAAGTAGGCTTTATCTTCACTAAATCAAATGCCGATACAGATGGACGTATCATCAATGAAATGATTGATAATTTTATCCATTCTCATCCGCATTCAATCGCCTTTACCTCTATGGGGCAATTACGATACTTAAGTACAATGCGCTATGTTGATGCCCTGATAGGTAATAGCTCTAGTGGCTTAGGAGAAGCACCAAGCTTCAAAGTCGCTACAATCGATATAGGAGATAGGCAAAAAGGGCGTATTAAGGCAGATTCTGTGCTTTCGTGTGCTCCTGATACAGATGAAATCCTCTCTTGTATCAAACACGCCATCTCTCCAAGCTTTAAAGCCATACTTAAAAATGTCAAAAATCCTTACGGAGAAGGCGGTGCGAGTGAAAAAACAATAGAGATTCTTAAAAGCTATCCGCTTGAGGGTATCTTGAAAAAAGCCTTTTACGATATAGAATTTTAAAACCTTGTGCTATAATCACACATAAGAGCAAGGAATAAAGGATAGGGCTTGAATATCTTTTTTATTGGTTGTGTAGCATTCTCTCACACATCACTTCAAACACTCATTGATATGTCAGCTACTACTGATATACACATCGTAGGCGTAGCAACAAAAGCAGAATCCTCGTTTAATGCTGATTTTTGTAATCTTGCTCCATTATGTGAGGAAAATCATATCCCCTATATCTATGCGCCTGATATTAATGCTCCGCATATATTTGATTTTATAGAATCTTGTGCTCCTGATGTGATATATTGCCTAGGCTGGAGCTCACTTATTAAAGAAAAGTTTTTAACCTCCTATCCTATCATCGGTTATCACCCCACCGCCCTACCTCATAATCGCGGACGCCACCCTATCATTTGGGCATTAGCCTTAGGATTGGATAAAAGTGCTTCAAGCTTCTTTCTAATGGATAAAGGTGCTGATAGCGGAGATATTATCTCGCAAGTGCCTTTTGATATTGCCTTTACAGATAATGCCGCAAGTGTATGTGAGAAAGTAGAAAAAATAGCCCAGCAGCAAATCTATGACTTCACTACAAAGATTCTTGCTTTAAAAGCAAAAAATATTGTGGGGGGGGGGGCTATACACATATCGCTCCATCATTTCCTCAATGGCAACCCCTCAAGAGCATACCTATGCCAATCTTTGGCGAAAGCGAGGTATGCGTGATGGCATAATCGATTTTAGAATGAGCGCATTGGGTATTTATAACCTTATCCGTGCTTTAAGCAAACCCTATGTTGGAGCAGAAGTACTTTATAATGATACATATTATAAAGTATGGGAAGCAAAAATCATAGAAATAGACCTACCTCATATCGAATCGGGCAAGATTCTCAAAGTGGATTCTCAAGGCATTTTAGTCAAAGCCTATGACAAAGGGCTTCTACTTACCAAACACGAATTGAATCCATTGCCAAAGGAGGGTAGCTACTTCTAATCCCTCCCCCTGCTCCTCAAAATAAGTAAAAGGAGCAGAAATGACACAAACAGCCGCCTACAAAACGTATTTTCACATTCAGCAATCATTAGCAAGGCGATACATTTCTTTGCCCTCTTTTTTTCAAATCTATCCATACACCTTACCACAACTGCAAAAATCACACCAAATCTTTTGCAACATCTTTATCAATCTACCTAAGGAGCAAAAATGAAAGATATGAAAGTTACACAATGGAATGAAAGCTACGCACGAGGAGAAAATGCGATTTTTTACCCACACGAAGAGGTAGTGCGCTTTCTCAATCGCTTTATACGCAAGAGAATAGATTCTCATCGCTTTAGCGATGTGATATATCGTGGAGATTTTTACCGCTCTGGCATTGGTATTACGCAAGGTGATAAGCTTATAGAAGCTGTGGGGGGGGGGGATAATGCACTTTATCCTATCAAAGCACTTGATTTTGGCTGTGGTATTGGGAGGCAGAGTATGTTAATGAGTGAATTTGGGATAGAAACCTGTGGTATTGATATTAGTGAATATGCTATCTCTCAAGCTAAACACTTAGCACAAAATGCAAATTTAGATATTGATTTTAGAGTGTATGACGGAGAGCATATACCTTTTAAACATAATACTTTTGACTTTACTATAAGCTATGGGGTGCTAGATTCCCTCCCTTTTGATTTAGCACAAAATTTAGTAAGTCAAATTGCCTATGTGAGTAAAACCTACTTTTTTTGCTCGCTCATTGGGGAAGATTCTACAAGTGGCTTTAGCAATATACAAGAATCTACCTTTACTGATGAAATAGAAGTGCAAGAATCCCACGAAAAAGGCACTATACAAAGCTTTTTTGATTATCCCAAAATACAAAGATTATTTAAAAAAAGCACTTTTGAAATCATTTGGGGTGAAAAGAAATCATCAGTAAATCTTATCGATGGCAGTATTCAAAGCCGCTATTACATCGTATGTAAAAAGGCAGAATATGAGCAATAAAAAACCTTTGAAAATCTTAATTGAAGCAAGTGGCTGCCTCACAAGCTCATATATGATAGAAGCAATCAAAAATGCAGGGCATATCGTATGCGGAAGTGATATTGATAGCTTCAATACTGCCTTTATAGAATGCGATGATTTTATCATTATGCCAAAAGTAAGCGACGCTCATTTATGGGATAAAACACTCCATCTATGCCGCGCTCATCATATCGATATAGTCATTCCCACACTTGATGAAAGTCTTTTAGGCTGGAGTGAGCAAAAAGCACATTTTGCACAATATGGAATCCTAGTTATCATCTCTGCACCTCATACAATACAAACATTCTTAGATAAATGGCAAACATATCAATTTTTTTGCCAGATAGGAATCCCCACGCCCAAAAGCAGCCTTTATAAACATTATGGTGTCTTAAAACCCCGTTTTGGACGTGGAGGTAGTGGAATCGAGCTAGCACAAATAGATAGATTTTTTAACGGGGGGGGGGGATAATGATGAAGATTCTCTCTCATTTATCACACAAGAGCATATCATTGGTGAAGAATACACTATCGATTGCCTCTTTAATGCACAAGGTGAAGCCATATATATCATTCCTCGTCGCCGTATTGGTGTGCAAGGAGGTAAATCCACTAAAGGCGAGGTGTGTGATGTCAAGTGCTTAGAATCTCACATTCAATACATAGCCTCACATATCCATTTTATAGGGGCTATCAATATACAAGCATTTATTACCAAGGAAAATAAACCCATACTTATCGAGGTTAATCCCCGATTAGGTGGTGGTTCAGCCCTAAGCTTTGCAGCAAGTGAAAATTGGGTGGAGGCGATGATAGAAATGTTTGTCTATCATCGCACCATTACACCAAAACCTATTCGATATGGGCTAAAAATGGCAAGGAGCTATAAAGAAATCTACTTCTAAATCTCTCCTTGCTATAAGCAAGGAGAGAATATGCAATACATCTTAGTAACAGGAGCAAGCGGCTTTGTTGGCTCAAGCCTTTGTGAAGCCCTCTTAACTCAAGGCTATAAGGTGCTAGGTATAGGGAGGAAAAATCCCTATAATGCGAATTTAAGCCCCAAAGAAAGAGGTTTCTTAAGTGCCGATACACTCGCTCATAAAAACTTCAAATATGAGCAACTAGAACTAAAGAATCTTGATAAAGATTCACTAAAAAATTATGAGTTTTCTCTTGCCTTTCATCTCGCTTCTATGGTAGAATACGCTAGTCTTGAATATACTGAATATACTGAATATACGATTAACGCTACAATTAACCTTATTGATTTTACCATCACTCGCCATATTCCAAAAATCATTTTTTCATCAACCGCCTCAGTATTTGCACAGCCAGATTCTAAACAGAATTATATTATTACAGAACGCTCCCCTATCTCTCCTATGAGTTATTACTCACTTGCCAAATATACTTGTGAAAAACTCTTAGAAATCGCTACATTTAAATCAAATCAGCTTCAAGCCATTACATTGCGCTTTCCTGCTCTTTTTGGGGTCAATCACCTTGGTGGTGTCGTCTATGAGTTTGCTAAAAATGCGTGGCAAAATAAAGATATTGTGCTTTTCAATAATGGTCAAGTTTTACGCAATATTTTATATATTAATGACGCTATCAAGGCTCTTATATCCGCAGCACAAGCTCAAAATCTACAACAATATGAAGCATTTGTGATAGGGAGTAAAGATTCTCAAAATACAGCCTTTATAGCACAACAACTTATAGAATCCCTTCATTCACGCTCTAAGCTTATCCTAAGCCCCAAGCCATCGCCAAATCCCTTTAATGCAATCCTTGATACTACCAAAGCACAGCAGCTACTCCACTTCACTCCCCCTAGCATACAGGCGGGATTAGAATCTTATGCAAAAGACATCATATTACAAGGAGGTATACTATGAAAAAATATTTTAGCGCGTGTCCATACTTTACCCAAAGACAAATTCATCATATTCTTAAAGAGACACGCTCTATGCTTAGAGGGGATTCTAAACTTTCTATGGGAGAGGCTGTAGTGCGCTTTGAAAATGAATTTGCCGCATATTGCAAGGCAAATAATGCCATTGCTACAAATTCCTGCACAAGCGCATTAGATGTCGTCTTTAAGGCATTAGAGCTAAAACATAATGATGAAGTTATCGTGCCAACACAGACATTTTTTGCCAATGCAAGCAGTGTGTTGGCAAATAACATTAGACTTAGACTAGTCGATGTAGATAAAGACTTTATGCTAAGCGCACACACCATAGAATCCGCCATCACCCCACAGACTAAAGCCATAGTTATCGTGCATTTTGCCGGGCTTATTAGCCCTGATATTTTTGCCATTGCCACATTATGCAAGCAAAGGCATATTACACTTATTGAAGACTGCTCCCACGCACACGGCGCAATCGCCATAGATTCTAAAGGCAAATCACACAAGGCAGGGAGCATTGGTGATATCGCTGTGTTTAGCTTTTATAGCACCAAGATTCTTACCTGTGGCGAGGGAGGAATAATAGTGTGCAAAAACAAAGATTTTGCCTTTACTTGTCGCTCATTAGCTAATCGCGGATTAAAACCCTATGAGGAACAAGAGCAGTTTATCACACTTGGTAGTAATTATAGATTGCCTGAATTTAACGCTATTATGGGGCTTAGCGGATTAGCAGCTTTAGAATCTCAACTTGCCTATCGTCAAAAACTTAGCCTTGCATACAAACAATATCTGCATACTTTTATCAAAAATAAAACTATCAGCCCACAGGCAATTCCATCGGGCTTTAGGCATAGTTTTTGGCGTTTTATTATTTTCCTCCATAAGCATAGCCCAGATAATATCATCAAATATCTTAAATCCTATCATATTTATGCAGACGCACCCTATAAACCACTTTTGCATAAACAGCCACTTTTAGCAAATCACCCTTTAGTATCTTATGTCCCCTCTACTCAACCCACCATAGAAAATCATATATCACTCCCCATACATATGGGTATTAAGCTTAAAGATGTGCGCTTTATCACTTCAAAACTCAAGGAGGCATTCAATGAATAAACTAAGAATTTTCATTACCACCATAGGGGGATTAACCAGCCCTGATTGTCTATTAGCTCTAAGAAACAATGGTGAAAGAGAAGTATTTTTATACGGAAGCGATAGCTTTAGCGGAGCTTGTGGAAGAAAGTTTGTAGATATATTTGAGCAATCTCCAGATAGCGCAAAAGATACAAAAGGATTTATTGATTTTATGCTAAGTATGGTTAAAAAATATCAAATTGATGTCATTATACCCTGTGGCAATGATGATAATCTCGCACTTTCTCAATACAAAAAGCATTTTGATATTCCTATTATGGTAGGAGAATATGAGGATTTAGTTATTGCTTATGATAAGCTTGCCGTATATGAGAATCTCAAAAAAGAGCTTCCACAATATGCACCTAAATATCATCTTGTATCTACTTTTGAAGACTTCTTGAAGGCTATTTTTTCACTCGGCTATCCGCATAAAAAATGTGTTATCAAACCACGATTAGGGAGAGGTGGCAGGGGCGTATATATCTTAAGTGATTCATTACTTCAAAAAGAGGTTTTTAGCATTAAGCCAGCCAATGAAATGCCTCTGAGCTTTTTTGAATCTATCTTAAAAGATAAAAGATCTTTTGATGACCTTATCATTATGGAATATTTACAAGAACCCTTTGTTTCGGCTTATTCACTTTGTCAAAAAGGTAAGAATATCATTACAATGGAGCATATACGTGAATGGGGTAATGCCTCTCAAACATATCGTGGCTATGTCCGCTATAATGAGTCTCTAGAAGAGCTTTGTTCTCATATCATTCAAACTTTTTCATTAGATTACACAAATAATATGGAACTAGCGCATAATGAAAACGCCTCTCTTGTGCTTTTTGATTTAAATCCAAGACTAGGTGCTAGTAGCGGGGTAGATACATACTTTGGGCTAAATTTTCCCTACCTTGCTTTAAAACTTGCATTAGGTGAAAACATACATATAGACAAAAATCTCTACAAAGATAAGCAATACAGATTCTATCGCTATTTTACTCAATGGTGGGAAAATATGCTATGATGTCAAACTCACTAAAAGGATAGTAATGCGCTTTGAAGCTTTCATTTGTGATTTAGACAATACACTCTATGATGAAAATATCTTTCTAAAAGCCATTTGTGAAAGCTTTTGCCACCGCTATGGGTGCGATATACAGCTTATTAATACTATTCTTGATGATAATTTTCGTCTGCACTCAAAAGATATTTTTGGCGATTGGCTCAAAAGCTTTGATTTTTATACCTCACAGAAGCAAGAAGAATTATTTTCACTCTACCAAAGTATGCCAACCTCTTTGCAACTCTATGATGACGCTAAAGATTTTTTGAATCTGCTTCAAACAAAAAATATCAAATATGGCATTTTAACAAATGGCGATATAAAAGCGCAGTCTCATAAGATTAGCCTATTAGGGCTTAAAAACATTCCTATTGTCTATGCTAGGGCTTATGGGAAAGAGTATGAGAAGCCACATATAAGCGCGTTTCACAGGATTCTAGAAATCTTGCAGCTTAGTCCTCAATCTTGTGCTTTCATAGGGGATAATCCAACAACAGACATCAAAGGGGCAAATAATGCAGGCATATATAGCATATGGCTCAAACGCAGATATGGGAGACTTATCCCGTGTGATTATGCTTCCTTAAGTATTACAAACTTTAAGGAATTACGGGAGTTGCAAATATGAAAAAAATTTTAGCAGTCAGTGGAATCCGTAGCGAATATGATATTTTATATCCCATTTTAAAAGCTTTTGAAAAAGAGGGCTTTGATGTGTGCATAGCCGTAGCTAACGCTCATTTAAGTGATATACACGGCAATACATATAAAAAAATAGAATCCGATGGATTCCGCATAGCCGATAAGATTGATTGTCTTTTAAGCACTGATAGACTTACCCAAAGAAGTAAGGGGGTGGGATTGCTCATCACTGCCCTTACGCAAACAGCCGAAAGAGAAAAGCCTGATTTTCTACTCGTCCTAGGCGATAGGGAGGAAAGTATTGCTACTTGTGTAGTTGGCAATTATATGGATATTCTTACGATTCATTGTGGTGGAGGCGACCCCGTATATGGGAATGCTGATGATCCTATCCGCTTTGCTTGTTCTAAATTAGGCCATATTCATTGCACTACCACCGAGCAATACGCACAGAATCTGCTTAAAATTGGTGAAGATGAATGGAGGATTGTATGCAGTGGTAATACCTCTTATGCTAATATTGCCAACACTCCGCATTTATCACGCAAAGAATTAAGCGATTTTTTACATTTTGATATAGCTACATCTAACTACATCGTGCTACTTAAACACCCACTAAGCTCGGAGGTATATGATGCCTATTATCAAATGCAAGTTGCCATAGAATCCTGCGCAGAATTTGCCACAGCACATAACCTTAAAGTCGTAGGTATTTACCCTAACACAGACCCGGGCAGTTATAAAATTCTAGAAGCTATACAAGAAGCAGAGCAGAAATATTCTCATATCAGATTCTTTAAAACCCTCCCGCGTGAATTCTTTATAAATCTTATCCGTCATACACTTGCACTTGCTGGTAATTCAAGTATGGGAATCTTAGAAGCCCCATTTTACAAGCTCCCTGTTGTTAATATTGGCAATCGTCAAAAGGGACGCCTCAATGCAGGAAATGTATGCTTTGTCCCGCATAAAAAGCAAGACATTATACAAGCTTTACAAAAGGCGTGTTTTGATGAATCTTACCGCACACAAATAGCCAATCTCCCCAATCCCTATGGTGATGAAAATGCGTGTGAGCGCATTGTTCATTTTGTCAAAAATATAGACACGACACAAAGGAAGTGGTATGTTAAAACACAGCTCTGCTAAAGATATTGTAGTGATTGCCACTCACCCCGATGATGAGACATTGGGCGCTGGTGGGACACTTTTAAAGCACAAGGCACAAGGTGATAGAATCCATTGCATTTTTTGCACTGATATATTTGAAGAGGAGGGATTCACCCCTCAAACAATTGCCAAAAGAGAGCAAGAAATAAAAGCTGTAAGTGCCGCATATAATTTTGATAGTGTCCATAGGCTAGGCTTAAAAACAACCAAATGCGATGAATATCCAAAAAGTATGATTATTGCTCAATTCTCTAAAATCTTTTTGCACATCTCTCCACAGATTCTTTATCTCCCCTTTGCATACGATGTGCATAGTGACCACCGCATTATTTTTGAATGTGCTTTTGCCTGCACAAAGTCATTCCGCTATCCAAGTATAGAAAAAATCTTAATGATGGAAACATTAAGTGAAAGTGAATTTGCCCCTGCTTTAAACATACAAAGCTTTGTGCCAAATGTATTTGTAGATATAAGTGAGTTTTTCAAACAAAAATGTGCCATTATGTCCTTATATGAAAGCGAAGTTGGACTTTCCCCTTTTCCACGTTCCCTGAAAAATATAGAATCTTTAGCCATCTATCGCGGAAGCACTCGCGGTGCAGATGATTCTAGCTTAAAAGATGCAAAAATATGTAGCGGGGGGGGGGGCATAAGTGAAACTCCTCTCTACGCTGAAGCCTTTATGCTCCTCAAAGAAAAATGCTAATGTTTCTCAAACCATAGCTATTGTTACAGGTACACGTGCAGAATGGGGGCTGCTCTACCCTCTTGCAAAAGCGATACAAAATCATCAATATTTGAAACTCCATCTTATTGTTACCGGAGCACATTTAAGCCCATCTCTTGGAAATACTTATCAAGAAATAGAAAATGATGGATTTTCTATAAATAAAAAAATCCCTATCTTGCATAATGACAACACAAATGCCCTTAACACAGCGCATACTCTAGCAAATACCATTATAAACTTTAGCAAATATTTTTCAAAAAATAGACCCGATATGGTTATACTTTTAGGAGATAGATATGAAGCATTTGGAGTAGCTATAAGTGCTGCTAATCTTAATATTCCTATTGCTCATATCAGTGGTGGAGAAAGCACGCAAGGTGCAAATGATGAGTATATGCGGCATTGTATCACTAAAATGAGTTATCTGCACTTTCCTAGCACTCATTTCTATGCTAAACGTATTATTCAATTAGGAGAGGATCCACAAAGGGTATTTAACGTAGGTTCTCTAGCAGTAGAAAATATCCACAATACCCCCTTTATGAGCAAAACAAATTTAGCGCAAAAAATTCAGGTAAAAAAAGCGTTTTTAGATAGATTTTGCGTCCTTACTTTTCATTCTACAACCCTAGATAACACAAATCCATCTAAAGAAATAACACTTATCTTACAAAGCCTACTTCAAAGCAATTTTAATATCCTTGCCACAAAAGCAAATGCCGACGCAGAAGGGCATAGCATTAATCTTATTCTTGAAGAATATGCGAAAAAATATCCTGATAAAATTACGCTTTGCGCGAGTTTAGGCAGAGTGATGTATCTCTCAAGCCTTAAATTTGCTGCTTTTGTGATTGGCAATAGCTCAAGTGGCTTGAGTGAAGCGCCGATTCTAGGCATACCAACGATAAATATAGGAGATAGACAAAAAGGTCGTTTTATGCCTCAATCTGTTGTATCTATCACACCAAACCAACAAGAACCACAGCAATACACACAGACTATCTTAAACACTATTACTTATGTAACAAATAATGCCTTTCTATCACAGATGACACACTCTCACCCATTTGGTGAAGGGAAAACCGCAGAGCACATCACAGATATTATAGAATCTACACTTAAAAATAATACAATTAATCTCAAGAAAGCATTTTATATGCTAGAAAATCCTAACTTCTAGCACAATCTAAGTCTTAAGATACATCACAAGATTTTATATCTCCATAGAGTGCTTCAAAAGCTTGTTTGTCTTTAATATACACATCGCCGTGTTCATCTTTAGCAATCAAACCCTGTGTCATCATTTTTTGCAAGATTCTGCTAAGCGTTTCTAGCTTGATATTTAGCTCGTGAGCGATTGTTTGCCGCTGCACTTGATTAAAATACTTTAAACTTGTGCCAAGGATATATGCTACACGCGATGTGCTATCATAAATCTCATTAAAATTAATAAAATTCTTAAAAGTAATCATTCGATTCATTACTTCGCTTAATATAGCATTACTGATTTCAATATTTTTCGTTACAAGCTGATGGAGCTGCTGCAAATCAAGCAAAACTATCTCGCTTGGCTCCACCCCGCGCACACTTGCATTTGCTTCATAGGGGGTAAATGTCCCAAACGCATTAATAAGCCTACCATCACTTAAATGCGAATCCACATAGCACAAAAATAATTCATTATCATTCTTATCCATTTCATATACTTCAACCTTGCCTCGTGCTAAAAAATAAGCAGATTCTATATACTCGCCTTCATAATGCAAAATGCCATTTTTTTCGATATATCGTAATTTCGTGATAGCCTCTAAAGATTCTAAACTCCCCTCACTGATATTTGCAAATGCTCCAATGGAACGCAAGGCTTTCTCTTTCATCGGTTATCCTTTATTTTATCCCCGTCATAGTAGCAAAAAAATAACCAAATAATAATAAAATGCGCTCGTTTTTCTCCTAAAACACTCTTATGGGATTTTTAACACTTTTCTTAAAATTACAATATCAAAAGCAAATAAGGAGTGCAGGGTATGGAATATGATGTCTTAGTCATTGGGGGCGGACACGCGGGATTAGAAGCAGGTATCGCAAGTGCAAAAATGGGCGCAAAAACGCATCTTATCACCCTCCTTATACAGAATCTCGCCCTTGCAAGTTGTAACCCAGCAGTAGGCGGACTAGGCAAGGGACATCTCGTCAAAGAGATAGACGCGCTTGGGGGCGTTATGGGAGAAATTACCGATAAATGCGGGATTCAGTTTAGAATCTTAAATGCCTCAAAAGGTCCTGCTGTGCGTGGCACTAGAGCACAAATTGATATGGATAGATATAGTATTATCGCTAAAGATATTGCTCTTCACACACCTAATCTCACCCTCTCGCAAGAAAGCGCCCAAAGCCTCATCTATGAGCAAGATTCACAAGGGCGATACATCGCAAAGGGTGTGAAAACAAACATTGGCAAAACCTATTTTGCAAAAAAGATTATCCTCACCACCGGCACATTTCTTAAGGGCTTAGTGCATATCGGGGAGACTAAGCTAAGCAATGGACGTTTTGGCGAGATGAGCGCAGAACATTTAAGCACATCGCTTAAAGAAATGGACTTAAAGGTGGGGCGGTTAAAAACAGGCACTTGCGCGAGGATTGATGGGCGGAGCATTGATTTTAGCGCACTTGAGGTGCATAATGGTGATAGCAATCCACCGCATTTTAGTCATAGGACGCACTCCTTTGCCCCCGTGCAGCTCCCCTGCTTTGTTACTTATACCAATGAAAACACACATCGCATTATACGTGAAAATTTCCATTGTGCGCCACTTTTCACAGGGCAAATTGAGGGTGTGGGACCACGATATTGCCCAAGTATCGAGGATAAAGTCAATCGCTTTGCTGATAAAGAACGTCATCAGCTATTCCTAGAGCCACAAACACGCGAAGCAGTAGAATACTACATTAATGGACTTTCTACTTCTTTACCAATTGATGTGCAAGAGCAGCTAATCCACACGATTAAGGGCTTAGAAAACGCCCGTATTACGCGATATGGCTATGCGATTGAATATGATTATGTAGAGCCAACCGAGCTTTATCATACATTAGAGACAAAAAAATGCGCTAATCTCTTTCTAGCCGGGCAAATCAATGGCACAACAGGCTATGAGGAAGCTGCAGCACAAGGCATTATGGCGGGTATTAATGCCGCACTCTCGCTTAAGGGTGAATCCTTTTGTCTTTCAAGAAGTGAAAGCTACATTGGCGTGATGATTGATGACTTAGTAACAAAAGGCACGAAAGAGCCTTATCGTCTCTTTACCTCACGTGCAGAATACCGCCTCCTTTTGCGAGAGGATAATGCCCCTTTACGTCTTTGCCATTATGCGCATTCCTTTGGGTTGATTGAAGATTCATATTACAAGCAAATAATGCGTGATAAGGCACATATAGAGCAGACTTTAGAGCATTTGCAAAATCGATACATCACGCCAAGTATGGAAAATCTCACTATGCTACAAGCCCTAAACCTCCCTCCCATTAGCGATAAAACACGTCTTATACATATCATTGGTAGGGAGGAGCTGCCCTTACACACTTTACGTGAATTGCTTAAGCAATGTCAAATCCCGCATATAGAGGAAATGAGCGATTATGCACTTATGCAAATTTTTATAGAATCTAAATATTTTGACTACATTCACAAACAAAAGGCGCAAATCGCACAAATGGAGCAAATGCTGCAAGTGGAGATTCCAAGGGATTTTATCTTTGACAATATCCCGGGGCTAAGCCTTGAAGTGATTGAAAAACTGAAAACTTTCACCCCCAAAAGCCTTTTTGAAGCAAGTGAGATTAGCGGTATCACACCAGCAAGTCTTGATGTCCTGCATTTATATATCCATTTACACCATAAAAAAATGGCAAAGATTTGATACAATTTTAAACATTTAAACAGAGGAGCAAAGGAATGAAACATATCCACACAATTAAGAATTATGCGATGGTTGGGGGGCTTGGCGTGATGGCAGTTTTTGCTCTCAATGCGTGTAATCAGAATGATAATGAGCTTAACACCACCTTGCAAAATAGTCAAAAAAATGGTGCGTTTGTAGTTATCGAAGAGCAGCCCGATGGCACTTATAAAGTGCTTGAAGAATACCCTAGTGAGCAAACCCGCGTAATGCTTAAAGATATTAATGGACAGGAGAGAATGCTCTCTCAAGCCGAGATTGATGGACTTATTAAACAAGAGGAGATAGCAATCAATGCCGGGCAAAGTGAGCTTACTAATCCTAATGGCGGAGGATTAGGACTTGGTGGGGCGATTCTAGCGAGTGCGGCAGGGGCGATTCTAGGAAGCTATATTGGCAATAAATTATTCAATAACCCAAACTATCAAGCTAACGCGCAGCGCAACTACAAATCCCCTCAAGCTTATGAGCGAAGTAAAAATAGCTTTACTAACAAATCCACCACGACAAGTAGGAGCGGCTCTAGCGCGGATAAAACTGGATTCTTTGGCAATACAGGCAATGCCTCTAAGCCTAGCACAAGTATGGGAAGCGCGGGCGGCTGAAAAAACACATTCACAAAAACAAAAATAAAGGAGATATGATGACTATCACTAGCCTTTCGCTGCCGGATAAAAATGCCCTAGAATCTATGGGGCTTACTTGGCATACCGATATGGATAATACCTCTTACCTAAGCGATGAGCTCATACACATTAGCGAGGCGGAGGCGGAGGCATACTATGAGGCGGGAAATACGCTTTATGATATGTTTGTAGAAGCCGGAGAATATGTGATAGAAAATGATTTATTCTTCGAGCTTGATATTCCTCCAAGCCTCATTGGTGCGATTAAGCAAAGTTGGGAGGAAGATATACATTGGCACTTATATGGGCGATTTGATTTAAGCGGCGGACTTGATGGTAAGCCTATCAAGCTCCTTGAATTTAACGCCGATACGCCCACTATGCTTTATGAAAGTGCATTGGTGCAATGGGCTTTACTCAAATACAATAACCTTAATGAGGAAGCACAATTTAACAATATCCATAATGCCTTAAGTGAAAATTTCAAACGTCTTATCACGCTAGAGGCAGATACTTCACGATTTGATGAACTCTATGAGGGCTGGAAGATTCTATTCTCTTGTATCACAAGCTTTAATGAAGATCTCACTACTACGCGATTTTTAGAGTATCTCGCTAGAGAATCTGGCTTTACGTGCGATTTTGCACCTATTGATGAAGTGCATTTCTCGCCCACAGAGGGTTTAAGCCACAATGGTGTAAATTATGAATTTTTATTCAAGCTCATTCCATGGGAGAATATCGCTATTGATGAGCCTGAACTTGTGCTTTTAATGAGTGAGATGATGCAAAATCATAATACGATTTTTTTAAACCCCGCTTATACGCTACTCTTTCAAAGCAAGGCAATGCTAAAGATTCTATGGGATTTGTTTCCTAATCACCCCTTATTACTTCCTGCTTCTTACACACCTTTGGCAAATACTAAGCAAGTCTGCAAAAGGGCATTTGGGCGTGAAGGTGCAAATATCGATATTTTAGATACCAATGGCGGTATTATAGAATCTAAGAGTGGCATATATGGCAATCATAAAAGTGTCTATCAAGCCTTTTATGAGCTAAATAGCCATAATGGCGCATATTATCAACCTAATGTATTTTTTGCTTATGAATCTTGTGGCTTGGGATTCCGCAAAGGAGGATTAATCATCGATAATTTTTCAAAATTTGTAAGCCATTGTATCAAGCACTAATTTATATGCCTACGCTACTGCTCTTCCACCAAACCGCACTTTGTTTGGTTATCAGGTGAGTTTCTAAAGTTAGATTCTCTAGTCCATCCTATGCCCTTGCTGTTGCGATGTAATCGCCGTATTCGCACGAAGTGCTAATCCACACTTGCAAAGGGTCTTGCTTTGCAGATATAAAATCTGCTTTGCACCATTCAATCCCGAAGGGATTTAATCTCGCAAAGGGCGATAGCCCTTGAGGACAAAAGGATACACTTGATGACTAAGACGTTGTCTTATTCATCAAGTTAGTTTTTAGGGGTTAGATTCTCTAGTCTATCTTTCTCCTAGCAAGTGAGGTATATCCTCGAACCGACTTTTTCAACCCTTCCCCTTTATAAAAAAGAAAGAAATTTGAATAGAGAATCTATATCCCATTGTTCCTAAATTATAAGGAGAGTTTCAGTTTTGACTGCCCTTCCACCGCTCAAGGTTATGCCTCACTTGTAGGATATGTGTAATTTTAAACTTTTTAAGATTTTAATAGCTATTTCCCCTCCCCACGAGGGGGGCTATAATTGCTTCCCCCTCCCTTGCGGAGGGGGTAAGGGGGTGAGGATTAGATTGGCGATTCTATACCTTAAAACTCACTTGATGAATAAAGCGTTAGCTTTAGTCATAAGTGCGTCCTTTAGGTGCATACGAGAGGCTTTACCTTAAGTGTATAAGATACGCGGTGGTGAAACCACAATAGAGCATAGGCATAAATAGATTCTCTAATCCACTCGATAATGTGCGCCCTTGCTTTGAGTGCGATTTAAAGCTGATTGCACGATTTTACGCGCTACAAGCAGCCTCAATCGCAGCATACGCCCGATATTAGATTCCAGCATTACTTCAATCCCACCCAACGCAGAATCTAAGCCACTTTTAGAGCGGATAATCCCCACCTTGTCCCACATAATATCACGCAACACATTCTTAAGCTTACTATCGCCATCTTTTTCAAGTACCTCATCACATAATGGGAAATGCGCTATACGTGTGCGTGTGGGATTTTCCACAATATGATGTGCGACACTCCTTCCAAATACAAGACCCTCTAAAAGTGAGTTAGATGCAAGGCGATTAGCCCCGTGCAAACCATTACAAGCACATTCTCCCACAGCATAGAGATTACTCATACCTTTCACAAGCCCATTTGTATCCACCGCAATACCGCCCATTGAATAATGAAAAGCCGGTGAAATAGGAATAGGCTCAAAAGGAATGTTAAGATAAGGGCTTAAATCACGATAAATATTAGGAAAACGATTTTTGAATCCACCATCAAAGGCACTCACATCTAAAAATGCCTTTCTTTGATGTTTAGCGCAATAATCCATAATCCCACGTGCCACAATATCACGCGGGGCAAGCTCTCCACGACTATCATAATCAAACAAAAATCGCTTCCCCAAATCATCGACTATCACGCCTCCCTCTCCCCTCACAGCTTCAGAAATAAGATATTTCCTAGCCTGTGGATTATCCACATAGGCAGTAGGGTGGAATTGCAACATTTCCATATCCTGCAAGGCAAGATGATGCTCTAAGATGATTCCGTGTAGGTCGCTACTAATCGTATAGGCGTTGGTATGGTATTTAAACAATCCTCCCACGCCTCCACTTGCAATAACGATATGATGGGCATAAAGATTATGTGTGCCTAGCTTTGTCTGTACACACACACCATAGCATTTATCCTCCTCAATGAGTAAATCCACTACCTCTGCATTTTTCCACAGCCTCGCGCGGAGTTTGCCTATAAGATATGTATGCAGACTTCTCCCTGTGGCGTCCCCTCCTGAATGCACGATACGAGCCCTACTATGCCCTCCCTCTTTAGCATAGAGTAATGCGCCATTTTCATCTCTATCCAGCATAAAGCCGCCCTCTATCAATTCATTTAGCACTAAAATGCTATTGTTTGTAAGCGTCTCTACACATTCTTTATTATTTAACTCTGCTCCAGCTGAAAGAGTATCTTGCGTATGTGAGGATATATCGCTCTCATCTCTTGCCACGCTAATGCCCCCTTGCGCGTAGAATGTATTACACTCCCAAGGTTGAGCCTTGCACAAAATCAACACCTTTAAATGCGGAGGTAAGGCAACCGCACAATACAGCCCTGCCACTCCCGCACCGATAATTATCACATCATATTGCCTCATACCCTACTCCCCATCTGCCTCATAACTCGCTGTGGGTTTAGAATCTATCTCTTCAAAAAGCACTTTTTTCTTTTGATTTTGGGCTGCATTTACACTTGAGCTTGTATCAACTTGATTTGAGGGCTTATAAAATGGGTCTGCCTTATAGCCACAACCGGTATTTATCCCCATACCAACGATGGCAAAAATAAACGCTAAATATGCTAAAATATGCCTATGAAAACAACTACTATGGCTCATATACTCTCCCATATCGGGCGGGAATTTCCATCTCTGGCTCACAGACTGCAGCAGCAAAGTGAAATCACGCGCTTTAAAAATACCTTTCTTACGCCACTTGAAAGAGATCAGATTCTCTTTATTACCATTAAAAATAATCGATTGCTTTTTGCCTTTAAACACAAGGCTTTGTGCGTAGAATTTAATCATTATAAGCATAAACACATAACAGAGAGTTTAAAAAGCCACAAAGCACTTTTCCCTAGGCTTAGTTCTATCCAAAAAATACACGCTTATGTGCCAAGCCACATTCTTACTCCACCATTACCACCAAGCACCAATCCCGCCTTTTATGAGCATTCCAATGGAGAGTTTGAAAATCGCGCCACCAATAAAGAGATTTATGACAAAATCGAAGCCTTACGTTTAAGCATTAAGCGACAATGGGAAGCTCAAAATGCCACCTGAAAATCCCTCTCTCCTTTTCACATTAAAGCATTTGCCTACACAATCAGGCATTTATCAATACTTTGATAATGCGGGAAATCTCCTCTATATAGGCAAGGCAAAGCATCTTAGAAATCGCATTAAAAGCTATTTTAGCATTCATAACGAATCTATCTCCCCAAAGCCCAATCTTAGCCCCAGAATCGGGCTTATGGTATCCCAAATAGCGCAGATTCACACGCTTTTAACCAATAACGAACAAGACGCACTCATACTTGAAAACTCCCTTATCAAAAGCCTAAAGCCTAAATACAATATCCTTCTGCGCGATGATAAAACCTATCCGTATATTTATATTGATAAATCCCTCCACTACCCCCGCTTTGACATCACAAGACAAGTGCTAAAATCGCCTAAGATTCAGTATTTTGGACCATTTGCAAGTGGGGCTAGAGAATTGCTTGATAGCCTTTATGATGTGCTACCGCTTGTGCAGAAAAAATCCTGTGTGAAAGGCAAAAAAGCTTGTATGTTTTATGCGATTAATAAATGTCTCGCCCCCTGTGAGGGCAAAATCTCCACAATAGAATATGCTAAGCTCATCACGCAGGGCATTGCATTACTTGAAAATAAAAAAGAACTCGCACGTATTTTAGAATCAAAAATGCAAAAACTCTCTACTTCCTTGCAGTTTGAGGAAGCTGCTAAAATCCGCGATAGAATCCGCAAAATCACACAGATGAAAAATCAATCCATAATCGACATACGAAGCGGAAATTATGATGTATTTACCCTTGTTAAAGATGATGAGAGCCTTAATACGCACATTCTTATGGTGCTCTTTATCCGCAATGGACGCATTGTCTCTAGCGATTTTTCACTGCTCCACCAAGATATTTATGATGATAATCTCCCTGAACTCTACACACAAGCCCTGCTTAATCATTATAAAAATATAACGCCTCTAATGCCTGATGAGATTCTTATCCCCCATTTTGCATTTGCAGACTTAGTGCATTTGCAGCAGCTCATTAGTAGCCAAACCCAAAGCCATATTAAGATTATCCAGCCCCAAAAAGGCAAGAAAAGAGAGCTTCTTACCCTTGCCTATCAAAATGCCCTTGAGATATTGCGCCTCCATAAGCAGCAGCATAGCGATGAGCCAACTCTCATAGCCTTAAAAGAACTCTGCGCCCTCCAAAGAGTGCCCTACAGAATTGAGGTGTTTGATACCTCTCATCATAGCGGGGTGCATAATGTAGGCGGTATGATTGTGTATGAAAATAATGCCTTTCTCTCATCGCATTATCGGCGATATACCCTCGAAGGTAGCGATGAATACACGCAAATGCGGCAAATGCTTGAACGTAGGGCAGCTAAGTTTGAATCTAATCCTCCGCCGGATTTATGGCTGCTTGATGGCGGAAAGGCACAAATTCATATCGCGTGTGAGATTCTCCAAAGTGTGGGTGCAAATGTCGATGTGGTGGCGATTGCAAAAATGAAACATAATGCTAAAGCCTATCGGGCAAAGGGCAATGCACTTGATATATTGCGCACAAACCAAGCGGAATTTAAACTAAAAGCAAATGACAAAAGACTACAATTCTGCCAGAAGCTACGTGATGAGGCGCATAAATATGCTATTACCTATCATCGCTATAGGAAAACAAAAGACACAAATAAGGTGCAAATAATGGGAGAGAAGCAATACAGCAAGGCACAGATAAAGCGACTTTTAGAATATTTTGGCTCATTTCAAACATTGCAAAATGCCTCACAAGAGCAGATTCAATCCGTGCTAAAAAGCAGACAATTCCACACTAAAGAATCCCTATGAATAGCCATACGCTCTATGATGAAGCCTTGCAAATACTGCAAAAATATTTTAGTGAATCTGTGAATATTACAGAGGCTAAAATGAAGAGTGAAAAGGCGCTTTTTACACTTTTACAGGATAATCCTAGCGCGGAAAATGATATTCGCTTAGCGATTTTGCATTTTTATGATCAAAAAGGCTTAGGCTGCTTCGTGCATTATGATAAAAAGCAGCTTCAAATCATCACGCGGATTAAAAACTACACGCATAATCTTTATGTGCAGAGAATCTGCGATTTTCTTAAAATGCATAAAAGCACTCTCTACACGCAAGAGCCTTCAAAAGCGGATTTTGATGAGCTATTTAGCTTTGTAAATTCTATGCTTGATTTGCAAAATCAAAGCACAAAAAGAGATATGATAAAAGTGGCTTTGAGAAATGTCTTTGGCATACAGCCGCGTGATGGGCTATTTTTCAAGGATGGGAATATAAAGCTGCGTAAATTTGATAATGAAATGGTGCAAATCAGCAATGAAATACGGCAAATCAATAATAGAATGCACATCAATGTTCTAAGCAATGCCGATAAACAAAGTATTGATGATATGTTGCAATCAGTCAATATTCAAGATGTGATTATGCAAAACACCTCACAGATATTGCAAAATGATATTGACCTCACACATATTGATAATATTCTTTTTAACCAGCGATTTGGGTTTTTTGCCATACAGAAGTTACGACTATTTTTAGAAAAGCTGCCGCTTAAACGTGTTGATTCTATTGCAAAAAGTATGTATTGCTTGACATTAGTTCAGCAATATTCGTGGGTGATGTTTGAAATAGTGGCAAAAGAGCTCCTAGACCTCTGCATAAAGGATAATGCCAATGCGATTAGCTTTATTGAATTTTATAATGGTGGTTCGATTGAGCTAGGGGGGAAAATCTACACAAAGCCCCTTATTATTGATAAAAATGGCAAACCTTGGACACTAGCACTCATCAAAGAAGCCTTACATAATAAAATCAGTGTAGAATTTGACATACAAAGTATGCAAAAACAAGCCAATAAGCTTGAGGAGCGCATTCATAACCTCACAAATCAAATCGCACAAGATAAATTGCGACAAAAGGGATATGAAGCAGACGCACAAACCTACAATGATATATTGGAAAATAAAAATAAGACATTGCGATTACTTGTGGATAAAAAAGCCCCTAAAGTAGAGATTATCGCTCTAGGCAGTGAGATTAATAAGCTGATAGTGGATAAATCTCATACGCTCAATACTCTAGAAGAAACACAAAAAAATATCGCTACCCTACATAAAGAGCATAATACACTCCTTAGCTCACAAAAAACGCTGCAAGAGCAGATTAGCTATTCCCTTAAGAAACATAAAGAACGATTTTTGCAATATGATTTACTTTTGCGTGCTTTAGGCGATGCAATTGCTAATGGAAAAGAGCTTGTATGAAACATATAATGTCTTCTTTAATGAATAATATCTCCTTTCGCGCAAAAACTACAATTTTAATGTGGATTATTGTCATAGGATTTGCACTTGTAGCAAGTGTGGGGATACTTGCACTAATGGGGCTAAAAAGTGAGTTTGATATAAACTCACTACATAATCACAATATCCACACGCTTATGCTCCTTACAGAAAGTGATGCACGCAATAAGCAGAATCTCCCGTATTTGCTTGAAATGTGGGAGCAACACAAGATTCACGATACGAGTAGAAATATAGAATCTGCTATTGTGCATTTACGCCGATGGTATGCCAAAACCTTTATGCCTAATGAATATTGGCAGATTCAAACTCTTTTACAAGCAGAGAGCGCTCTTATAGAATCTATTGATAGAGCCTTTATCAATAGTGATACCCTCTCGATGCCCTCTTTACTTAAAGAGCAGGTTTTACTCTCTTTTGACATTGCTTTTTATGGGAAAAAGATTACAGATTCTCTTTACAAAAATACTTATATTATCTTAGCTATTTTTATGTTTATCGTGATTGCTACGATTATTATCCTTGCCCTATCTATCGGGCATTCTATCAATACCAATCACTTGCTTTTAGAACAACTTGTGCAATCTAAGACAAAAGAGCTTCAAGCACTTAATGCCAATTTACAAAAGTCCATTGAATACGAGGTAGAGCAGAATCGCAAGAAAGATTTGATTATGTATCAACAGGCTAGACTTGCCTCTATGGGGGAGATGATACAAAATATCGCTCATCAATGGCGGCAACCACTTAATTCTCTAATGATGCTGATACAGAGCTTTAAAAGCAAGGCTATGCAAAATAAGCTTGATAATGAATTTGTCCTGCAACAAACGCAATATGGTATGAAAATCGCCACTGAAATGTCAAATACGATTGAAAATTTCCGCAATTTCTTCCGCCCAGAGACAAGCACGGAAGTGTTTGAACCTGCTACAAGCATTTGGGATTCTCTAGAACTCCTTAAAGAACAGATTAAAGAAAATCATATATATATTGATGTATTAATCAAAAAAGCAAATCTTAGTGTAAATGGCTATCAAAACTCTTTTATGCAAGTGATTTTAATCCTTATTAATAACGCCATTGACGCCCTAAAACTCAAAGCACAAAGCAATGAGGACTTTAAAGCACATATAGAAATTTTATTAGATAAGGTAGGATATAATATTGTCCTTTGTATCAAGGATAATGCGGGAGGCATTGGCTTAGAGGACAAGACAAAGGTGTTTGAGCCTTATTTTACCACTAAGCATAAATCTGTAGGCACAGGTGTTGGGCTATATATGGCAAAGCAAATCATTGAGAGACATTTTAATGGTAGCATTGATGTATCAAATACACAATGGAAAGAACACTTTTTTGGAGCAGAATTTAACATTCACATACCAACACAAGGCAGCGATAATGAAATTTGATACTCTTAATAAACTTACTATTCTTTATGTAGAAGATGATATAGATACCGCTAACCTCACAAGTATGGTGCTTGAAGATTATGTAGGGCGTCTATTTGTGGCTAAAAATGGACAAGAAGCGCTTGATCTTTTTAAACGACATAAAATTGATTTAATATTGACAGATATTCTTATGCCTAAAATGAATGGAATTGAGCTCATTAATGCCATACGCAACTCAAGCACCCACCCTGATATCCCTGTAGTCATCACTACTGCGCACACAGAGACAAAATACCTCCTTGATGCGATACGTTTGCGCGTAGATGGCTATATCTTAAAGCCTATCAATATTGAAGAATTACTCCATACGCTCAATAAGGCTATTTTGCCATTTTTGCAAGCTGATGAGATTGCCTCAAAGAATCTACTCATTAATGCTATCTCCACCTTTGTAGGAGGCAAAAAAATTGCCATTATTCAATTTTTACTCGCGAATTGCGATGAGGATAATATCTTTTATGGCTCTTATGAAAACATTATCGCTCATCTTAATGTCAGCAAGCCCACGATTGTAAAGACATTTAAGCAACTTATTGACACGGGCATTTTGATTAAGATTAAAAACAAAGTATATAAGATTCACCCTGATTTGAACAAAAATGTTAAAAACAATATTGTTTAAAGCATGTAAGATATTGACACACAAGGAACTTTTCTATAAAATCGACTTTCACTTTTTCACAAAAGACTTCTTAGAGAAGATAAGATCTTATAGCACAGATTTTATCTTCTTAACTTTCTTAAATCTTCATTTGAACTAAGGAATTTTATGGCAGATAATAAACGAACTCACACGCCTGTGGAAGGTTACCAGCTTGAAGAATTACGCACCAAAAGCATTAAACAGCTTATCAGTATTGCCGAAGAGGTAGGAGTAGAGAATCCTAGCGATTATCGTAGACAGGATTTGATTTTTGAGATTCTCAAAGCCCAAGTCAACCAAGGCGGCTATATACTCTTTTCAGGTATTTTAGAAATCACCAATGAGGGCTATGGATTCTTACGGGCATTGACCGAAAGTCTCGCAGATAGTCAAAATGACACCTATGTATCGCAATCCCAAATCCGCCGTTTCGCCCTACGTAATGGCGATATTGTAACCGGGCAAGTGCGCCCCCCTAAAGACCAAGAGCGATATTATGCACTTTTAAAGATTGAAGCGATTAATTATATGTCGCTTGAAGAGATTAAGAATCGTCCGCTTTTTGATAATCTCACGCCTCTTTTCCCACACGAACAGCTCAAACTCGAATATGAGCAAAGCAAAGTTACAGGCAGAATGCTAGATTTATTTAGCCCTATTGGCAAGGGGCAGCGTGCTCTTATTGTCGCTCCTCCGCGCACGGGTAAAACAGAATTAATGAAGGAATTAGCCCACGGCATCACCAAAAATCACCCTGAAGTAGAGCTAATGGTGCTTTTAGTCGATGAGCGCCCAGAGGAAGTTACAGATATGGAGCGAAGCGTGCGAGGACAAGTCTTTAGCTCTACTTTTGATATGCCAGCGACAAACCATATCCGCGTGGCAGATTTGGTTATTGAAAGTGCCAAACGTAAGGTAGAAATGGGTAAAGATGTGGTGATACTGCTAGATTCTATCACGCGTCTAGCTCGTGCCTATAATGCCGCTACGCCATCAAGTGGCAAGGTGCTAAGTGGAGGGGTTGATGCAAATGCTCTGCATAAGCCCAAACGCTTTTTTGGTGCAGCACGTAATATCGAGCAAGGCGGCAGCCTTACTATCATTGCTACCGCCCTCATTGAAACAGGCTCAAGAATGGACGAAGTGATTTTTGAAGAATTTAAAGGCACGGGCAATAGCGAAATCGTCCTTGCACGTTCCATCGCTGACCGCAGAATCTACCCTGCCTTTGATGTATTAAAAAGCGGCACACGCAAAGATGATTTACTCCTTGGCAAAGATAATCTTACAAAAATATGGATGCTACGTAATGTAATGCACACGATGGATGATGTCGAGGCACTTACATTTATTTACTCAAAAATGAAACAAACGCAGGATAATGCAGAGTTTTTAAATATGATGAACTCTCAAGAATAGGATTTTAATGCGCGCGGGTGTCTTTGATAGCGGTGTTGGCGGCTTAAGTGTGTTAAAAAGCCTCATTAATGCTAAACTTTTTGATGAGATTATCTACTATGGCGATACCGCGCGTGTGCCTTATGGTGTCAAAGATAAGCAAACAATTGTGCGCTTTTCCCTTGAAGCCCTTGATTTCTTTGCTCCACATCATATCGATATTCTTATTGTGGCGTGCAATACTGTGAGTGCTTACGCTTTAGCCGAAATGCAGGCAAAGAGCAAAATTCCTATTGTTGGGGTGATTGAGCCCGGTGTCCTTGCCGTACAAAATAAGCTTTCAAATACAGATTCTCAAATCCTTATCATCGCCACACGTGCGACAATCAATTCCGGTGAATACGAAATGCGATTACGCAAAATTGGCTTTTGGAATCTCAAAAGTCTTGCCACAGGGCTTTTTGTGCCTATCGTGGAAGAGGGACTGCTAGAGGGGGCAATAGTAGAGGATATTTTTGAATACTATTTTAGCTCCCTTAGTAATCCTCCTAAGGCTATTATTCTAGGCTGCACGCACTTCCCGCTTATCGCCCCCGCGCTTGATAAATATTTTAAACACCAAAGTATTCTAATCCATTCAGGCGAGGCGATTGTAGAATATTTAGAATCCCGCTTGCACCTCACTTCAGGCGATTCACTTAAATCTTTGCAATTTTATGCAAGTGATAATCCCGCAATGCTTACAAAAATAGCCCAAAAATGGTTGAGCTAATCTTAAAACTTTAAGGAGAAAAAATATGGATAAAATAAAACGAAAAATTAATTTTGATGTTTGCACTTTCTGCAATCATAAGTGTAATTTTTGCTCAAACACAGACAAACGCACCAAAAAAAAATAAAACAAGCTATGAGGACTTTGTAAAATCTATGGATAATGTCTTAAAATATGTGCAAACAGATGAATTAGGTTTGAGTGCTAAAGGTGAAGTATTGTTAAACAAAGACCTAGAGGCTATTATTTGGCATTGCAAAAATGTCTATAAAATTCCTTATGTGTATATAAGCTCTAATGGAGCACTTATGGATAAGACAAGGGCAGAGTCTCTGCTGCAAAATGGCTTAGATTCTATAAAATTTTCTATTAATGCTTTAGATTCTACAAATTACAATGCCGTGCATGGTAAAGATGACTTCCAAAAAGTAATTGAAAACTTTGCTGCCCTCCTAGAGTTAAAACAAAAGCATTATCCGCACGTTAAGCTGCTCATAAGCTCTGTTTTAACGCCACACAATGTAGAAAATCCACAAGAATCTTTTAAAGATATTTTTGGTTCTAAAGCGTATTTAATCAATGCGATTTTGCCATACAAACGTGTAATTACGCATAAAGAGCATATAACGGGGGGGGGGGCTAGAACAAGAGCTGCCTAAAAACACACCTCTCAAATCTCCAATCACACACTCTAAACCCTTATGTCATAGCCCATTTGATGAAATTTGGATTAATGCTGATTGCTCACTTATTTTATGTTGCAAAGATTATTTTGATAGTATCAATTTTGGTTCATTGCTTACAACCGATTTTTTAGAAATTTATCAAGGCATTGAGGTTGAAAAAATTAGAAATATGCACAAAAATGGCATTTTTCCACCATATCATCTTTGTAAGCAATGTTTGGGAATATAATTATGAAACATCATATAAAAACCCTAACAATTATTACTGATTCTTTATCTTTAAGCAGGGATTGCACTCCTATAGAATCCACTTGGGTGGATAGATTTATGCAAACAATGGGGGGGGGGGCTAAAATATACTTCTTTCCCCAAAGGGGCAGACATACTAAAGACATCATACTTCAAAAACAAGACCTTTTGACATATCAAAAAGCAGATATTGTTATTATACAAGTTGGCGTAGTTGATGCGTGCAGACGAATCATTAAGCGGGGTTGGGAAAGAATACTATTGACACTCCCTATCACAAGATACTTGTATAAAATTATCTCTAAGAGATTAATGTTTCATCTCACATCTTTATATGAATTTCATTATGTTAGCCCCACTTGCTTTAAAGAAAATATCTATCATATTGCTCCACCCGGCAAGAAACTGATTGAAAAAGTATATAACATACAGGAGGATATAAACCATTACAATGCAATCTTAGAAGAATGCAGTCTTGAAAAACATTTTACCATAGCACAAGCATTTAAAGATTGCGATAAAAATCATATTACCATCGCTGATGGACATCATCTTAGCAGGTATGGGCATTCATTAGTATTAAATTGTCTAGTAAAAATCTTAAAAAGTAGGGCTTTTGAGAGAATCTAAAATCATCGCTAGTGAGCACGGAAGCAGCTCAAACAATGTATCCTTTTGCCAAAAAATACAATTATCTTTGAAATATTTCCACAATACTTTTGTTATAGGAATCCACAGCTTATTACCATATCACGAAGCTACTATTACTCTATGGCAGGAGAAAGCAATGGCACGAGTATGCACCCGCAACTTGAGCATATATACCTCTGCCCTAGCAAACTTCTAAAGCCCTATCTATATTGACAAAGCTCCCTTAAAGCAAAGCAATGTCCATTTGCAAATCCATAGGATACCCTTATGTGATACATCTTGCTTTGCCTAGAAGCGGTGGATTATCCATTTGCATCTAGCGTCTATCTCAAGCTATAAAGCTTTTATAAAATCATCTTATATCCGCATTTCTCACATAGTTCGCAAGGGGCTATGCCATCTTTTAGATTCTGTGCGAACTGCAAAAAACGCACAGAATCTAAAATGCCCTCCATACTTTGTGTTCTTACATTGCCAAAACTCGCCCTCCCGTTATAATCAATACAACAAGGCACAAGCTCACCATTGCTTAAGATTCCAAACTGCTTGTGCGCCCCATAACACAAAGGCTTTGAATCTTTGCTCTCGCTCTTATATGTGCGCTGCTCTAGCATACTTTGCTCCCATTCAAATGAAGGCATAGGATTCAAAAATATTTTAGGAGCAAGTTTGATGCGTCCTTGCCTTAAATCACACGAAGGCAACCCAAAATACGCCCTTATGGTCTCAAGCATTACCTTAAATTTCTCACTTTCCTGCATAATATCATTTTGGTGAAAGCGGAGATTGATAAAAATAGGTGCATTGCGCTGTATATGCGCCCCGCAAAAGTCCAAAATACGATGTAAATGCGCCATTTTTAGCACATTAGCATTTGCCAAAAACGCGCTAAGAGAGAAAGAAACCTGCACAAAGGGATTTTGAAGCAAGAGCTCAAAATCCCGCTCTTTTAAGAATAACCCCGTACTTACCAAATCTACCTTAAGCCCATAATGTGCTAAGATTCTCACATAAGCCGCAAAATCCCCAACACCTAGCGGGTCGCCCAAAATATGCAAACACACGCGTTTTGCCTTGCCCTGAATCTGCTCACATATAGATGTAAAAAGCCCTAAGTCCATCTCACCCCGCTTTGTCTGTCTCAAACCACTCGGGCAGAATCCACATGAAAGGGCGCAATAATCGCTTATTTCAATATAAATTTTTTCAAATACTTTCATTCTAGTCCATTATTGCATATATGCTAAAAATAGCCCAAAAAATGCGCCAAGCAGCGCTTTATCGCTCTCTTGTGCCATTTGTACCTCAACATCAAATGCCTCAAAATCCTGCTTTGCTAGCACCTCGCATACCGCCTCAAGCTCATAAATCTTAGTCCTCTCAAAGTCTCCAAAATACGCCATTGCAGATTCTATAAGATGTAAAGCCATACGATAGGAGCTATTGTGATGGATATTACTCAAATCCTCCCCACACACCCTTTCAATATGCGATATATACGGAGAATCCTCACTTAAGAGATAAAAGATTCTATTTGATAAAGCGGGGGTGAAAATCTCAAATGCCTTATGGAGACTAAAAGGTAATGTCCTTGTGCCTTGCAGCTCACTTTGTAGCACAAAGGCAAAAGCACGATTAAATCCAAAGGCACATTTTTGCATAAAATTCTTGCAGATTCTAAAGCTATATGCTCTACCCCACAGCTTCCCAAAGCTTTTTAACGTATCTAAATAACCAATCTCTACATTTTCACTCATACTCACCTTATCAAAATCAAGCATACCTCCAAGAGAAGCGATAGGCTGGATAGTCCGCACAAGCGGGTGATGGCTATAAATATGCGGATTAGGATTAAGCGCTATGGCTATCACTTCCTCAGCCCCAAGCTCAAAGGCAAAATTTACAGGTAGCTTGTCATAATATCCGCCATCGATATAATCCTCCCCCTCAATCTCACACACGGGAAACGCCGGAAAGCACGAAGCAGAGGCGAGAATCCACAAGGCGAGATTCTGCAAATTTAGCTCTGCTTTGGGCTTTTGTATAGGTGCAAAAGATGGAATCTTCACGCTTACTAAGCCATAATTAATAGGAGAGGTGAAAAATGAATCATTAAGCGAAGATTCTATAATCTGCTTAAGCGGCGTAATATCCATACCTTTATTATTTGCATAGCTTTTAATAAAAGGTAGGAGCTTATCAAGATTGGCTTTATAGTAGTTTAAATCCGTGCGGAGGTTAAGCCCATTAAGCGCGACTTTATCAATATCAATCTCGCGCCACAAAGCTAATGCTTTGTCATAATCGCCCTGCACCATCATCGCACCATTAAACGCTCCTATACTCGTGCCTGTGATGATGTGATATGCTATGCCTAGCTCTCTTAAAGCCCTCCACGCACCGATTTGATACGCACCCTTTGACCCACCGCCACCAAGCACAATAGCCCGTTTCATTATCCTGCTCCTTTTTGTGTTTTTCAAAAATAGAGATTCATAAAATTTTACAGAATCAATGTATTTTATTTAATTTAAGTCAAAAAATGTTATATTCCCATTTTTCACTCAACAATACAATAAGAACAACTAAGGAGAGAGTGATGACCACCACATCTCAAGCACCATTGCTAAAAATATCGCATTATCGCTACAAACGCTATATCGTTTATGCCATAGCCACTTTTGTTTTTCTTCTTTTCCCCTTTATACAGATTAATGGCAATCAGCTCTTTTTACTCTCTTTTGACCACAAGCAGCTGCATTTGCTCGGTGTCGTATTTGATATGCAAGAATTTTATCTTATGCCATTTTTGCTGATTTTAATGTTTGTAGGAATCTTTTTTATGACAACCCTTGCTGGGCGGATATGGTGTGGCTGGGCGTGTCCACAGACGATATTCCGCGTTTTGTATAGGGATTTACTACAAACAAAAATCTTTGGTTTGCGTAAAAAAATTAGCAATAAGCAAGAAAAGATGGATTTAAGCACCTTTAGTGCGAAAATTAAAGCCCTGTGCGCGTTTCTCATCATTTCTGTGCTTTGCCTTGTAGCCTCTGCTAGTTTAATGTTTTTCTTCACGCCTCCTAGTGATTTTTTTGCCTATATGAGCGACCCACTCAATCATCGAATCTTGCTTGGATTCTGGCTTGGATTTGGGCTATTTTTTATCCTTGATATTACCTTTATACAAGAAAATTTTTGCATTTATATGTGTCCGTATTGCCGCATACAAAGCGTGCTTTATGATAATGATACACTTATGGCGCTCTATAACTATAAGCGTGGTGGGGCTGTATATGATGCAAAGGGTATAAAATATAGCCTAGCTCCCAAAAAGCAAGATATAAATAATGAATGCACAAACTGCTCTGCTTGTGTGCGTGTCTGCCCTACGCATATTGATATTAGAAAGGGTATGCAGCTTGAGTGTATCAACTGCCTTGAATGTGTCGATGCGTGTGCAAGTGTGATGGGCAAACTCGGCAAACCTTCGCTTGTAGTGTGGAAGTCTTCTGCTTCGCTTGATAATAATGGCAAGGTGCAGTTTGTCCGCTTTAGGACGATTGGCTATGTGGTTGTGCTAGCACTTGTCTTTGTGCTACTGCTCTTTATGGGAACAACCAAAGAATCTATGCTGCTTGATATTAGCCGCACTGCTGAGCTATACGAAGTAAGAGCAAATCATATCGTGGAAAATCACTACATAATGATATTTAATAATACCGATTCCAAAGACCACGAAATGTATTTTGAAATCTATAATACAAAAGGTGGCAATATCGCCCAATCTCTGCAGATTCTCCAACCTAAAGCACCTTTTAAAGTCAAAGCCGGAGATAAGGTGAAAAAAATCGTAACCCTCCGTACGAGAGAGAGCTTGCAAGCAGGGCATTATGATATCATCATTCACGCTTTTGCAGTAGATGAAAAAGAGAGAGTATTTGTAGAGCGAAAGACAAACTTTGTCTATCCACCAAGCGATAAGATTAGGGATTAGCTTAAAACTATGAAAAACAAAATCTATGCGATATAAGTCTTTCAAGAACGCCTATTGCAGCAAGCCTGTCAATGGGTCTTAAGCTATATCTTAGTGTATTTTGCTTATAATGAGCGGCTTTAAACATTACAAAATGGAGCAAATCAATATGATTCTACAAGATAAAGTCGTTGTTGTAACTGGCGGAGCTGGTCTCATTGGCAAGGGCTTTATCGAATCTATTGTGCAGCATGGCGGCATTGGCGTGATTGCAGATATTAACCTAGAAGCTGCCAAAGCAGCAAAACAAGCTATTTGCGAAAAGCTTACAAACTCATCTTCTCAACAACTTGCAAGTGATATATCTACTCGTATTGATTGTGTTATGCTTGATATTATTTCTAAAACAAGTTTAGAGCAAGCCATAGAAACAATTCACACACATTATGGTAAAATAGATGCACTCGTCAATAATGCGTATCCTCGCACAGCAATGTGGGGTAAAAAAAATTTTTTTGAGGTAGAATATGAAGATTTTTGCGCAAATATCAATCTTCAAATGGGCGGCTACTTTCTTAGCTCACAGCAATTTGCAAAGTATTTTAAAAAACAAGGATTTGGCAATATCATCTCAATGAGTAGCATACAGGGCGTATATGCTCCAAAATTTGACACATACATTGGCACACAAATGGATAGTCCTATTGAATATAGTATGATTAAGGCTGGTATATGCCATATGACGCGCTATATGGCAAAGTATCTTGCCAATACGGGCATTAGAGCTAATGCTATCGCGCCCGGGGGTATTTTAGACAATCAGCCTCAAAGTTTTTTGGCTCGATATAGAAAGCATTGCACAAGTAAGGGTATGCTCGATCCCCAAGACTTAAGTGGCACACTTATTTTTTTGCTTAGTGATGCAAGCTTATATATCAATGGACAAGTGATTGTTGTCGATGATGGATGGGGACTATAATGCAGCGAAAATATCACCTAAAGTCAAAAGTCAATAAAACCGCGCAATTTTTGTGGTATTTACAAAACTTTATTCGACACGGCACATTTAGCCCCTCTATCAAGCAAATTGTGCCCATCAAAGATAGAATTTTTGTTATAGGTAATGGTCCTAGCCTCAATACTGACATCACATCACATATTAAAGATCTATGTCTTGAAGACATAATGATGGTCAATCAAGCGCTTACCCATACTCTTGCCTTTGAGCTAAAACCCAAATATTATATGCTTATGGATCCTGCATACTGGGGCTTTTACACCGATAAAGAGGATATAGATGGGGGATTAACTCAATGTGTAAAATGCCTCAATGAAGCTTTTTCTCGAGTAGATTGGGAAATGAATGTTTTTGCGCCATATCACTACTACCATAAGCGCACTGCCAAATCCCTTGTATTAAACAACCCTAAGCTTCACATATATACTTTTAATGCCGTTGAACTTTATACATTTAGCATATTACAACGATGGCTTTATAGACATAATTTTGCTATTCCAAGCGGTATTAATGTCCTACTTGCTGGGCTATGCTGTGCTGTAACAATGGGCTATAAAGAAATTTATTTGCTTGGGGCAGATAGCACTTGGCATAAACAGCTTGAAGTCGATGAAAACAATAGAATATATTCGCTTGAGACACATTACTATCACAATCAAAAAGAAAAAATCTATACTCCATATCCGCTTTCATTTCATATGCAGTGTATAGCTGAAGCTTTTAAAGCCTATGATACATTAGGGGTGGCATTCCCCTATATCTATAATCTCTCATCGGTTTCAATGATTGATGCCTTTAAACGAAAAAATATAGATTCTATTTTAGGCAGCGGGGGGGGGGATACTAAACATCTTGTAATCCTACTTTATTCCCTTTTCCTCATCAAAAGGGGTGCTTATGTCTCTTAAGCACCTTTGTTTAAACACCCTTTACACAGCCTATCACTTATATGCCTTTATAAGAAATGCTGCCTATACTTCTAGCGTATCCTCACTTTCAAAATCTACCAGCAATCATATTTTTATTCTTGCTAATGGTCCAAGTCTCAAAAAAGATATACAAAGATATGCTTCCTTGCTTAACGAACATAACACACTAATGATGAATCACTCAATCACAAAGCCTATACATCACGCCATTCAACCAAAATATCACATCTTGATGGATTCTGTATATTTCATAGGAGATACCTACAATGTAGCATCACAGGCTTATTATCAAAAAGTAGAGCAAGAGGTAAAGGAAATATTGAGTGTCTTAGAGTATATATCTTATCCGTTCGCTTTGCTTGTGCCTAATGTTTGGGAACATTTAATAGATATTAAAAATCATCATATTAATATCCAAACCTTTGGCATTGCAAAATTTAAAGGCTTTGACTTCATCGCTCATTTTCTCTTTCAAAAGGCTCTTGCCCTGCCCTCATATTGCAATGTGTTAATTCCCTCTATTATCTGCTGTATTGCTATGGGATGCAAATATATCTATCTTTTAGACTGCGATCATAATTGGTTCAAAAACTACTTTGTAGATACTAACAATACGCTTTTTAATGACTATAAGTGCTTTTACAATGAAGATGAAACACTTTGTGCCCTAGAAAAGATACATCTGCATAATATTTTACATACAGATGCTGAAATCTTGCAGTCTTATCATATTTTGCAACGTCTTTTTGCATCGACTACGATTTATAATCTCTCCTCTCATTCTGCCATTGACGCTTTCCCAAGAAGCACACTAGCTGATATTTTAGCTGGGGGAGGGGATAGAGTAAAACTTCTTGCTTTTTTAATCTTACTGCATTCCTTCATATTGTATAGATTGCATAGGAGGAAACAATGATAAAATCCATCATTAAAGCAATCCTCCCGCGCAAATTACGCTCACTGCTTATCACATATAAGAATCTTTATATCACACGTTTTCATATCAAATCCTACGCAATTCAAGGGGAAGACCTCATTTTGCGCGAAATGCTTCAATACGCGCAAAATGGATTTTATGTCGATGTTGGGGCTCACCACCCATTTAGATTCTCAAATACTTATCTTTTTTACAAGCAGGGCTGGAGCGGTATCAATATTGACGCAATGCCTAACTCTATGAATTTATTTAATCGATTCCGTCCTAGGGATATTAACATTGAGTGCGGTATATCTAATGGGGGGGGGGGCATAATGACATATTACAGCTTTAATGAACCCGCCCTCAATGGCTTTTCCCCTGTTTTGGAGACAAAATATAATCACCATCCGCTTTATCATCTCATTGACAAGATTCCTATTCTTATGCGAACTTTAAAATCTATCCTTGATGAACATCTCCCAGCACACACACAAATTGACTTTATGACTATTGATGTTGAAGGCTTAGATTTAGAAGTGCTGCAGTCTAATAACTGGGAAAAATATCGCCCCAAAATTATACTCGTAGAATCTTGGGATAGCACATTAGATAATCTTTTTTCTAACCCAATCTATCTTTTTCTTTCTTCAAGAAATTATGAACTCCTAGCTAAAACTATCAACACACTCATATTTAAGGAAGCGATATGAAAAATATTATTCTTGTTGATAGAGACCTTACGTTCATTGATACATTTTTAGAGCTTCAATATCGCATTGTAGTCTTAATCGTAGATTCAGATTCTATGGCAGCAGATTGTAAATCAAAATACAAAAATCACCCGCAAATCACGCATATTATGTCTATGCAGGAATTAGAATATGTAGATGGGACGCCTTATCTTGACTATAATCTCTTACATAACTTTATAAGAGCGCAGTATAAAATTGAATTTGTCGCGCATAGATGGCTCAATGATGGTATGCTCTCAAGCAATAAGTTTATTAATGCGCTATGCTTTTGGAATCATATCTTTGATACTTTTCATATCGATTTAGTTTTGATTGGTTGTATTGAACACGGGGCAACTTATGATATTCCTGCTTATATTGCTAAACATAGAGATATTCCTGCATTTTTTATACCCCCTACCCTCGTTTATGGCATCTCTATTTTACATTTTAATACAAATACATACATTCCTTTTGTAAGTGGGAATCTTAATGAAGAGCAGATACAAGAAAGTCTTTTTTATCACTTCAATCCCGATGATATTGTCTTACCCACAGCAAATAAAACCCTATGGGGCAAGCAAAAAACATTTATAAGACAAATGCTCCTCAAAATAGGTGGGCAAGTTTTAGTAGATTTTATAATATGTCTTGTAAAACGAGATTTTACTATCAAGCAACACCCAGGGTATTTTCCCGTATCATTTTGGCATAGACTTTTATGCCTTATATACACTAAAAAGCTAAAAAAATACTATAAGAAAATTTCACAAAGTCCAAATTACAATGAGCCTTTTATTTTCTATGCAATGCACTTTGAACCAGAAGGTGGGACTTCTGTATGTGTGCCTTTGCAAAATCAGCTTACTATTATTCAAATGCTTCATAATGCCTTGCCTAGTGGCTGGAAACTCTATATTAAAGAACATCCCCATCAATTTATGCTTAACAATCCTGAAATGGTATATTTTCTCTATAATCTCAAATGGTGGAAATCTCTCGCTTTTTATGAGGAAATACATAAACTTCAGCATACAAAACTTATTGATTTTGATACCCCATCAAAAGAGCTTATTCAATATGCTAAAGCCTTAGCTACCATCAATGGGACAATCCATATTGAATCAACCTTTCATAACAAGCCGTGCATTGTATTTGGTGGCAAAAACCTTATTCTACATAAGGCAAAAAATATCATTTGTGTAGAAAATTTTACCCATTTAAAGGGACAATTAGAGCTTTTAGAAGCTAAGCCCTCTCATTTTAGCAATGAGACAATACCCCCCCCCTGCATTTATTCAAAATTTACGCCACACATTACCAATCCAAAACAAGAGCAAAAGATATTATCCGCTCAATACAAGCGTATCTCTTATGGTAAAAGCATACTCCATCTACCGCATTTACAGCACTGCTTTGTCTTTGCTTGTCCTCCTGTATATACGAAATGTAATAATAGGGGTGAAATCTATGCATAACCCTATTATTTTATTAGACAGAGATGGGAAGCTACTCTCTCATATTTTAAATCATACAGATTTTCATATTGCCGTCTTAGTCTGTGAATTGCATCAAAAAACTTTATTACTTGTAGAAGCATATAGACATAGAATCATTCATTGCCTTGACTATCAAAATCTCCTCCAAATACAGCACACCACATATATAGACTATGAACTCATCAAACAGATGAAGCATATTCAAATTGATGTAGAAACTATGCTACATCGTGTTATGTTAAACAACCCACTTGCAAAAGATATTTACTATCAATATCTTTCATTTTTTGCTGAAGTTTTTGCAAAGTATCCTATATCATTTGTCCTTAATGCAGAAATGATACTTGCTACACCACACCACTTGATTCCATTTGGTTTAGCTCATTTGCACAATATTCCAAGCTACACACTTGAGGGCATTATGGACGATATGTCCCTTGTATATTATAATAAGAAAACTTGTATTCCTTTTGATACCCATAATAAGCCAACATCCTCTATTAAGCAACGATGTTTTTATCGCTATGAAACACACTCAAATAAACCTCCCCACAGATTAAAAGATAAAATTAAATCCTTGCTTTACAATCTTGGTGGTTCTATATTAATAGAATTTATAGTTTGCCTTAAACATATGAGCTTTAAATGTAGCTTTATGGGGATAGAATACAACTTTTTTTCCAAACTTTATTCGTTCATCAAGCATAAAAGAATGCATAATTTTTACAAAAAATATGCTCGTAAGCCCAATCTTGATGAAAAATTTATTTACTTTAATCTCCATCTTGAACCCGAAGCAGCCATTATAGGCAGAGCCACCCTCGAAGCTCAACTTACTCTTATCAAAATGACCGCTCAAGCCCTGCCAAAAGGTTGGAAACTCTATGTAAAAGAACATCCCCATCAATTACAATTTAACAATGACTTAACAAATTATTTTCTCCATAATATTGCATTTTTTAAAAATATTACATTCTACAAGCACATTATGAATGTCCCGAACACAACGCTCATCTCACTTGAAATAAGCTCAAAACAACTTATTCAAAAAGCTCAAGCCATCGCTACTTTTAATGGAACCGTTACTTTAGAATCTATCCAATTTAATAAGCCTGTTATTTTATTTAATGCTACTACAACCGCCTATAAGTTCTTAAGTCACACGCTCCATATCTTCTCATATAAAGATTTGCAAAATGCTATTTCTCGCATACAAGATGGATTTCCCTATAAACTTGATGAGCAAAAAGAATTTTCTCGTATTGAGCCATATCTCTCAAATATACAAAATACAAATTTTTATAACAATCTCCTTACAACAATTATGAAGCATACTCAAGCATTAAAAGAGAAGTTATGATGTTACAATCTTATGCTCCCATTATCCTTTTTACTTACAATCGCCCTAAACACACCCAACAAGTGCTTGAAGCTCTAATCGCCAATTCTCTTGCCTCAAAAAGTGATCTTTATATCTATCAAGATGGGGCAAAACCTCAAGCCACCTATAATGATAAAAATGCCATACAAGAAGTAAAAACATTCATTAAAGAGATTATTGTAAAAAACGCACAAACTCCTCTATTTGGCTCTATCACTTTTATTGAGCGGGAAAGTAATCTAGGACTAGCAGATTCAATCATTGATGGCGTTACTTATGTGATGAGTAAATATGGCAAAGCAATCATTTTAGAAGATGATATTGTAGTATCACCGGTCTTTTTAAACTATATGAATGCGGCATTATCAAAATATGAAAATGAGCCAAAAGTATGGGGGATCTCCGCTTGGAGCTACCCGATAGATACTACTCATTTGGGAGATTGTTATTTTTGGCGTCTCTTTCACTGCTGGGGCTGGGCTAGCTGGGAAAATAGATGGCAGCACTATAAACGCGATATTACTTGGGCATTGGAAAATTTCTCGCAAGAAGATATCAACTACATCAACCTTGATGGTATTGCGCCTTACTTTAATCAAGTCATTGATAATGCAAAGGGCAAAATCAAAACTTGGGCTATTTTTAACTGCCTCATTGCATACAAACACAATGCGCTTGTTCTCTGCCCTAGCACATCATACATTCAGCAGATTGGCTTTGATGGAAGCGGTGTGCATTGTGGTCAAGAGGGAGAAATCTTTAACCCCGCTCATATCAATACAAAATTTCCCATCACCTACCCAAATGAAATTATAGAATCTGCTACAGCCCTAGAGCGTATCAAAGCTTTTGAGCTTTCGCTTAAGAAGCCTATCCATATACGTGCCTATGGCAAACTTATAAGAATCTCACAAAGCCTCGGGCAAAAAGTGAATCAATTTATTAACGGGGGGGGGGGCAGAACATAATATTATAATCTCTTATCCTGCATTAACTCACACTTATCCATTCTCTTATAATCACACCGCCTCTACTTTATCTTTATACATACTACAACCACCCCCTACCTTACCCAAACAAAAAGGAGCATAAATGAAAGCATTAATCTTAGCTGGTAGCTTAGGCACACGTCTTGCAGAAGAAACTTCAATAAAACCAAAGCCTATGGTAGAAATAGGAGGATTCCCAATCCTCTGGCATATTATGGAGCTATACAGCCACTATGGGTTTAACGACTTTATTATTTTACTAGGCTACAAAGGATATGTTATCAAAGAGTATTTTGCTAATTTTTTCCTGCATAATAGTGATATAAGCATTAATCTTAAGGATAATTCTATTGAGATTCTTAATTCTCAATCGCAAAATTGGAAAGTAACGCTCCTTGATACCGGTAAAGACACGATGACTGGCGGTAGAATCTTACAAGCCAAACCTTATATCAATAATCAAACGTTTATGCTTACTTATGGCGATGGACTATGTGATATTAATCTCCAATCCCTTCTTAAGTTTCACAAATCGCATCAAAAAGCAATTACCCTCACTGCCATACAACCAGAAGGAAGATATGGGGCAATCACTTTTGGAGAAAATAATAGAGTAGAACATTTTTTAGAAAAACCAAAGGGAGATTCCCAAAATGACAAAGGTTGGGTTAATGGAGGATTCTTTGTATGTGAGCCCGACATATTTACATATATTAAAGACTTGCAAACTATTTTTGAACAAGAACCACTTATTAGACTAGCCCAAAATAAAGAGCTTGTTGCTTTTAAGCATTATGGATTCTGGCAGTGTATGGATACATTAAGAGACAAACAAATGCTTGAAGACCTATGGCTCAACAATCCCAAATGGAAGGTATGGTAATGAAACTCAAACGCAATAAAACGGAACTTACAGGTATACTGGGTATAGAAAAAATTAATCTTTTAGAGAATCTTAAAGATGTAACCCGATGGAGAGAGTATCGTCATATTTATCAACAAGCCTCAACATTAGAGATTATCACTCCCTACACAAATCGACTTTGAACTTAATGCTACTTGCAATCTTAAATGTCCTATGTATCCGCTATCTGTGGAAAATAATAATGAAAAAAAGCATTTGCTTTTCCCATTTGAACTATTCTGTCATATCATAGATGATGGTATAAAGAAAAATGCACTTAAAGCTATCAAACTTAATTATTTAAACGAACCACTTTTACGCAAAGACCTTGAAAAATTTATTCTCTATGCTAAGAACGCAGGTGTGCTTGATATTTATTTCTCAAGTAATGGCTTACTTCTTACAAAAGATAGGGCAAAATCTCTCATTGAAGCAGGACTTGATAGGATACAAATATCCATTGACGCCTATTCTAAAGATGTGTATGACAAAATACGCCCCGGAAGCAACTATCATCAGGTTGTAAATAATGTATTGGGGCTTATTGAGCTTAAAAAAGAGCTTAAAAGCCTCACACCGCTTATTCGAGTAAATTTTGTCCGCACAGAAATTAATGAACATCAGCTTGATGATTTTATCGCATTTTGGCAGGATAAAGTTGAGATGATAGGATCGCAAGAGATGGTTAAACCACCCGAAAGATCAAAAGAACTGAGTTCAAAAACAACTCAAGCAAAACCAAATTTTCAATGTTCATTTCCCTACAAGCAGCTTGTAATCACTGCTGAAGGAAACGTTTTGCCTTGCTGCACCTTCTATGGTGAGCAAATGGTGCTTGGCAATATCTTACAAGCCTACAATAGCCAAAAAAATATTTCCTTACAAACATTTTGGCAAAGCAAAAGTATGCAGACATTAAGAAAACTCCATAAAAATCACTCTTATGCCACAAACCCTATTTGTAAAAAGTGTATAGAGGGAGCCATTAATGGATAGTTATCGCATTCAAAACCCTATATTGCTTATAGTATATAAACGCATAGACACACTCCAAGAGATAATAAAGCAACTTGCAAAGCTAAAGCCGAGTTCAATATATATCGCCGCTAACTCCCACAAAAACAAAGAAGAAGAAGAACAACAAGTAAAAGAAGTAAGAAACTTTTTAGAATCCACCATACAATGGCAATGCAATATACATAGGTTTTATAGAGAATCGCATTTGAGTGCAAAACTCTCCATAAGCTCTGGAATATCTTGGTTTTTCTCCCACGAAAAACAAGGCATTATATTAGAAGATAATTGTCTGCCTACGCTTAGCTTTTTTAGATTCTGTGATGAATTACTAGAAATATCGGGCAAACGAAGAGGTTTTTATGATAAGTGGCTGGAGTGCGCTAGACTTCGCCCCTAATCTCTCGACACAAACCCTCTGCCCTAAAGCCTCTCTCAAAGAAGATTATTACTTCTCAAAATATAATCATATATGGGGCTGGGCGTCGTGGGCAAGGGCTTGGAGCAAATACCAACTCGAATTTGGCAAAGAGGATATCAAAACACTTGATAATTTTTGCTCCAAACGTGAAAAAACTATATGGCATAGAATCTTTAAAACATACGCACAAGACAAAATAGACACTTGGGACTATCCGTGGACATATAGCATTTGGAAACAAAAAGGCTTGTGTATATATCCAAAAAACAATATGATAAGCAACATTGGATTTAACAGAACTGATGCCACCCACACCACAGGGGATTCTAAATTTGCCACTATGCCTAGCTATGAGCTACATTTTCCCTTAACACACCCTCGTACAATAGAGCAAAACAAAACACTTGATACAATAAATTTTCACATCATATTTAGCACTATGCCACTTTACAAAAGAATTATCCGCAAATTCAAATACCTATATAAGCACTATTTCAAGCTACGCATATCAAACAATAAAACCATAGTGAAAACATAAACCTTTACCCAACTGCTGTCATTTTTACTTTATTTGCAAATAACAAAATCCTATGCTTACTCTGTTTTAGAACGAGCAAAAATCATCATATCTCCATCACCAAAACCTAACAAAATCTTCTTAGCATACACAACAAGGGTATAACAATGTATATTTTTGTAATACTCCCGCACGATAAATAAGTTTATAAGAACTATTTTATTTTTTAATATATTTAAATACAGCACACTTTAGGTATTATTTCCTTAAAAATATAATTTTTGGAGATTTTAATGCTATCTCGTTTAAAATTTGGTATCAAGCTTAACCTTATTATAGGAATTGTTGTGTTTCTATGTATTGGCGCTATGGCATCTATCACACTTATACAATCCCGAAAAACGCTCGATAAAGAAGCCCATAAGCTCCTCACGAATGTAGCTCAACGTCACGCAAACAATATCGCACCTATTTTTAATGAAACCTTTGCCATTTTAGAAAACACACAAGGTATCGTTAATAATTTTCTCAAAACTGGTGTATCACTCGATGATAATTTTATCGATGAGGTAATGACATCTTTGCTTGATAGTGCTAATTGGGCTAAACATGCTTATGTGCTTATTTTTAAATCCTCTATGCCACAAGGCAAGCAAGAAAATTATGTCATCAAAGATGAAAAAAGTGGTTATTTGGTGCTTTACCGCAATAACGAACTTTATCAAGTAGGTGGTGTGCAACGTATCAAATCCGATAGCCAAGTGCTTAGCTTCCCCGCTGTTGATCACGCGATCAAAGAAAAACGCTCTATCATTGGTATCCCTATAAAAATCACACTTGAAAATGAAGAGTTTCATTCTGTTAATGCTATAGTTCCGCTTTTTAATGGTGATACATTAATCGGTGTTATTGGTATGTCTATTGACCTTGATTCTATTATTGATAAGATTGTTACAAACAAAGAGAACAGCGTATATGAAAATGATTTTATCAGTATCCTCTCGCAAGGGGGTGTGATCGCTGTAACAGATGATATGTCCTTATTTGGCAAAAAGTTTTCGGAAACAAATTCTGACAAATCCATTAATCAAGCTATTAATGCGCACGATACACACGCTCACGATGTTATAGAATATCATAATCGATATGGACAAAAAGCTATCGTAGGTATTAGCACATTTGAAATATGGCGTAACACAGGGGCTTTTTGGACTGTGCTTGTATCAGCACCCAAAGATTCTGTATATGCACCTTTATATGAGATTACCTTTACTATAATAGTTTCTGTATGTATTACTTTTATAACAATTCTGCTTGTCATTTGGCTTTTTGTGAAACGCACATTAATAGTGCGCCTCAAAGAGATTTCCCACACCCTCTTTGAATTCTTCAAATTCTTAAATCACGAGAGACAAACAGCGCCAGAACCTTTACGCATTATTGCAAAAGATGAATTAGGAGAAATGGGTTCAGCCATTAATGAAAACATAGAAAAAACAAGAATAGGCTTAGCACAAGATGCTAAAGCCGTAGAGCAATCTGTGGCTACAGCTAAAACCATCGAAGAAGGAAACCTAAAAGCAAGAATCACAGAAACTCCTCATAACCCACAGCTTAATGAACTCAAAAATGTGCTTAATCATATGCTTGATGATTTACAAAGAAAAATAGGCAGTGATACCAATGAAATAGCAAGGGTCTTTGACACCTACACCAAGTTAGATTTCACCACAGAAGTAAAAGATGCAAAAGGACGAGTAGAAGTTGTTACAAATACTCTAGGAGAAGAAATTAGAAAAATGCTTACCACTTCTGCAAACTTTGCTCATACATTAAGTAAAGAAGCACAAAGTCTCCAAGAAGCAGTGAATAATCTCACAAATCTCACTAACTCTCAAGCAAGTAGCTTAGAGCAAACTGCTCAAGCTGTAGAAGAGATTACTTCATCTATGCAAAATGTAAGTGGTAAAACAGGAGAAGTCATTCAACAAAGTGAAGATATTAAAAATGTTATAGGTATTATTAGAGATATAGCAGACCAAACAAACTTACTTGCTCTTAATGCAGCAATAGAAGCAGCAAGAGCAGGAGAACACGGCAGAGGATTTGCAGTGGTAGCTGATGAAGTAAGAAAGCTAGCAGAGAGAACTCAAAAATCTCTAGGAGAGATAGAAGCGAATACAAATCTTTTAGTGCAAAGTATTAATGATATGGGAGAATCTATTAGAGAGCAAACTACAGGTGTTACTCAAATCAATGAAGCTATCTCTCATTTAGAATCTGTAACACAAGAGAATGTAGAAATAGCGAATGCAAGTGCTCAAATCAGTGAGAGAGTAGATAGTGTAGCTAGAGATATACTTGATGATGTGAATAAGAAGAAGTTTTAGGGGGGATAAACTTTTATTGATTTAACTCCTTTTAGTTATTTATTTAACTCTCTTTATTGAGTTAACTATTTAACTAACTAACTTAATATTTAACTAACTAACTCTTTACTTGCTTAGCCATTTATCTATATTAATTAGCACTATCTAGTAGCTATTTTATTTATTTATCTTATTTATTCTATCTATCCGCTTCCTGCCATTATTTTTGCACCTGCAACATTTCATAATACAAAACAAGAACCGAGATAAAAAATCTTTCAGTTTTATGTAAGATAAATCTTATATAATAGTAATTGTTCCTACTTGATAAGGTTTGGTAACTTCAATAATCTTAGGTTTGGTTGCTTAAACACTTAAAGGAGGGGAACAAAAATTTTACTTTTGAAAGGAGTCTTAATGAAAAAGACATTAGCTGTTTTTGTTGTTTGCTCTGTTTTGGGAGCAAATTTTTGTTTAGGAGCTGGAGTAAGTGGAGTTAAGGGTAATACATTGCCTCAAAATGTAAGTGAAGTATCTAAACTTTCGTCAGCTGATATAGAAGCACTCTTTGCTTCGAATAATGTCAATGCTGTGATTCTCTCACAAGAGGAGATGGAAGCCACAGAGGGAGAGGCGGATCCGGCTACTCTTATTATTGCTACTGGTGCTGCCATAGGAGTCTATGAGGGCATCAAACATATATTTAAAAAATGGTTCTAATTTCTACATAGGAGGCGTTAATGAAAAGATTGTTTAGATACATCTGTTTTGCTTTTCTCTTAAGTAGCACTAGCTATGCCCAGGGTAGAGATGATTATCGCATTAGCATAGGTGGAGTATATGGACTTTATCAAGCAAATGGTGAAAAAGACGCTACGGATATAGGTGCTTCACTCGCGTTTAATTATAGAAGCATTTATAATAGAGTGTTTTATTCAACTGCCGTTGAATGGAGTGGAGGAAGTTTTACAAGAAAAGATGAAAAAGCAAGTGCTTTTTGGCTTGGAAACTACCATATTAAGCTTGGGTTTAATCCATTCTCACAGGCAAATCCGCTTTTTGTAAATGTAGGATATTCTTGGGATTATGAATTTACAGGTTATGTAGCAGATCCAAAGAAGCCATTAGAAACAGGTCTCCATATGGTGGGCTTAGATTTGCAAGGCTTTATTAAAGCAAATGAAAAACTTACCTATGAATATAATGTGGGTTATCACTATGTATTTCACGGCTATCATTATTTAGAGGAAACCCGCTCGGGCATTAATGATTATAGCTATGCCATTAAAGGCTATGTGGGATATACCTACCAGCTTTCGCCTAAGGTAGCATATTTCCTTAACCTTAAGGCAAAATACTATGACTTAGCTACTTCTAAGTTTAACACACCTGATTTTAATCGTCCCAAAACGAAGCATTTAATCGGTATGGTAGAGCTAGGGCTTCAGTTTTAGTTTATCTTAGTATGGCTTAAAAGAGAGGAGCTCTCCTCTCTTTTTGGTGTGAATTTTAATCTCTTTTGAAGGGTATTTTTATGAAAAAGATATGTATTTGTTTTGCGCTCTGCTCTATTTTGGGGCAATTTTTTGTCTAGGAGCAGATATGAATCAAACAAAACATAATGCCCTATCTCATAATGAAAATAGAGCAACTTCACCCTTACAAGCAGATATGGAAGCACTCTTTTTCAAGTAATGTCAATGCTGTGATTCTCTCCCAAACAGAGACAAAGGCGACAGAGGGAGAGTTTTTGACAAGTTTGCTTTTCGCTCTCTGCAAAAAATGCCTTACAAGCACACGCCCACCATACTACCCAACAAAATACTAACCATCAGCGGAGGGGGATATGACAAAAAAAGTGATAAATACAATCATTTTATGCCTGTGTTTGCCTTTTATACTCTATGACAAACCTGTGAGTGTCGATGAAATCTTCACACCAAAGAGACAATTTAAGCTTATTGGCTCATTTTCATACATAAATCTCTTACGCAAGGACACCTCCATGCAGTCTGTCCCCGTCCAAATGTCCGATAGCACATTTATCAATATCCCCTTTGTAGGCTATCAGCATACTAAATCAAGACTACCTTACCCTTTCATTCAATGCCCGTTATGGAATCCATAGCAGGGTAGAACTCTTTAGCACTATTTATGGCTTCTGGCAGCAGAGCCACATACAAAGTGCTAATGGCACATTCTCCACACAAAGCAATGGGGATTTTAGCACTATGAATCTTGGCTTTTTGATTGAGGCAAAAAAGGAGGGGAAAGTCCCTGCCCTATTCATTGGTGGTAATGCCGATATAATCGAGCAAGTGTATTTCTCCCGCACACAAAAATCCCTACAATATGGCAAGGGCTATTCCGTCTTTGCCCTAAGCTTTTATACCATTGACCCCATCGTGTTTTTACTTCAGGCACAATATAGATTCAATCTCCCTAAAAGCTTCGAGGATAGAAATATTCATAATGGCGATGTATTTGTCCTATCTCCTATGATATATTTTGCTATCAATCCCTATGTATCGCTTAATGCTGGTGTAAAGTATCAATATCAAAGTAGAGATAAGCTCAATAGCAGCACTATCTCCTATGCGGCTTCATCGGTAGGGTATGTCTTTGGCGTGGCGTATGAAATCAAAAGTAGGTTCATTGTCTTTACCGATGTGGAAACCTTTAATACGCTTTCATACTCAAGCAACACCATAAATCTCTCCTTTTCATATAGAATCTAATGCGCTTATGGCTATTTATAGGGCTTCTATCACACATTTGCGTTGCTGATGTGTATATGCAGAATGAATTTATCTCCAAGCAAAGCCCCGCTACCTCTTGGATAGCCCTACGTGATAGCAATCTCACCAAACAACAATACGATTATAGCTGCGGAAGCGCCTCCCTCTCGACAATCCTTACTTATTATTATCAATACAACATAAGCGAGAAAGATATTTTAGACTCTTTGCTTACCCTAAAGGGCATTGATACTACGCAAAAAGAAGCCCTACAGGATAATCAAGCCCTAAGAGATGGCATAGGATTTTCATTTGCAGACCTAGCGGCATTTGCCCAAGAAAAAGGATTCAAAGCCACAGGATTAGCCCTAGACTTGCCCTCCCTCTCTCAGCTCAAAATCCCTGTGATTATCTATGTCAATGTGCGTGATATGGAGCATTTTAGCGTATATAAGGGTATGGATTCTCAATTTGTCTATCTCGCAGATCCTAGCTTTGGGAATATTAAAGTCAAACTTGCCAAATTCCAAGAAATGTTTTATCAAAGAGCGGATTTAACCCACCTGGGCAAGATTCTAGCTATCCTCCCCGCACAGAGTGATACCCCCATAAACGTGGAATTTTTCCATCAAATCCCCTCTACCCTCACCTATGAACTTATCAAGCAAAAGTTGCGTTAGCCTAAGATTCTAACAATGCCCTTAAAACGTCTTTTTGTAAGCTATATGATAGCTTAATGTGTTATCTCCCCCTCTATCTATCCACACACTTATAGGCGGAGGGGCAACATCATTTTTTGAAGCAAAGAGATAAGAGACGCCAAAACCTAAAATCGCCCCGGCTATGACTTGCATAATCGTGTGTCTTTGAGCGTAGATTCTACTTATGCCCACAGATGTAGCAATAAGCGCTGTGGGAAGTCCAAACTTCCAGCCATAGCGCTTGAAGGAAAATCCCACCGCGCTAAAAGTCCAAGAAGTATGCCCGGAGGGAAATCCATCAAAACTCCCATTATTGGGACGTTGGGAGATTCTAGCAGATGATGGGTATGAATCTGCAAGAAGAATAAATCCTTGCTTAATAATATGTGTGCTAAGTAATGTTACCCCAGCACCCAAGGCTTGCTCTTTCACGCCCTGCATATCATCGATAGCATAGCTATATGCCATCATTGCTAAAGGCAGAATCTGCATTACATCACCATATATTTCAAACGCCCCCTTTTCGCTACCAAAGCCCTGCCTTAGCAGCATACACAACATAAGCAATATCACTTTATGTTTCAAGACCACTCCTTTATTTTAAAAGGAATGAGAGTGCATTATTCAAGAACAACAGGCTTTGTAAATGGTGTATGTGCTCCCACCACAGGTATTTTTTCACTCTTAAACTGCTTTAAAAATTTCGCCCTAACCTGTGCTGCAAGTGTAGGATTCACATCATAAACAGCTGAGATTTGCGGATTTTGACTTTGAATATCATAAATATGCAGTATATCTGCCCAGAATACGAGACTTTGAGCCATATCTTTTTGCGCCTTTTTATCACTTGGGCGCATAAGTATAAAATTATGCCCGGGAGTATGTCCATAAGCAGGGACTGCGAGGATTTCTAATGTGTTAGACAAAATGGCTTTCTTATGGTTAAAAAATGCTTTTTTTGTAAAAATATTAAGAGAATCTTTTGTGCGTTGATTATCCTGCTTTTGCCAATATGCAAACTCCTTTTCATCAATAAGCAATGTCGCATTGGGGAAGTTATTTTCCCCTCTCTCATTCAAAATCCCACCGATATGGTCGCCGTGTGCGTGTGAGATGATAAGATAATTAATATCGTTATATGAAACGCCCAGTGAAGCTAAAGAAGCTTTAAGTATGCCTTGCGTATGTGGAAATCCAGAGTCTACCAATGCGATAAATTGCGGATTCTTAATCAGCACGACATTATGCTGATTTAGCTGCACTTTTGCTTCCTGTATGAGCTGCTTTTCTTTCTCGTTTTGCGGGAGCAAAATATCCTTATTCATATCTTTTTCCTGCAACGAAATAATGTAAATATCGCTATTTGCAATCTTTTGGTGATATATATTTGCCTTTTGTGCAGCCTCACAAGTAATAAATGCACACAATCCAATGATAAAAGAGAATAATTTTAACATTTGCTACCCCCAATGATTTAGATATAAAAATCATACCTGAAAAATCTAAAAACACCATAAACTCATTAATAAAAACATAATTGTTATTTTAGGAATATATTTTGCTTATCTGTTAAGATATATTTCAATGAAGGAGTTATTTATGTTAGATGCTATGCAAAATATCATTGCCAATAAACCAGATTCTATTACACAAAAACGCTCACATTCCCCATCAGCAGAAATCAGCAAGCTAGAAAATAAATTTCAAGATATGTTTGCTAAAGCCACTAAAGAGGGGCAAGAAACACAAGCAAAAGCTAATCCTCTCAAAGATACAAAAACAAGCAAGAATACAAATACGGCAAAACAAAATACACAAGGAACACCTTTAGATTCCAAAGGTGCTACCCTTAGCCCAAATAAAACCCCTCATACAAAGGCAACTACATCTCTTGCACCTTTTGATTTCAAAGATGATACAGGAGAGGTATCAAAAATAGGTTTGCAAGAAAAAATTGCAAAAACATCAAAGGAAGTAAAAAATATAGAATCTAATCCTCTTATCGAGGCTCTAAGCACACCTTCAAGCACAAAAGCAATAGACAAAAGTACAAAAAAAGCAACAAATCACAAAGCAGAGACAGACACCTTAGCAATGGCGCAATTAGGGCAGAATGGAATGCCTCAAGAAGTTAAAAACGAATCTCAAAATACAAGCAGAGTGGATAATAAAGAAAATAAAAAAACTTCTCATCAAACAAGCCTAAATTCCCCCTTGCAACCCAAGGCAACAGGGGCGAATACTCAAGACACTCTAAAAGGGCTAACTTCTATGCCCACCCCACAAAAACCTAGCAATGAGGGCAAAACATTAGCCGATGTAGAAAGACTAGCCAAAGCCAAAGGGCTTAATCCAAGTGAATTAAAACTGCAAACAGAAGAAGAGCAAACTCCTGTTCAAAATGCCACTCCGGCTGCCCCAAAGATAAAGAATATTCCATCTTCTGCTAAAGAAACTATCACTTATGAATATGAAAATAATGTCGATAGAATCGCCATTGTGCAGCGAGGCGTAAAAAAGCCTAAGAACATTACGAGCAAAATCTCAAATGAGTATCCAACCAAAAAGCTCGATAATGAAAATAGCGGCGCATCTTCCTTAAAGGACAGACCCCCGCTTAGCTGATGAAGACACAACAGAAAGCCTGCTTTCAAAGGCATTGACTATCAAAACTACAAGCACCATATCTATGGAAAAAAGTGTAGTCACAGAAAAGCAAGCTCTATCTTTGCCTGATGAAGAAATGCCTAAATCTTCACCAAAGGAAACAGCGTCCATAGAAGAAGCAGTGCCAACAAATGAGCCAAAAACAAAGGCAAAAAAATCATCAAAAAAGGCAAAAGCCTCAAAGCCTAATGCTAATAAAGAAGAGATACTCCTAGAGACCAAAGAGCCTCAAAAAGCAAAAAAGACAACAAAAGAATCGCCAAAGCAGACAAAATCTATTACAAATGGAGGGGAAAACATAGCTCAAGAAATGCCAAACCTAACCAAAATGCAGCAGAATACAGAATCTAAGATAGCAGAAGTCATACCTGCAAAAGATGATGAAGTAATAAATGAAGAGGCTTATACGCCATTGCCAGAAAATACTACCAAACAAATGGCTAAACCACAAATGCCACAAACACAAGCACAAAATGCAAAAAACACAAATGTATTGACAGAAAGTCTAGCTGCTCTAGAATCTACCCAGGATAAAAACAGCAAAGATGGACGCAGAGATGAAAGAAAACAGCCCAAAGTGCTAAAATCTAATGAAGCACAAAGCCAAATCAAACAGCCTCAAACAGAGGAAGGGCACGTGAGTTTTGAAGAGAGCTTCGCGCAATATATGCAAGAAGAGGAGCAAAGCCAAAAGAGTGTAGAAACTCTTATTACAGGAGAGAAAAAGAGCAAAGAAAAGATTAAAGAATCTTCTCAAGAGGCAAAAGAGGAAAAATCACAAAAAACCTCACTATCTAAGCAAAGCACAGAAATAAACCAGACAAAAGAGAGTAGCCGTTCGCAGATTCTCTATCGTTCCGCTATGGCTAAAGAAAATATAAGAACTTTCGCGCAAACCTTGCGTGAGGAGATTGCCAACTACAAGCCGCCTCTTACAAAACTCTCTATGGAGCTTAATCCTCGAAATTTAGGGACTTTAGAGCTTACCATTACCAAAAAAGGCAAAGATTTGCACGTCCAAGTGGTGTCTAATGCCACCGCGATGGGATTATTCCTACAAAATCAAGTAGATTTTAGAAATAACCTCACACAAGTGGGCTTTAACAATGTGGATTTGAGCTTTAGCACTAATGAAAATGGCAGTGGCAATGGAGGGAGAGAAAATGGGCAAAATACTTCTCAAGACAATGCAAACACTGAAAAAGGGAACAAAAATAGCTTAGAGGATTCACAAAATGGCGAGGTAAATGTAATGCACATCACACTTCCCAAATATGCGTAAAGTAGGAGTATATAATGGCAATTGATTTAGCCGAAGTAACAGGCAGTGCGGCAAAGATAGCTAAAGAAAAGGAAAAGGTGCGCAACATTAATGAGCTTGATAATGACGCTTTTATGCGACTTTTCCTAGAGCAGCTAAAAAATCAAGACCCCACAGCTCCTATGGAAACAGATAAAATCATCACGCAAACCGCTCAACTCACGCAAGTAGAAATGCAAGAGCAGAATAAAAAGACGATGATAGAAGTCGCTGAAGCGATGAAAAGCACACAGGAGACAAACAAAGAGCTAAAAGAGTTCCAAGAGCAAATGAAAGAATCCCTTGAAGCGCTTAATACAGGTATGCAAGAAAATGCAAAATCTAATGTCCTTACCGCGCAGCTTAATGCCCTCAACACCGTTTCTATGATTGGTAAAGTCGCTGAAACTGATGTATTTGGCGTGAATGTGCAAAAAGGTAATGCAGTGAAATTTTCTATCTATTTTGACCAAAAAATTGATCCAAACAAAGGCGAACCTACCATTTATATTTTTAATAGCAATAATGAAATGGTAAAAAGCATTTCCCTCAAAGATAGAGCCAACCAAAATGGATATTTAGAATTTCAATGGAATGGCTTAAATGATCAAGGCAGGCAAGTAGATGATGGCACTTATAATATACGTGCGGAATATAACCTTGATGACAACACTAAGCAATACCATACCGCACGTGTAGGTCGAGGAGAGGTGCAAAGCATTATCTTTGATAAAGGCTCTCCTATGCTAAGAATGGGCGATATGATTTTGCCGCTTGATAGCGCGATTGAATTTTACAATAAAGACCACGGGCTATGAATAGCACGTTACTTAACGCATATAGCGGCATCAAAACGCATCAATTTGGGCTAGATTCTGTCTCAAATAACATTGCCAATGTTAATACTATTGGCTATAGAGAGAATATCCCGCAATTTGAAAGCCTCTTTGCCAATCAATTTGATACACTCAATGCCGATTCACCTATCAATAATGATATGAATTATGGTGCAACTAAATCAAGCAATGCCATTTCCACACGTAGTGGCAATTATAAAGCAAGCGATGGGGAATTTAATGTCGCTTATGAGGGTAAAGGGTGGTTTATCGTAGGAGAGCAAAAAGAAGGTTCATTTGAAATCAAAGAAGATAGCTATGAAAAAAAGCAAAAAAACTACTTCACACGCGATGGCTCATTCTTGCGTGATGGCGAGGGCTACATTGTCAATACAAGCGGATATTATATGTATGGCGTGGATTTAGGCAAAATTGAAAATGGTATTTACACATCAAACAAAGATGAGGAGATAGACTTTGCCGGACTTGCCACAGGTGCGCTTAAACCCTTACAAATCCCACAGAATCTATATTATCACCCCGTGCTTACAACAAAAGTAGATTTAAGCACCAATCTTAATAAAAATGAAAATGCTATATCTGTCAGTGCATTCTTTAAAAAACCCGATGGTAGCTTTGATGAAGAACGTTTTATGAATATGGATATTAATGCCTTTGCTACTGATGAAACACCACTCAATGCCTCTAGCTATAATGAAGTACGTCTCACACTCGATAAAGATGGTAAAAAAGAAGTTATCATCTTTAAATACGGGCAAGGTGGCGAAGAAGCCTTAGAATTTCGCACTTTAAATGACCTCAAAAAGCTCTTGCAGGATAAGGCAGGATTGGACTTAGAGGTGGGTAAAGACCTTGATGGTAAAGTGGGTGAAAAAGTAAGCTTAGCGCTACGGAATAATTCCTATAAGAATCTGAATCTTGAAATTGGCGGGAGCCTCTTTGAAAAGCTTGGATTCAAAGGCAAGAATGATTATTTTAGTAGCGGTGTGGGGGCGAATTTCAATGCTAATAAAGCCTATGAACCAAATGCGATTGTGCAGCACAAAGGCGTAGTATTCCTCCACACAGGAGAGCTAGGCAAGAGTGAAGACCCATTTATGGATAAGGAAAATTGGAAGATACTTGATTCAAGCGGACTTAATGTATGGACGGATAATGCGACTTATTTAGAGGGCGATGTGGTATCTTATGAGGGCAAAATCTACCGCCGCACAAATCAAGCAGGTAATAATCCTATAAGCGAGGGGAATTGGGAGGAGTTAGGTGATATGGCTACTGCCCTCCCCCCTGTATATGAACAAGGCACACCTTATGCTGTTGGTGATATTGTAAGCTATGAGGGCAGACTTTATCGCAAACTTATTGATAGTGGCAGTAGCGACCCTAAACTTGATAAAATCGGTTGGCAGGAGATTCACGGGGATAGCTTCCATAGCGAATTTATACAAATGCCAAGCTACCAAACTAATGTTGAGATTTATGATGAAAGTGGTAAAAAATTTTTAATCCAAAGTCGCTACTTTATGACATCTTCTGGGAATCCTCTAGCCTCTCCACCCACAGGTGAGCAGTGGGAAGTGCGCTCGGCAATCTTTGACCAACAGGGTGAAATTATGATAAGCCCTGATTATGTAACACACAGCATTACATTTGATAGTGAAGGCAAACCTCAACCCGAGCCAGTAGAACTAGCCTTTGGCGATAAGAAAGTGATGTATAATATCGCCGGGACACAAGATAAACCGAGTTCAAATTTTGTATATAGAAATTCCGAAATTATCGATAAGGACCAAGATGGGCGAAGTGAAGGGCATTTAAGAGATGTGAGAATTGATAAAGATGGCATTATCTTCCTAGCTTTTGATAATGGTGCGTATGAACCTATGGGGCGAGTGGGGATTGCTGCATTTGTGAATGATCAAGGTTTAAAAAAAGTAGGTGGAAACCTCTTTGAAATGACGGAGATGGTTGTCAATGGAGATTCTCATACAATAAGTGGACGCCCGATTTTAGGCTGGGAGGGCTTAAAGCTAAAATTTGGCTCTGTGCTATATAAACATTTAGAAACAAGTAATGTCGATGTGGGAAATGCCTTGACGGAATTAATCGTTATGCAAAGGGGCTATTCTATGAACGCAAAAGCCTTTACCACAGGCGATGACTTAGTCAAAGAGGCTTTGAATCTCAAACGTTAAGGCGTTATAAACATCCAAGTGATTAGTGTAAATCCCTTTGTGTAGGAAAAATCGCGCTCTCTTGCGTTATAAATATTCTATTTGGCATAATGTTTCTTGTAGATTCTCACATAGATATGCCACCCACCAGCTTAATGGAGAGTTTGCTCCTATGCTGTGTTTGCATAATCGCATAAAGGCAAAATCCTATGCTCACCCTCATCATTTCCCTCTACAAACTTAAATTCCAAGCCCTGCATAGCAATAAAATATGGCTCTGCACCAGATTCTAAAACAAAATGTGCCTTGCAATAAGTAATATCATTACTAAAAATTAACAAACGCACCTGTGGCACATAGCGTTTAAGTATCTTAAAAGCATTTTTATAATAGGACTTGCCAAATTTGACAACATAGTGATTTTGAGATACGAGATAGTCACCTAAGCGCAAATACACAAAAGCATCATAGGGACTATTTTTATACGTTTAGCCACATTTGTTTTATCTAGTCATTTTTTAGAATCTTGCAAAGTAGCAAAATACAGAGGATTTTAAAAATAGCCACTCAAGTAAGCTTGGGGGGGGGATAAGATATGCTTTTTTTTAATTGCTTGAGATTTATATGTTTGTAATGATTTGCATAATGTTCTTTGCATATTGCGTGTGGGGGCAGCCCATTATATATATTACTTATTATAGGCGAAGAATCCCGTGTATCATCACTCTTTGCCCTTTGGTTTTTATAAGAAGCCACCCCCAGATACACTTCAACCTTGCTAAAATGCTGTAATCATAAGCTTTGAGAAAACACCAAAAATCTTGGGAAAATGTCCGCATATTGATATTGCAGCCGCCAAACTCAAAGGTTAGTCTATCAGTATCTACCCTTACAAAAAGGCTTTTTGCGCCATTTAGCACATCTAGCTCGTGTCCTTCAACATCAAGTTTGCATAGATGAATATACGATATACCCTTTTGCGCACAATATGCTTCAAGTCGATATGCTCTCTATCTTTAAAGCGCGAAGCAGTAGCAAAACTTCCTCAAAAGTAAATTTTGAAGACTTAAAGCAAAAACAAGATAGTATATTGTTAGATTCTAGCTGGAGGGGGGATGAAATCACGTAAGATGTGAGATATTTGCCTACATTTGCGCCTATATCGAAAATACATTGTGCAAAATAAGGCAAAGCTACAAGAGCTTACACTACCTTCTCTCCGCTCACTCCCGCGCTAGAGCCAATACCCAAAGAAAACAAACGATTTCTCATTCGTCTCTCTTTTATCCTAGTTGAAAATTAGCATAACAGCCCCTTTTACTTATCTATGAAGCAAAAAAATATAGCGCGATTTTATCAAAACTATTGTAAAAACTACCATTGCTTGTATATTTGTGCTTGTCGCACACCCTCATAGAGTGCCGCACCAACGCTTGTAGCGAGATTGATACTCCGCACACCCTTAACCATAGGCAATTTATATGTTTGCGCGACATAAGTGCTCAAAAGGCTTTCATCTAGCCCCTTATCCTCCCTGCCAAAATACAAGAATCCCCCTTGAGATAGCCGAGCTTGATAATAGTCCATCTTCGCCTTTGTGCTAAAGAAAAAGTGCCTATCGCTAGGGGGATATTCATTCCAAAATGCGCCAAGATTATGCCATTCATAGACTTGCAAATGCTGCCAATAATCAAGCCCCGCGCGTTTAAGCTCCCTTTGAGCTGTGCTAAAGCCAAGCGGATAAATCAAATGCAATACAGAATCTGTCGCCACACACAAACGCCCGATATTACCTGTATTTTGCGGAATCTGCGGCTCAACAAGCACAATATGAAAGCTACTCATTATCTATCCTTTAAGCAATGCGATTAAAATTTCTTTATTTGCAATTCACCATTTTATCGTGCTTTAAATTTATTGCTCCTATGATTTTCCTCACGAGATTTTGTAAGTATGGATTGCTTCGTGCGAATGCTATGCTCCCCACAATGACACAAAAGCTCCTTTGCTCTAAATCTGTTCTTTAATTTTTACATTATTTTTGAGAATCCATAAAGATTCTATCAATATATGTCTTAATCTCCGTGCAAATCTCCTCTCTAGGCTTGTTTGCGTTAATGACAATATGCTCTAACCCTATCTGCTTAACTACACAAACAAGGCGGTTTTGAATCTCAAGCATATATTCTATGCCCCTGCTTTCAATGCTATCGTGAGCCTTTTGTGCTAATCGCTCCTGCAGCTGCACCCTATCAAGCTCTAAAATCACCACTAAATCAGGGAAGCACCCACGCAGTGCATATCTATTAAGCTCTATGCTTTGTTCTATATCAATATCCTTTGCATACGCAATACCTGAAATAACGCTCCTATCGGTGATTATAAGCTTATCCATATTGGGGGATAAAACTTGTGTGTAATGCTGTGCCCTATCAGCGAGAAACAAAAATGCCTCAGCATATTTATCGAGTGCGAATCCTGCCTTTTGCGGAGTAAACAGCACAAGCTCACGTATTGCCTCTCCTAGTACACTGCCACCGGGCTCTTTAGTGAAAATCGCATCAGGATAATGCGATTTTAGAAGTGTTATTTGTGTGCTTTTGCCGCAAGTGTCTATGCCCTCAAGCGCTACATACATTACTTAGCCTTTTGTGTGTAAAGTGAGAGGATTACATCTGCTACATTATGTGGCACAAGATGCGCAAACCTCCCATTATGCGTGATGATTGAGCGCACGACAGAGGAGCTAATAAACGCATTTTGTAACGTAGGCATAAAATAAATGGTTTCTAGCTCATCACTGAGCGAGGCATTGGCATAGCCCATTTGCAATTCATATTCAAAATCACTTACCGCGCGTAGCCCTCTTATGATAACTCTCGCGCCCTTTTGCTTTGCAAACTCTGCAAGAAGATTACTAAAGCCCTCCACACATACATTAGAAAGATTCTGTGTGCTTTTTTTAAGAATGGCTATGCGTTCATTAAGTGAAAAGAGCGGATTCTTAGCCGATGAGGCAGCTACGGCGACAATGACATTATCAAAGATTTCAATGGAACGTTTAATAATATCTAAATGCCCATTGGTTACGGGATCAAAAGTCCCCGGATAAATAGCTAGCTTTCTCATTTCTTTCCCTTTTTGTGTTTCTTAACATTTCCAACGCATATAAATCTCATTTGGAATCTTTAGCGCATCAAGCCACTTACCGACAAAAAATCGCTCCATAGATTCTAAATCCTTAGGCTTAGCATAATATCCCACACTAGGAGGTGCGATAATCACACCAAGCGTAGATAGCTTACTCATTTGCTCTAAGGCAATGGGGCTTAGAGGCATTTCACGCGGAGCTAGAAGCAAAGTCCGCCGCTCCTTTAACATCACACTCGCACAGCGCGAAATCAAATCATCGCATAGCCCATTAGCAATTTTTGCTAACAGATTCATACTTGTAGGCACGATTGCCATTGCGTTGATACCAAAGCTCCCAGAAGCAATGCCACTATCTAGCTCATCTTCATCATAGATTCTAAAATGGTTCTTTTGCCTTAAGGCATCAAGGCATACTTCTATATCCATATCAAGCTCACTATTTGCCACATCTTTAGCACCCTCGCTCATCACTACAAATAGCTCTATGGAATGAGGGATATATTCAATCAATCTTAAGCCTAAATGCACTCCACTTGCACCACCTATGGCGACCACAAGCTTTTTTATCTCACTCATAGCCTTTCCTTGTTACAATACTTATATTAATGCTCATATTATCAAAACCATTCAATCATAGCACATATTTTTTACAATAATTCACCCCTGCCCTCATCAGTAACCCTCACGCGTAAAATCTTCCCACTGCTAGGATTTTTTGCGTTAATAATGTCATTATACACAGCATTTTGTCGTGCCTCTAGCACCACTTCCATACTTATACCATTCTCATAGCCTACCACGTGGATTTTATCGCCCTTTTTCACAATCACACGTGGCTTAATCTTATCTTTTGTAATGATAGTATTCACCCGGATATAGCTCTTTGCACTGCTATTATTAAGCTCATTTGCGCTCATATATTCTGTGCCCAATCGTTCAAAAGGCACAGATTCTATCCGTGTATTGCTTGTGCTTATAATCTCACTCACAGGGATATTCTGTGTGCTTTTAAATACATCAAGTGTGCCTTTAATCATATAAATAAAGGTAAGTTTTTTCATCTGTGCATTAGGCGGTGTGCGGTACTTCATCGCTAAAGTGCCATTATGCTTTTTTAATGCAGATTCTGGCAATTCATATTGGATTAGCTCATAATCACTAGGCACATTATTTAGAGGACGCACAAGTAGATTCTCAATATGAATCCTATTACCATAATGCTGGATATACATTTTTTCTATAAATTCTTTAACATTATTCTCGCGCATATCAGTGACGTATTGAAACTCCACATAATCGCTTTCAAAAGAGATAATCTCATAGCCATATCGCGCGAAAATGAGCTTTATATCCACACTTTTAAGCGTGAGGGTGAATTTATCCGGTGGCAAAGTGGCGACCTTAAACCTCCTATCCATCATAGGAAACATATCTGTGGAATATATATCGCTTTTATTTACCTGATAGGCTTTTTTCAAATGCAGTTTAGAATCAGGAATTGTTACATTATCTACACCATTGAGTGCATAGACACATAAGCATAAAACTACGAATATTTTATATAATCTTGCCATTTTTTCCTCTCTTACCTTATATGCTTCCAGCCTTTATTCCTCTAAGGGCTGCACAAATGAACTGATAATTTCCCGCTGCAATCCGCCAAAATTGATTTTTAGCCTATATTGCGCTCCCTGTGCTTGAATAGATTCTATCACACCTACGCCAAAGAGTTTATGAGAGACTTTCATACCTTTATGGAACTCACTTTGTGTCGATGTAATGTCCTTTTGCCTCAAGAGTGTGTTTCCAAGCATTCCGCTTTCTTTCAAAAAATATGAGGGCTTAAGCCACTCTCTTTTACCCTTATAGAATCTGCTTTTTGCATAGCAGAGTGTTAGCACATCTTTTGCCCGTGTGAAAGCTACATAGCCTAGCCTCCGCTCCTCTTGCAAACTCTCCTCGTCTCTTTGCATTGGGAAAAATCCATCTTCTAAGCCAATCACATAGACATATTTAAATTCCAAACCCTTTGCGGTATGTATGCTCATACAGCTCACAGCATCGCCTACAACCTCATCACTAGGACTAGCAAGGGCTAAATCATTTAAAAAATCTTCAATATGGCTATTAGGATTGCAAATAGCATAATCGCGGCATTTGCCATAAAATTCCGCTATATTTCCCTCTCTATCGACCTCATCAAACTTGCTGAATGTAAAAATGAGATATTCCTCCATTTCTGTAATCACATTTTCAAAACTTCCACATTTCTGCCATTGCTGTAATTTGCCTACTAAATCCATAAGTGCGCTATAAGGGGCTTTGCCTAGAATCTCCAAACACTCCTTAGGATAGGCTATCAATGTAGCAATGCAGGAAAGCCCTTTAGAGATGGCAAGATTCTCTAAATGCGTTTGCCTCACCTTACCAATGCCACGTTTGGGGTTATTAATAATATTTAAAAATGAAAAATCATCATCAAGATTTACAATCAAACGCAAATAGCTTAATAGTGCCTTAACCTCTACACGTTCGTAAAAACGCATAGCCCCAATGATTCTATATCGGATTTGAGCACGATTTAAGCCCTCCTCTACTCCACGTGAGAGGGCATTCAAGCGAAACAAAATAGCTATCTCACTCAAATTTACCCCTAGTGCTAAAAGCCTCTCTATATCTTTAGCTAAAAACATCGCCTCGCTATTCTCATCCTCACTCTCTACGAGGCGCACAGCCTCTCCTGCCCCTCTTATACTCTTTAGATTCTTACCCAAACGCTCAGTATTGCGCGATATGAGGTTATTAGCAATCTCAAGGATTGGCTCATATGAGCGGTAGTTCTCTTCTAGCTTAATCACCTTGACTTCATCAAACATTTGCGGAAATCGCAAAATATTACGCACATCTGCCCCACGCCACCCATAAATACTTTGGTCATCATCGCCCACAACACAGAGATTCTGATGGCTCACACAAAGGCTTTTTAGAATTTTGCATTGCAATTCATTGGTATCTTGATACTCATCAACCATAACATATTGATACTTTTGGCTCATCTGCTGGGCAATATCCTGTCTTTTGTCTAAAATCTTATAAGTAAGATAGAGCAAATCATCAAAATCAAGCAGATTTTTTCCTGCCAAATACCGCTCATACTCATCATACACTCTTTGAAGCTTCTTATCCTCCGCACTATGAGCAAAGGTACTTGCCTCCTCTGGGGAAAGAAAGCTATTTTTCATCGTGGAAATATACGTATCGCAAATAGCAGGAGGTAACGTATTGCAAAGCGATTTGAGTATGGAGCGCTTATCTGCTGAATCGAGCACGACAAAATTTGCCGCCCGCTCAAGTGTGGTGATATGGAATCGTAAAAAGATTAAGCCAAATTTATGAAACGTGCATAAAAGCGGCGGCGCATTAAGGGTAGTATCTAAAAGTGAGAGCGCCCTCTCTCTCATCTCCTCTGCGGCTTTATTGGTAAAAGTAAGGGTAAGTGTGCTATGCGGGGGGATTCCCACTTCATCGACTAGATAGGCTAAACGCGTTGTAATCGTCTTTGTCTTCCCACTCCCTGCCCCTGCAAGAATGAGCAATGCACCATCGATATGCTTTGCTGCTTCTTGCTGTGCGGGGTTGAGCGCTAAAAGGGCTTGTTGTAGCGCAGAGGGCGAAGGAGCAGCCATTTAGGATTGAATATCCTTAAGGCTATTTTCCACGACAGAAAAATCAGGCTTTTGCGAGAGATAGGGCTTTACCTCCTCATCGCTTAATTTTTTCCATATTTTTGTCTCTCCCATAACACCTGATTTATCAATGCTCCCACGTAACTCTAACGTATCACCTTTAAGTGTGATTTTAGCATAGTATGTTTTCCCCGCATCAAAGTTATACACCTTGCCATTTTTATATGTATCACTTGAGCCATCACGCACGAGATTATATACAAATATACTGCCCTTATCAAAGCGGTTTCTTAGGGCTGGATTCTCATTGTTCACATCTTTTTTAGGTGGGCTACCATCGACATTGGCAAAGCCATAGGCATAGTATTTGCCATCTTTTTTAAAAAACTCAACAATAGATTGCTGTCCCTTTTCACCTTTATGCGTCATATAATATCCCTCTAGCTCCGCGCTAAAGGCTACACATAAGCCACAAAATAATAATAGTTTTATAATCCTCATATCTGCTCCTTTCTCTAAAATAAAATTGGCTCTTAAAAGTAGCTTACTCTCATCTTTTTGCAAGTATAACAAAATTATATTAGAATAACACTATTTTTAAGCACAAGCAATACTATAAACAAGGGGATACAATGAAAGATAAACTTCACATCACAATTATGATGTGGCTTATATGTAGCACTTCTAGTTATGGAATGCAAAAAATCCCCACGCAAGATTTCCCATACGATAAAGACCCCATAGAAGTGTTAGAAGATGTAACAAAAATATGGCAAGATTTGCTCTATGAAGTCAATGGCATTAAGGTTAAAAAAACCGAAGTGCCACTTGAGGATTTATCTATGCTCACATATATTGGGACTATTTATACACCTTCACTTGATATAAACAATATGATGGGAATAGAAATACGATTTTAAAGATTTTAAACTCTAAAACCCAAAGGAGATTCTATGCTTGATGTTAAACAATATTATGTGAATGCCAACGCCCTGCTTAAAGGGCATTTTCTCTTAAGCAGTGGTAATCACTCCGACCATTACCTGCAATCCGCGCGTGTGCTTGAAAATCCCCTTGTAGCAGAGCAATTAGCCAAAGCCCTTGCTACGCAAATCAAAGAATCCGGGATTGCAATAGATTGTGTATGTTCTCCTGCTATTGGGGGGATTCTTGCTGGATATGAACTCGCTAGGGCTTTGGGTGTGAGATTTATCTTTACTGAGCGTGTAGAGGGGCAAATGCAGCTAAGGAGAGGCTTTGGAGTAACACAAAGTGAAAGGGTGCTAGTATGTGAGGATATTATCACCACCGGAGGTTCTGCTTTAGAATCTGCCCAGTGCGTAGAATTTGAAGGGGCGAAAGTAGTGGCTTATGCAGGATTGGCTAATCGTGGATTCTGCAAACGTGTAGGCTCAAGTTTAGAACGTAAAAAAGAGGCGAGACTTCCTTCAGATGTGCCACTCTTTGCCCTAGCGGATTTTGTGTTTAATATGTATGAGCCACACAACTGCCCATTATGCAAAGAGGGTGCACAAAAGGCGATTAAGCCCGGTAGTAGGGGGAATTAGAATCTATGGCGACACACAAACGCTGGCGTAAGCTCAAATCTACCCCAAAGCCCACTGCTTATAGTGCGTGGGTGGATATGAAAACCTTTAGCCTCAAAAATCAACTGCGGCTAATGTATGCAAGTGAACGTATAAAGGCATTTATCACGGATATGTTTATGATTAATATGCCTTTATTGTATCTTACTACTTATGTATTTTTAGATGGTAAGGAGGATTTCACACATAATCAAATAGCCATACTTACCTGTGGTATATGCTATGGTATCATCACTTCACTTTTCTTTACTCTTAGCACACAAACGCCCGGTTATCGCTATATGAATCTTAAGCTTGTGTGTTATCTTAAAACACAAGATTCTCATACTTTATCACAGCAAAATGACAATAAAGCAGATTCTATACAAGAAAATCTTACAAAAGTAAGCTTTATAAGGGCATTTATCCGCTATGTGCTATGGGTGATTGGCACAAGCTTTCTTTTTGGCATACTTGTTGGAATCTTCCGCACAGATGGGAGATGTCTGCACGATCTGCTATGCCGCACGCAAATCATTCCTACAAAACAAACATAAAGGAGGTAGCTATGGCTTATACGATCATAGAGGTAGAAAAACTCACCGGTGTGCCATCGCGCAAATTACGATTTTGGTGCGATAAGGGTCTTTTTCCATTTATTGAAAAAGACAAGAACGGAGTGCGATATTTTAGTCAAAAAGATTTAGAATGGGTAGCGTGGATAGACTGCTATCGCACGATTGGTATGAGTATCGCTCATCTTAAAGAATATATTCATCTTTGTTCCTTAGGCACAGAAACACTAGAGCAAAGACTAGAGATTATCAAAACCCAAAAGACAACTACAATCAAAGAAATCAAAAATCTTAAAAAGATTCTCTCAAAGCTTGAATACAAAATTTATTACTACAATGAACTCATTGCCGCTAAAAAAGATAGCGCTAATCCGCTAAGCAAAGACTATCGAAACATCAAAGATTTTAAAGCAAAATGCACAAAAATTATGCCTATGGCTTCAAATAAGCAATGAGATTCTATCACATTTCCTTAAAATATGCACTACTTTGGGATTTGGGAGTGCTTTTTGTCTGCGGGAGGGCAAGAACTTGGTAGGTTTTGGTATATTCTAAATAATGGAGTTTGATAATATCGCCCACGCGCACTTCCTTGCTTGATTTGGCGATTACATCATTTATACTTACCACACCATTTTCACACATATCTTGCGCGATACTGCGCCGCTTGAGAATATTCACACTGCTAAGAAATTTATCAATACGCATTATCGCCTCCTTTGGATTGCGCAACGATTAATTTTGTAAATTTTTGATGCCTCACCTTGTCTTAAACTTCTTCTATCAAACACAATCACATCGCATTTTGCCTCCGCCCATTGCTGATTAAAAGGCTCTCCTGTTGGATTTGCCGAAGTAGAATAAAGTATTTTAAAGGAAGTAAAAAACTGCGTATGAAGTCCTTTATTAACAAGCCTTATAGCCTTTTTGTTAGGATATATAAAAGTAGAAAGCCTAGCCTTGCGAATGCGATTTTTATGTATGGCGGGGATTCTTGTGAGGGTTTTTAATGTTTGTAAAGAATCTACTTGCAAAAGCACATTTTGCCCTTTAGGTCGCCCTTTGAGACGATTTAGAATCTCCGCATTCGCGCTTAATAACCCCGCAGTCGTATCGCATTGCGCAAGATAGACAAGATTGGGGGCAGAATCATTGGCAATGAAGGGCGAGATAAAGGGAATGTAAGCACTTTGTACCTGTGATGGCATAGGCTTCATTCTTGCTCTGCTTGTTGGGCTTCAGCTTGAGGCTGCATAGGCTTAAGGTAGCCATCATCGAGCAAAATTTCTACAATGCGTCTAAAGATAGGTGCAGCTGTGCGTGAGCCATAATAGTCATCTTTTATATCGGATTCAAAAGCCACAACGCCTATTGTGTAGGCATTATTATCATCTTGTGCGAATCCAAAGAATGAGCCATTATACTTGCTATCATATCTGCCATTGAGGGCAATTCGTGCTGTGCCTGTTTTTCCCCCTGTGATAACGCCATCTACTTGTGCGATTTTAATCACTCTTTTAACGACTTGAATAAGTGCGTGATGCACTTGAGCAGTGGTTTGCGGTGAGAGAATAGCAATAGGCTCAAAACGTTTAGGGACATATTTTTCGCCACTAGGGGCAGTTACATATTCACTTATGCGAGGCGTGATGAGATAGCCGCCATTGCTAAAAATCGCATATGAGCGCATAAGCTGCATAAAAGTCGCCCTCATACCATAACCATAGCTCACACTTGCGCGATATACTTCATTTTGAAAGGTTTTAGGGCTGGGGACTAAGCCTGTTTTTTCATAGGGTAAATCAATCCCGCTAAGCTCCCCAAAGCCAAAGGCATGGAGGGCAGTGTGGTATTCATTAGGCTTTAAATCTTTAGAAATTTTCACCATACCAATATTGCTGGAGCGCACGATAATATCCTCCACACTTCCACTTTTAAGCGGGTGGGTATCGCGTATCGTGTAGCTTTTAAGCTTGTAGTAGCCATTATCAAGCTCGATTACATCACTAGGATTTACCATACCTTTTTGCAATAAAATCGCATAGATAATAGGCTTAATCGTGCTGCCCGGCTCATAGGAGTATTCAATCGCATTAAGATTCAAATGCGGATAATCCTTTTGCTGAATATGCTTTGGGTCAAAACGATTTGAAGTAGCCAATGCCAGAAACTTGCCCGTTTTAGAATCCATAATGCCCGCAATGATTTCACGCACTTTATAACGTTTCTTTGCCTCATCGAGTTCAAGTTCAATTTTTCGCTGTAAGCTTAGAGGAATGCTGAGCGTTACATCAAATCCATCTTGGCGAGTTTGTATAGCTGCTGCTTTATTGGCAATGATATTAAAACCTATGTCGCGCTTGCCTGTAATGCGTCCATCTTGTTTGGCAGAAAGTATATCGTTATAATATTTTTCTACGCCCTTAACGCCATCAACACGTGTGATATTGTGGTGTTCTGTTTTGCGTGTGTAGCCAATGAGTGGCTCAAGGATATTTTGATAAGCGTAGATTCTATTGTTTCCACTTACCTCGATGCTAAGCCCCATTTTTTGGATAATCCTCCCCCTCTTATCTTCATACTCGCGAAACACATCATAACGGATAAGAATAAGATTGAGATTCTTAAGATTAGTTGCCACAGTGGAATTAAGCGTATAAGAAAGCACCACATAACCATTTTGACTAAGTTTTTTGCGTATTTCATTTTGAGGAATACCGCTATATATGGAAAAAAGCGTGATAAAAAGCTCTTTTTTATCTGGATCAATGCTTTGGGTATTCACACTTGCTTTGTAGAGCTTATTGCTATATGCGACCTCAAAGCCATCGCTTGTATAGAGACTGCCACGTATAGAAGTATTGCTTCTTGTAGCATTAATAGTAGGGAGTTTGCGGGGGGTTACCATTTTGACATAGACAATACTAAGAAAAACGATGAAACATAAAACAATGAGGAAAAAGACAGAGATAACAACCCCTGTCTTTTTTGCATAATATGCCACAAATACCCTTAGATTTGGGTTCTTTGAATTTCTTTGTAGGCGTTAAGGGCTTTATTTCTTACCTCAAGCATAACCTTCATACTATTTTCAGCACGATTAATCGCAATCGCTGCTTGATGCAAATCTTTAACTTGTCCGCTTGCCATATCCGCAAGTGCTTTTTCTGAAGTTTGCTGCTCTGCATTCACATCTTGTATAGAATTTTTCAATGTATTGATAAAATCAAGCCCATCTTGCTTACTTTTTGCGCTCTCAATATTCTTCTTTTCTACCCCAATGTGTTGAATATCATTTGTAATCACACCGAATTGATTAGCCATTTACCTCTCCTATGCTTGGAACATTGTAATTGCATTACTCGCCATATTCTTTGCACTTTGAAATGCAGCGACATTTGCTTGATATGCTCGAGTTGCTTCTATTAAATCGGCCATTTCGACAACGGGATTAACATTAGGATAAGCGACATAACCTTCAGCGTTTGCATCTGGGTGGCTTGGGTCATATTTCATTAATGGCTCCCTATCATCGCGCACGATTTTACGGATATAAACGCTCATTATAGCAGGTTTTGGTTCTTTTCCCAAATCACCCTCGTGCAATGGATCTTCATATTTAAGTTGGTGGTTATTTTTTCCCAATTTTTCATTTAAAACTTTATTAAAATCAAATGCTTGAAACAACACTTCTCTCCTGCGATAAGGACCACCCTCATCTGTGCGCGTGGTATTAGCATTGGCAATATTTGATGAAATGACATTAACACGCACCCTTTGGGCTGAAAGTCCATAACCACTAATATCAAAGCTTGATAAAAACATTAACCTGCTCCTTCATTAATTTAGATATTTCTACCTGAATCTATGGCATAACTAAATATACCTTTATGCCGTTTTAATGCACTTGTAAGGGCTTGATACATCGTGCTATTTTTACCCATTTCACTTGTTTCCACATCTAAATCCACACTATTGCCATCATTTTTTGCTAAATGCCCATCACGCCAAAACATTGTAGCGCTATCTGGCTTTATACGTCTGCTATCAAGATGCTCTTTTGAGGTTTTAGCTAGTTCAAGCTTATAGCTTCTCTCGCCACTGCCAAAGATTTTTTTATTCTCTCTAGCCAAATACTGCTCGAAATTCACATCTTTAGGACGATAAAAAGGCGTATCGACATTTGCAATATTTGAAGCAATCATATCCTGACGGATTGAACGATAATCAAGTGCTTTATAGACAACAGGATAAACCTTTGAAATATCTGCAATAGCCATATTTTACCTTTTAATTTAAGATAATCTCTCAAAGTAAAGCAAAATATATTCCAAAATAACTCTTTAACAATCAGAAGCTTTATGCATCATTGCCCACATAGCCCTTGATGATACTTTATTGGCAAATCTTTATACTTAAAAAGTATGTAAAATTCTTAATTTTGTCTTGGTTTATGTATTTTAAGAATAAATCCTGCAATGCTAAAGCACTGCAGGAAGGAGCATTAGTGTGTGCTTATCACACCATTAAATTCACTTGCTTTACGATAAGGAGATTCTGCAAAAGGAATGTTATTTTTTCCATTCGCAGAACGAATGCAGATTCTCACACATTGTATAAGAACCAGACAAGTAACAAGCATAAACAATGCGCAAAGCAAGGCATTGATAAGGTTGTTCGTAGCAATAGTAGAGAATTTCGCCGCTTCAGCTGTGAGAGTTGCTATCACATCAGGGTCAGTAGCTGCTGCTGCCTCTTGTGTCTTAGCTGCAGCCTTTGCGCTATTGTTTTGCCATAGGGCTATATGGCTTACCGCATCGTGCACTTTCTCGCCATTTGCAGGAAGGAGTTTTAATGCTCCTGCATACAATGTGCTAGTAAGTACCCACACCGCAGGGAGGATAGCTACCCACGCGAGTTTACCTTTACCCATTTTGAAAAGTACAGTAATAACGGTGAGCAATGCCATACCTGCAAGCATTTGATTAGATACGCCAAAGAGTGTCCAAAGCGATTTCACGCCACCTTGTGGGTCAGTAACGCCTTGATAGAGGATATATCCCCAACCAGCCACACAAATAAGTGTCGCTACTACGCCCCAAAACATAGAATGGATATTACCAATAGGCTTATACACATTGCCTAACACATCTTGCACCATAAATCGCCCTGCTCTTGTCCCCGCATCAACAGCTGTTAAAATGAAAAGTGCCTCAAACAAAATAGCGAAGTGATACCAAAATGCTATAGAGCCCTGATTAAAAAGTGGCACTTGAGAGATGATAGTAGCTAAGCCAATCGCAAATGTCGGTGCACCACCGGTTTTACTCAAAATGCTATTTTCACCTATGTCTTTTGCCATATCTAAGATGTCTTGAGGACTAATGGTAAAGCCCCAAGAGCTAATTGTCTGTGCGGCGATAGCTGCAGCTTCTGCCACATCTTTAATCCCAGCTGTGCCAAGCCCAGCAGGAGCGACATTGATAGAAAAATACAAACCCGGAGTGAGAATCACCGCCGCGATAAGCGCCATTACCGCTACTGCAGATTCCATAAGCATAGCGCCATAGCCCACCATTCGCGCGTGGGATTCTTTCTCTAGCATTTTGGGCGTTGTCCCACTTGAAATCAACGCGTGGAATCCGCTAATCGCCCCACAAGCAATAGTAATAAACAAAAACGGAAATAGCTGTCCGCTAAATACCGGTCCTGTGCCATCTATAAATTTTGTAACACTCTCAAATCGTACATCTGGCTGCACTATCAAGATTCCCCCTGCCATTAGCACAATCACACCGATTTTTAAAAATGTGCTGAGATAATCACGAGGTGCGAGTAAGAACCACACAGGCAAAATCGCTGCGATGAATCCATACACAATCATTACATAAGTCAATGTAACCGGAGTAAGTGTAAAAATCTCCGCCAAAGTAGGATTTGCTGCGACATCGCGTCCAAAGTAAAGAGCCAAAAGCAAAAGCACAAAGCCCAATATACTTGCTTCACCAATCTTGCCCGGGCGGATATAACGCATATGAAGCCCCATATAAATCGCAATAGGAATTGTCATAGCAATCGTAAATAATCCCCAAGGAGATTCAGCCAAAGCATTAACAACTACAAGAGCCAAAATAGCAATGATAAGCATCATAATGCCTAAAATCCCAATCATCGCTATCGTGCCAATAGGCTTACCAAGCTCTAACTTAATGATTTCACCAAGAGACTTACCATTTCTACGCATAGAAATAAAAAGCACTGTGAAGTCATGCACTGCTCCAGCAATCACCACGCCCACAACAATCCAAATCATACTAGGCAAATAGCCCATTTGCGCTGCTAGGATTGGTCCTACAAGTGGTCCAGCCCCTGCAATAGCCGCAAAATGATGTCCAAAAAGCACGATTTTATTTGTTGGCACAAAATCGCGTCCATCGTTATTGACTACTGCAGGTGTAGCACGATTATCATCAAGCTCCAAAACCTTATATGCGATATACTTTGAGTAAAAACGATAACCTATTGCATAAATACAGACTGCTGCCACCACTATCCATACAGCCGAGATACTCTCTCCTGTATGTAATGCCAAAACACCAAAGCACCACGCGCCCAAAAGCGATATGAGCCCCCAAATTCCTATACTCACAATTTTATTCATAGCTCTCCTTTAATTTTAGATGCTTTAAGTTTAAATATTTCAAACTTAAAGCCTATTATTTAAATAAAAACTTAACTTTGTTTTTATTTATTTAAGAGTAGATTAGTAACATCAATCTCACACATTCTATCATCTTACTTAAGTTTTCTTGTTTTCAAGATTTCTCACATTGGTTTTAGATTAAGATAATATAATTTGTATTTAATGTATAAAAAGGATAAAAATTATGCAAAAAACAAGATTCTTATTTTTGCACTTATTGCATTATAGAATTTTTGCATTCTTTACACTCTATGGTTTTTTCTGCACCTATACTATGGCACAAAACTACACAGCAAGGCTTCCAGATTCTATTGTTTTGCAAAATGGGAAAAATAGAATGGATACACTCACTTCAAGATGTGGAAATCAATACTGCACATTTGGCTCAATGGGCAATGCTGGCAGTTATAGCTTTAGATATTCTACAAGCAGTGGTTCTTCTCAACTTACTCTTGTGAGTATTACTCCACCAAATCTCTATGGTTACACACATTCCGTATTTTATATGGGAAGCTTAAATATAGGAAGAAACTCAAAACTAAGTATCAACGATTTTCATACTTTCGCTCCTTCGGGCACTCTCACACTTGGAGAAAATGCCACGCTTGAAGTTATTTTACAAAAAGGACAAAAAATTCCCGCGAGTGAATTTGCACCCTCATCAAAAATATATTTTTCACGCGGAGCAAACTTTTTTCTTGAAAGCGGCTCAAGATTCAATGTAAGCAACACAGATTTTGTCATCATTAATTCACAAGGCACGATTAGCAATAGCGCACAAATGATACTAGATGCCAATACAATAAGATTTCAAAATACCATTCATAATTATGGGACAATGGAACTTACAGGTAATGTATATAATATAGGACAAAGTGCATTTGGGATAAACCTTGCTACTTCAAACCTTATCAACAATGGTAAGATGACAATAAATGGCAATTTTTACAATGGTGGTATTCCACTTGCTGATTCAGTAACAGGTTCTTGGTGGCAAAATGATGCACCAAGTCCGGGTGGAGGGAATCTTATAAACTATGGTGGAGAAATTACTATTGCAGGACAACTTATCAATGATAAAGGGACACAACTCGGACACATTCAATACTCAAGCGTAGCTATTTATGGTGGAAGCATTACAGCGACACAAGGAATGCAAAATACAGCTGGAAACACCCTTACCTTTGGTGCTCAAAATGGCAAGATGGGACAACTTATTGGGAATCTTTCAAATAATGGTACAATCAAAGTTAATCTTACAGGAGCAAATCTTGGCACACATCAACTCATTACAGGCACTTTAAGTGGTAGCAATATACAAATGGATTTTATCACAGATAGCAGCAAAAGTGAATTTATAGAATCTATCCAAAATAACACAACAATCACGCTTAATAAAAACACTCAAGCCATTAACGCCTTTATGAATACTCTTCCTACACAACCAAAAGCCATTCTTACCGCTCTTGAAGAAAATTTTTCTAATCCTCATGCACCAACTCAACAAAGCATTTATACCTATGGTGATAGAAATTATCTCTCAATGTTAGCAGATAATCTTAATGACAATATAGAATCTATGCTGATTTATGCCTCTCCTTTAAATATATGGACTATGATACAAAATAATATTATCCCACTTAAGGCTCAAATAACGCCCTTGCCACGCAAATCTGTTTTCAATATAGCTCCTTTTAGCTCTATTGCTTCACGTGGCTCACTTAAATCCCCTCTTAATGATGTAAATATCAATGTAAGGATTCCTTATGGCATACATCAGCTTAGTGCTTTTGTTACTTATGCTAACACAAATATGACTCAATCACTTGATGCTTCACAAACCCACTTTGATACAAACTCTTTAGCCTTAGGCTTAATGGATAGAATCTTTTCACAAGGTGTAGAAATTTCTCTTCTTGCATATAGTGGTGCAACTTTCAATAAAACAAAGCGGTATCTTTCAATGAATAATAGCTCATTTCAAACGCACTATTCTTATTATGAGATTGGTTTATCAGCCCAAATTGGCTCTCCATTACAAGTAAATAAACTATGGATAAAACCATTTATAGGCATTGATTATATGTTTGGTTTGCAAAGTGCATTCAAGAAATCAATTACTTCAAGTACTACTTCAGCCACTATTAATGCTCCTCTATGGACTATTCATACGCCACAACTCACACTAGGCACACAAATGCAATATACTCTTAACCATCAAACACAACTCTTGGGAGGAGGGCATATGCAATACGCATTTACAAACCCCTCTTTTTATACTAATTTTGGCTCTTCAACATATTAAATTTACGCCCCAAAACTCACTTGGATTCACATTGTATCTGGGTGAATCTCTGTTTATGGGAAAAAATATATCCACAAGTGCCTATGCGCTTTATTCGCACTCATACTTAGCTTTTCAAACTTATTCGGGCACGCTAAACCTTTCTTATCATTTCTAAGCGATTACCCCAAATATGCTAGAATAAGCTCTTTGAGTTTATTTTTAGAGAAAAATCTTAAACCTTAAGGAAACAACACAAGATATGGTGGAAGTCTTAGCTCAAATCACAACACAACGCTCACAAGATATTGCTCAAAAAGGCTTTGCTTTCGGATATGAAATTCCACAAAAGAGAATTCACCCACTTATAAAACCTTGTTTTGAACCTATACTTCTTATTGCTGAAATTAAACGAGCTTCGCCTTCTGCTGGGCAAATTGGAGCTATCAATTCTCCCACAAAACTTGCTAGTGATTATCTTAATGGAGGTGCTGGGGCGATTTCTGTGCTATGCGAGGAGCGGCATTTTAATGGCTCCTTAGCGGATTTAATGCAGGTTAAAAATGCCTATCCTAAAGCCTGTATCTTGCGTAAAGACTTTATCCAATACCCTGAAGAAATTGAGATAAGCTATCGTGCTGGGGCGGATATGGTGCTTTTAATTGTGGCGATGTTTATCGATGAGGATGCGGGATTTGCGCGTTTTAAGGCGATTTATGATGAATGCCTTAAACACGGCTTAACGCCACTTATCGAAGTGCATAATCACAATGAAATTGATTTTATCACCCCTCTTAATCCTGTACTTGTAGGCATTAATGCACGCAATCTCCATACCTTTAATATTAATATTCCTGCTGCCTGCACGCTTAAAAATGCTCTACCTCATAGTAGGGTTATTTTTGAATCTGCCATAAACTCCCCTCACTCTGCCTTTATTGTGGGGAGCTTTGGCTTTGATGGTTTGCTTTGTGGAAGCTATCTTGTCGAGCATAACAATCCAAGTGCCGCTATTACCGCGCTTAAATCCGCCATAAACCTTAGCAAAAAACAAAAAGTGGCATTTTATAGCTGCGTTTTTGATAAATTTGTTAAGCGCACAAAGCCTATTATTAAAATATGCGGCATTACGCAACTTGATAATGCCCTAGAAGTGGCTAAGGAGCAGACTAATGGCGGGGTTGATATGCTAGGATTTATTCTTGTAGCACATAGCCCTAGATATATAGAATCTAAGCATATCAAGGAGATTGCTAAAGCCTTGCAAACACTCTACCCGCATATTTTGCGTGTAGCTGTGGTAAATGATAAGCCCTCTCTTAATGAGGCAAAGGCGCTTTATGGGCAGGGGCATATCCACGCCATTCAGCTTCACGGACTAGATTCTAAGAATCCTCAGTATTTTGCAAATATCGCGCTAAAAGACGCGCTATTCCCTTATTATGTCGTGCAAAATATCGCACAAAAGGCAGATTTTAGCCCGCATTATGAAGGGGCATTCTGCCTTGTGGATTCTAAAAGCACACAGGGAGGTGGCTCGGGCAAAAGTATTGAGTTCGAAGTTTTGCGCTCTTTAAAAGAAAGCTATTTGTGTATCGCCGGTGGCATTAATATAGACAATATCAGCGATTTCTTAGCGCTTAAGCCAGCTATGCTTGATATAAATTCGGGTATAGAGAGTGTAGCGGGTAAAAAGGATATAGCTAAGCTCCGCGCCCTCTTACAAAAAGTCGCCTCTTATACATCACCCTTAAAGAGTAATAAATGAAACATATTGCGATAGGATTATTATATATATGCCTTAGCTTCATATATAGCAATGCTAAGGAATTAGATTTAATTATGGCAGGGGACGCCTTGCTTCACGCTTCTGTGTATAATGACGCAAAGCAAGCAAATGAGACTTACGATTTTAGCACTATGCTAAGTGCGCTAAAGCCCATTGTGGCAAAATATGACCTTGCTTTTTACAATCAAGAGACGATTTTAGGGGGCAGTGCACTTGGCTTAAGCACATATCCGGCATTTAATTCCCCGCAGGAATTTGGCGATAATATGCTCTCTTTAGGTTTTAATCTTGTCTCTCTAGCGAATAATCACACGCTTGATAGAGGCGAGGCAACCATTTTAGCTTCTCTAAAATATTGGGCAGATAAACCAGCGCTTACTGCCGGTAGCTACTCATCATTTAAGGAACGCAATACTTTTAAAATCTTAGAAAAAAATGGTATTAAATACACGCTTCTAGCCTATACGTATGGCACGAATGGCATTCCATTACCAAAGGGCAAAGAATATCTTGTAAATGTCTATACAAAGGCTATGCTAGAGAATGACATTAAGCAAGTCCGCGATAAAGTGGATTTGCTTATCGTATCTATGCATTGGGGGATTGAGTATGACTTCACACCTTCACAAGAGCAATATGATTTAGCAAAGCTTTTGGCTGATTTGGGCGTTGATTTGATTATCGGTACACACCCGCACGTGGTACAAAAAGCAGAGTGGATAGGCGATAGCTTAGTATATTACTCACTTGGAAATCTTATCTCGGGGCAAAAAGGCACGAATAAACGTATCGGTATGCTAGGCAGTGTACATATCACAAAGATTAAAAATGGCAAGGTAAAGCTTTCTAATCCCCGCGCAGAGCTGATTTATACATACTATGATGCACGATTTAAAAATTTTAAGCTGATGTGGTTTAATGAAATCAACGAAAAAATACTGCCTGATTATCAAAACATATACAGGCAATATACAGATATTATCACGCAGGGCAAAGATGAGATACAAATTGGCTTGTAACAAGCCTTTGGAAATATTTGTATTTGAGAGCCAGACATCCATCTGCTTTTAACAAAAAAAGAAGAACGATCTTTTTTTAGAGATTGCAGAGTATGAGGCATTCCCTATTCGCTCTTCCTTAAAGCGAAGCTTTTTGATAGCATTCCTTGCAATTAACAGGATTTAAAAAATTCTTTACAAAATTATGTATAACCTCTGTAAATCTATGTTTTTTACCCTCGCACGCACAGGGATAATATAGCATTTAACTCACAAGTTTCACGTTTTTTAAATCTTCTTAGCACAATATTTATCAATCAACACATATTGATGGTTAAAAGCCTATCCTTAAAGATACTTGATATTATTTACTTCATTACATAAGCAGAATACACATTTTTTTACCATACCTGCCATTTCCTCTAGTATCCCACACTAAAACTTCCTATGCTGCTCTAATCGTGGGTAGCTAATAGCCTCCACATATCGCTCCTCATCTTTAAAGTGCATTTTCATATAGTCAAAAAAACGAAGATAGCCTTCACCTCAGGTTCTGACACGTGAATATTGGCAATCTTATATGCCTTATGAGTAAGCTCATCTTTATCTTCTTTAAAGTCAAAACTACCAATGACACTCTTTAAAACTAGCTTCTTAAAAAAGAAACACCCGTAAATAAACGATGTTTTTTAATACTTTATTAAAGAAATAATGCTTTTGGAGCTTGAGATTCTTTATGTCTTTCTTTGTTTTAGCGGAGTAAGCGATACATCTAGCGAAAAGTTTAAATATGTAAATGTAGGCTGGGGCTAAAGCACAAGTGCGAGGTTGGCTTGGTAATATATGTCTCGCTCCTGCTTATATATTGTTCGAGGATATACCTCCTACCACCCTACGACGCTTTTAGAGTTGGCACTATCGTGCATTTTTATGCAAATGAAGATACACCTCGCTCATAGGAAGAATATAAATTCTAAACCTATGAGACTTACTTGATGAATACATTAGCAGTTAAGCAACATCCTTTAGGCGTAAGAAAAAGCTTGCCTTATAGAAATTTATAGAATCTTTTATTGTTTTCTATGTTTGCATAAATTGTATATCAAATCAAAAGCTTAATTTGCTCAAAAAACTTTTGAGACGAGGTGTTTGGGGATTTTCAAATATATCTTTTGGACTGCCCTCTTCGATAATATGCCCACTCTCCATAAAGATAATGCGACTTGCCACCTCTCTAGCAAAGCGCATTTCGTGCGTTACACATATCATACTCATACCCTCTGTGGCTAAATCTCTCATCAAATCAAGCACTTCTCCCACCATTTCTGGGTCAAGCGCGGAGGTAGGTTCATCAAAGAGCATTATTTCAGGCTTATTCATAAGCGCACGAGCAATCGCCACCCTCTGCTTTTGTCCGCCACTCAAACGTAATGGATAAGTATCTTGTTTATCAAGCAAATCTATACGTTTAAGGAGCTTATGCGCCTCTGTGATAGCTTCTTCTTGATTGAGGAGCTTAAGAAATGTAGGCGCAAGAGTGAGATTCTCTAATACGTTGAGATTATTAAAAAGATTAAAATGCTGAAACACCATACCCATTTTTGTCCGTGCTTTATTTATATCCCAACTCTGCGCACTTTGCGGGAAAAGTATTTTATCATCAAGCCATATTTTACCCTCGCTTGGCACTTCAAGCAGATTCAAACAACGTAATAAAGTGGATTTGCCCGAGCCGCCAGGTCCAATGATGACAAGCTTTTCTCCTGCCCTGATATGGAGATTCACATCATCAAACACACATTTGCTATCAAAATATTTTTTAAGATGCTCAATATAAATCACTTGCTCTTAGCCTTTTTTCATAAAGTTTAACAAGATAGCTTGCGCACAAAACAAGTAGCAAATAAGAGAGTGCAAGAAAAAGATAGGGCAGCATATACTCATAATTCGCCCCGCCTATGCTCTTATAAGCATAAGTCAAGTCGTGAACAGTAATATAGTTTGCTACTGAAGTTTCCTTTAGGAGAGTGATAAACTCATTGCCAAGTGTAGGAAGAGCATTTCTAAGGGCTTGAGGAAAGATAATATATCTCATACTTGCTGATGAGCTAAGCCCTAATGCCCTTGCTGCTTCATCTTGCCCCCTATCAACGCTCAAGATTCCACTACGGATAATCTCACTCACATACGCACCACTATTAAGCCCAAAAATAGCGAGGGCTACAATAAGCGCACTCACACCTTTTAGTCCAAAGGCAGGGAGTATCACAAAATAGATAAAGAGTAATTGCACAACAATAGGCGTCCCACGAAAGAATCCTACATAGGACTTAAGAAAAAAGCATAAGATTCTATGGAGGAGAGAGGGTTGCTTATGAGTGAGGGCAATAGCCACTAACGTGCCCACTATGATACCAATACACAATGCCACAATAGCAAGGAGCAAGGTCGTGCCAAGCCCCTCTAAGATAAGCTTATAGCCTTCATTAGTAATAAGTTGATGATAGAAAAGCTGATATTTTACTGCTAAATCCATCTGAACTTATTTTTGCGTATAATATGCTGCAATGATAGACTGAAGCGTCCCATCTTGCTTCATTTCTTCTAAGATAGCATTAATAGAATCTTTTAATGCCTCATTATGCGGAGCAATGCCAATGGCATATTTCTCATCAGTCAAGGCAATATTAATAATCTTTGTATCATTATGTGCTTTAGCGATTTCAAAGGCAGGCATTTCATCTATAATAACTATATCAACTTGATGATTTTTCATTGCAATAGTTGCAAGTGCGCCATTTGAAAAGATTTTTACCGCAGCATTTGGAAACCTCTCAAATCCCCAATCCATATCGCCCTTAGCATAAAATACGCCTGTTGTGCCTACTTGGACACCTATTTTAAGCTGTGGAATGGCTTTAAGCCGTTCTATAAGCTCTTCTTTAGTGCTAACATCATCAAATCGTGTATCGCTTGATTCTACGATAATGACTTGCGAGGCACTAAAATATGTGTCACTAAAATCAATCACCTTTGAACGTGCAGAATTAATCGTCAATCCTGAAATGCCAATATCTGCATTTCCTGCAGCAATGGCAGTAACCACAGAATCAAACTCCATATCTTTGATAACTAATTTTTTACCTAGTTTTTGGGCGATGATTTTTGCAATATCCATATCAATGCCCTTAAACTCCTGCCCCTCAATATACTCAAATGGAGCGAAATTCGCCGCAGTAGCTACGACAAGCTCATCATCCTTACAAGCATTCAGCGCAAAAAGTGCAAAGAGCATTATTGCGATTGATGCCAATTTAAATGGTGCTAATATACGCATACATTTCCCTTTTGCAAGAAGTGTAGGGACGAATTGTAATCTTTTTAAGCTTAAACTAAAGCGGTGTATCTAAAATATGCTCAAGGAATTAAAGGAGTGTGTAATGTGGTTAGCGGGAATTGATGAGGCTGGGCGGGGCTGTCTGTGCGGAAGCTTATTTATCTCTGGGGTGGTGGGTAGAGATTCCATCATAAGTAGCTTTGGCGCAAAAGATAGCAAGCAACTCTCTCCAAAAAAGCGAGAGGAGATATATCAAAGATTATATAATGCCTCAAACCAAGGAGAAATAGGCATATTTCTAGCACAAATTGACGCAAAAGAGATTGATACAAATGGCTTAAGCTGGGCAATGAGATACGGGATAGAATCTCTTGTCGCGCAAATGGGGGAATTTGCCTATAAAGTTTTGCAAGATAAACAAAAAATATTACAAATAATCATAGATGGCAATAGCACATTTAATGCTCAAATTCCACAACACCTGATAAAGCAAGGTGTGAGTATGAAAACATTAATCAAAGCAGATTCACTCATAGAGGTAGTTTCGTGTGCTTCTATTGTCGCAAAAGTGCATAAAGATAGACAAATGCGAGAGCTCGATAAACTCTATCCACAATATGCTCTTGCAAAAAATAAAGGTTATGGGACATTGGAGCATAGAAAAAGCATTCTTAAGTATGGATATTGCCCACATCATCGCAAAAGCTTTAAAATTGCTCTATGATTTTGTCATTTTTTCAATTTGTCTTAATACAAAATTAAACTAGAATCAAGCTTAAATGTATAGCTAAAGCCTTGTTATTAAAGGACTTAGCTTAAAGTGCAGGTGGCATTTATCAACTGCACGGGGATTAAAGGTGTAGAATTTAAGCTACATTGGGCAGGAGTAACCACAAAGTTATTCTTAAGCTTAACAAAAGGCTAAACTATCCACAAGGGAAAGCAATGAATGGCTACTATACAGGAGATAAGCTATCCTCGACTAGAGGAGCACAAAAAATCATCGTGAAATCATTCCTGAAATAGCAAGTATGATAAGGAATGTCTCATCAGTCCATATTAATGAAAGAAATGCTCTCAAGATGCACGTAGTGGAAGAAGATATGCCTATTAAACAATATCGCAAAGAGCAGATGAAAGATACCGCTCTAGTATAAAATATTCAAATATGATACAGCAAGTTTCTATTATGCCCTTGCTATTTACAAGTGTGGAGTGAGAGGTATAACCTCGAATGCTTGCACGTGTATGCACTTCGTGTTGCAAGGGTCTTGCACACTTAAGACAAAGTCTCTCGTGTGCGCCTGAAGGATACACTTATAACCGCACTTCGTTTGGTTATCAAGTGAATTCTTAAGGTTTAGATTCTATTATGCCCTTGCTATCTACAAATGTGGAGTGAGAGGTATAACCTCGAATGCTTAGACGTGTATATACTTCGTGTTGCAAAGAAAATAATAATCTGCCTCATATCTTAAGAGATAAACCCTAGCTTATTGCTCTATATGCGCCTTGCAAGTGTTTTTTTGTAATTTTAGTTATCTTAAAGCAAAAAAATAAGAAAATAATGCCCTTATTTTATCTTAAACAAAGGAATAGAAGATGTCAAAACATAAAATATTGGCAACGCTAGGGGGGGGGCTTTTGCTTCTTACTTCTTCAGCTCTAGCAGCTACATTAGAACAAAGAGTAGGACAGCTCGAAAAAGATATTGATGAAATGAATGAACGTGTAGATGCAAACGAGCTTGCAGCAACTTTAAATAAAGTAAAATTTGGCTTAGAGTTCAATACATCAGTGCATAATATCACAAGCAAAGCGGTGGGCGTAACTAATGACTACTACAACCGCTGGATGATGGGGCTCTACCTCAATATGAATGCAGACATCAATAAATACACAAAATTCACAGGGCGATTGTCTATGACAAAGGCTTTTGGCGACTTAGAAGTTGGCTTACCTTATGCTATTGGCTCACTTGATGCAGGACGTGGAGCAAGTGGTGGAAGCTCTATTTATGTGGAAAGAGCCTATGTAGATATCTATATGGGTAGATATGCAGCCCTTACTATGGGGAGACTTCCGGGAACTGATGGTCCAGGCTCAAACCTCCGCAATGGTTCAGCACGTATGAGCACATACCCTGCTCTAGCAGTAAATGCCCTTGGTGATGGTGTAGTGCTTACGCTTAAACCCTATACAAATTCAGCTTTACGTGTGGGGTATTCAAAAGTGTATCAATCATTTGACACTAATGGCAATAGCACAGCGGGAAGTATTTTTGGCTCAGGTGCGGCAAATACAGCTGATGCGAATCTTTTCTTTGGTGCGTTTGAAACACCTTTCTTACCCTCAAACTTTGGTAAAAACCTCTTTATGCTAACATATATCAATTTGACTAACTATACCGCACCCGGTGCATTATTGACTGCTGCTACAAATGCTTACCTTGCCCAGAATGGACAAACTACAAACGTACCTATGGGTAGCAGCAATCTTGGCGATATGCAATATATCAATGCTCATTTTGAAAATGATAGATTGCTTGGTTCAGGCTTAAATTGGTTTGTGTCTGCTAGCTATTACATAGGCACTAAATCTCATAATGTCAATGCAAGTGTAACCAATGGAAATATGACAACACCTACACCTCTAGAAATTCCTTTCTTTGCTGAAAGAGATGGTTGGGCGGTGCATGCAGGGCTTCGCTATGACTTTGGTTCATATTTCAAAATTGGTTATGAATACTTCAAAGGAAGTAAAAATTGGTATGCCTTCTCTCGTGTAAGTATCAATGATCCATTTAACTTTAGAAATACTCGCGGTGATGTGCATGATGTATATGCCATTTGGCAACTTGATTTAAATCAATTTTTCCGCTTAAGCTATACACGACAACATCAACAATATGCAACAGCTACTGCACCTATGATAACACCTGCGACAAATGTAGTTAATCAAAACATCTCGCTTGCGTATATTCTACGATTCTAGTCTAAAGGAGAAAGAATGAAAAAATATATTGCCCTAGCCTTTTTTATTGGGCTTCCTAGTTTTGTCCTTGCTGATTGTGCGGCATTAATGAAAAAATATGATGCCCCCGATCCGGGCTCTAAAACGATGGCGCAAATTACCCGTTGGGTAAAAAAGATAGAAAATCCTGCTGATGCAAAAGAGCTTGAAAAATGTATGATTGCGCTCGCTGCTGATAATCCTAACAAAGCCCAAGTTGCTGGTAAATAGTGCTCTATTTGTCTCTATCTACTTTGATTGGGACAAAATCTTAGAATCTTGACATAAGGAGACAGAATGCGAGACTTAACGGAACGATTTAAAAATCTCAAGCTCTCCACTCGATTGAATGTTAGCCTCAATATTCTTTCCGCACTCATTCTTATTACAGCTATCCTCTTTTTTATATTTAAATATTCTTTTTCAAACTTTATCCACATAGAAGAATCTTCACTCAAAATCGTGCAAGATAATTTCACAAATCTAGGAAATCTCTCGACCAAAGCTACTGAACAAATCGATATTATGCAAACACATGTAAAAGAAACAAGGGATTCTATGGCTAATATTGAAGATCTAATCGAGCAATTTGAATTTATCGGTGCGCTTAATGATAAGCTTATAAAACTTTTAGTCAATCCCACTGATAATACAAATAAAAATCTTATTTTACAAATGACAAAGAGTTGGAATGAGAGTTTTATCCGCAATGATAGTGATTTAAAATCATTCTATCCTAAGATTAATCAAGTGCTTAATGGCAATGATTCTAAAAGTATTGCTGTGCGTTTACAAAGCTATTTTGAAGAAATTTATGCAGTGCTTATTGATAAAATCTCAAACACCTCCACTGCTACAAATAAAAAATTATCCACCTCTGTAAGCAATCTTGAAGAAATTGCTGTGGGTATGAATGAAAACTCCCAATCCCTCTCTAATATGCTGGAGAATTTCACATCACTTGAAAAAGTCCGCGATAGGGCTATTTGGCAATCCAATCTTATTATGGCTATTCTTATTTTCATTATGCTTGTTACCATCAGTTTAGTGCTTATCGTCTTTAAAATGCTACATAATTTTACACGCGATTCCCAAAATGTAGTTACCTATCTTCAAGATCTAAGCAAAGGCGGAGAAAAGCTTACCGCCGGAGGCACACTTAAACTCAATCGTGGCAAAAATGATGAATTGCGTATTGTTAGTGTATTTATCAACTCTTTTATTGATAAGATGAAGCAAACCATTGAAATTGCCGGAGAGACAAGTGCGGAGATTGTAAAACTTAATGAATACATTACAGACTTAAAAAATCATATCTTTGATATTGGCGAAAAAACACAGCAAAACTCACAATATGGGAACGCCATCGTTACAGGATTGGATAAAAATGTAGAGACTGCAGGCAATGTGCAAGAAACGATCAATCAAAGTAAAACCTATCTAGATAGCACAAGTAATAATGTCTCTCAACTTTTAGAGAATCTCAATCAAAGTATCGAAAGTCAAAATGAGTTAAACTCACGTCTTCACAACCTCGCTGAAAGCGTTATGTCCATTCAAAATGTCGTAGAGCTAATCCACAACATATCCGAGCAAACCAACCTCCTAGCCCTTAATGCTGCTATTGAAGCAGCAAGAGCAGGAGAACACGGGAGGGGCTTTGCCGTGGTGGCTGATGAAGTGCGAAAACTTGCCGAAAATACACAAAAAAGCTTAAATGAAATCGAGATTACCATCACAAATGTAACCGAAAATTTAGAGAGTATCTCTCACACAGTGCAAGATAATTCTTCAATCTTTACAACACTTGCGCAAAATGGAGAAATCTCTAAAGAAAGCCTTGAGAATATCCAATGCAATATGAATGAGGTTGTGAATAATATCAATACGCAAAACGAAGATACGATTACCCTTGCTACACAAACAAAAAACATCATTGATTCGATGAATATCATTAATCAACTTCTTGGGGAATCCACACAGGTTATCAGGACCGTTATGGAACGTTCTCTCAAGCTTAAGGAGAACGATGCGATTTTGAGTAAAGTTATCCGTGGATTCTAAAATGTCTTTGTGTTTCAACAAATGGTGTCTTTGGTTTTATTTGATATTCGCCCCTCTACTTTTAATGGGGGAGATTCCTCAAAACTCCAACACCTTGCAATCTCCTACTCATCACTCTCACTACCATCCTAGTAATAAATACACTTATGTTGCAATCAGCACAGGGCTTATATTTGGCGGGACGGTTGCCGGAGCAGGAATGCTGTATCTCCTGCCAGAAGATATTACAAACTGGGATAAAGACGGGATTAACAAACTTGGCAAGAATTGGGCACAAAAAACAGCAATGGGTCCTGTGGTAGATAGCGATCAGTGGTTTTTAAATTGGGTTACGCACCCCTATTGGGGAGCAGTGTATTATATGCAGCCGCGTGTGGCGGGGTTTAGCTGGGCTGAATCTATCCTATATGCCATTTTAGCTTCTTCATTTTTTTGGGAATATGGCGTTGAAGCCTTTGCGGAGATTCCCTCTTGGCAAGATTTAATTATCACTCCTGCGATTGGCTCAATCTTTGGAGAACTTTTCTATCGTGCCACACTTCATATCTACCGCAATGGGCAAACATTACTAGGCTCTAAAATTTTAGGTAAGAGTGCCTTGCTCCTTATGGATCCTGTGGGTTTTATTATGCAAAATTTAGATCTAGCCCATTCATTTGGCATTCATAACAAAAATGACATACAAGGCGCAATTATACCTCTAAGTGGCAATAATGGTAATGGAATCAAACTTCAAGTAGTAATGAGATTTTAATGCAAGAATATGGTGGCAACTACATCTTGCAATGGGATAACAAGCCCTTGCTCTTAGGAATCTATGGAAACAAAGAGCATATCACACATATTTTCTTTAATCCCTCTTCTCAAACTTTAAGTTGTAAAACACCGCTAAGTGATGAGTGTGCAAGCGAGATTCAAGCTTATCTTAATGGTAATCTTAAATATTTTAGCATTCCACTTTTGCCACAAGGCAGTGCATTTAAACTGCGTGTGTGGGAGGCATTATGCAATATTCCCTATGGTGAGGTGAGAAGCTATAAGGATATTGCAGATTCTATCGCTTCTCCAAAGGCTTCTCGTGCTGTGGGAAATGCCAATCACAATAATCCGCTAATGATACTTATCCCCTGCCATCGTGTCGTGCGTAGCAACGGCGCACTTGGGGGTTATGCCCTAGGAGTAGATATAAAAGCAAGACTTTTGCACTTAGAGCAGAAATATAAAAACAGAATCTAAAAAACTCACTTAAAAAAATAAAATCTCTAGCAAAATAAAGCAATTTTACAAACAAATAGAGCAATGCTAACTTTAATAAGTATCTCGCTGCAAGTTTTTCGCATAGCAAATGATTTCTGGGCGGTATTCAAAGTGCATCGTATCATAATGCCACCATCGCCCACCCCATATAAAGCCCTCTTCCTCAAAAGCTTGGACAATCTCTAAGGGAATTTGATTTTCGTATTGATATTCGTTGCGCTCTTTCTTATCCCATAACCAATATTTAGAAAATTGCGTATTAATATCAAGGGCTATACCTAAACTATGCGGACTAAGATTAGGAGAATCCGCGATATTACGCCAATAAAAAGCATCTTGATCGCTCAAAAACTGATAATATGCTTGCTGGAGATGAGTGAGCCTCTCCATTACTCGCCTAAAAGCCTTATCCACACCATTGGCGGTAGTTATGAGAATAAAGCTTTTCTCAAAATATTCTGGAAACCACGGAAGCCAAATCAAATGCTCCCTCACTTCACTTTCACTATGCCCATAAATGGCTTTATAGAATCCCAAATGCCGTATCCGCGATGTATCCTCATTGCGATTAGCCACTTTGCCCTTAAAAGGATAGGGGTAAGTAAAGGCATCTTTCATATCTGGATTTAAAAGCATCTCATCATAATCTTTATCCTTGCCATCGTCCCACACGAAGCTACTACCATCTTCAAGCAGCACTTGGTTATCCCTTATAGCTACCACCTGTGGATAATACTGCTTGATACACTCTTGGGCGATGATGTCATTTACCTCGTTAGCCCATATAAACGCACATATACACATATATATTAATAATCTTTTCATTAACACCTATCTCTTTATTTTCAATAATGAGATTATAACGTGTTTTTGATTTTCAAACCCACAAGTATTAGAATTTATCCTCTGCCTTAGGCTTATAGAATCTTTGCAGCCAATCATCAAGTGGCGCGAGGAATCGATAAATCGCTGGCACAATAAGCAAACTCAAAAACATAGAAAAAAGCAATCCACCAATGATAACAATCCCCATAGGAGACTTCATACCCGCTCCAGCCCCTGTGGAAAATGCCAAAGGCAGCATTCCAAACACCATAGCAATGGTTGTCATCAAAATCGGTCGCAAACGCGATTCTCCTGCGAGGATTAAAGCCTCATCAGTGCTATATCCCTCTTTGCGCTTTTCATTTGCTACATCTATGAGTAAAGTAGCATTTTTCCCTACTAAACCCATCAAGATCATTAGCCCCATTAATGAAAACATACTAAAAGGCTGCTGTGCGATAAAAAGCGCGATGAATGCCCCCGAAAAGCTAAGTGGTAAAGTCATCATAATCACAATAGGCTGCAAGAAACTCTCATATAACGCTGCTAAAATCAAATAAATCAGCACAATAGCGGTCAAAACTGCCACCATAAAAGCTATTGCCATCTCCTCTGCATATTCTGCCTCACCTTGCAATCGATAAGTAACACCCTTCTCGCACCAATGCTCCTTTTTCTCCGCAGTAATGCGTATCATATCTCCTAAAGAAATGCCAGAATCTTTCACAGGATAGGCATATACCGTTACGCTTCTTTGCCTATCAAAGCGCGTTATCACCGAAGGTGCAGTGGTAGATTCTATCTCCACAAGCCCTTCTACAAACATCAATTCCCCATAGCCATTTTTCACTTGCAATTTTTTAATATCATTTAAGGAGATTCTATTCTCATCAGTGGCACGAATGGTAATATCATATTCCTTACCACTCTCCTTAAAATACCCTATGGCTGCCTCACCAGAGAATGCCCCTCGCACCACATTGCCAATTTCCTGCGCACTCACGCCATAATGGTCTGCATTCTGCCTCAATATCTTTAGCCGATATTCAGGCAAATTTTCTGACGTATTAAGATGAATATCGCTTACCTTTCCAGCTAAAAGTGGGTCGGTATTAAGCAGATTCACTAAATTATCCCTGCTTTTATGCAAAAGCTCATCATTAGGAGCTAAAATAGCTATTTGATAAGGGGAATCATCCCCTCCACCACCAATATCAGCAACTTCTGCAATAGAGATAATAAAATCTTTCCCCACTTCGCTTGCCTTAAGCCTCTGGCTTACTTCAGCCATAATCTCAAATTGCCTTTTACGCCCTGTGCGCTCACTCAAGGGCTTAAGTTTAGCATAAATACGTGCCTTAAAAATCGTCTTTTGGGAATCATAGCCTATTTGCAAAGAACTAAATAGCACATTTTCATCTGCCATTACTATATCTTGCAGCTTACTTGTCTTCTCCTTCATTGCTTCCATACTCGTACCGGGCTTTGTCTCCATAAACACCTGAAATTCACTATTATCATCAGAAAGGATAAACTCCATTCCTAAAATAGAAAGCAGCACCAAAGATGAGAAAAAAATCGCAAAAATCCCAACAATGACCTTCATTTTATTACGTAGCACTATCGCTAAAGTTTTCACATAAGCACTTTCTAAAAGCTTAAAATAAGGCTCTGTGCGGTAATAGAATTGTGAATGTGTAGGATTAATCACAATAGAAGATACCATCGGTATAATCGTAATCACCACAATATAAGAAATCCCAATAGCTGCAGCGACGGTAATACCAAAGCTTTGGAAGAATCTCCCCACAATCCCACTCATACTCCCCACAGGGATAAACACAGAAAGTAACATCGCGGAAATCGCAACAAGCGCAAAGCCAATCTCTCGCACCCCCTCATAAGCCGCCTCACGCTTACGCATTCCGTGTTCTAACTTTTTATGGATATTTTCAATCACCACAATCGCATCATCAATGATAATTCCAATGGCTAATGCCACAGCAAGGAGTGTAAGCATATTGAGTGAAAAGCCAAAGAAATTCATCAATGCAAATGTGCCAAAGATAGACACAGGAATGCTAATAAGCGAAACAAGGGCGATAGTAAAACTACGTAAGAATAAAAACACCACAAATACCGCTAAAAACACGCCCAACATTACATCAAACTTCACAGAATCTATGGATTTGCGGGTTTTCTCTGTCGTATCCTTAAATGGTCTAATCTCATATTCAGGACTAATGGCTTCAATTTGAGGCAGCACCTTCATCACCGCATCAACAATGGCAATTTCATTTGCCCCAGAGATTTTTTGCACTTCAAAAATCACGCCGGGCGTTTTATTAAACGCAGCAAAAGTCTTATCTTCTTCAATGCTATCCTCAATCGTGGCAATATCGCCAAGCCTTATGCCTTGAGCCACGCGGATATTAGCTATATCCTCTATGCTCGAGCTTTGCGCGTCTGTGGTAACCGCCCATTCGCTTAATGTGCCAATTAAGCGCCCACCATCAATTTCTAGATTCTCTAAACCAATCTTATTAGAAATATCCGTATAGGTAAGGCTATATTTATTCAAAAGCGAGGGATTAACAAAGATTCTAAGCTGCCGCTCCCTATGCCCACGCATTTCTACGCCCCCAACGCCTGAAATCTTTTGCAAAAGCGGCTTAATATTATCTTTAGCGTGTCTCATCATCTCTGAGGTAGCGACCTTATCACTTGTAAGAAAGAGTGAGATAATAGGTGTAGATGAGCTATCAAACTTATATACCACCGGCGTTTTAATACCAGAATCGAGCTGCACCGTGCCTACTTTATCGCGCACATCATTGACCGCTTCATTTAAAGGCTTTTCTAGCTCAAACTGCACAATGATGACACTTGAACTACGTGCAGAGCTTGAAGTAATTTTATTAAGTCCATCAATCCCCATAATAGCTTCTTCAATCTTGTCTGTTACTTTTGTCTCCACAATCTCCGCACTCGCACCCGGATAGCTTGTAATCACCGCCACGATAGGAAAGTCAATATCAGGGAATAAAGCCACAGGCATTCTATTCACGCCTAAAAAGCCAAAGAACAAAATGGCAAGGGCAAACATCAATGTAGAGACGGGACGGGTAATGGCAAATTTATACATTATTTTGTCCTAATATAGCCATCGCCAAATGTGCCCGGAATAACGTCCTTTACCATTGCTTCAGCTTTTACTTTACGTGAAGTTGTGCTAGCAGTAGGATAAATCTTGCTGATAGTAGCACTCAGTTTGTCTTTACGCCCATCAATTTGAAAATCAAAGGTATCGCCTACTTTAACTTTACTCGCATATTTAAAGTCAAACTCTAGCACAAGCTTTACTTCCTTACTAATAATTCTAAAAAGATTAGTGCCATTCGCATTCACGCCATCGCCAAGCTCTATATCTTTAGAAGCGATAATCCCATCAAATGGGGCTTTAAGCTGTGTTTTACTTAACATCGCCTTTTGATAAGCATAGTCTGCCTCAAGCTTTTTATATTCAAAATAATATTTATCAAGCGTATTTTTATCCACTGCACCACCTGAACGATTGTAACGTTCATATTGCTTTTTAGCAAAGAGATATTGCTGCTCTGTGGAGCGCATTTGAGATTCTATATCATAGCTAAAAAGCGTGAGGAGTAAATCATCCTTTTTCACTTCAGAATCTACATCAACAAACATATTTGTTACAATCCCACTTGTAGCAAGCTTGAGATTGGCGTCCTTTACCGCTTCAGCATTAAAAATAGCATACACATCTTCTCCCCATAAATGAGCGCATAATAGCCCTATGTATAATATTTTTTTCATCACTCCTCCTTTTTATTACGCACTACTGAATATGCTCTTGCAAGTCCTGCCCACTATAATAGATATAATATGCCTTTTGCATTTCATAATCATTCAAAGCTTGATTATAAGTTGCCTCTGCTTCAACCTTTGTCGTCAAAGATTGCAAATAATCCGTGAAGTTTAGAATCTGCGCGTCATACTTTTTTGCCACATTTTCAAAGGCAATGCTCGCAGAGCGTAATGCCGCTTCTGAAGCTTTAATCTTTGCCACAGCAATCTCAAGGCTTTTGCGATAGAGCTTTTCGTCCTTTTTTTGCTCCTCTTTTTTATAAGCTAATTCTTTAAGATTCTTCAAATACCCTAGCCGTGCAGCTTGATACTGCTTATAGGTAGTGAGAAAATCAAGGTGAATAGTCGCATTAATCATAATTTGGTTTTGCTTAGGTGGATATTGACGAGTGATAATTGAACCATATTGTGCTGCTTCAGCTGCACCCAATCCCTTAAAGGCAGCATCTACCCCACCATTACTCACATACGTATCGCTTATGCTGATTATAGGCAAGTATGTAATCTGCCGTGCTTGATATTTCGCACTATCTGCTTGGAAACCTAACATATTCAAATCGTGGCGATTTTCCTCAAGCTTGAAAAGCGGTGCTTTGATAGTTTTGCGCTCTAAATCCCCTACTTCTACATTGGCTAAAAGCGAAAGCATAAGCTTATTTTTTTCGGCTTCTAATCTCACATTGGCAAGTTCGTGTTCAGTAGCTAAAAATTCCGATCGTAAAGATTCCACATCATCAACCGTCGTAAGCCCAGCATTAAAAAGTCTCTCTACACGTTTAACATTAGATTGAAGCTGCACTCGCTTTTGCTCTAAACTTACAAGCTTTGCGCGATTGGTAAAATACCCATAATACTGCTCGATAATGCTTAAAAAAAGCTGGTCTTTGGTGGATTCTTTATCTTCTAAACTTGCACGATAAAGAGAGGCTTTCTCACGCACTTTATGATAAGTTTTTAACCCGCTAAAAACTTCCCAATTCCCCTTAATACTCCCCGTATTTGCCTTAAGACGCATATATGAGTTGTCTGTATCTTGATATTGATATGCCCCATCAACAGTAGGCAAAAACTCCGTATATGCTGCTGCATTGGTCGCTTGAGCCTGTAAAATGGCTAAATCTTTTGCCTCTAGGTTATAATTTCTTTTTGCTCCTTCAAGCAATTCAGCCAAAGAAAATACACCTCCTACAATATGAGTGGATTCGGTTTCAGCCACTGATACCTCTTTTTGTGTTGCATAACTAGAATCTTCTTGGGCAATAAGCATAGAGCAAAGCGTTAATAAAAGAATGATTCCTTTCATATCCTAGCTCCTTTATCATAACATCTTTAAGTTTAAGGGCGGTATTGTAACTTAGTTTTATAAATAGTTGCATATACAACTATTTATAAAACTATACGTGCGGGATGTGTATAAATATTTAATGTCTCTCCACGCGCAAAACCCGCAAGAGTAATGCCTAGAAGCTGTGCGGACTTAATGCCTAAATGTGTCGTAGCTGCACGGGAAACAACAATAGGTATATCACTCATCGCCGCTTTAATCACCATTTCCATAGAGAGCCGCCCACTCACGATTAAAATCGCTCCGCTCATATCCTTCCGTGCTAATCTTGCCTGACCTATCACCTTATCAATGGCATTATGCCGTCCCACATCTTCACTCACAAATGAAGTATTACTACACACAAGCATAGCCTTATGCACACAGCCTGTCTGCCTAAAAAGCGCACTTGGACTACTAAAATCATCAAGGAGCGCAAAAAGATGCTCTATCGCTACACGCACGGGCGAAGTGATACGCTTATGCGTAATCTCACCATCAAAATTAGCACTTACCCCAACACAACACCCAGTAGTCAAAGTTTTTTCCTTATGCAAATGCGCTAATTTCTCTGCTTTAATATGAGCATTCATATACACACTTAAGCCATCGGGGGCTACTTCAAGCGAGATGATATTATCAATAGAATCTAGCACCCCCTCATTCATTAAAAACCCCACAAAATGTGCTTCTTGCGCATAAGGCAAACTCATCACAGATAAAAGCTTTGCTCCATTAAGATAAAAGGCGATTCTTTGCTCTTCAATCACATCATCTTGCAAATGCTCCAATGTGCCATTTTGATGCACTTTCACCATACGCATTTTATGCACGAATTCACTCAAAGCACTTGCTCCCTTGATAATCCCTTTTGCTAATAATGAGCTACCCGCATAGAATCAAGCTTCCCTTGAGCCTGCAAATCTTTATAATACAAGCTATGGAGCATAGAGACTTCCTCCTCGCCCATCTTACCATTAATGATAGCCTCTAATGCCCCCTCAATTGCAAATACCGCCATATAAATATGCGTAATCAAAAGCGCAATCACCGCAAAGCCCATTACATTATGCACGATTGCCATAAGACGCAATGTATTAATACCTGCACCTTGAAAATACATTATCGCACCGCTTACTACCATTACCGCACCGCCAAGTGTCGCCACCCAAAACCACATTTTTTGCCCTGCATTAAACTTATGCGCGGGAATCTCACGATTTACTTTATCTAAATAGCCTCCAAGTATCATCATCCACTTAATATCATAAATTCTAAATAGACAATCTTTCACCCACATACAAAACATTAATGTCCCAAATATCGCAAAAAATATTGTGGCAAAGCCGTGCAGATCCCTAGCAAAGCGGATAAGCCACCCTCCGCCAAGTTTATCACCAAATACCATCATCAAGCCTGTGAGGCATAGAACCACAAAAGGCACAGCAGCACACCAATGCACGATGATGTTATAACGTGTAAAAACGAGTAAAAAGTTCCCGTGCTTATAATGCCGCTGCCCTATAAGCTTATAATGTCCAAAAAAAGCCATTGGCACAAAGATAACTATAAGTAAGAAAATGAGCGCAAAATACTGCCCTTGCAGCAGTGTAAAAAGCTCTCCTAATCCCACAGAATCTGGGGAATCTAATCCCCAAGTCTTAATAGCCTCTATCTCTGGTCCGCCATACAAGTGCGGATTTGCTCTCTCACTCTTTTGAATAAGCGTATCATTACCCTCTATCACTTCTGCATATTGTTTGCCATTCTCTCGTGGCTCACTAGGATCAGCGTGTGTAGCACCCCAAGCAAAGACATTAAGCACTATGGCATATAATAAGATTCTTAACATACTTTTCATACTCTCTCCTTAGTCATTATACGCGCTTTTCCATATATTAGGCACAGCTTCAGGGAGTTTCTCTCCTCGCATATTTGCACGATGTGCGATGATACTTGATATTTCTGTGCTTCCACCGGCTAAAAGCGCCTTAGTAGAGCACATAGAAGCACACATAGGCACTTTACCCTCTGCGATACGATTTTGCCCATAGAGTTTATATTCCTCTGTGCTATGGGTTTGCTCCGGTCCTCCCGCACAATACGTGCATTTATCCATAGCCCCACGACTGCCAAAGATATTAGATTTCGGGAATTGTGGCGCACCAAAAGGGCAGGCATAGAGGCAATATCCGCAGCCTATGCAGGTTTTTTTATCGTGTAAGACAATGCCATCAGCGCGGATATAGAAGCAATCCACAGGACACACTTGCGCACATGGTGCGTCAGAGCAGTGCATACAGGCAATAGATATAGCCGTCTCTTTGCCTACCACACCTTCGTTAAGCATCACCACACGTCTGCGATTAACTCCCACAGGCAAGTGATGAGCCTCCTTACACGCCACATCACAGCCGTGGCATTCGATACAGCGATTCGTATCACAATAAAATTTAATCCTTGAAAAACCCTCAAGTTGCTTTAATGTATCACTCATCTTTTATCCTTTACTATGCTTTTTCAATACGGCAAAGTCCGCATTTTGTTTCTGGACAAGCAGAGTTGTAGTCAAAGCCATAGCTAGAAATCATATTTGCTGATTCACCAATAACATAGGGCTTTGTCCCCTCAGGGTAATAATCTAAGCGCGATTCCCCTTGGTCTAAGCCTGAAAAATTTTGTGGCAACCAGATGCTATTATAATCCACACGTGTGGAGATTTTCGCATTTACAAGGATTCTGCAGCCATTTGTCCCATATATCCACACCATATCACCATTTTTGACTTTCAACTCTGCGGCTTTATCGGGGTGAATCTCCACAAACATCTCTCCCTCTACTTCGGCTAGATATTTCGCGCTTCGTGTTTCCGCGCCTGTCCCCATATGTGCCACAAGCCTACCACTTAGCATATTCACAGGAAACTCTTTCACCCAATCTTTTTCCTTTTGCCGAGTGCGATATTTGATATTCGCCCTAAAAAGACTTGTCTTATCAGGGAAGCTAGGATATTTATCCACCAAATCCCCACGCACAGAATGCAAAGGCTCCCTATGGAGGGGAATCTTATCATACCAATTCCACACATTTGCCCGTGCCTTGCCATTCCCATAAGGACACAATCCCACTTCTAGTGCCCTCTCCACCAAAATATTATTACCAATACCAAGTGCAAAGGTGCTTCCTGCAATCGCCTCTTTTTCTTTAGCAGTTAGCTTCACGCCAAAGGATTCAATATTTGCCGCTGTGATAGGAGGGTGTCCGCCCTGATAAATAGCATTAGGCAAACTCCTTGAAACAAGCATTGAAGTTCCATCGGGTGCATTTAGCCCCCAATTCACCCTAAAGCCCATTCCACCGCGCATAACAGGGATACTGTCATTATACATTACAGGCGTTCCGGGGTGTTTATCACTCCAACAAGGCCAAGGAAGCCCATAATAATCCCCTGCAAACTCACCACTGCCCTCTAGCGTTACCTTATCAAATAAATGCCAATTTTCTTGATGAGCCTTTAATCTCTCTGGACTCATACCCTGTAAGCCAATGCTACGGATACTTTGTGTGAGCTCTGTGGTAGCGTCCTCTGGCCACATAAACTCCTCCCTGCCCTTTGACTTAGCAATATCATACAATCGCCATTGATATGCTTCTAAGAATCCTAGCCTTTTAGCCATACCAAAGAGAAATTCCTCATCTGGGCGGCATTCAAAAAGTGGCTCCATCACTTTAGAACGCCATTGATAGCTACGATTTGTCGCTGCCACAGAGCCGCTTGTCTCCATTTGAGAAGCCGCCGGTAAGCAGAATAGATTATCGCTCCTATCGCTATAAATAGCCAAGTCATTCACATAAGGATCGACAAAGACGACTAAATCAAGCTTATCCATCGCCTTTTTTTGCAAATCTAGTAATGAAACTGAAGTCATACCTGTGCCTATCACTACTAACGCACGTAGCATTGTACCACCGTTATTTGCAGCGTTTTCATCATCTAGCACACCAAACTTCCAAGTAGAATGCGCAAAGCCTGTCTTTTCCATCATCTCCTTATCTTTAAAGCGCCCTAGCATCCATTCATATTCCACACCCCAATGTTTGCAGAAATGCCGCCAAGCAGCCTCACCTAGCCCATAATAGCCCGGTAGAGAATCAGAGAGATTATTCATATCACTCGCACCTTGCACATTATCGTGTCCGCGCAAGATATTCACACCACCGCCATTTTTACCAATATTGCCTAAAAACATCTGCAAGATAGGCATAATCCTTGTATTGCTTGTGCCAACGGTATGTTGCGTCAAGCCTTGATTCCATATTAAACTCGCCGGTTTTGCCGCTGCCATCTCTTCGGCAATATGGCGAATAGAATCTGCTGGGATTCCACACACATCAGCTGCTACCTCTGGAGGGAATTTCTTTGCCTCCTCGATAATGTCCTCATAGCCATAAACGCGCTCTTTGAGAAAATTCTCATCATAAAGCTTTTTAGCAATGATATGATTAAGTAGTCCATAAGCAAAGGCTATATCTGTTCCACTGCGGATTCTATAAAACTCATCGCATTTCGCCGCAGTCTTAGTAAATCGCGGGTCAATACACACAAGCTTTGCGCCATTTTCCTTAGCGCGCAAGATATGCACCATCGATACAGGGTGATTAACTGCTGGATTTGCACCAATAACCAAGATATACTTAGAAAACATCATATCGCCAAGATGGTTTGTCATACCACCATACCCGAATGTATTCGCCACACCGGCGACTGTTGGGCTGTGTCAAACTCTCGCACAATGATCGATATTATTTGTCCCAAAAAATGCGGCAAATTTACGGATATAATAGCTCTGCTCATTGGAGCATTTCGCACTTCCAATGAACATTGCCGCATCAGGTCCGCTTTCCTCGCGGATTTGCCCTAATTTCGCAGCAATCTTATCTAATGCCCTCTCATAATCCACTCTCTGCCATTTACCGCCCACTTTTTCTAATGGGTAACGTAATCGCGTCTCGCTCCTTGCTCTATCTATCAAGTCTGCCCCCTTACAGCAATGTCCGCCTTGAGAGACAGGGTGATCTTGAGCTACTTCTTGGCGCACCCATACGCCATCTACCACTTCGGCTATCACCCCACAGCCCACAGAACAATGTGTACATATCGTTTTGATACGCTTAGACTGAGGGTATCGCTCTTTTAGCTCTGCCTCACTTGCCTTTCTCACAACACTTTGTGCTTCATTCCCAAAAGCACTACTCACACCAGCCATAGAAGCTAATGCAGAGAGCTTGAGAAATGAGCGTCTCGCATTGCGCTTATTTGTCGCTTCACTCATTTTTTACTCCTTTACATTACTTAGCAACAGAAAAATATGTCTGCCAATACTGCGTATCGCTACGATATAGAATCTCTTGCTTTTTGCTTTTGCCCTTGATGACTGCTTTTTGTGTGTGTTCGCCTGAACAACCATTCAAACTAAGGGAGCCTATCGCAACCACAACGCCACCAACCCCTGCACGTTTTAAAAATGCGCGGCGAGATTGTATGTCTTTTTGGGTTTTTGACATAGAGCCTCCTTTGTCTTTAGAGTTTGGGATAAACCCATTTTGACCTTTACTTAAAAAGCCAAAATCGATTTACCGCTATTATAGATTACGCTCTACATTTAAAAAACTCTGCAATAAACTCGCTATATGTGTATAATAAAGCAGATTCTCACGCTTTTGTAATACCTCAATCACAAAATCGCCCAATGGAATGACTAATTCCCTTAGCACCTGCCAACTCACCTTTTCGTCCTCACTATGCTGCGAACACACAAGATGGCGCATTAACAGCAATAAGAATCCCAAATGCTCCTCACTCTCCTTGCAACCTTGCGTATCAAGCCTAAAAGTGCTTTGTTTAATCAATTCCCGCGATTTAAGCAGAGCTTTACCATTCAAACAGCCCTCCCAATAATGCGAGAGATAGAGCATAATTTGCGTATTGTGATAAAACACCTCGCCTTTTTTACGACGTCTAGGCATCACATCTGTATCGCTAGGCAAGGTAAAAGGCAGAATAAATGTAGTTGTGTATTCCTCAATAATATGCTTTATGCCTTGTGTTTTAAGCGCATTTGCCAATACCTCAAAATGTGTATCATCATTTTCACTTAGTATATGCGTTTTTAATATCTCTACTTGCTTAATGAGCGTCTCCTCGCGTTTGCATAATAGCTCATACAAAAACAGCCCGGCAAAAAAATCATAATACAAAGCCCTTGCATTTGCTATAGATTCTAAAACATTATGCGCCATTAGTGTGCTCCCTCAAACATCACTTTCACCTTGCAATCCGCGCAACACTCCAAAGTTTTAAGCTTTAAAGCATTTCCGGCAAAGACAGGAGTGAGCATATTTTTGATTTTGCTAATACTTTTATGTGTCGCAAAGATTTTATTGCATTCCACACATCTAAAAGGCTTATCAACAGCAATACTCACATATTCAAAGCTATGTGGCTCTAAAAGCAAAGTGTGAGATTCTAAGTTTAAGACATTTTCCGCACAGCTTGCCACGCAATACCCACAATCTGTGCAAAGCGAGGCTTTATAAAGTAGCTCAAATGAGGCATTATTATTAATTAAGGCATTAGTATTACACGCTTCCACACAGCTAAGGCATAGAGTACATTTAGCAGTATCAATATGCAAAAATCCGCTATTATTCATAGCGATTTTGCCATAGGATTCTTGCTTAATCCAAAAAGATACTCGTGCGGAAAATATATCCTTGCTATTCTCCTTATTTGTAGGTGTATAGATATAATGGCTTTGCATAAGGGGCTGCAATGCCTCGATAGCTTTAGAATCCGTGCTGCCAATAATGGCATTTTGCCTAAAAATGCGTTGATAGATTTCATTTAAGGTTGCTATATCGTTATGAGTATGTTCGCCCAATGTGCTATACAACACGATTGGTGCGCCACTCTCCTGCAAAAGTGTGAGCAAGTATGTAGCATTTAGTATATCAGGCACTTGCAAAACAAAAGGAAGCAGCAGAGGATTGAGAGTTTGCAGATCCTTAAAATCTCTAGCAAAGCCCTCACTCTCAAAGTCCAAAGACGAGACAATAAGCGGGATATATCCCTTATAGAGCCTCGCCCTGTATGTGAAAGATTCTAATCCATCACCCTGCCGCTGCACACTGCCCGTAGGACATACGCTCACACACTTACCACAAGCGATACAATCCACAGATGAGAGGCTCAAAAGCATAGAATCTTTATCGCTGCTAATGCCCATCGTAGGGCAAATATCCACACACAAATGGCACACGCTCTTACCATTAGCAAATACCCTCCGCCCTTGATATTGACAAGTCAAAGGTTCAAAGACTATATGATGAGTATAATGCCGCTCACCGCATAGGCAAAGCAAAGATTCGAGCATACAATGGGCATTATCATATTTATCGGGCGTATGCACACCCTTATATGCGGGGCAATTCTCAAGCGGGGCAAAAGATACGATTTGCGATGTTTGCAAAGATTCTATCTCGCCATTAGCATTTTTAAATTGCAAAGTGAAATCACCCAAATGCCCCTTAAGCCCTACAAAATCTTGAGGTAAAAGATGGCTTACTTCAAGCGTATAGCCGTGATTTTCATTAATACAAAGGGATAAAAACTCATCAGTTAACTCTCCATAGCCTATGACCACAAAATTGGGCTTGACAACCATAGTAGCCTTAGCATTAAATGCGGTAAAATCAAGCACAATCTCATCACACTCGTGCAAAATCGCCTTTTGCATATCATTAAGCAATGAATAGACCCTTGCTTCTAATTTCATTTTCACCTCGTTTTTGAAATTAAATGTAAGGATAATATAACAAAATGCAAATATTTTTTAACTATTTTTGAGCTTTTACATCTTTATATAACTTTTTATATATCCTTTTTAGTAACACGATGAGCGCAAAGTAAGAAAGTTTTTCATTATGCGTTTGCCGCTCTCTTGCAAAATAGATTCCGGGTGGAACTGCACGCCATAGGTGTCATAACCCTTTGCTTTTAACACCATAAGCACTCCCAAATCATTATAGCCTAGTGCCTCACATTCACCTAATTTGTTTACATAGAGCGAATGATACAAAGCTACTTTTATGCCCTGTTTCACACCTTTAAATAGAGGATTTGGCACAAAATGCAATCTTGCATTTTTAGCGTGAGTGGGGGTAGAGAGTGAAATAACCTCTCCGCCAAAGGCTTGGGCGATACATTGATGTCCTAAGCATATCCCTAGAATCTTTTTTGTTGGAGCAAAATACTTGATTGCCTCCAAGCACACGCCAGATTGCAAAGGGTGGCTAGGACCGGGCGATATGATAAGGTGAGAAAAATGCACTTTTTTAATAGCTTCAAGGACTGTATCATTAGACACAATAATCGGCTCTATGCGGCATTCTTGCAAGAGATATATGACATTGTATGTAAAGGAATCATAGTTATCGATAATAAGCACTTTTGGAGATGTCATTTTTGCCTTCCATATTTCATACAATGAGATTCTAAAAAAGATTCTGTATTATACATATTTCTTTTCTCTTGTATTAAGGTACCGCATTCGCGCGCAGTGTTAATCCATACTTACAAAAGGTTAAGCTTTGTGGAGAGCAAATCTCCAATTCACCCACAAACCCCTATACAGAATCTTTGAATGTGATAAGCTTTAAAGATTTTTATTCCTGCGGCGTCATTACAGCTATTTCTGTGCCTTGTATGCTTACACACTACACACATAAAACCTACACTCATCGCAACTTATCACTCTATGTTAATAATATCCTTGATATTGCTCAAAGTGTGGGTTATGAAGTATGGTATCTAGGTAATAATGGCGGAAAATGTATAGGGGGCTGTGATAGAAACATAGCCCATAAGATTCTCTACCCAACCGATAGTTTTGATGGAGTAATATTGCCAGATATACAGCACATTATACAAAATGCACAAAAAAGACAAAAACATATTTTTATCATCGCACATCAATACGGCTCTCACGGAGCTTCTTATGTAAATCGCTACCCTGTAGATTTTACATATTTTACTCCCGTATGCACACATAAAGAACTCTCAAAATGCGATTATGAAGAAATAGTCAATGCCTATGATAATACTCTGCGCTATGGAGATTGGGTATTGGCACAAATGATACATATTTTACAAAAAAGCTCTATGCGCTCTATGCTGTGGTATGTGAGCGACCATGGGGAGAGTTTAGGGGAATTGGGGCAGTATATGCACGGGGGCTTAGGCTATAATCTTGCACCAAAATATCAAAAGCATATCCCTTCTATTATGTGGTTTAGCACACAATGGGGACAGCTTCCTAACCTCGCTTTAAACCACATAAATACCACTTTAAACCACGATTATGTATTTCATACATTGTTACATATATTGGGGATACAAACGCAAGATTATGATGAGAATCTTGATATTCTTAAGCCATAGTGTTGGTTTTTGAGCTGGTGTATCCAATAATCATAATACTTGTTTTATCAATGCTTTATTGCTTAAATTTTATTAATCTTCTCATTCAAAAAACACAAATTTTTGTAGTCTCCCATCAGTGAATCCACAAACTAATTGCGCGCAAAATACACAAAATAAGAATAAAATCTCAAATTTTATGCTAAATATTCTAGCTTATAATTTCAACATTCCAAGGAATACAAAATGAATACAGTTAATAAAAAATATATGGGGGGGGGGGATAATCTCTATTATCATACATTAAATATATCTCCTCATTTTGTTCTCACTACAAAAAACTTCCCACAAGACGTGGCGTTATAATGGTTAGGTCAAACTTGCAATCTAAATTGTTATTTTTGCTACTTTGCCGAACGAATTGCCAATAAAAACCATCCAGAACATCCATTTTTCACATTAGATAAAGCCAAAGAAATTTGTAGAATCTTTGTCGAAGAATATGGACTAAATAGCATTGATATTCAGGGTGGTGAACCAACTATCTATCCACAAATTTTTGATCTTATCAAATATTGTAATAGCATTGGGCTTAAACCAACTCTCATCACGAATCTTATTTCTTTAGCAAACTTTAAACACGCACAAAAATTTAAAGAAGCTGGAATTTATGACTTTTTAGTATCCCTACACGGTATAGGTGAAAATTATGACAAAGTCGTAGGCAAAAAAGATGCGTTTGACAAACAAATACAAGCACTAGAAAACCTTCAATAACTTGAAATCCCTATTCGTGTAAATGCTGTGCTTTCTAATAAAATTATTAATGACCTAGAGTCAATTACGAATCTTGCTCTACATTACAAAGCAAGAGCTATAAATTTCCTTGCTTACAACAACACTGGAGACCAAAAAATCCTAAGAGATACCCATAAAATTCCATATTATGACATCATAGGGCAAAAACTCGAACCTTGTATCACTATTAGAATCCCATAATATTGAAGTAAATATTCGTTTTTTGCCTTTTTGTGTAATAAGTGAGAAATATAGAAAAAATATCCAAAATAGCCTGCAAATGATATATGATAATCACGAGTGGGAGCCTAGCTCTCGCCTATGGATTGATAGACCTGCTCAAAGACAAGCAAAAGCACTAATTGAAAAACGAAAAGGTGTATATTATCTTTCGCGCATTAAATTTTCACGTTTTTATCGTGCAACAACTCTTAAGGCAAAAATTTGGTAGCTTAAATCACTCATAAAACCTTTCTTGAATGTATTTTATAAAATACCCAAATATTATGATTCACTGCCCTACCAAAAGCCTATTTTAAACAAAATTCGCTTCTATACTCCAAATATCCCTAAAATATATCGCAATACAGGAAGCATAAGCAAAATAGAAGCATTTTATATAGAACAAAAAGAAATTATGGCAAAAATATCACAACATAAAATTCATCATCAAAAATGCACCGACTGCTCTATTAAAAATATTTGTGATGGATTTTACAGAGACTTTATTGACGAATTTGGAAGTAGTGCGATTAAACCTATCCATATATTCACACCTCAAGGCAATAAGGAACAAATTAGCGATCCTCGATTTTATACGCAATATCAATACAAAGTCATTGAAAGAGAAGAGTTTGAATGGTTTTTTAATGCTGACAAATTAACAAATATCCAACAACAGCAACAAGAAAAGGAAACATTATGGCTACTACTTGTATGCCTCAAATTGCAGTCATTGTGAGTTGCTATAATTACGAAGCCTTTATTACAGAATGTCTGCAGTCTATACTTAACCAAAACTATCCATATTGCCATATCATACTCGTAGATGATGGAAGTGAAGATAATTCTGTGCAGACAATACAAAATTTCTGTCAATCACAGCAAACAAAAAATATTACGTTAATCACCCAAAGCAATAATGGGCAGCTAGGAAGCTTTATGCAAGATTGCAAGCGCTAAGGGATGAGGAAATTGTCTTTTTTATGGATGCAGATGACATAATGAATCCAGACTATACCTTACAATGCATAAGGACATATACATCTAATCCAAGTGTAGAAATGATATTTTGTGATATTAAAACACTATGCAATAGCACCGACCCAATCAAACGGGAAAGCCCTCACCCATATGGCAATTTAGGCTTTGGAATATTTCGAACATTTTATTTAAAAGAATATCTCGGGCATTCTACTTCTTGTATCAGTATTCGTCAAGACACCCTTGCCAAAATCCTCCCGCTTAATTTAGAAAACATAATGGAAAATTAGAGCTGATGATTGCATTATTTATGGCGCAGCTTTAGTGGGAGCAAATATATATCATCTTAATTTTTGTGGTATTAAATATCGCATACATGGCTTAAACAATCATTATGGCAAAAAATTCGATTTAAGATATTTTTTTCAAAGGGAATGTCATATTGAACAGCTTTTTAATATTATCCTTACAAAAAACCATATTATACTTTCAAGCACAATGCTTTATTTAGAATTTCTTTCAAATGGTAACCGTTTAAAATATGCAAAAATTACACTTTTGACACATTTTGTATGGATTAAAAAAATATTACTACTGATTAAAATATTATTTAAACCTTAAAACTATTGTCTTTCAAAATATTAATTCTATGCAAACTGATTCTTATATCACCACAATAGACATAATACAACACAACTTCTCTTTTTTAGAAATTATTGTGAGATAAATTTTCAATACACTAAAATTTTACATTTTACAATATAAAAAGGGATACATAAAATTAGGAGAGGACATAATTTATAACCTTAATCAATAACTGATAAAAAGTTATTGATTAAATATAATATTATCAAAATAGCCCATATATCTACCCTAAAAGCCCAATTAAAATAGTTACAACTTACTCTACCACCTATCAATACATATTAAAAAATAAAGTTATAGATTACTTTTAGTAACTTTTGTTTAAAAATACTTTACTTTTATAGTAAATCCATCATACTTTATTAAATAGATTCTTAAAATTAGTATAGAATTGCTAGTTATAACAACATCTCAATTAAGGAAAGGGTATGCTATGAAAACACAAGATGCGCACGAAGAATTGTTTAAAAAAGCCTCTCAAAGGCTTGATGAACTCGCAAAACTTCCCGCCCATAATGCAAGCAAAGATCTCATCAAAGAATTAGAATCTAAAGGATTTTCTCGCCGTGATTTTATGAAATGGTCTGGTATGATGACGGCTACACTTGCTCTGCCTGCGACTTTTGCACCCCTTACTGCAAAAGCTGCTGAACTCGCTAATCGCCTCCCTGTGGTATGGCTACATATGGCAGAATGCACAGGTTGCAGTGAAAGCCTATTGCGAAGCGATGCGCCAAGTATAGATTCTCTCATATTTGACTATATTAGCCTCGAATATCACGAAACGGTTATGGCAGCTTCAGGGTGGCAAGCAGAAGCAAACCTAGAAAATGCTATCCACAAATATGCTGGTGAATATATCCTTATGGTGGAGGGTGGTATCCCTAAAGGTAGCAGCGAGTTTTACCTCACTATTGGCGCACACGGACGCACTGGTGCAGAAGAAGCGCGAGTTGCAGCAAAACACGCAAAAGCAATATTTGCCATTGGCACTTGCTCTAGCTTTGGAGGAGTGCAAGCAGCTTATCCAAACCCCACAAACGCTATGCCTCTAAGCGAAATCACAAGTCGCCAAGTGATTAACGTTCCCGGCTGTCCACCAAGCGAAAAAAATATCGTAGGTAATGTGCTACACTTTATCCTCTTTGGTGCACTCCCTACACTTGATGCTTACAACCGCCCAACTTGGGCGTATGGATTAAGAATCCACGATTTATGCGAACGTAGAGGACGATTTGACGCAGGGCAATTTGTAGAATCTTTTGGCGATGAAAACGCACAAAAAGGCTACTGCCTCTACAAAGTTGGTTGCAAAGGACCTTACACATTTAATAACTGCTCTAAATTAAGATTCAATCAACATACAAGTTGGCCTATCGGTGCAGGACACGGCTGTATAGGCTGCAGTGAGCCGAAGTTTTGGGATACGATGAATCCATTTGAAGAGCCTATCGGCAATCGCCTCTATCAAACCAACTTCAATGGTATGGGTGCAGATAAAACAGCAGATACCATCGGCGCGGTAATACTTGGAGCAGCAGCCATAGGTATCGCTGCACACGCTATTATTAGCTCAACTCAAAATGCAAAGTAAGGAGTAAAAGATGACAAAACGTATAATAGTAGATCCAATTACAAGAATTGAGGGGCATTTGCGTATCGAAGTGATTGTGGATGAAAATAATGTCATTACTGATGCATTTTCCACTTCAACACTTTGGCGAGGGCTAGAAACAATCGTTAGAAATCGTGACCCACGTGATGCAGGGTTTCTTATGCAGAGAATTTGCGGTGTATGCACGTTTTCTCATTATAAGGCGGGTATTACAGCTGTGGAAAATGCATTAGGGATTAAACCTCCACTTAATGCTATTCTCACGCGCACATTGATGAACATCTCACTTTTTCTACACGACCACGCTGTGCATTTTTATACATTGCACGGGCTTGATTGGTGCGATATTACTTCGGCACTGAGTGCTGATTGTGCTAAGGCATCAAAACTTGCTTTTAAATACACTCCTAATCCTATCTATACAGGCGAAGATGAGCTTAAAGCAGTTCAGGAACGTGTAAGCGCTTTTGTAAAACAAGGAGCATTAGGACCATTTGCAAATGCATATTGGGGACACAAAACCTATCACTTTAGCCCAGAACAAAATCTTATCGTGCTTTCACATTATCTTAAACTCCTTGAAGTGCAGCGCATTATTGCACAAATGATGGCTATTTTTGGTGCGAAAAATCCTCACCCGCAAAGCCTTACAGTAGGTGGAGTTACATCTGTTATGGATATTTTAGATCCTTCTCGTTTGGGTGAATGGCTTACAAAATATAAAGAAGTAGGTGAGTTTGTTAATCGCGCTTATTGGGCAGATATCATTATGGCCGCCGAAGCTTACAAAACAGAAGATTCTGTTCTAAAGGGCTGCGGGGTAAAAAACTTTATTAGTTTCCAAGAAATGCAAGTGGGTGCAGATGAATTCTTATTTAGCAGTGGAATTGTCAAAAATGGTGATTTAAGTAAAGTCTATCCTATTGATGAGAGCAAAATTACAGAAGAAGCCACACACTCGTGGTATGCAGACAATGAGCCGCTCCACCCTTATAATGGTAAAACAAATCCTCAATATACAGGGTTTAAGGACGCTCAAACCATTGGACCAGATGGTAAGCTAGTAGATACAAAAATCATTGATGAAAATGGAAAATATTCTTGGATTAAATCACCACGATATGATGGTGAGCCTATGGAGGTAGGACCGCTTGCTGCTGTTGTTGTAGGATATGCAAGCAAAAATCCTATTATTGTCAAGGTTGTAGATGAGTTTTTGGAAGCCACAGGATTGCCTACTGCTGCCCTCTTTAGCACACTCGGCAGAACAGCTGCTCGTGCAATTGAATGCAAAATTGTAGCAGATAATGGTATTAAGGCCTTTAACGCTCTTGTAGCAAATCTTGCTTCAGGTGATAAAAATACTTGCGCACCTTATGCAATAGATAAATCCAAAGAATACAAAGGACGCTATATTGGGAATGTGCCTCGAGGTATGTTAAGCCATTGGGTACGTATCAAAAATGGTGTAGTGGAAAACTATCAAGCTGTTGTACCATCTACTTGGAATGCAGGACCTCGCGATGCTAAGGGACAAAAAGGACCTTATGAAATGAGTCTTATTGGAACAAAAGTTAAGGACATTACACAACCCTTAGAAATTATCCGCCATATCCACTCATTTGACCCTTGTATTGCGTGTTCAGTGCATGTGATGGATACAAAAGGCAATGAATTAAATGAATATAAAGTAGAGCCATCATTTGCAAGACTTCACTAAAGGAGACAATATGAGCAAAGTAGAAATGTTTAAAAAAGAACTTCATATGCACGAGGAGTTTTCCGGACTTACTCGTTTGTTCCATTGGTTAAGGGCATTGTGTATTTTTACACTTATTGCCACAGGATTCTATATTGCCTATCCTTTTCTTACATCTCAGCCCGAAATTACACAAGCTACTTTGGAGGGGACTTTACAGGGAGAGGTAGTGATCAAGCAACCTATGGGCGTAGTAGGCACATCTTACTTGCAGGCTTATATCCGCAGTGTGCATTTGATTATGGGCTTTGTGCTGATTGCCATCTCGTGTTTTAGGCTCTATCTCTTTTTATTTGATAAAAAATCCCTGCCCGAGCGCATTTCCTTTGCTCAAGTCAAAGATAGAAAAATATGGTTAGCGCAAATCAAAGCCTATCTTTTTATAGGCAATCACCCTCATATTAATGGCGCATACAATCCTTTGCAGTTTGTTACATATTTTTGTCTTGGTGTGCTTGTATTACTTATTTCACTCACAGGTGTAGTGCTATATTATAATGTCTATAATGATGGACTTGGAGCAATCTTAGCATTTTGCTTTAAATGGGTGGAAGTGCTTTTTGGTGGCTTATCCAATGTCCGTAATTTTCACCATATTTTAACTTGGGCATTTGTCATTTTTATCCCCGTGCATATTTATTTAGCCGTGTGGAATGCAGTGAAATATCCTAATGGTGGAGTAGATTCTATCATAAGTGGTATGTGCTACACTGATGATGTAAAAATCTAAAATGAAAATTTTAGTGCTTGGCATTGGCAATATCCTCTTTGGCGATGAGGGTATTGGAGTGCATTTAAGCAATTTTTTGAAACTCAACTATCGTTTTAGTGGCGAAAACAAAGTAGATTTTGTCGATGGTGGGACATTAGCTACTATGCTTATTCCTTTGATCACTTCTTATGATAAGGTGCTTATCCTTGATTGCGTGAGTGTTAATAATGCTGCTATTGGCGAGGTGTATTACTTTGACTTTGATAATGTCCCTAACGTCATCACTTGGGCAGGAAGCGCCCACGAAGTAGAAATGCTCCAAACCTTGCGTCTCACAGCCATTAGTGGAGATTTGCCTCCTGTAAAAATTATAGGTATTATCCCTGAAGTTATAGGTGAAGATACTGCTTTTACCCTCTCTCCTGCGGTAAAAGAGGGGGCAAAAGTGATGGAAAAACTTGCCCTAGAATTTTTAGAACAAAATGGAATCTATGCGCAAAAAGTCGATAATAGAGATTTACAAGAAGTGGCAAACGGCTCTTTTAGAGGCTATGAATGATTTATGACTTTAGCTTCTTTAACACAAGTAGAGATGAAAAATTTTTCCTCTATATCCTTGCTAGAACAGCTAAAAGCCTACATTTAGACGCATTTTTCTATACACACGCAGAGCATACGCATTGCCTCTTGCCCGATATATCCGCTTTAAGCGAATCTTACAAAACATATATTTCCACAGATGGCAACCCCTTAGAATCGTATAGAAACAACGACATCAATTATGCGCAAAATATCCTACAGTTTGCCAATGATATGGCGCACAATATGCCCCTTTCGCTTTATTTTTATTTCCTGCAACTTACCCCCATTAATCCACCAAAAGACTTCTATGAGGCACTTAATATCCCATCATCTCCAATATCTCTAAGCGATATTTGCACCCACGCCCTTCCACTAGGCAGCCCTCAAATCACAAGTGACACAATCTTACACAATACAGAATCTATTCTCGCACATTTTGATACACCAAAGACTTATTACTACACACCTTTAGCATTTCAGCATATTCTTAATCCCTCTAGTGGCACCTTTGGGCTTTTAAACCCGCCAAATACCCCAGCACACAAGCCTTTTACAGAACCAAACAAAGATTATTTCACACAAAGCGTTCAATCGCTCAAATCTGGAGAAAGCATTACATTTTCTACATCACGTGGGACACAGCTTCTCTCCCTTGTTCCCACATCTAGCACACACACGACCATTGCATGCGATATTGCCTCACTCAAAACCTACTTTCGCGCCCATCAAACACATATTGATATCCTTGCAAGTTTTGAAAAGCCCTTAACGCATCTTGTGCCAAAGGAGGTTTTTCAATCCCAATTTCCCATTAATAAATGCGGCTTAGTGCAGGTTGGACTGCCCTATGATATGCCCTTGGCGTTACTTGGGGCATTGCTTTTGCAAGAAGAGATTTCCTACTTCTTCCTCTCGCACACTACAGAATCTGCACCTTTTGACTTTCAGCACTCCCCTAGCCCAAAGGAGCAGATTCTAAGCATTGCTCAAAATGGCATATTTATCGATACACACATTACACAAGGCAACACCCTGCAATCCCTTATAGACGCACATTTAAACCCTAAAGACAATCAAAGACATCTAGTAATTTATCTTAGCACACGCAACCCAAGTGCATTTCTTATTGTCGAGCAAACAGCTAGAATCCTCCTTGATATTGCCTTTGAGAATAATCCTCGCCTAATCCTTGAAAACATTGCACGTTCCTATGAAAGCGGCGATGAGCTACTCAAAAACTTTAGTAGACTTTTTCCCAATCTTGCCTCTAATGCTTTCACTCTACCCTCCACGTCTATACCCTCAAGCAACCTTATAGATATTTTTGATAGTGCAGCCACCATACTCGGCTTTCACGCACAAGAGAGCAATGATAAAAATGCTATTTTCTATCGTGCATATCGATTCGTGCGTGAGAGGGGACCCCGCATTGATTATAAACTTTTACGCAAGGATAATGAGATTTCTTTAGATTATCATCGCATTATCCGCTCCTGTCTTAGCTTCAAATGCGCGGGTATGGAGGATGAAATACTCTGCTTTGGGCTATTAGATTCTCTAAGTGAGTTTGTCGCTACGCTCGTGCGCGATACTTTAACCAATCTTACCATTGACAAAGTTCTTTTGCTTGGCGATATGCTAAGTCATCATATATTCCTTGATAGAATCTTAGAGTATCTGCCTAAAAATATTCAACTCCTTTTGCCAAAAGATGGTTTGATAGATTACTGAAAATGGCTATAATCCCACGCATTTTAATCAAAGGAGAGATATGAAAGCTATCATATATACCCTAATATTCACCTTTGCAGCCCTTATGTTAGGTGCTTGCAGTAGTGATAAAGATGTCCTTAGCACGAATGAATGTCCGCAAAATGCACTTTGCCTCTATAAAAATGTATCCTTCACACACAATATTATGCCTAATGCCTATAAGGCGAGTATCCGCATTACTGAAAGCGATACCTTACGAAAAGGTGGCGAGATAGAATCTAACACAAAAAAAGACATTGCTAATACGCTTAATGATATTCTTAATTTGAGTAAAGAGCGGGGATTCTGTGAGGGGGGCAATCACGATTTACGCCCTAATATCCAATACAAAGATGGTGCGGCAAGGGATACAGTGGGCTATACACTAAGCTTCAACCTTGAATGCGATGTCCCAAGTGAAAAAAAGAAAGAATATGATACATTCATCGCTAATATTGATAAAAAAATCAATCAAAACAAGTATCTTAGCTTCCTTGCACCCAATGTCAATGTCATTGCCACACCTCAAGCGTGGCAGGACACGCAGGATAAAGCCTTTGGCGGTGCGTTAGAACTCGCCAAACACAAAGAAAAGGATTATTCTAAGATTCTAAATAAGCATTGCATTCTCGCAAGTGCTGACGCTATGGGTAATAATACCCTGCAGCCTGAAGTAATGAGAATGACTAAAACAAGTAATGTCTCTGCTTATGCTGATGTGAACTGGGAGCTGCCTATGCCTAAAGAGCAAGAAATCACAGCTAAAATCCAAGTTAAATACATTTGTAAATAAAAGGAATGATATGAAAAGCACACTTGATACGCTCCTCATACACGGAGGAATGACGACAGACCCGCACACAGGTGCGGTAAATCGCCCCATATACCAAACATCTACCTACGCGCAAAAAGCCTTAGGGGAGCATTCAGGCTATGAATACTCCCGCACGAAGAATCCCACACGTGATGGTATTGAAAGCCTTATCGCAGAATGTGAGAGCGGGAAATATGGCTTTGCCTTTGCTTCAGGTATGGCAGCTATTGGGTGTGTCCTCTCTCTCTTTAAAAGCGGAGATTCTATCATTATCTCCCAAAATGTATATGGCGGGACATTTAGAATCTTAGATAAAGTCTTTTCTCATTTTAATATCAGCTATAAGATTATCGACACAAGGGATTTGAGTGCCATTGAAGCAGCCATAACACCTGAAGTTAAAGCGGTGCTTATAGAAAGCCCAGCCAATCCGCTTTTAAGCATCACTCCACTAAAGCAAGTGGCTACATTGTGTAAGAACAAGGGCATTTTAAGCATTGTAGATAATACCTTTATGACGCCCTATCTGCAAAAGCCCTTAGCGCTTGGTATAGACATCGTGCTGCATTCCGCGACAAAATATCTAGGCGGACATAGCGATGTGATAGCTGGACTTGTCGTAGTCAATGATGAGGAACTCGCCCAAAGAATAGGATTCTTACAAAATAGCATTGGCGGGGTATTAGCCCCTTTTGATAGCTTTTTGCTCATACGCGGTATGAAAACATTAGGTTTGCGTATGCAACGGCATTGTGAGAATGCCCTATTCCTCGCCCAATCTCTAAGTAAACATAAAGCCATAAAAAAAGTATATTATCCGGGTTTGCCTAGTGATGAAGGCTATGCAATCCACTCTAAACAAGCACGTGGCGGTGGTGGAATGCTAAGCTTTGAACTAAAGGATGAATATGATTACAAAACATTCTTTAAATCCACTGCTATTATTGTCCTTGCTGAAAGTCTTGGCGGCGTAGAATCGCTCCTTTGCCACCCTGCCTCAATGACACACGCCTCCATTCCCAAAGATATACGTGAAAATATAGGGATAAGCGAGCAGCTTATCCGTCTATCGGTAGGGATTGAATACGCACAGGACTTATTAGAGGATTTAAATCAAGCCATTGAGAGATCAAAGATAAAATAATGTTTATTGCTTCAACTCTTGAACTCATCGGCAATACACCACTTTTAGAACTCACCCGCATAGCAATTCCAAACAACAATCGCATTTTTGCTAAATTAGAATCTCGCAATCCGGCAGGGGGCGTTAAAGACCGCGTAGCTTTGCATATTTTCACACAGCTTTATGATAAGGGCAAACTCACCAAAGATTCTGTGGTCATTGAAGCCACAGCAGGCAATACCGGACTTGGAATCGCACTTGTCGCACAGCAATTTCAATGCAGGGCAATACTTATCGTGCCGGAGAAATTCTCCATTGAAAAGCAAATTTTAAGTCGTGCTCTTGGGGCAGAAGTGATTAGCACCCCCAAAGAGCTAGGTATGCAAGGCGCGATAGAGAAGGCAAAAGAGCTTTTAGACACGATGCCACACGCCTTTAGTCTTAATCAATTTGAAAATCCACAAAACCCCAAAGCACATTATCTCACCACAGCAACAGAAATTTATGCTGATATGCAAGGGCTTAAACGCCCAAATGCACCGCTTTTTGATTATTTTGTATGCGGTGCGGGAAGTGGTGGGAGCTTCAGCGGCTGTATGCGCTATTTTAAAGAGCAAGATTCTTGCATACAAGGAGTGCTATGCGACCCGATAGGTTCGATTATTGGTGGAGGAGTGGAGAGCTGCGCGAATATTGAGGGTATTGGCAATAATGTCATTCCCAAGACTATGGACACTTCTTTAATGGATAAAGTCAAAAAAGTGAGTGATGAGGAAGCCTTTGAAGGTGTAAGAATCTTAGCCAAACAAGAGGGAATCTTAGCTGGAATCTCATCTGGAGCTTGTCTTAATGCTTCGCTTCAACTCGCGCAAGAAGTGCAAAATAGCTTTATCGTAACGCTTTTTGCTGATGATTTAAGCCGCTATTTTAGTAAAAACTTGATACATTAAGTATCAAAATGTTTTTTATTAGCATCTTGTAAAATATCTCCTGCAATTTGCTCAATACCTATGCTTACCTCTTGTGTTTTACGTAAGGTTTCTACATTATGTTGGGTAATCTCCCCTAACCTTGTGATAGCTTCATTGATTTGAGTAACACCTGTAGTTTGCTCTCTAATAGATTCTCCCATATCATTAATACTTTGCACTAAAAGATTTGTATTCGCTTCTATCTCTCCTAGAGATTTTTGAGTTCTCTCTGCTAGCTTTCTTACTTCATCAGCTACCACTGCAAATCCTCTGCCGTGTTCTCCTGCTCTTGCTGCTTCTATTGCTGCATTAAGAGCAAGTAAGTTTGTTTGGTCTGCTATATCTCTAATAATACCTATAACATTTTTAATATCTTCACTTTGTTGAATGACTTCTCCTGTTTTACCACTTACATTTTGCATAGATGAAGTAATCTCTTCTACAGCTTGAGCAGTTTCTCGCAAAGATTGCACCTGTTTTTTTGAGCTTTCACTTAATCCATTAGTAGAAGCTTCCAAATCTTTTGCTTTGTCATTAAGCTTTTGCGCAAAATCAAGGCTTGTAACAAGCATTTTGCGTATCTCCGCGCCCAAATCAAAAACGCCTTGATTCATTGTTTGCAATTCACCCTCTAATGCGCTAATAATATCCGTATCCTGCTTAATGTAGTTATTATCAGCATATCTTTGCAAAACGCTAAGAATATGCGATATATTGTGATTAAGCGAATGTAGCATCTCATTGAGTAAATCACCAAGTTGGTTGATTTGCGGATTATGCGCATTTGAGGTAATTTGCAAATGCAAATACCCACGTTTGATTTGCTCTACCGCCTTAGAAAATGCCTCTAGGCTATGATTATCCTGTAAAATATTTTTTTGCACACTCTCTACATTTTGCCCAATGACTTCTGCCATTTCTTGAAACTCATCTTTACTGCGCAAAACAAGGGGTTTTATCTCCTTATTTTTATGATTTAAAAACGCAAAAAATTCAAGTAGGTATACCTTAATAAGCCCAATAGGTCTAAGCAGATAACGCAATAGCAAATAAAGAGCAACGATAAGAAAAGTAGCAAAAATAATAAGCATTGTGAAAATAGGCATATTATTATCATACACCTTATTTATAATGCTCTCTTGTGGAATAATTGAGCAGAGCAGCCATTGTGTTTGAGCGTGAATCTTACAAGTGGCAATATCACTATTAAGGATAAAATGCTCCTCTTGCGAATTAAAATAGCTTAGAATTTTTTGAGACATATCATCACTTGTTAGCAGCTTTTCTTCATTAATATGACTTACATAGCGTCCCTTAGAATCAAGGATGATCACATTTTCAGCCATATTTTCCTCTATAGATTTAGCTGTATGAATATATTTATTAAGCGATTTAAGCGCAATATCCGCACTTGCCACACCCACAAATTTACCATTCATTATTAATGGCGCAGAAAAGCCAAAAACGGGAATCTTATACGAAGTCTGGATCCACGGCTCCCCCAGCACTTCATCTTTAAGTGAAGTCTTAGGGATAGAAAACCAGCTGCGACTTCGAGGGTCATATTCATCGCTAGCATAGGTGTGATTGCCATTACTTCGTAGCATTCTACCATTAGATTCTAAGCCGATGTAAGCGAGGTTGAAATCTCCTGCGGCTTGGATAAGCTTTAGATTCTGAATCATTTGACTCTCATTCAAACCACTTGCTAGTGCTTCTTGTGCGAGAGAATAAATGAGGCGCTTTTTTTCATCAACATAAACTGTTATAAGACTCTCTAATTGAGCAATCTTCTTTTCTTGTGCATCATATTCTATATGAGTAATCGTCTGCTTTGTCCCAAAATAGACAAAATATGCCAATACCCCAAAGCTAATAAGCACCAAAATCGTGGTGCTTAGCGATACCTTTGCGTTAATACCCAAAGCAAACTTCATACTTAAACCCCTCCTTTTTCTATATAGCAAAAGTAAAATATGCCAAACATTTCTTCTTTACTTCGCTCACATAATACAATGAATACAATAAATTGCGCTTAAGAGTAGAATAATTTTCCTACTTTTTTGTAGAAATACCATAATTTTACGCATAAATAATATTTTATAGCAATATTTCATATACTCTTTATTTGTATAGATTCTTATTTATAAATTTTATTGATAATATGATAGAATCCAGCGCTTTTTATCATAGCAAAAATATCAAGCTACTGATAAAAATCCATAAATGAACACACCACAAGGAGAACAAATGAAAGAAGCACTTTTACTTCAGGCAAAGTATAACAAAATGGCAGACAAAGCTATGTTTGATGTATTCAAAAATGTAGCCCAAAATGGCAAAAAAGCAGAACTCTATAAAGATTGCGGCTTGTATTACAAAAGTATTATGCACACTGCTGCACATAGCTGCGTGGGAGCTATTGGACTATTTCTAGGGCAAGTGAGCGCATTACTAGGGGATAAAAATCCTAAAATACAGGAGCTACTTACATACCTAGAGCCCAATTTCACGCTTAAAGAAAGTATCATAGAGGACATTGAGGCTTTCAGCGCATTACAAGAGCAAGTCAATGAGGCGATTATAAAGAGTATTGAAAGCACAAATGATTTTAGCAAAATTGAAACTTTGCAGCTAGGCAAAGACTTTCGCATAAGCAAAAGCAGAGCGCATTTGATACTAGGATTACTCAATCACGCCACTCACCACAGAGGTAATATCGCCGGTGCACTCGATATGCTTGGTATTGAAAATGACTTTGCAGGAATGCTCGCCCTTGAACTCTAAGCTTTGTGCTAGATTCTATGGCTTAAAGTGATTAATACTATCAACCACGATTTGCACTTCTTCATCACTCATCACAGGGCTTATAGGCAGAGATAGCACTTCTTTGTGAATGCGCTCTGTGATAGGCAAATACAAATGACTATATTCCTTATAAGCCTCTTGCTTATGCGGCGGGATAGGATAATGGATAAGCGTTTGAATCTGCCTCTCTTGCAAATATTTTTGAAGCTTTTCTCTATGCATACAACGCACGACAAACAAATGCCACACATGCCCTTCCTCACTTTTACATTGAGGCAAAACAATATGTGTATTATCAATATGTGTGCGATAATAATGCGCTATCTCCCGCCGCCTTGCATTATCGCTATCAAGCATTTTTAGCTTAATGCGTAAAAATGCCGCTTGTAGCTCATCAAGCCTTGAATTTAGCCCTTTGTAGAGATTCTCATATTTGATATGTGAGCCATAATTTCCAAATGCGCGAATCTTATCCGCAAGGGTTTTGTGCTTTGTGGTAACCGCCCCGCCATCGCCAAGGGCGCCTAGATTCTTACCCGGATAGAATGAGAATCCACTCACATCGCCCAATGTCCCTGCCCTCTTGCCTTGATACATAGCTCCGTGCGCTTGAGCGCTATCCTCGATGATATAAAGATTATGCTTCTTAGCAATCTCCCATATTTTCTGCATTTCTACAACCTGCCCGTAAAGATGCACCACAAGGATTGCCTTTGTCTGTAGCGTGATGTGAGATTCTATCAAATGCGGATTGATATTATAAGTAGCAATGTCTGGCTCGACAAGCACGGGAGTGCAGCTATTATCGGAAATGGCTAAAATAGAGGCGATATAGGTATTTGCAGGAGCAATGACCTCATCTCCTATGCCTAAGCCAAGTGCCTTAATGCTAAGTCGCAATGCGTCCAAGCCATTTGCACAGCCTACGCTATGCTCCACCCCGCAATAGTTGCTAAACTCCCGCTCAAAAGCCTTGTTTTGCTCCCCCATCACATACCAGCCGCTATCAAGAACCTCCCCAAATGCAGAATCTAGCTCCTTTTGAAATCTTTGATTAATTTTATGTAAATCCAAAAACGTAATCATCGCACCAACCTTTCATCTCTCTATCATAGCTTAATCTCTCATTTTCGCAATGCCGCAAAAGCGCTCATACTCGTAAATATATTCATCTTTATCATAATAGCTATCGCTTAATACAAGCAAGACACAATCCTTAGAAAAATCATACATCTTTTTCCACATCATTGCGCCTAAGAATAAACCCTGCCTAGGATTATCAAGGATAAATCTCTCTTGCTTCCTGCCATTATCCACCTCTATGGTGCAGCTCCCACATAGTGCGATAAACAAAAATTGAGAGATTCTATTGGCGTGCTCACCCCTACTTCCACCACTTGGGACACCAAAGATATAAAACACCCTTTTAATCTCAAAAGGACAATTTACATTATTTTGCAATGCTACTAACACCGAATCTTTATCATTAAAAAATGAAAAATCTATAAGCTGATACACTTCTAGCCCCTATATTTATGAATATACCAATCAATGGTTTGAACTATGCCACTCTCAAGGCTCTCACTAGGTTTCCAATCTAAGAACTTATGAATCTTGCTAAAATCTATCGCATATCGCCTATCGTGTCCTGCCCTATCCTGCACAAAGGTAATCTGCTCCTTGTAGCTTTTCTCCTTAGGGTATTTTTCATCTAAAACCTTACAAATCATTTGCGCGAGCTCTATATTGCTCTTTTCATTGCCTCCACCGATATTAAAGCTCTCTCCAAAATAGCAAGAGTGAAACACCACATCAATTCCACGACAATGATCCTTCACAAAAAGCCAATCGCGCACATTTTTGCCATCACCATAAATAGGTATTGACTTCCCTTGCAGTGCGTTACGAATAATTGTAGGGATAAGCTTTTCATCGTGCTGCTTAGGACCATAGTTATTTGAGCAATTTGTCATTAGCGTCTTTAGCCCATACGTATGGAAATACGCCCTCACAAGCATATCGCTCCCCGCCTTTGAAGCAGAATAAGGCGAGTTTGGCGCATAAGGGGTGCTTTCTGTGAAATATCCACTCTCGCCCAAAGAGCCATATACCTCATCGGTGCTAATATGATGAAATACCGCATTTTCCTTGCCACTCTTAGGACAATGTGGCGCATTAAACCAGCTTAAATACGCATTATGTAAAAGGTTAAAAGTCCCATTGACATTAGTTTGCACAAATTTTGAAGGAGTAGCGATAGAATTATCCACGTGAGATTCCGCAGCGAAGTGAATCACCGCCTCAATATTATATCTTGCAAAAATATCCTTTACCAGCCCCTCATCGCAAATATTACCCTCTATAAATGCATAGTTTGCATAAGATTCTATGTCTTTTAGATTTGCCAAATCCCCAGCATAAGTGAGCAAATCTAAATTGATAAGGAAATATTGCGGATATTTGCGTAAAAAGTAGTTTATAAAATTACTACCGATAAACCCTGCTCCCCCAGTGATAAGAATATGCTTCATTCTCGCTCCATATAAGGAGATTCTATGATAGCGCGTAAATACTGCCCATAGCCACTTTTATCAAGGAAATCAGCCCTTTGCAAAAGCTTTTTCTCATCTATCCAGCCATTATAATAGGCGATTTCCTCCAAGCACGCGATTTTATACCCCTGCCGTAGCTCTATGGTCTGCACGAATGTCGCTGCATCAATAAGACTATCGTGTGTACCTGTATCAAGCCACGCAAAGCCCCGCCCCAATGTTTGTGCCATAAGTTTGCCCTTTTGAAGATAGGCAAGATTCACATCTGTAATCTCTAGCTCTCCTCGTGGGCTTGGGCGGAGCGTTTTAGCAATGCTAATCGCCTCATTATCATAAAAATACAATCCCGTTACAGCAAAATTACTCTTTGGTTTAGAGGGCTTTTCCTCAAGGCTTATCACACGCTCTTGTGAATCTAGCTCCGCCACACCAAAGCGATGAGGGTCTTTCACAGGATAGGGGAAAATCGTCGCCTTACCTTGTTTTGCCGCTTCTTTTGCCTCAAGGAGCATAGGGGTAAAGCCCTGCCCATAGAAAATATTATCCCCTAAAATCAAGGCTATATCATCATCTTTGATAAAATCCTCCGCTAAGATTAAGCCCTGTGCCAAGCCATCGGGGGAGGTTTGCACACAATACTCTATATGCATTCCTAGCCAATCACCATTCCCAAAAATCTCTTTAAATCTAGGCGTATCCTTTGGTGTGGAGATAATCAACACTTCTTTAATACCTGCTAACATCAGCACAGAGAGTGGATAATACACCATAGGCTTATCATACACAGGTAGAAGCTGCTTTGAGAGCATCAATGTGCTAGGATAAAGCCTTGTACCGCTACCCCCGGCTAAGATAATGCCCTTCATACCTCTTTGCTCCTTGTCTTTATATTTCCCATAATCCTACCCATCAATCTTTAACACCGCTAAAAATGCCTCTTGAGGTAGCTCTACCCTGCCGATAGCTTTCATTCTCTTTTTGCCCTCTTTTTGCTTTTCTAGTAGCTTTCTCTTACGCGTTATATCACCACCATAGCACTTTGCCGTTACATTCTTTCCCATAGATTTCACCGTCTCTCGCGCGATGATTTTACTCCCCACACTCGCTTGAATCGCCACTTCAAAAAGTTGCCTTGGGACAATCTCTTTCATCGATTCTACCAATGCTCTGCCCTTTTCATAGCTTTTTTGCCTATCTACGATGATAGATAAGGCATCAACAACCTCTCCCGCCACGCGTATATCAAGGCGCACCAAATCCCCCTGCCTATACCCGATAGGCTCATAATCAAAACTCGCATATCCCTTCGTGCAGGACTTTAGCTTATCATAAAAATCCATTACAATCTCATTACTCGGCAGAGCATACACAAGCATAACACGTGATTGCGTGAGGTAATCCATTTTTTCCTGCACCCCGCGGCGGTTTGACAATAGAGTGATAACATTCCCCACATATTCGCTAGGAGTGATAATACTCGCCTTTACATAAGGTTCATAGATAGATTCTATCTTTTGGACTTCGGGCAGCTCACTAGGATTTTGCACTAACACCTTAGAACCATCGGTTAAATACACTTCATATACCACCGTTGGCGCAGTAGCGATAAGTGAGAGATTAAACTCCCGCTCTAATCGCTCTTTCACCACCTCCATATGCAAAAGCCCTAAGAATCCCACGCGGAAGCCAAAGCCTAGAGCTACGCTTGTTTCAGGCTCAAAGCTAAGGGCAGAATCATTAAGTTTAAGCCTATGTAGCGCGTCCCGCAATTCCTCAAATTTATCTGTTTCAATAGGATAGATTCCAGCAAATACAAAGGGCTTAGCCGGTCTAAAACCACTTATGGCTACATCTGTTGGTGTTTTCGCATCGGTTATCGTATCGCCCACTGCCATATCAGTGAGCGTTTTTAGCCCAAGTGAGATAATGCCAATCTCACCGCAAAGAATACTCTGCGTGGGAATTTTCTGCACCGGGTGAGGATAATACAAGCCCAGCACCTCATATTTTTTGCCACTGCTCATCATCTGCACTTCCTGCCCTACGTGCAACGCGCCATCTTTGATACGCACTAATGCCAAAGCCCCCAAATAGTTATCAAACCAACTATCATAGATAAGAGCCTTTGTAGGGACATTCTCATCACCACTTGGAGCAGGTATATGCTCTATAATATGCTCAATTAAGGCTTTTATACCCTCTCCACTCTTTGCACTTACCTTTAGTGCGTTCTTGCAGCTTAAGCCAATGGTAGATTCTATATCCTCACACACGCGTTCAGGGTCTGCTGCGGGTAAATCGATTTTATTAATCACAGGGATAATTTCTAAATCATTTTCCATTGCAATATACACATTTGCAATAGTTTGCGCCTCTACGCCTTGACTTGCATCAACTACGAGCAATGCCCCCTCACACGATGTAAGAGAGCGCGACACCTCATAGCTAAAATCCACGTGTCCGGGCGTATCGATAAGATTCAAAATATAGGTTTGCCCTTTGTATGGGTAGCTTAGACGCACTGATTGCGCCTTAATGGTGATGCCCCGCTCCTTTTCAATATCCATAGTATCCATAATCTGCGCTTTCATCTCGCGCTCACTCACCGCCCCACACTCCTGTATGAGCCTATCAGCAAGTGTAGATTTGCCGTGATCAATATGAGCGATAATAGAAAAATTGCGAATATGGCTTTGCGTAGTCATTGCACCTCTTTTTCTCAAAATTTCATCTAAAAAATATATAATTATACAAGTTTTTTAGAATCTCTGTGATAATATCACGGCTCACTTATTTTGTATCTTACAAAAGCCTTAAAAATATTCTTGGAGATGAGATGACATATTCTAATAATTTTAACGAAAATACGCGCGTTAAGATTCCATCTTTACTTACACTTGTCCGCTTAGGTTTTGAATACATATCGCTTAATGACAAAAACACAAAATCAGCTTTCCACAAACAAACAAATATATTCCTTACGAGCTTTCACTCCGCCCTAAAGAGGCTAAATCCCACCATAAAACAAGAGCATTACTCTAAGATTCTAATTACCTTTGTAGAAGTGAAAATACCAAATAATATTCAAGGTATCCAAGCAGAACTTGAACGTGCCAAAAGGCGATTTAGCGATGAAAGTTTTAAGCGATATTTTAACCTCACGCAAATGATTGTATATTCTAACAATACAGAATATAATGAAACCGAGCTTACTCCCATAAATGGCGCATTCTATTCCACAAGCTATAATCTTAAGCTAAACCATTTTAGAGAGGAGCTATCTCACACCCTGCCTACACAAGATATTGCACCGCTAGAGACTAACGCTATCAAACAGATTCTAAAAGATACGAATACTCAAGCTATTCTTAACACGCCAGAATTTCACACAAATACCGCCCTAGACACGCCTACAAACCGCCTTCTTATCTCGCTTTTTTCACATCAACGTCTTATGTTTTTCTTACGTTATGGCATAGCCTTTGTGAGAGATAGCCACAGCATACAAAAGCACATTATGCGCTATCCGCAGTTTTTTGCAACCCTCACTATACAATCTAAACTGCACGATTGGCTTAAGCCTCACCACGAGACAAACACTAAAGATTTAAACATTTCTCATAAAAGAGGCATTATTTGGCACACGCAAGGCTCAGGTAAAACCGCGTTAAGCTTCTACGCACTAAGAGCAATAAAAGATTTTTATCAAGCGCACTCTATCACGACAAAATTTTACTTCATCGTGGATAGGCTAGACTTGCTTCAACAATCCTACAACGAATTTAAAAAACGCGGCTTATCCGTCAAAGCTATAGAATCTAAGCAAGATTTTATCCAAGAACTACAATCGCTCAAATGTAATAACACAGAGGGCAGAGATGAAATGATTGTTGTTAATATCCAAAAGTTTAGCGAAGATGCTCTAAGTGTGCCAAATGTTTATCATCTTAAAGTCCAACGCATATTTTTCATAGATGAAGCCCACCGCAGCTATCAGCCCGCGGCTAAGTTTTTCACTCATCTTTTTAATGTCGATAAGGAAGCGATTTTCCTCGCGCTCACAGGCACACCTCTACTACAAAGTGCCAAAAGAGAGAAATCCACGCATATTTTTGGGGATTATATCCATAAATACTATTATGATTCTTCTATCAAAGATGGCTACACCCTACGTCTTATCAAAGAAGACATACAAAGTAGCTACAAAGCCTCGCTTAATGCCGCCTTTGAGACACTTAAAATTGAGCAAGGCTCTTTACGCATAAAAATTTCACAACCCCGCTTTGTGAATATATCATAAACGACTTTGCCACAAGTAGAATCAAACTCGGTGATAACACCATAGGCGCGATGGTCGTATGCCACAGCTCCCAGCAAGCTAAATCTCTCTATGAGATTTCACGCTCTCTTAGTATAGATTCTCGCTTAAAAGCGGCTATTGCCCCCCCCCCCCAGACACAAACCACATTACAAATGATGGCATAAATGATAGTTTAGAATCTACAAGCCCCTTAAGATTCACAACTGCCCTTATTCTGCACGATACATTAGACGTAGGCACTTATATAGAATCTTTCAAAAATGGCAAGATTGATATTATCTTTGTCTATGCTATGCTGCTTACAGGCTTTGACGCCCCAAGATTAAAGAAGCTCTATCTCTGCCGCGAGGCAAAAGAGCATAATCTCCTCCAAACCCTAACGCGTGTCAATCGCCCATACAAAAACTTTCATTATGGCTATGTGGTGGATTTTGCAGATATTGATAAAGAATTTGACAAGACCAACAAAGCCTATTGGGACGAGCTAAGCAATGAGCTAGATGATGAGAAAGAAACGTATAGCAAACTTTTTAAAACCCAAGAGGAGATAGCCCAAGAATTGTAAGAGATAAACCAAACCTTATGGGAATACGACACGCACAATGCAGAAGTCTTCGCAACTCAAATCCAAAATCTCCCTAAAGCTGATATACACGAGCTAAAATCCGCTATTAATAACGCCGCAGCACTCTATAATCTCATCACCCTACAAGGCTATGACACGCTTAAAAACAAGCTTGATTTCCACACCTTTGCTAAACTCCTAAAAGTCCTAGATAGGAGACTGCACACACTCCACCTACAAGAAGCCCTATCTCAAGAATCCCCCTCAAAAGCATTGCTTGACACCGTCCTAGAAGATTACATATTCCATTTTGAAAAAAGAGGACAAAATGAGCTAATCCTATTAGATTCCCTTAAAATCACAATTAGCAAAGTGCGAGAAGCCTTTAGCAATAATCACGACCCAAAAGACAAGACATATATCACACTATATGAAGAGCTTCAAAGGCTCTTAGCCAAAAGAGACATTAATCCCACCCAAGAGCAAATCACCGCTTTAAGCGCAGAATACAAAGCCCTAGAGGAGCAAATCACTTTGCATAATGCCAAAGACGAACGCCTACGTGCTAAATACAACAATGACGCGAAGTTTTTACGCATTCACAAACGCATTAGAGAATCTTACCCTACATTACAAGATAGCGCACTTCACGCGCAACTTATGCCCATAAAGCACAAAATCGATACAAGCCTTTTAGATAATGAGCACATCATAGAAAATAAAGACTATTTCAAACACGAAGTAACCCAGCAAAGCAAAGACAACATACAATCCCTGCTAGATTCACACTACAACCGCGACAATCGCGCCACACTTTTACATCTTATCATTAATGAATACCTGCATCAATACAAAGGAGCATAGAATGAGCCAATCTACACCGCCCACACAAGCCCAAGATTCCACCCTGCAGAGCCAAATCATCGCGCTTATTGATAGGCTTAAAGCCATTTGCGCACAAAGCGGACTAGGCAATGACGCCGGAGAGTATAAAATCATCACGCAAGTATTTCTTTACAAATTTTTAAATGACAAATTCACGTATGAAGTCAAAAGAGCAGAATCACGTTTAGCCAAACTAGATGCTATTGCCCTTTACAAAGAGCTAGAATCTATGCCCGATGAGCACTATCAAATGCTACTAGAAGACATCGGCGCAAATGTCAAATTTGCCCCTAGTGATACATTTCCCGCGCTTTTTTCCGCACAAAATGACCTAAACTTCCACACCAAGCTTGATAATGCCTTTGAAAATATCGCAAATAACAATACAGAGATTTTCTCTATCGCTACTGAGGGCGGGAGCAAAATCAAGCTTTTTGAGCCACTTATGCCTATCATCACGGATCAAAGCAAACGTGATGGCGTAGCTAAAGCCCTCATATCATCACTAAGTGATTTTGACTTTGAAGGGGCATTTTCTCAAGGCTATGACTTTTTCGCACCGCTCTTTGAATACCTTATCAAAGATTATAACAAAGACAATGGCGGCAAATACGCCGAATACTACACGCCCCATTCCGTAGCTGCCATTATGGCACAAATCCTTGTAGGCAAGGAGAGTTACAAAAGCGTATCCTGCTATGACCCAAGCGCAGGATCTGGCACATTGCTAATGAGCCTAGCCCACGCTATTGGGCAGAGCAAATGCTCCATCTATGCCCAAGACATTAGCCAAAAGTCTAGCTCATTGCTGCGCCTAAACCTTATCCTAAATAATCTCGCCCATTCTATCCATAACATCACACAGGGTAATACCCTAACCCACCCGCGCCACACGCACAAGAGCTTTGATTTTATCGTGAGCAATCCCCCTTTTAAGCTTGATTTTAGCGAGTATAGAAATGAACTCGCTAGTGATAAAACGCGCTTTTTCGCCGGTGTGCCAAAGATTCCCAATAAAGACAAAGATAAAATGGCAGTATATCTATGCTTTTTCCAGCATTTGCTAAACTCCCTCTCCCCCACAGGTAAAGCCGCCATAGTCGTGCCTACGGGCTTTATCACCGCGCAAAGCAGCATAGAAAAGAGCATTAGAAAACACCTTGTAGATTCTAAAGCCTTGAGTGGCTGCATAACAATGCCTCCAAATATCTTTGCCACCACAGGCACAAATGTATCCATAGTCTTTATAGACAAAGGCAAAAAAAGCGATTTTGCCCTGCTTGTCGATGCTTCAAAGCTAGGGACAAAGCAAAAAATCGATAAAAACGAGCGAGTATTTTTAAGCAAAGATGATGAGCTAAAAATCATCAATGCCTTTATAGAATCTCAAGCAATAGAGGACTTTAGCATACAAGTAAGTCTAGAATCTATCGCGGCAAAAAACTACTCTTTTTCCGCGGAGCAGTATTTTGACTTTAAAATCGAGCATATTGATATGAGCGAGACAGAATTTAACGCCAAGATAAAAGAGAGTAAAGAAAGCCTAGAGGCACTTTTCACCCAAAGCCAAGATTTGCAAAAGCAGATTCTAGAAAACTTTGCAAAAATAAAGTTCAATGACTAATTACATTATAACGTCATTGCGAGGGGCGGCAATCCATTTGCACAACGTGCCAATCTGTTATCGCAAATCCATAGAATCAAGTGCAATTTTTATCTTTACGTGGTGGATTACTTCGGGCTTTGCCCTCGTAATGACTACGAGCATTCCGTCATTGCGAGGACGACAGGACGAAGCAATCTGCTATGTCCATTGTATATCTTGTCTCACTCTTTGTTCCCCTCTCCCGTTGCGGAGATTCCACACATCTTGTTCCCCTCCCCTTGCGGGAGGGGCTAGGGGAGGGGTTTTTATGATTTTAGGATTCCCCACCCCCTTTATCCCCCTCCGCAAATGGAGGGGGAAATAGAGTAAAAACACCGCTTGTCATTGCGAGGCAAAGCCAAAGCATACGCACAAAGTGCTTATCTACACTTGCAAATCCATACTGAAACGTCATTGCGAACGCAAGTGAAGCAATCCATACTAAAAATATAGATTTGCGCTAAAGCGGGTGAATTTGCTAATACAAATGCACGCCACGAATGCTACGCATTCTCGCAATGACAATTTAATTATTCTAAAGGAGATTCTATGAAATACACATTACCAAAAGAATGGGAGAGGGTAAAGTTGGGGGATATAATATCCACAGAATCCCAAACTATAAATCTAAAAGAAATTTCTTTTATTAATTACCTTGAAACAGCAAATCTTACGGACAATACAATATCAAGCGTGAAATATCTTAAAAATTAAACGAGATAAAATCCCAAGTAGAGCAAAGCAAATTGTAGAAAAAGATATGATTCTATATTCGTGTGTTCGCCCAAATCTCAAACACTATGGCATTATTAAGCAACCACTAGAAAATATGGTTTGTTCCACAGGGTTTGCAACACTAACCATAGAAAATAAAGAATATGCCAATGCAGATTTTTTATATTACAATCTCACGCAAGAGCATTATATAAATCTACTTCACACAATCGCTTCAACAAGCACCTCAAGCTACCCATCAATCACGCCTGATGACTTACTAGATTTAGACTTAGCTTTACCGCCATTACCCATTCAAAACAATATCGCTAGAATCTTAAGTGTGTTAGATTCTAAAATCGAGCTCAATAACCGCATTAATAAAGAGTTAGAGAATCTTGCCAAACTCCTTTACACGCGCTATTTTGTGGAGTTTAACTTCCCTAATGAGCAGGGCAAACCCTATAAATCAAGTGGTGGCGCAATGGTGTATAATGAAACCCTCAAACGCGAGATTCCCAAAGATTGGGAAGTTCTCAAGCTCTCTCATCGATTACATTTTGAACGTGGAGCAGAATTTGGCACTTCAAGTTATGCCCAATCTCAACTAACACCAAATTATATCAAGTTTTATCGCGTAGGCGATATGCTAGATAGTCAAAATAGCGTTTATATAGATTCTAGCAAGGAGGACGCACCACTCATCAATGAAAATGATTTGCTTGTGTCATTTGATGGAAGCGTAGGCAGAGTAGCCTATGGGCTAAATGGCACTTATTCATCGGGTATTAGAAAAATCACAGATAAACATAAACTTATAAGCCAAGCAGGACTTTTTTGTATTTTTAACGATTCTTATATTCAATATACCATTACTCAATATGCCACAGGAACAAATATCAAACACGCAGGAGCAGCGGTTGAAAATCTTTATATGCCATATTGTGAAAGCATTTTTCTATCATTGCAAAAAGAGATAGAGCCTATTTTTGCACTAATGAAACAGACAAAGACAGAATCCCACGTATTAAGCAAGTATCGCGATTTCTTACTGCCTTTATTAATGAATAATCAAGTAGAGGCTTTAGAGTAAAGCTTCGTATTGTTTTGTAGAATTGAATTTAATGTAGGAATTCTTCCCCTTTCTCATTATAAATAAAGGCTATGGGGAAAAGTCTCTATGATACTATAAGAAAGCACGTGGGAAATTGGGTAAATGTGGTGTGGGGCTAAAATTCCTCTTTCCTCATTGTGATGCAGCACATAGCATAAACAAATCTCAAACACCCCCTCCATACAATTATGGGTATTTAAAATATCTTTTTTTCATTTTTACTCCCTTATTTTTGTATTTTATTTTGTCTTTAAGATTTCCATACGGGTTCTTTAAGCACCCATCTGCCAAACCTATCTTTAGTGAAAATTTCACGATTATAGAACTTATCTATAATTGCCCAAAATTCACTCTCCCTATATCCAGCGAATCTGCAAAAATCTTCTACCGCTTTAGAATCAAGATTATGGTCCCTCTGCCTTACAATCTCCACAGCCTCATCTCTGCTCATCATACCATAGCGAATAAATCGCGCCGCATAATCCGTAGCGCAAGCGTGACCAAATTTAGGATACTTCATCCACGCATGCACTAAATAAGCAATAGAATCCACTTGGTCAAATTGCTCTGCGCACATAGTTCTATCCCATTCACCAATAAGGTCGTGAAATCCGCGCGATTTGGCAAAAATATAATTTGAATATGAATTCCAAGGAATAAAATATGAAAGATAAATGGGGTCAAGCTGCTTGAAAGCTAACGGGGGGGGGGGCAATAGTTAAGTCAAGATCTTTTTTTGAAATCTGCTCATCAATAAGGTCTTCTAGTGAAATATCACTTGCTACGCCATTACTTAAAATTTCACGCGCACTATATGTTTCCTCGCTATCTCCACCACCATATTCATAGCTTACATTTTCTCCATATACAAGCAATGGTGTATTAAACTTTAACGCCATATGAATAGGATAAGTATAAATGAGCCTATCAATAAACCAAGTGGGCTTACCATACTTTTCAAATGTTTTACGCATTAGGGCTTTTTGTGTGCGGATATCCGGCTTTAATGTGATAAGATGACAACCAAAGGCTTCAGAAATATTACGCAAATTATGCCTACCTGCTTCTGTCATTGAAAAATTATCCTCTACGGAAAACAAAATAGGATTCATACCCATAACTTCCTTCATCATATAAGTTTGGAAATGAGAATCTTTCCCTCCACTTACAGCAATCGCGCAATCCCAAGAATTGCCATTACACCCGCGATATGTATCACAAAGCTTTTTAAACTCCTCAAATCGTGCTTCATAATCTACCTTTTGCTTGCGCTCGTGATTTTTGCACGGCATACATACACCATCACTATCAAAAGTAATGCCCGGACGAGTATCTGGCATTACACATTTCTTACAATACTTCATTATATGTGCTCCTTTTCTATTTAAAATGAGAATGGATTCTATCATAAAATAAAACTAAATAGCTAAAACTTACATATTGCTTATGTCATTTGAAAAATATGCAAATCTGTGTTTATGCTATAATAGCCTCTAAAAATCTAAACACCCCCCAACATAAAATATTAAAGGCAAAAAATGCAAGATATTAAAAGAATCTCCGTGCTTCCTGATACGACACTGCAGGAAGCCTTAAAAATATTTGGCGTTTATGATGGTGTGCGATTACTCATAGTAGTCGATAAAGATGATAATTTTTTAGGTATTATTACTGACCCAGATATCCGCCGTGGGCTTACAAAAGGTCTAAATTTATCAAGCCCTATACAATCTATCATTCAAAAATCCCCCATTACTGCCTCAATTCACGATAGTAAGCAAAAGCTTATTGCCCTCTCTGCCCAGCATAATATTTATGAGATTCCATTACTTGATGATAATGGACGTATCGTCGCTATAGAATCTATCTCTTCGCTTTTAAGAGAAACGCGATTACATAATACGATTGTTATTATGGCTGGAGGCTTAGGTATGCGTTTGCGCCCGCTTACAGAATCTATACCAAAACCTATGCTAAAAGTTGGCTCAAAGCCCATTTTGCAGATTATTTTAGAACGTTTCAAATCACAAGGTTTTTATAACATCGTGCTATGCGTGAATTACAAGTCTCATATTATTGAAGATTATTTTGGTGATGGGCATTCATTTGGCTTATCTATTACTTACATTAAAGAAGAAAAAGCGCTAGGGACAGCAGGAGCGCTAAGTCTCATCGATGCGGATTTTTTAAGCAAAGGAGAAAATCAAAGTTTTTTTGTGATGAATGGAGACATATTAAGCGATATTGACTTTACAAAAATGCTATCTTTTCACACACAAAGCAATGCCTGTGCTACTATGGGCGTTAGAGAATATAGTATGCAGGTGCCTTATGGTGTGGTAGAATGTGAAGAAAACAAAATTGTTAAATTAACAGAAAAACCGGTGCAAAATGTCTTAGTCAATGCTGGAATTTACTGCTTAAAACCCCAAGCTCTGTCTCTTATCCCAAAGGATACATTCTTTGATATGCCTCATCTTTTCAATACCCTATTAAGTCAAACAAACTATGATGTGCGTTCATATCTCATTACAGATTATTGGATAGATATCGGCGCACACGAAGAATATGAACGAGCCAATAATGAATATAGATTCTAAACCTTAGAATCTCACTTTGCAAGTGTGGATAAGCACTTCGTGCGAATGCAGCGGTTACATCGCAACAGCAAGGGCATAATAGATTAGAGAATCTAAAGATTTTTAGACAGAATTAGATAAATAGAGTATTTATTGTTTCTCATATCACTCTCATATCTCTAAAAATCATTTATCTTAATGCAAAAAGTCGCATCTATTTTTACACATTATAATTATGCCTTACCAACTACGTCCTAAAACTAAAGGTAATTCTTATGAGCAAACCTGTTGTATATATTGTGCATTGCATTGATACAGCAGGACCCCTCGATCAAAGCACTCAAGCTATTTGCGAACTCCTCCAATCCACATTTGGCATAGCAGTGCAAACAAAAGAAGAAATTTCCGCCCTACAAAAAGGCAACTTTAATGTGCTTTTACGGGGGGGGGCAGCACACACTTTGATTATGGTTGTGGATTTGGAAGGGCTATTCCTTATTTTGAACAATACAAATGTATATAATATGGCTGCGACATTGCACAATCCTGTATTGATTACATATCAAACAACTATCCCCATATCAATGTGAAAAAACTTCTTAAAGATGACAAGATTCCCTTTTCTAGCGATAGTTTTGATGCTGTATTTTGCTATGGCGTATTTGATGCTTGTTTTCAACATATCGCATTAGAAGAAGCACTACGTGTGCTTAAAATTGGTGGAGTAGCTCTTATCACGGGGAAAAATAATCATTATTTAGATACTGACACAATGGCTAAAGAAACTAAAATAGGCGCACGTAAAAATGGACACCCAAACTTTTTTACCGATACAAAAACATTGTTTAACTTACTCTCAAGTAGAAATATAAACATACTGCATTCTCGTTTTTTCCTAGAGCGAAAAGATAATGCCACGGATTCATATCTCACCGATATGCCAGACAAATTTTATACCTACGCCATACTCATTCAAAAAACGCAAAAATCATTACTCAAACCTTTTCAAAACTTCAGTGTTTCTAAAAGCCAAAATTTTAAAATTAAAGAGAAAAAATAAAATTCTTATGCTAGAATGACGCTCCAATTCGCACAAAAACTTAAGGGTATATCAAAGTGTTATATGGAGCCTCTTTCCTTGCTATAATCCCTGCCAGAAGTGGGAGCAAAAGACTACCTGATAAAAATATTAAACCACTTTGTGGTAAGCCACTTTTAGCTTGGAGTATTCAAGCTGCTTTAGATTCTAAGTATATTGATGAGATAGTAGTAAGCACAGATTCTAATATTTATGCAGATATTGCTAAATCTTATGGGGCTAATGTGCCTTTTTTGAGACCTGATTATTTAAGTAGTGATACGACTACTACTTTTGAAGTATTAGAGCATTGTATTGATTATTATAAAAAAGAGTTAAATAAAGAATTTGATTATGTGGTGCTATTGCAGCCCACTAGTCCTTTACGTCAAAGTTGGCATATTAAAGAATCTTGTGAAAAAATTATTACACACAATATGGATTCTCTTATCTCTGTGTGTAAATGTGAGCATTCCCCTCTTTGGAGTAATACATTGCCCGAAGATGAAAATATGAATGGCTTTTTGCAGGATTCTATCCGCAATGTCCGCTCCCAAGATTTACCGCAATACTATCGCTTAAATGGAGTAATTTTTATCGCAAAAACGCAATCCCTGCTAACGCACCGAAGCTTTTTCACGCCTCAAAGCATTGCTTATAAAATGGATAATATATATTCAAGTGATATTGATAGCCCACTTGATTTTGATTTTGCCACTCTTTTAGCTACGAAAGTAATGGGGGGGGGGGCAGATACAAAGCTAATTAATAATCCTTATATCTGCATTCCTACAGCAGCGCATTATTTGGCATATCCAAAGGTCGCCTAAATGTCTCTTGAGGTGCTTATTGTAGGATATGGTTCGATTGGGAAACGCCATAGTGAGGTATTGCAACAATATTTCAACGCTCATATCACTTTGATTAGCTCTCAAAATCTTCCTAACGCCTACCCTACTTTTGAATCCCTACCCGATATAGCAGCCTTTGATTATTACATTATCGCTTCACCCACAGCAAAACATTTTCAAGATTTAAAATATATTGATTCTCTGTGTGAAAACAAAATTATTTTTGTTGAAAAGCCCCTTTTTGAATCAAACCTTTATTTTGCCCCTAGTGGTAAAAATACGATTGTGATAGGCTTTTGCTTAAGGTTTCACCCTATTTTGTGGCTTATGCGCCAAGCCTTAGAAAAAGAAACGCCCTATTTTGTAGAAATTTCCTGCGGTTCTTATCTACCACTATGGAGAGAGAATACAGACTATCGTCATACTTATAGTGCTCATAAAAAAAGGGGTGGGGGAGTATTGCTCGACCTAAGCCACGAGCTAGATTATACACAATGGCTTTTTGGGGATTTTATATATGAAAGTATCAAAGGTTTTAATGGTAAAATATCCGAACTGGAAATCTCAAGTGATGATATTCTCACTTTTGTAGCCCATACTGCTCAAGGTGCAATTATCAATCTTACCTGCAATTACTTCAGTAAAATCCCACGGAGAACTATAAGAGCTCATACCACAAATGCAACTTATGAATGCGATTTAATACAAAACACATTCTCTACTTTTACCAAACAAGGCGTCCAAAACACCCAAAGTATAAGCTTTGCTCGCAATGAACTTTTTGCCATTATGCACCAAAGTGTATTGCACTCTCCATCTTTCACTTCACACACAATCCCAAAAGACCTACTTGCCGTATTGCAAGCAGGCTCAAAGGGAATCTTGCCTACCCTCGATTCATCTCTTATGCAAACTCTCACAAGGATTAAAAATATGAAACTCACGCAAAATATACTCTGTGTAATCGGCGCACGTGGTGGAAGCAAAGGTGTAAAAAATAAAAATATTATGCCTATTGCTGGCAAACCACTTTTAGCTCACACAATCATTCAGGCTCTTCAATCGCGTCTTTTTTCTCACATCGTGCTTAGCACAGATTCAGAGGATATTGCCAAAGTAGGTGAAGAATACGGAGCTGAAGTATTTTTCTTGCGTGATAAAGCCCTTGCTACCGATGATTCTGGGAAGCTTCCTGCTATACGGGACGCTCTACTTAGAAGTGAAGCACACTACAAAACACATTTTGATGTGATTTTTGACCTTGATGCGACAAGCCCATTGCGCTTAGTAAGTGATATTACACAAGCTTATGAACAATTTCTACACGATGATAATGACATTCTCATCACAGCCTCTCCAGCACGAAAAAGTCCATATTTCAATCTCATAGAAATCTTTGAAGAGGAAGGAGAAAAAAGAGTGAATCTAAGCAAAAAACCACCAAAACCTATTCTAAGGCGACAAGATAGCCCAAAATGCTATGATATGAATGCAAGTATTTACATCTGGAAACGCGAAGCACTTTTAGAAAATGATAGTGTATTTACTCCAAACACAGGGCTTTTCATTATGCCAGAAGAGCGGAGCATAGATATTGATACGCCACTTGATTTTGCATTTGTGGATTTTATGCTTAATCACGCTAATAAGCAACAAATCAGCGGGGGGGGGGTAGTAAATTAATTTTTCATATCTCACCTCCACTTTCATCTTTTTCTCATCTCGATAACATCAATTTTTCACATATTTTTAATGAAAAATACACTTCCTTATGGGAGGTGGCATAATGATACACAATCTTGCTATAATCCCTGCACGTGGAGGAAGCAAAGGCATTAAAGAAAAAAATATCAAACCCCTTTGCGGCAAACCTCTTATCGCCCACACTATTGAATTTATCAAAACTATCCCTGCATTTGACAAAATTGTCGTATCAACTGATGATATAAATATTAAACGTGTGAGTTTAGAATATGGTGCAGAAGTCATTGATAGACCAGCTGAACTTGCTACTGACACAGCCTTAGCGATGGATTCTATTCGCCACGTAGTGCAAAGCCTACAAAACAATAATGAAGAAATAAAGCATATTTTTATCCTTGAGGCTACTTCACCTCTTCGTAGGCAAATTGATATACAAAATTGCATAAATATCTTAAAAAGTGGTGAGTATGATAGCATTGCTACCCTTGTAGCCTCAAGCATTTCTCCCGGAAGATTATTCACCATTCATAATAACATCATCTCTCCATATATAGAGGGTTCAGTAGCGTGGCAACCACGTCAAAAACAGCCAAAAGCCTATCAATGCGATGGAATCCTCTATGGCTTTAGCAATGCCATTTTGCAAAAAGAAGTAGATTCTAAGTCTGCCTTTTTAGGCAAAACATACCCCTACATTACGCCGTATGAATGCTTTGATATAGACACACTTTTTGAATTTAGACTTATTGAGCGATTACTTGAATTAGGCTATCCACAAAAGGTATTAAAATGAAAAAATCTTTATTACAAAAACAGCAAAGATTCTAAATAAGGAGATAAAATGAAAACGCTCAAAGAACTATCAAATCTAAAAGGAAAAACTGCTTTAATTACAGCCGGCGGTGGCTATCTAGGAATGGCTATCAGCGAGACATTAGCTGAACTTGGAGCACAAGTGATTTTAGCAAGTCGAGATAAAGATAAATGTCAAAATAAAGCAAATGAAATTACACAAAAATTTGACACACGTGCTATCGCAGCATATGTGGATATTACTGATGATACAAGCATACGCAATCTTAAAGAGTTGATAGAAAAAGAATGTGGCTCACTTGATATTCTTGTAAGCAATGCCGCACAGAGAAAGAAAAACACGCTTGAGAGTATCGACAAAGAAGATTGGTTATTTGATATAGAGCATTGCCTTAATGGTGTGTTTTATTTGGTGCAGCACTTTATCCCACTCTTAAAACAAAGCAAAGGCTGCATTATCACAATCGCTTCAATGTATGGACATATCGCACCCGATTATAGAATCTATAATAAAGAAAGCTATACCAACCCTCCAAGCTATGGTGCTGCAAAAGCCGGAGTAATACAGCTAAGCAAATACCTTGCGAGTTTTCTTAGCCCCTATGGCATAAGGGTTAATAGCATTAGCCCCGGTGCTTTCCCCTATGGATTTACCAATGATGATGAAGAGTTTATGACAACCCTATCGGGCAAGGCTATGCTTAATCGCATTGGAGAGCCTGATGACTTAAAAGGCGCAATCGCGCTTCTTGCAAGCGATTTAGGTAAATTTATCACGGCTCAAAATATTTGTATCGATGGAGGCTGGAAAGAATGGTAAAAGATAATAAAATCAATCTTGGCATAATAGGCTTAAGCGAAGGCAACGGACACCCCTACTCTTTTAGTGCGATTATTAATGGTTATGATAAAACTGCGATGAAGCAAAGCGGGTGGGATGTAATTTATAATTACCTTCTAAAGTGCGATGAGCAGGACTTTCTCAATCGTGAAGATGTCGCTATCACCCATCTTTATACACAAGATTCATTACTTTCTTCTCAGCTCTCATCTGCTTGTAACATTCCACATATCACCCATAGCCTTGTAGAACTTGCACAATCTCCTATTGATGGAGTTATTTTAGCACGTGATGATTGGCAAAGCCATTTAAACTTTGCCAAAATATTTTTAGAATCAAATAAATTTGTTTTTATCGATAAGCCTTTGAGCTTAAATGCAGATGATATAGCATACTTTAGTCCATTTCTTGCAAATGCTAAACTTATGTCCTGCTCTGGTATGCGATATGCAAGGGAGCTAGATGACATACGCAAAGCCATAAAAGAAGATAATCACAAAGTGCATTTCATTGAGGCAAGCATTGGTAGCGCGTGGGATAGATATTTAATCCACTTGCTTGATGCTATTATGGGTATTATTCATTTTGAAGCTTTGCATATTGAGGTGATACGACTTGAATATTGCATAAGTGTGCTGATACAGACTAAAGATTTTATGATTCAGCTTAATAATCGCCAAGTCTCATTTCAGCCCTGCACGCTTCATATCATTACAGATAAAAATCACTACAACATCACATTAAGCGATAATTTTAGTGCATTTCGTCGCACAATGGGGCATTTTGTAGATTTTATACAAGGAAAGTATTATTTTGATTTTCATTCCACTCTAGAATCTATGCGCATACTTTCACGTATCCATACTCTCTTAAATATGCAAGATTCTAAAACATATAAGGCTTCTAATGTAAGCGGGGGGGGGGATAATACATTAATTCTTAAGCCATTCATATTCCCCTTCATACCAAACTACCCTTTAAACTCTCTTATTTATCCATCTCCTACCTCTTGTATGGAGGTAGCTTGATGTATCAAGGACATAGCTTTCTTGCCATTATTCCTGCGAGAAGTGGAAGTAAAGGGTTACCTGATAAAAATATTAAACCACTTTGTGGTAAGCCACTTTTAGCTTGGAGTATTCAAGCTGCTTTAGATTCTAAGTATATTGATGAGATAGTAGTAAGCACAGATTCTAATATTTATGCAGATATTGCTAAATCTTATGGGGCTAATGTGCCTTTTTTGAGACCTGATTATTTAAGTAGTGATACGACTACTACTTTTGAAGTATTAGAGCATTGTATTGATTATTATAAAAAAGAGTTAAATAAAGAATTTGATTATGTGGTGCTACTAGAGCCAACAAGCCCTTTAAGAGAGAGGGGAGATGTGGATAAAGCCATTGAAATTCTCCATAATCACAAAAAAGCGCAATCCATAGTGGGAATCTGCGCCACAGAGGGAAGTAACCCCGCTTTTCTTGTATATCTTCATAATGATTTTATTCACCCTTATGAAAATACAGACTTCTCGCCATTACGCAGACAGGATATTAAACCTGTGTATTTTTTTGAAGGGAGTTTGTATATTAGCCTGACTACAGCACTTTTAGAGCATAAAAACTTTTATCACGAGCTAACTCTAGGCTTTGAAGTCCCAAAATGGAAAAGCTTTGAGATAGATGATGAAGATGATTTCGCCATTATTCAAACATTGGCAACAAAATACAAGGAGAGGCTATGAAAATCACAAAAGACAATTACCTAAAAGCCACTCAAATGGATAAGAAAAGCAAAACCTACTTTACCAAATCTACCAATAAAACAGAGCAGCAAAAAGCTTTAGAATCTTTGCTCTTAGAGGCTATAAATAAAGGTATTTTAGATAAAAATGCTTCTTATAAAATTGCAGATTTAGCTTGTGGTGGAGGGACATTAAACTATCATTTGGCTTCATTTTTTCCAAATGCTACTTTTGTTTTACTTGATTATAATGAAGATGGTTTAGACTTAGCTAGAGAATTTAATACTCCATTTAAAGAGAGAATGCAATTTATTCAAGGGGATTTACGCACTCTACCTTTTGAAGATAATACTTTTGATTTAGTGTTTTGTTGGCAAACATTAGGCTGGGTGGTGAAAGAAGATCTACAAACTATCCTTTATGAGATTATACGTATCCTCAAGCCTCAAGCACATTTTTATGCTTCAAGCCTTTTTAATACTGAATTTGATGTGGGTTTAGTATGTAAATTTAAAGATTTGACACGAGATTCTGGCAAAGCTGGGATTTGGGGACAATACACGACTTTTTCTCTTCCAACTATGCAAAGAATCTTATGCCACTACATACATTTTAAAAATTATCTATTTTATCCAAATATTAATTTTCCACGCACCATACATAGCGGGATAGCCACTTTTAGCTATCGGGTTTTAGAAGATAATCAAAAGGAAGTGGGAGAAAATTTTGGTGGTGCCTTTGTAGAGACAAAAGATTTTATAAGTGGTATTGATGATAAAAACTTAACTGCTTTGAATATGCAATCAATAGGGGGTGGGGCAATATACACAAACATATCGACATCTGCAAATCTCTGCGGATATGCTGCCCAATTGGGGGATTTTAGAGGCAAGAAAATAGCCTAGTACATAAGTTAAGGAGACAGAATGAATTATCAAGAACAATTACTCAATGCTATTCCGGGTGGAGCGCATACATATTCACGTGGATATGATCAATATCCAAGTAATGCCCCACAGATTCTAAAAAGAGGCAAAGGGGCATATGTATATAATGAGAAAGAAGAAGAATTTTTAGACTATGGTATGGCACTTAGAGCGGTATGTATAGGCTATAGCGATTCGCGTGTTAATGCAGCGGCGATTCAACAAATAGAATATGGGAACAACCTTACACGCCCATCGCTCATAGAGCTTGAAGCCGCTCAAACACTCATTAATGCTATTGATAGTGTAGATATGGTGAAATTTACCAAAAATGGCTCTACTGCTACAAGTGCAGCTGTAAAGCTATCGCGAGCTTATACCGGTAGAACGCTTATTGCACGTTGTTTAGAACACCCATTTTTTAGCTATGATGATTGGTTTATTGGCAGCACAGAGGTAAAACGTGGTGTGCCTCAAAATATACAAGAAGATACGCTTACCTTTCACTACAATAATATAGAATCTTTGGAAACTCTATTTAAAAAATACCCAAACAATATCGCTTGTGTTATTTTAGAGCCGGCTAATTTAGAACACCCCAAAGATAATTTTTTGCAAAATGTCCGCTTGTTATGCGATAAGTATGGAGCGGTGATGATTTTAGATGAGATGATTACAGGCTTTCGATGGCATATTAAAGGAGCTCAACATTACTATAATATAAAACCAGATCTATGCACTTTTGGCAAAGCTATGGCAAATGGATTTTCAGTCGCCGCCGTAGCAGGAAAAAGAGAGATTATGAGTCTAGGAAGTATTGAATTTAGTGGAAAAGAAAGGGTATTCCTTCTATCAACAACGCACGGCGCAGAGATGTCTCCACTTGGGGCTTTTGTAGAAACATACAAGATTCTAAAACAAGAGCATATCGTAGAATATCTGTGGGATTATGGGAAAAAAATCGTGCAAGGCATTAATAAAATCGCAAAAGATTTACAAATCCACGAACACTTTGTAGCAACAGGTATAGAGTGTCAGCCTTATATTCTTACTTTTGATAGCAATAGGCAATCTAGCCTTGCTTTTCGCACATTATTTTTGCAAGAAATGCTTAAATCTAATGTTCTCTTTCCCTGTATATCAATGAGCTATGCTCATAAGCAAAAAGAGCTTGATTATACGCTTGAAGCCATAGCAAAAAGTTTAGAAATATACAAAAAAGCCTTAAATGAAGGGGTAGATTCTTATCTTAAAGGAGATGTGATTAAACCTGTTTTTAGAAAGTATAATTAAAGGCTATAATGCAATCTATATTTTATATCAAAGGAGCAAAAATGAAAGATCTTTACTCAAAGAGTATGAAGACTGACAAAGAATTGGCTAAAACCTACTTTACCAAATCTACCAATAAAACAGAGCAGCAAAAAGCTTTAGAATCTTTGCTCTTAGAGGCTATAAATAAAGGTATTTTAGATAAAAATGCTTCTTATAAAATTGCAGATTTAGCTTGTGGTGGAGGGACATTAAACTATCATTTGGCTTCATTTTTTCCAAATGCTACTTTTGTTTTACTTGATTATAATGAAGATGGTTTAGACTTAGCTAGAGAATTTAATACTCCATTTAAAGAGAGAATGCAATTTATTCAAGGGGATTTACGCACTCTACCTTTTGAAGATAATACTTTTGATTTAGTGTTTTGTTGGGGAGTTTTGCTTATCTTTGATGAAAATGAGCTTTTGCCTCTTGTAGAAGAAGTGAGACGAGTTTTAAAACAAGGAGGACTGCTCTATGCCTCAAGCCTCAATCCACATAATCCAAAATCACCGCTTATCAATACCTATTACAATACTTACTGCACACAAAGCATTATTGATATGTGTGGGGATTTAGTTTCCTCTATAAATATGATACCTTTTTCTCCCCATATAGATTTTGAACGAAACCTAGCACAAAGGGATATTGGAACTTTTACTCTTAGGCTCTCTCAAGAAGAAAATAATATATTAGCTCTAAACAATGGGGGGGGGGGATATAAACAAAACTCCTATACATCTACAAATCCCTGCGGGTATGCTGCTCAATTGGGGGATTGCCATTATTATAAAATAACAGCCCTTACCCCAAAGGAGATATTACAATGATTACCTCCTTTACTTCATACCAATCTCTTATCCCATCTCTACATTCTCATCTTCAAAAACAAGTTTCTAACTTCTTTGAATCTCCTGTCTTTGATGATAAGATTACAGAAACTGCCCTCATAAAGTTTAATACCTGCATAAGTGCCATACAAGAAAAATATTTTTCAAATACTCCATTAAGTATGGAGGATTTCTATCACTCTGATAAGTATGCGATGTTTTTGTGCTGCCTTGCTAGGAGCTATTTCTTAGCAGGAAATCCAAAAGTGGCTACTCAGATTTACTATCTTAATAAGATTCTACATAGCATTGATATATTCTATGAAGTTGCCCTGCCTGATATTTTTATATTTACCCACCCTCTAGGAAGTGTGCTAGGACGCGCACAATATAGTAATTTTTTAAGTATATATCAAAACTGCACGATTGGAGGAGACCAAAGAGAAGATGGCATTTACTACCCAACCTTAGGGGTAGGTGTGGCACTCTATGCGGGAAGCAAGATTATTGGCAAATGTAATATTGGAGATAATGTCATCTTGGGCGCAAATGCGTTTATTCTAAATTGTGATGTGCCTAGCAATAGTATCGTAGTAGGCACTTACCCCCATCATAGAATTTTACCTAACCCACATTGTGTCTTAAGGGATATTTTTCACACAAATCTCACATGCAAGGAAGCAAAACAATTAACTTCACGCCAAAACTAAATCAAAGGAGCAAAAATGAATGCCATAAAAGGCTGTGAAATATGCGGATTCCCAATGGAATACCGCCATAATCCCTATCAGAAAAATGGAATCTGTGGTGCCTGCATTAATGCTAAAGCAAAATTTTGATTTTAAGGCTAGCTAGCAATGGCTCACCCAGCATCTCAAAGAAAGTAACCAGCTAATAGGGTGGGGATATATGATTGTGTCATAGGCGTAAGTGGTAGGAAAGACTCTCGTATAATTGTTAAATATCTTATGCAAAATCATCAAGTAGACAATCCTTTACTTATTACTCCACTTGATGAATCTACCCGCACACAAGTTTGAAAAATATCTTAATCCCTATATGTTAGCAGAGTTGCAGCTTGGGAGCTTTGAAAGTGAAGTAGTAAAATCGCTAGGGCTTAGTAGGGAACAAGCCCTTATTTATATCAATGAATTAGACCACGTGCTTGATCATTTGTAAAATACAATATGTGTCAAACTATAGAAATCAGTAAAAAACATTCAATCAAATCGTAGAATCTCACGCAAATACTAAAATTGTCAAAAAAGATGCAGACTGAATATAGAGATGTATAAATATTGTGTGATCACCTATGAAGCAAAGATTCATACCGCTTTACTTGGCTTATATCGCCTACAAGTCCCCCAGAGTGGATAAAGACAAGCTGCCTTTGTGAAAATTGCTCTAAATGTGCTTTTATCACGCAAAAAGCGGGGCTATCATAGATTAAATCACATCTCACATCATTTTGCGATAGATACTCCCTCATCTCCCAAATCTCCCTTTTAGGCTTAGCAAAGGCAAAGGGGGATTGCAAAATTTGCAAATGCCCTACATTATGACTATATGCCCTCTGTCTTAGTTCATTTTTACTCCCCGCACAACAAATCGCCACCAAACTCGTCTGTGGAAAGATAGAATCTAGTGCCTTTTGCAAGGCTATCACCCCTACTCCGCTTCCGCTTGCGTAAAAAAGCAGAGGATTCCCACCTATGCTTTGCTTTAGCTCTAATGCAAGGGCAGACATACCGCTCAAGGCATATTCTACGCTTCCACCCTGCGGGATAAAGAGTGTTTGAGAATCCACAAGTGAAAGGGCATAAGATTCTAAATCGCCTACACTCGTGCCTGTGGGTAAAACATACACCTCCATACCCCATTTAAGTGCATAGGCAAGATTATCCATCTCTTGTCTATGCGCTAGGCTAGACATTTGAGGCATTACATACTTAAATCTCACGCCCTTAAAATGCGCTAGATAGGCAAGGGCAGACATCGCATTAGACTGATTGCCCCCATAGCTTAGCCACACAGGATAACGGCTCTCATCAAGCAGGGCAGCGAACTTCCGTGCTTTGTTGCCATTGCAATAAGGGTGGATTACATCATCGCGCTTTATCCAAAAATCTCGCTCAAAAAGCGTCCTTTTCTCCACAAAGCTTAATGAAAAATCAAGCATTATTTGCCCAAGCAAAATGCGCTAAAAAGCTTGTCAAGCAATTCCGCATTCTCATAAGGGCGCGTGATGTGGCTTATAGAATCTATGGCATCGCGGATATGATATGAAAGCAGCTCTAGCTCCCCACTTGCTAAAAGCACATACGCCCTATTGAGTGAATCTAGGCTACCCTTTAAAGATTCTAATTGATGTTGTGAAGTGAGAATAAGGCTTTGGTGTCCACTCTGTGTGCTAATTACACCTTCAAGTGCCTTAGTAATCTTATGCGCCTCTCCATTATAAATACTCACGCGCAGCGGGGCAGGAAGCAGGGCTTTAGTATGTGTAGCAAAAAAATTATCAAACACATTTAGCTCACAGCTTTGAAATAAATCGCTTTTATTTAGCACAAGTAGCACATTTTTATCAAGGCTTTGCAACATTTCTAGCACCGCCTTATCTTGCTCATCAAAGGGTATTGAACCATCAAAAAGGGCTAAGATAATATCACTTCTTTGCAGAGCTTCTTGCGTCTTTTGTATACCGATACGTTCTATCTCATCATCACTTTCTCTAATCCCCGCCGTATCCACGATACGCACGAGCGCACCATTGATATGCAAACTCTCCTCAATCGTATCGCGTGTAGTCCCCTCTATGCTACTCACAATCGCGCGTTCGCGCATAAGTAGGGCATTTAGCAAGGAGCTTTTACCCACATTTGGCTTACCCACAATCGCCAATGTGTAGCCCTCAATAATCGGGGCTTGTCTTATAGAAGCTTCATATACCTCTCTTAGCTTAGATTCTGTGCGTTCTAGTCGCGTGAGCATATCATCTTTATAATCTGTGTCCATCTCCTCGCTGTAATCGATATTTGCCTCGCTTATGGCAAGAATCTCTAGCAAAGATTCTCTCACCAACTCTACAAACACTCCCACATCACCCCTAAGCTGCCGCATAAGAATCTTATTTGCCTCAAGGCTATTTGATTGAATGAGGGAAGCCACTGCTTGAGCCTGTGCTAAATCAAGCCTCCCGCCTAAAAAAGCGCGTTTAGTAAATTCTCCCGCTAGGGCGATTCTCGCACCCATTTCAAGGCATAGCTGCATAATCGCCCTAGCACTTGTAATCCCCCCATGGCATTGAACTTCGCATACATCTTGTGTCGTATAGCTATGTGGAGCAGGGAAATACAGCACCAAAGCCTCATCAATAGCCATATCTTGCCTATCATAAATACAACATAAATGTGCGTAACGTGGCTTTAGCAAATCCCTGTGTGTAAGGCTTAGAGCTATTTTATAAGCTTCCTTGCCACTCAAGCGCACGATACTAATCGCTCCATTACCCACAGGTGTAGCAATAGCTACAATCGTGCTATCGTCTAAAATCGTTGATGATGATGTATTTTTCATCAGCCTCATTTTGTCGCACAGAGACATATTTATTAGGGAACATCTCGCGCAATTTATTTAGCGCAATATAGACCAGAATTCCATCAAACGTTTTTGTCTGCGCTCTACCATTAAGCTTAATCAATCGCACAATATCCTTAAGATACACATCTATCATCTCTTCTTGATTTTTCAAAAATTCTGCGATTTCAAGGCGGAGTGAATAGCCATACTTTGAATTAACCCAATTAAAGAGCAAATAAGAGAGTGCCTTGTAGCGATAGCCTTTCTCCCCAATAAGCAGGGCACAATCACGCCCATCAATATATACAAAAAGTGTTTTATCAGGCTCCAAACGCACATCAAATTTATCAATATCAAAAGGCAGAAGCGCAAATAAAGATTCTATCTCTGTGCGGATTTGAGCGACATTTGCCTCATCATCTTGATTCTGGCTCTCACAAGCCCTATTTTCTTCGCCCCAAATATCTTCCGTATATGTCTCAAAAGCTGGATTATCAGTAGCCTTTGGTGGAATTTTAACATCTTGTTTGACTTGCTTTGGCTCCTTGTGTGAAACCTCTTTTATTTTCAAAGATTGACTATGTGCTGTTTTAGCCCATCTTTGCTTTTTATCATCTACGATAATAATCGCTTCTTTTTTTCCTAATCCCAAAAATCCTCCACTAGGATTTTGCACCACTTCATACTCTAAATCAGCTACCGAACAGCCAAGCTCCATTGATGCCTTGATGAGGGCAGCCTCCAAGCTTTTTTCTACAATTTTTCTCATTTCGCCCCCTTTTGCTTTTCTTTATCATAATGTCTATGATGCTCTGCAATCTCCTTTGTTTTTCGTTTTTCTACAACTTTATTAAGCATTATTTGCTGAATAATAGAAAAGACATTATTAATCGTCCAATACAGCACAAGCCCAGCAGGAAATGGAAAGACAATAAAAAATATAGCAAAAATAAGAGGGAGCATTTTAAAGATTTTTTCCTGCATAGGGTCTGTGAAATTTGATGGTGTGAGCTTTTGAGAAAGATACATACTTAAACCCATTAACACAGGTAAGACAAAATAAGGGTCAATAGCCGATAAATCATCAATCCATAGAATCCACGCAGAGCTTTTAAGCTCCACCGCATTATGCAGCACACGATAAATAGCAAAAAACACAGGAATTTGCAAAAGCAAGGGTAAGCAACCACCAAGTGGATTTGCCCCGTGCTTTTTATACAAATCCATCATATGCATTTGCAGCTTTTGTGGGTCATCTTTATAGCGAGTTTGCAATTCTTTCATTTTAGGGGCTATATCTTTAAGCTTTTGCATAGACATCATACCCTTATAAGTGAGAGGATACAGCACTACACGCACAATAAGCGTTAGAAGCACAATCGCCCAGCCCCAATTCCCGCACAAATCATAGAGGTATTCAAGCAAGACAAAAAGAGGTTTAGCAAAGAATGTAATGCGCCCATATTCCACTACGTCTGTGAGGCTATCATCTATCCTTTGCAGCTCCTTATAGGTCTTTGGTCCTATATATCCCGCAAAAGACGCATTACCCTCAAATCGCACAAAAGGCATAGGATTATGTGCATTATCCCCACTGAGGACAACATGCAATCCCTGAGGCGCATTACTATAAAACAAACTTGTATAGTATCTATCCACACTTGCTACAAAGCTAGATTGACGCATATCAAGCGCGGTTTTTGCGATATAGTCGCTACTCGCATCGCCATCTTCAATTTTTGTCAAAACCCCATCAAGACTACTTCGTGTCAAAACACCTCTAAAAGCATACGTATCACTATCGGCAGTAGGTCGCATACCATTACTTACAAAATATTCTACATTAGGCTTATTCAGCTCTATGCGCACATCATAAGAAAGGTTTGGGTGGATAGTGAGATATTTAGTGATTACAATCTCGCCAAGATTCTGCTTAAGTGTAAGCTCCACAGGAGCCCTATCAATATCAAGCTGTGTCGCGCTTGCAGTATATGGGGTATCAAAAGCTTTTTTGTTCAATTCAACATCACTAAAGCGCACTTCCATTGTGTGCAATGCCAAATCCCCAAACAAAGGGAGCTTTTCAACCACTGCTTGATGTGATAACTTCAGCCCTAATGCCTCACCTATCATACCAAAAAGGCTGTTTTGCTCATTGCGTGTGAATTTTTTATCTTTAAGATAGACTTGTCTAATTCTACCCAAAGCATCAATATCGATTTCAAAAGAGTGTGCTTGAATACGTGTAATAATTGTTTGTTTCAAAGATTGGTTATTCTTTATGGCTAGAGATGAATCTTGCGTAGTGTTTTCTAAATGGGTATTGGAAGCCATAGAAGGAGAATGCGAAGTAGATTCAGGAGCTAATTCCACTACTTTTGAAGCCTCTTGTGGAGGCTTTTGAGGAAAAAAATACGCATATACAGCAAAGAAAGCAATGGAAAGACCTACGGCTATAAGCACACGTGAAAGCGACATACCATTGTCTTGTTCATTTGGACGATACATAACACTGCCTTTGAGGAAATGATTTGACAATATAGACTTGTAAATAGTAAATTTTGTGAAAAATGGGTATTATATCCAAAAAACTTGCATTTGTAGTAGGCACAAACCAATATTTTACCTTTTTGGGCGCAAATATAATATTTTGGAAACATATCTTTGCTCGGGGATAAGCAATACCCCCCATAAAACACTGATTGCAACGTAAAATACGTAAAAATGACTTAAATAGCGCCAAAAAAGGATTGTCAAAATATAAAAGCCATAATGTGTATTGTGAGCAGCTAGGATAATAACGACAAGCTCCCACACTAAATGCAGAGAGATATTTTTGATAGAATCTTACACTCCAAATAAAAACCCCGCTCATACACCTCCTTAATAGCATTCATACCTCTTTTTTAAAGATGACTTTTGAGATGGAAAACATAGCATATCGTATGCTCTTGTAAAAGCAGAAAGCACATCTCTTTTAAGCATAGGAAAAGCAAGAGAAGTTGCCCCATCTTTAGCAACAAATATAAAGATAAGCCCCTCATAATGTGCGCTATTTTCATACACAATAGCTTTGATGCGTCTTTTGAGGAGGTTACGTTTATTAGCTTTGCCAATTTTACGAGAAATACTGAATCCAAGGTAGATAGCAGCTTTACGCGATTGAATACTTTGCAAGATTTTTTTATCCCGAAAGTGAGGGGGTTGGTGGTGTGAAATCCTAAGCGCATAGAGTATAAAATGCTTATAAAAAAACTTTTTTGCATTTTTATAGACAAAGTCAAATTCTAGCTTTGTTTTAAGAGAATCTAACTTCATCAAAGCTATACTACCTATTTTATTGCTTACACAGAAAGTCTTTTACGACCCTTTGCCCTCCTTGCATTAATCACACGGCGACCATTTTTTGTTTTCATTCTTGCGCGAAATCCGTGAGTGCGCTTTCTAGGTGTATTATGAGGTTGATATGTTCTTTTCATAATTTAGCCTTAACGTTAAAATAAGTCCGGGATTATGCCCATTTTTTACTTAAAGATAGGTTATTTTAGCTCTAAATCTTTGCTAATTTCAAGGATCTTAAGCAAATCTTTATTTGCTTTAGTAATCACTCTAAACTCTACACGTCTTGATTTTTCATCATCTGCTAATGGTTTAGCAAAGGATAAGCCATTAGCGCGAAACACTTTAATCAACCATTCTTTATATCCATCAATACTTTTAAGATTAAAGCAATATTTTAGCACCTCTAATGCTCTTGCCTGTGAGAGTTCGGCGTTGCCAAGGTATCGCTCTTCTAAGCTATGGGCTGCAAACCAAATTTGAGAGGTATGCCCCTCTATACGGATTTCTTCAATATTATCCTTAAATTTCTCTAAGGACAGAATCTTCACATAACGAGGAAAAAAATCATCTAAAATATCTTTAAAACGTTTTTTTACCTGCTTTTTACCTGTATCAAATAGCACTTCAGGCTCATTAAAGCGAATGGTATTATCCTCATCAATATACGCATCCCACGCCTTTAAGTCCTTGCTAAATTCTTTGAGTAATGCCTCATAAAGCTCTTGTTGCAAATTTGAATAATTCTGCGCAATCGCACTCATTGCTTCATTGAGTGCCAAAAGCTTTTGATTTTGAATCTTTAAATCCTCTTGGGCTTGCTGCGTAATGAGCATAAAAGACACCATAATGAGCAAAAAAATCATCATAATGCCTGCCATCATGTCCGAAATGCTAATCCATTGATTGTATTTCATCTCTCCGCCTCTGTGCTATCTTGAGCCAATAATCTCACGCACACGGCGCAAAAACCACTCATAATTTTCCTTAAAATTCTCCATACTTGTATTCATTTGAGAATCAAGCGTATCAAATGTCTCTCTAATCTCTTTTTGTAATGTTTTATTGCCCTCAACATTTTCATTCACAATATTTTGCACATTGCGATAGAGCTCAATAAGTTGTGCGCTATTATGCTGAATCTGGGCGTTGAGATTCCCTAAATGCGAGAGGAGATTATGCTGCAAAGTGCCAAAGTCCTTTACCACTTGCACACCCATATCCTTGGGAATTGCCACAGAATCTTTAGTGAGCTTTTGCATAATCTTCAAGTATTCGCCTGCAAGTTTTTTAATGAATCCACTGATATGCGTATATTGTGAATTAACATACTTATCGCTTTTTGTCATCAGTTTATCAAAACCCTCTACTCGCGATTTTATCATTTCTTGCTCTTTATTTAGTATGCTATCCATATTTTCATTTGCCCTAAGAAGATAGGCTTCTTGCATATCTTTCATATCTTTTGTCATATCTTGCATAATCACTTGATTATGAGAGGTAAGATAAGAAAGACTAGATTCTAAGCTCTCCACAATCGCGCTATGATTTTTAGCAATATGCTCTCGTAATTTGGCAAACTCCTCTGCATTATGAGTGCTAGATGCTATGTTTTGCGCGATATTTTGCTCCAAAGATTCACTTAAATGCCTGATATGCGTATTCGCACTTTGCACAATCTCTTCAAACAATGCCTTACTTTGCCCCGTAAAGACATTACATTGTGTGCTAAAACTTGCACTATGTTCGCTTAAAACCTCTCCTATATGCTCTTTACTCTGCTGTGTGCTTTGCTCTATGAATACTCTTAAATGCTCCATATTCTGCTGTGCGTGTTCATTTAGTTGTGTGAAATAACGCATAATTTCATTTTTCAGCCCTTCAACCTGTTTAGAAGCGATACCCTCAAGCGAAGTGATACTCTCTGTAGCTTTTGTGAATAGGCTATCCATATCACTTAAACATTGCTTTGCGTGAGAGCCAAGTATGGCAATTTCATTGAGTTGCACCATAAGCTTATCACCCTTACTCTTCATATCATCAAACACCTCTAAAGTTTTACTATAAAATTCCATTGCGCTTTTATTATTCGCAATAATAGATTCTAAAGTCATCTGTGTGGCATTCATCGCGTTTGCACTTTCATTCATAGCACTTTGTGTTTGCAAAAGCAAATCTTGTGTATTTTCAATGCTTTGTTTATAATTCTCCTGCCATACAAGTAGCCGCCCCACAGCATTATTAAGCTCTTTAAAATTCTCTCCAAATTGATTTTGCAGATTATGATTAAAATCCCTAATAACAAGCTCCAATGCACTAATAAGCTCCTTTGAAGCTCCTGAAGCAAGCTGCTTAATCGCCTCCTGCAAAGAAGTATCAATCTTATGCAAACTTGTTTCTAAAAATGTATTTGTGGAAGCATTTATCATACGCATATCTTCTTTCGTGGGTAACGTAAGCATTTTATTATTAAGCTCCTCAATACCCTTAAGATAGCTTAAATTCCCCATTTGGTTAAGCATATAGTCCATATTTATATCTTGAGTGCTTTTTACATCTTTTGCCCTTTGAATAATAGAGAGGGCAATTGCTAAGCCCATGCCCAAGATAGATGTGTAAAATGCTGTCTTTAATCCATTAAGCAGCAAAGGTACAGAATCTTGCAAAGCATAGGTATCAAAGCCTATAAGCCCTACAAAGATTCCCACAAATGTCCCAAGCACCCCTGTGCTCATAATGATAGTTTTAAAGTCCTTATGCGAAGGCTCACCAAAAGTCTTAAAATCCCATACGAACAGCCCCACCATACCAATGGTGAAACATATATTAATCAGCCAATTAATCTCTTGCATATATCCTCCTCACACCCTAAATACTATTTTTGCTCTGTGGTAACATATACATCATAAATACCCACATCACGCAACATTGTAGTAACCTCAAGGAAAAATTCTAAATCACTCTGCCTATCACTACGGATAATAACCTGCGTATCTCTTTCCAATTGCTCCACTTGCGCCTTTAGCTCATTTAAAGATAAAGGCTTATCGTCAAGAAAAAAGTGCCCCTCTTTGTCAATAGTAATAGAATGGGTTTCTTTTTTTTGAGTATTTTGTCCTTGTGTCTCCTCAAGTCGCGGTACATCAACTTGTATTTGAGAGCGCACGACAAAAGATGCACTTGTTAGCACAATCACAAGCAACACAAGCATAATATCAATAAAAGGAATGAGATTAAGAGAATCTATCTTTTTCACACATCATACCTTGTAGAGACTTTACTTTTATGTGGCGGATTATGTGCGATTTCCCAGAGTGAAAGCAATACCTCTGCCTTACGCAACAAAAAATTATAAAATACAATCGAGGGTATCGCCACTAGCAGCCCCGCTGCCGTAGCCTTAAGCGCGAGGGAAAGCCCCACCATAATGCTTTGTGTATCTACAAGCGCATTTGAGCCAATTTCTACAAATGTTATCATAATGCCAAAAACCGTCCCTAAAAGCCCGATATATGGCGCATTTGAGCCAATAGTCGCAATAAGTGTCAAACGCTTATGAAGCAAAAGCTCCAAGATTCGCTTATCATCAAATGCTTCCACATCTATTTTATGATATGCCCATAAACGCTCTAATGCCACGCCCAACATCACAATGCTTAAAAACAGCAAAAACCCTAGCACACCATAATCTATGACTTCTTTCATCGCCCACTCCTACAACTTTTTACCATAATCTTTCATATTTGCCCTTGCCTCACGCTCTAGCGTCTTTTGCTTAAGACTTTGGCGCTTATCATAGAGCTTCTTTCCTCTCACAAGTGCAATGCAAAGCTTGATTCTATTTCTTTGATTGAAATAAATGTTTAATGGAACAATGCTTAAAGATTGCTGACTCACCTTCCCAAAAAGCTTATCAATCTCTTTTCTATGGAGCAAAAGCTTACGTGGGGCACGTTCATTAGGTTTAAAATATGTATAAGTAGTCTCTAAAAAAGATATATGTGCGTGAAATAAAAACGCCTCCCCCCGCACGATTTTCACAAAACTATCCTTGAGATTTACCCGCCCTGCGCGAATGCTCTTAACCTCACTTCCTGCTAGGACAATGCCGCTCTCTAATGTCTCTAAAATCTCATAATCAAAATATGCCTTTTTGTTTTTAGCAATAATGCGCGTTTCCATTCTTTAAGCCCTTATCCTAAAAAAGCTACTGCCACTTCCGCTAAAATACCACCCCTCACCCAAATCTAAAGCAATATCTTTAAGCGCAGGATAGAGGAAAGTAGCACTTAAAAACAAATCATTGAGTTCTTCGCGCAAATGCGATAAATGGAGTAAATCCTTACTTGTGAGGGTAAACCATTGCGTTGTGGGCTTACTATAATGGCATTTTTGCGATTTTATAGAATCTTTATAGCTTTGATACACCTTCGCTGTATCACAAGAAATAGGAGGTGTGTAAATGTCATACTTGAGTGGAGATTCTATAAAAGGCTCTATGCATTCGCCCCTACCACTCACATTTGCACTCTTTACCCCACTTGCAAAAAAGCTCACATCAGCCCCCACCTCTTGTGCTATGTGGATTAGCTCTACATCGCTTAATCCAAGCTCCAAAAAAGCATTTACCCCTCGTAAAAATGCTCCCGCATTGCCACTGCCACCGCCAAGCCCCGCACCTTTGGGGATAACCTTTTGCACTTCTATTTTGAGTGATTGCAAGCCCTTTGTTTCTTTACCCCGTGCGGATAAAAAATCCTCCATTGCACATTTTGCTTTATAAATGAGATTATCCTGCATTTCACAGCCAAAATCTCCCATTAGCATAAAGCGAGATGATGAGCTTATCTGCATTTCATCATAGACTTCTCCGATAGCTTGCACAAAGCGTGAATTGAGCTGATGAAAGCCTTCTTTATATCCAATAATTTTAAGAAAAATATTGAGTTTAGGATAGATGATAAGATTCACTACTTATCTCGTTTCTTTTTTTATATTAAGGAGTGTGTGAATCTGCGTAAGAGTAGTGTTATCAGTATCTTGTGAGGCTTGTTTATTAGCAGAGGTAATCGCCTCTTTAAGCTCACCACGCAAAATCACACAAGATTCTGGTGCGGAAAAGCCCAAACGCACACTATTTTTGTCAATAGAAATAACCTTTATTTCTATATCATCGCCGATAATAACGCTATCCTCTTGTTTGCGTGAAAGTATGAGCATACTCTATCCTATTTAAAATATATTTGATACTGCTATTTTCCAAAACCTCAATTATAGAGAAAAAATCCTCAAAACACACTATATATTTACCTTTTCGTGTATTTTTTAAGCAAATCTTTTTCCCATTAGCCACATCTTGCGCACAAAGCGATGTAGATTTAATCTTTGCGTATGGGAGATAATCTAGCGGATTTAAGATTCTTATACCTTCACTTTGATTTACTGCCATCGCACCCTCACTGATCCGCTCTAAGCTTGATAATGTGCCATTTACACCTAAATGTTGTGCTATCATCTCGCCAATACTCCGCACATACCCTCCCTCACTCACGCTTACCTCAAAATGCACAAAAGGATGACAATAGGATAAAAGTTTTATATGATAAATCTCCATTTGCACTTGCGAGAGAGAGAAGCTTTCTCCCGCTCTAGCAAGTTGATAGGCTCTTTTGCCATTGATATGCTTTGCGCTAAAAAGTGGTGGGGTATATGTATGTTTGCCTTGCAACCCATTTAGAATCCCCTCTATGTGTGCTTGTGGATAGGTATTAATAACCTTTACAGATTCTATATGCTCTATATCTAAGCTCCTAGAATACGCCCCAAGCCATAGAGTTGCCCTATATGTCTTAGGGGATTTCTGCAAATACATAAAGAGCCGCGTATAGCTCCCAAATCCCACCACAAGCGTGCCTTTTGCAAAAGGATCAAGTGTGCCAAGATACCCTGCTTTTGATATATGAAAACGCTTTTTAAGCGATGAAAGGTAAGCATTGGAGCTCATAAATGGTGGCTTATAAGCGGCAATAAGCATATTTCTCCTTTGTTTATACAATGAGATTCTATTATGCCTTTGCTATTGCACTTCGTGCAAATGCGGCGATTTTGTCGTAATATAAAAACAATCAATCCTAATGATACCCTTGTGTTTTACCTGTATTTTGTAGATTAATCACTAATTCATCATAGCTAATATTGGCTTCTTGCAAAGTATTTGTAAGCAGCGTAAGAGAAGCTTGCACGCCACCTTGAGATTCTGCCTGAGACAGTTTAGCATACATATCGTTCATAAAAGCCACACCTTCTTTACTAGGGCGGCGACGCACAGAATAATAACCAATAATATTATTTTGCTTGTCATAAGAAGGAGTGATATTTGCAAAAACCCAATAAGCACGTCCATTACGTGAGGTATTTTTCACAAATGCAAAAAATTCTTTGCCATTTTGTATATTTTCCCATAAGAGTTTAAAAGCAATGCGAGGCATATCTTTATGCCGAATGAGATTATGTTTCTTGCCTAAAAATTCTTCTTCTTTGAACTCGCTAAAATATACAAAATCATCATTGCCATACGTAATACAACCCTTTAAATCTGTTTTGGAGATAATGAGGGTATCATCTTGTAGGTAAAGTTCTTGCGACATTATTGTTCCTTAAGGTATGCAAAAATAGAAGCGCGGATTATCACATAAACACTCTAAAAGCTCACTTAGAATCACTGCAGATTCTACATAGCTTTGTATCGAAAATAATATGCTACAATTCCCTTAAAACTACTTTGCCTCAAATTCATCTCAAAAAGGAACATATATGAAAAAGATTCTAAAATCTTTATTGAACTTTTGTAAGGATATATATCATTATTTGCATTTTCCTAATGCTTATATTGCTTATCGTGGAGTATATACTAGCTTTGAAGAAGCACTTGAGTGTATGCCTAAGACTAAAGGAAGAAATAAAGGTTATATAGATACACCACAAGATATATTGCAATCTTGGTGTGAAATGTTTAAAAAACCTATTGCTTTAGTAGATACAGAATATCCTCTCTTTTTTCATCTTGATAGAATCTTAGCTCAAAATCCAAAGGCAAAAGTATGTGATTTTGGTGGAGCAAATGGAAGACATTATTTTGCCTATACTTCATATAATGCTCTTAAACCTCAATGGGAGGTAGTAGAGTTAGAATCTAATGTAAGTGTAGGGAATGCGATGACAAAAGAGCTTAAAATAGAGAATCTTAGCTTTAGCACAAATCTTAGTCCATCAAACATACTCCTTAGTTCATCTGCCTTTCAATACGTAAAAAATATTTGGGAGCTACTTGATAAGTTTGCTCTATTAAGCAGCGGGGGGGGGGCTACACACATTTTGCTTACGCGCATTCCCCTTCAAAGTAAAACTCACACTTTCATAACACTTCAAAATGCTCTTAATCAATATTACTTGCCACTCTATATTTTTAATAGAGATGAGTTTATAGGATTCTTTACTTCACGTGGATATAGATTAGTAGATGAATGGAAAGATCCTTTTGATAGTTCTATGATTCCTTTTCATAGGGATATATCTGTATATCAATATAGTGGGTTGTGTTTTGAAAAGGATTAAAGCATCACCCTATACACGGGCAATGATAATCCTTAAATTTCACGCTTATTTTATAATGCAAACAAGTCGCTAAATATCGATAACCTTAAGCCGAAATTTTAAAACCCCTAAAACTTTCAAAAAACGTATAAAGCCGTGTAAAAATATGCGTATGATTCTCTTGCGTGTGGGGACTAAAATAATCTCTTGGGGGCAAAATCTCGCTAAAAGATGTGCCATACTCACTCATAGAATCTAGCTCAAAAGCTTTTCTCACAAATGCTCTTGTCTCTGTGGGCTTTAGATTTTCCGCTGTGATAATCGCCTCTAGCTCCTCTTGTTTCTTTTGTGCGATAAAGGCTTCTAATGCCTTATCCACATCACTTTGGGGTGAGAGCGAGGCAAGAAAGCTTAATATCAAATCTTTTTTATTTCTTAATTCTATGCTCGAATCGATAGATTTTTCAATACTTAATGAAAATGCCCTATCAAGCCTATTATCCTTATGCGATATACGAATAAGCTCGATTATATATTCGAGATTTGCCTCTATTTGCTTGATCAGCTCTACTTCAAGCACACTCTCCCGCTCTTCAAGCTCCTTCTTGTAAGCTGTGTATATATCAATATAATGACTTTGATAATCCTGCCATTCCCTCTGTGTGAGAATCTCCTTGCCCATAAACTCATCAAAGCAAGATAAAATATTTTTACTTTTTAAAATATGTGAAAAAAGCTCTATAAAAGCTTTTTGCTGTGTCTGTAAAGGCAACTTTTCCAAAATATGCTCTAATGCAAAATCTGCCCTCAAGCTCTCTACAAGCTCTGCATAACACTTATGATATGTGCCATTCTCATCATAGCCATAATAATATTCCTCAAAACTCCGCAAAAACACCATTTTTTGCGCATTTTCATCACCAAAAAGCATAAGGCTCTTATCTGTGGCTTCTTTAAGATCACGGAAACATACGATATTCCCAAATGTCTTTACTGCATTTAAGATTCTATTTGTCCTAGAATACGCCTGAAGCAGTCCGTGATATTTAAGATTCTTATCCACCCAAAGCGTATTGAGCGTAGTCGCATCAAAGCCTGTCAAAAACATATTAACCACAATCACTAAGTCAATCTCCCGCTCTTTGAGCCTTTTGCTGATGTCTTTATAATAATTTGCAAACTTCTCCGCACTTGCATCAAAGCTTTGTTTAAACATTGCATTATAATCGCTTATGGCAGATTCTAAAAAATCCCTTTGACTCTTTTCAAGCCCTATTGTCTCATCGCTATTTTCTTCATCAATGCCCACCCCATCAATATCTGCCCGTGCCTCTTCATTTGCGCCAAAGCTATAAATAAGCCCGATTTTAAGCTGCTTATGCTTCTCTAAGCATTCATTTTGCCGCTTAAACTCTTTGTAATACGCAATTGCCGCTTCGATAGAAAACGTCGCAAAAAGGCTGTTAAAGCCCTTCATTGAGTTATCTTTGCTCGTATAGATTTTATCGCGCTTGGTTTGCACATCAAAATGCTCTAAAATATAAGAGACTATCTTTTGAATCCGTTCATTTGATAGCAGTAGCTCATCTTTATTGATTGCATATACCTTTTTATCCTCTATATCCTCTTTTTGCTTTATCGTAGAGATGTATGCCACGCGGAAGGGCAGAACATTCTTATCCCTAATTGCGTGGATTATGCTATATGTATGGAGCTGCTCTCCAAAAACACTTTGTGTCGTCTCAATCCCATTGGCATTTTGAGCAAAAATCGGCGTGCCTGTGAATCCAAAGAGATAATATTTTTTAAAATGCTTTTTAATAAGCCCGTGCATTTCCCCAAACTGACTTCGATGGCATTCATCAAAGATAATCACTATATGCTTATCAAATACCGCGCTTTTATCATCTTTATGCTGCTGGACAAATCTTGCGAGTTTTTGAATAGTCGTTACGATGATTCTGCTCTCATCATTATGGAGTTTTTGAGAAAGCACTTTTGTATTTTTGGTAGAATCTACCGCGCCCTTTTGGAATCTATCATATTCTTTTATACTTTGATAGTCTAAGTCCTTTCTATCCACGACAAAAAGCACCTTATAAATCTCCTTAAAGCCACTTGCAAGTTGCGCGACCTTAAAGCTTGTAAGTGTCTTGCCACTCCCTGTGGTATGCCAGATATACCCTCCACTTTGTGCCCTGCACCCATAAAGCTTATGATGATAGCTCATAGCGATTTTTTGCAAGATTTTCTCCGTAGCGGCGATTTGATAAGGTCGCAGGACAAGCAGCTTTCTATCCACATCAAACACGCAATACCGACAGAGAATACGCAAAAGTGTATGTTTAGCAAAAAAAATGTCTTTGCAAAATCGCATAAATCACTGATAGGATTATTTTTCAAATCCGCCCAAAATGATGTAAATTCAAAGCTATGACCGCTTTTTTGCACTTTTATATCATTTTTGTCTTTGAGATGAGATTCTCTTGTCGTATTGGCATAATACTTTGTGTAAGTGCCATTGCTAATAACAAAAATCTGCACAAATTCAAATAACCCATTCCCCGCCCAAAAGCTCTCCCTGCCATAACGCGAGATTTGATTAAACGCCTCTTTGATATGCACACCCCGCCGTTTTAGCTCGATATGCACCAAAGGCAGTCCATTGACAAGCACACTCACATCATAGCGATTTTTCCGCCCTCCCTCTACCGCGTATTGATTAATCACTTGCAGACGGTTATTATAAATATGATTTTTATCAAGCAGTTTGATATTAATCTCACGCCCATCATCGCGTTTAAGCACTTGGATTTCTTGCTCTTGTATTAATGTCGTCTTTTCGATAATCCCATCACTCGCGCGGCATAGCACTTCTTTAAAAAACCTCTGCCATTCACTCGGGCTAAAAGTGATGTTATTAAGGGCTTCAAGCTGCTTTTTAAGATTCTCTATCAATGCCTCCTCACTCTTAATAGGCACATATTCATAGCCTTGCGATTCTAAGATGGCTATAAACTCCGCTTCTAAAGCCGCTTCGCTTTGATAGCCGCTATTTGTGTGCTTTGATGGTGTGTATTGCGCCACAAGTGTAGAGCGTTCATCTTGCATAATTCGCTCAAGTGATTGCATTTTTGCTCCTTTGGTTTGAATATGTCATCGCAAGGCTTTGCCGCATAGCTTATTGCGTCATTGCGAAGCAGAATCGCCGCGACAATCTAACTTTTTTTGTCATTGTGAGAAACTGCAAAAGCAGATTCGTGGCAACCTAGGCTTTTGCTGTCATTACGAAGCCCTTTAGGGCTGTGGCAATCCATTACATTGATTTTATAGATTGCTTCGGTCGTTACACTCCCTCGCAATGACAATTTTGTCCGTCATTGCGAGAGGCTTTAGCCTCGTGGCGTGCATTTGCACCAGCAAATTCACCCGCTACCCGCGCAAATCTCGATTCTAATACAAACTAATTTTTCAAGCCTCCTTTAGAATCTTTTATTGTTTTTAGCTAAAGCCTCATTTATACACATCGCCTCTGCTATCTGCATCATAAGCATAGATGAGTATTTCTTCATCTCTTATCTCATAGAGGATTCTATATTTGCCAATCCTCAAGCGAAAGCAATTTGTCGTATGCTGCAGCTTTTTTATATCAAGGGTATTTGAGTATGGATTTTGCGCGATTTGCTCTAAGCAATCAATGATTTTAGGAGCTAAATCGCGATGCTTATGTAAAAATTTCTTTACAGCTCTACTATATTTTATATCAAAATTCATAAGCCCAATTCCTTTTTTAGCTCCTCGTGGCTTATCGTTTCACCATTTTCTAGCTCTTTTAAAGCCTTTTTATAAGCTCTTTTGTTTGCTTCTGTTTCCATCGTGTCAGGGTCGATATTTGTGCTGATTTGAAAGGGTATCTCACCTGTTTTTAGCACCTTTGCGGCAAAGATTCTAAAAGCCGTGCCCAAATCAAGCCCCATATCTTTAAGCATTGTTTCCAAAAGCTCTTTATCGTTGCTATCCATTCTAAACTGCACTAATGAAGTCATAATCTATCCTTTTGTATGAATTTGTATGTGATTATAACATATTTGTTTGCTTTTGTAAGCTTTTCATTGTCATTTGCTCCTTGTCATTGCGAGAAAGTCCGCAGGGCTTTCGTGGCAATCTATTTCGTCATTACGGGCATAGCGAAGTAATCTATTATTCTTTTTATAGATTACTTCGTTGTGCTTCACACTGCCTCGCAATGACAGCTACAATAAACTTTCATATAAATCCTCCCATTGTGGATTGAAACTCTCTATCAAATCAAGCTTTTTCTGCCTGCTTCCAGCTTTGATTTGCTTTTCTCTTGCAATAGCGTCTTTTATATCATCATATATTTCATAATATCCCAATTTATCAACATTATATTTTGCACTAAAGCCCTTTGTGATTTTGTTTTTATGCTCATAAATTCTTTTAGGCAAATCACTTGTTACACCTGTATAAAGTGTGCCATTGGCTTTAGAAAAAAAGTATATACACATAGGCTTTTTTCAAGGTTAGTCCTTTCTTTTGTTTATATATGGATTGCTTCGTCTCTCACTTCGTTCATTCCTCGCAATGACAGATTATGCCTCCTTAAAGCTAAGTAATTGCTCCCTATAATACCCATATTGTGCTTTTCTTGCCTTTATCTCTGCGGGGATTCCTATGCTTATATCATTGACCAAGCTATCAAAGCTATCTAAAATTTCTACGATTTCCTCCTGCACTTTTAAAGGCGGCAGGGGGATTTGAAATTTTTTTAATATAGAATCTGAAATGCTTGGGTAACTTGCCCCTTGCTGATATTTTTCTACATATTCATAAAAATCATTTGTAGTTAAGTTAAAAAATATCCATTTTTCTAAAATCTCATTTTTATTTACACGAAACACACAAAAGCCTGTGCTACAAATTTGTTCATCATAGTTTTTTGTAATGTAGCAATATCTTTTTAATGTAGGTCTTGTAGTGCCAAAAATCACATCTCCCTCTTTAATAACTTGTTGTGCCCTGCTTGGTGCGTTAGTATGGTTAATAATTTGTGTTTCCTCAATTTTGCAATTATCCCTATTGACAGAATTTAAATCAACATAGTAAAAATTCTTATCTTTATTTTCTTTCCATTTTATGTTAGATACTTCCTCGCACACTTCCCCCAAGCTTACCATTTTCACAAGGGGTTCATTATGTGGATTGCCGCACTCGCTTTGCTCCTTCGCAATAACGGGCGGGATTCTGTCATTGCGAAGCCCTTTAGGGCTGTGGCAATCCATTACATTGATTTTATAGATTGCTTTGTTGTGCTTCGCACTTCCTCGCAATGAGAGGAGAGTGCGTCTCTCTAGCTCATCAAAGCTTAAAAGTGTATTACGATAATATTCATACTGCTTTTTGCGAGATTCTAATTCTTTCTCTAATTCTGTAAAGCTATCTAAAATCTCCACGATTTTTTCTTGAATCTCTAAGGGCGGCAGGGGAATAGGGAAATCCCACAAATATTTTTTATTAAGTTTTGGCATAGAACCACCATATAAATGCTGTTTTAGTTCATATTCGTTTGCTTTTAAATAATAATAAACAAATTTGATAGAGATTTTGTCATTGCGAGAATCTGCGGAAGCAGATTCGTGGCAATCCATAGAATCCGCCTTGTGATTTTCTTTTATGGATTGCTTCGTCCTGTAGTCCTCGCAATGACGGCTACTTGCGACAAAACATACATCAGTAGCCCAAAATTCTTTTTCCTGCCAACCCACAGAACCAGCACTTCCAGCCCTTGCAATAGTAATGGCATTTTTAAAATTAAATTCGTGGTAATAGCCTGTGGGTTCTACACCTCCGCCATAAACAGGATATTTTTCATTATCTTTCATCATTGATTTTATAATTCTATCTCCTGCCCTTAAATGAGTTATCTCCCAAAGTGCCTTAAACTCCACGCCATTAGAGCAAAGCTCTTGTATAAGTTTCTCTATGCTATTCATTTGCCACTCCTTTTATTTTATGTATGGATTGCTTCGTTGTGCTTCGCACTTCCTCGTAATGACTAAAGGCGTGGATTACTTCACTGCGTTCGCAATGACAGGATGGGGTTAGCCCTCCAAATCTGCGACTATGGCATCAATCTGTGCTCTTAAAGCTGCTTGTCTTTCTACAATCTCCTTAATCTCAGCATTTAGCTCCTTAATATCCACCCTTTCGCGCGTATCCTTTGCCTCGATGTAGCTTGAAGGGCTTAGATTATAGTCATTAGTGGCTATCTCCTCATAGCTTGCCACCTTACACACAAAAGGCACATCTGCCCTTTGTGTGTAAAATTTAAGGAGATTGTCTATATTTTGTGGGGAGAGCTTATTCTTATTAGTCGCTTTTGCATATTCCTCGCTGCCATTGATGAAAAGCACGGAAGTATCAGGCTTATTTTTCTTTAGCACGATGATACAAGCAGAAATACTATTACCAAAAAAGAGATTAGGCGGCAGGGTAATCACGCTATCGATGAAATTATTATCGATTAGATATTTGCGGATTTGCCGCTCTGCACCGCCGCGATAGCACACACCTGGGAACATTACGATTGCCATAATGCCAGAGGGAGAGAGCCACGATAGCCCGTGAAGCAAAAACGCAAAGTCTGCCTTGCTACTTGGAGCAAGCACTCCCGCCGGAGCAAATCGCTCATCATTTATAAGCAAAGGATTATCCTTACCCTCCCATTTGGTAGAAAATGGCGGATTTGACACAATCACATCAAAAGGCTCACTATCGCCGTGTTTAGGCTCTAAAAGCGTATCGCCCAAAGCGATATTAAAATTTGTAAAATTGATATTCATGCAAAATCATATTCATACGGCAGAGGTTGTAAGAAGTGGGGTTAATCTCCTGCCCGTAGAATCCCTTTAAGATTCTATCTTTGCCTATTCTCTCGCACTGCAGGAGCAAAGAGCCACTGCCGCAAGTGATATCATAGACTTTATTTGCCTTTTTTCTCTCATAAAAGACCACTTGCGCCATAAAGTGCGAAACCTCTTGAGGTGTGAAATACTCGCCTCCGCTTTTTCCCGCTGCTGCCGCATACATACCGATTAAGTATTCATAGGCATCGCCAAAGGCATCAATGCTATTATGGCTAAAGCCTAGCTCTAGTGTAGCGATAACACTCATCACTTTGTAAAGTTTGTCATTGCGCTTTTTGACACTCTCGCCAAGTATCGTATCATTAAGGCGCATATCATTAAATAGCCCTTTGAAGGCTATCTCGCTAGGAGTGCCAATAGCGGAGGCTTGAATAGAGGTAAAATGTCGCTTAAGGTAGTATTGAGATTATTTCTATACTCTTGTGAATCTTTTGCTTTATCTAAAACGCGTATGAAGCATTGGGAGGGGAGGATAAAAAAGCCCTTTTCTCTAACGAGGGCTTCTTGTGCTACTTTAGCTTTTTCATCTTCTAGGGCTAAATAGTTGAATACCCCTCCCCCTCCCCCCGCTACTTTGTTTTTCATTAATATGAGCGACAAAATTTTCTGATAAAAATCGATAGAATAAGAATCCTAAAACATAGTTTTTAAAATCCCAGCCATCGACACTGCCGCGAAGCTCATCGGCGATTTTCCAAATAGTAGTGTGCAGTCTTTGCTTTTCGCTCATTATAAGTCTCCATTATTTATATATATTTAAGAGGAATATTTGAGAGTATAGAAAATGATAGCAAACTTAAACTTTGAATATTATGAATAATACAAATAAATACCTTTGCACTTTGGCAAAGGTATAAGAATCAATGTATATTGGCGCTATTTGCTCCTATGCCTGTTTTTGCCCTAAAATCAAAGGCGGCGAAATTTTCTTTATCAATACTAGCTCTTTTACTTTTATCTATGATGGAGAAAAACCACAGCAAGAAAAAGGTAAGAGGTATAGAAAAAATAGCCGGATGATCATAAGGAAAAATCGCACTCTCAAAGCCAAAGGTCTTTACCCACATACTAGGAGAAAACATTACAAAACTAACCACAGCTAAAAGCCCTAGTAAGCCTCCTAAGAAAACGCCCCTTGTAGTCAAACCCCGCCAATACAAGCACAGCAAGATGATAGGGAAATTCACACTCCCTGCTATGCCAAAGATAAGCCCCACCATAAAGGCTACATTTTGATTTTCAAAAACAAAGCCTAGAATAATGGATAAAATCCCTAAAACTATAGTGGCGATTTTTGAGATTCTCAAAGCGCTTTTAGAATCTGCCTTGCCTTGCTTTATGGCGTGATTGTATAAATCGTGAGCTATGGCTCCAGCTCCGCTTATGCAAAGCCCAGAGACAACAGCCAAAATAGTCGCAAAAGCCACAGCAGAGATAAAGCCCAAAAGCACATTACCGCCTAAAATCTCAGCCAAGATAATCACCACCATATTACTCGCTCCGCTAAAATTCCCACTCGCATCAATGTATCTTGCATCAGCTAAAACAAAGGCTATCGCTCCAAAACCCAAAACAAACATCAAAATGAAAAAATACGCGATAAAGCAAGTTGCCCAAAAAGCGGATTTTCTAGCCTCACTCGCATCCTTAACCGTGAAAAAACGCATTAAAATATGAGGCAAACCGGCTGTGCCAAAGGTAACTGCAAGTCCTAAAGAAAAGGTAGCAATAGGATCTTTAAAGAAAGTCCCGGCTTTCATTATGGCTTCGCCTTTGGGGTGATTGTTAATTGCCATATCAAAATAATATTTCAAGTCAAAATTTGAGAGATAGAGTATGACTAAAGCCATAAAGCTAGTACCTCCAAGTAAGAGCGAGGCTTTGATGATTTGCACCCAAGTTGTTGCGTGCATCCCTCCAAAGATCACATAAGCCATCATCAAAAGCCCCACTAAAACCACAGCTAAAGCATAAGGAAGCCCAAAAAGCGTTTGTATGAGCTGCCCTGCACCTACCATTTGAGCCACAAGATATAAAATCACTATGCAAAGTGTGCTTAAAGCAGCAACTATACGTATAGGCTTTTCCTCAAGTCTTAGAGCTATAACATCAGTGAAGGTGAATTTGCCTAGATTTCTAAGCCTTTCAGCAATTAAAAATAAAATCACAGGCCAAGCAATAGTCCAGCCCACAGGATAAATCAAAGCATCAAAGCCATAAGAAAAAATAAGAGCAGAAAGCCCTAGAAAAGCTGCTGCACTCATATAATCTCCACTTATAGCAAGTCCATTTTGAAAGCCAGAAATTCCTCCACCTGCAGTGAAAAAGCTCTCAGCACTTTGGGTTTTTTTAGAACAATAATAAGTAATGACTAAGGTAGCCACGACAAAAAGGGCAAACATCGCCACAGCGGTGAGATTGAGATCGTTTTTAACAACCTCTGCCTCGCTATCAAAAGCAGCACCCAAAGCCAAACTCAAACAGGCGCTTAAAATCAACAATGCTTTCATTTTAACCTCCTTAAATAATGAGCTTTGCTTCTTTCATCTTTGCTAATAATTCCTCTTGTCTTTTGTCTAAAAAATTATTCGCAATAAAGCTATACACATAAGTGCCAAGCACACCAAGCAAAATAGCACAAATGCCAAAAACTATACCCAGGGTGATGGCGCTTTCTCCTATACTAATACCGAGAAAATCAGGAAAAAATCCCACCAAAGCCAAAAAGCTAAAATAAGCCCCAAGTATGATAAAGCTCAAAAACAAAGCAAAGTTGAGCTTAAAACGCATAAAATTTTCATATTCCTCAAAAAGCTTTTTTTGCTCTAAGTTTTGAGGCTCACAATAGGCTTTCTCACAAGTCATTTTTTTCCTCCTTAAATGTGTTGTTGAAATTCTTAGCCTAGCCAGAATAAATTGCTAAAGGCGTGAAATGGTGTAGATTCTAACGCTTTTTGATTGGCGCATATTTCATTAATAGCTGCGCACTTTTTGGGGCTAAGTTTAAGAGCGATATTGCGCTTAAACTTCTCAATAAGCACAGGAATCCCCTCATCTCTCCTTCTCTTATGCCCGATAGGATATTCCACCTCTACCTTTTGGCTCTTACTCCCATCTTTATAGAAAATCTGCACCGCATTAGCGATACTGCGCTTATCGGATTCTAAATACTCCTTTGTGTATCGGTCATCAACCTCCACTACCATCTTATCACGCAACGCGTCAATACGGGAATCCTGCGCGATAGAATCCTCATAATGCTCCGCCTTCAACTCCCCATACACAAGCGGCACGGCTACCATATATTGGATGCAATGGTCTCTATCGGCGGGATTTGCCAAAGGTCCTACTTTATTGATGATTCTATGTCCGGATTCTTGTGTGGTAATGATGATTTTCTCAATCTCATCAAGGCGATTTTTCACTTCGTTATGTAGCTTAATAGCGCATTCTACTGCGGTTTGTGCGTGAAATTCTGCCGGGAAGCTGATTTTAAATAACACATTCTCCATCACATAGCTACCAAACTCCTGAGGGATAGTGAGCTTCTGCCCCTTCATCTTGACATCTTCAAATCCCCAAAATGCAGCACTTAGCGCACTAGGATAACCCATTTCACCGCTTAAAGCCTTTAATGCAAGATTTACTCCCCTAGAACTCGCATCTCCTGCCGCCCAGCTTTTACGACTTCCTGTGTTAGGTGCGTGGCGATATGTCCTTAACGCTCCTCCATCAATAAAGGCGTGGCTCACTGCATTGCGCACTTCTTCAAAGTTCCCGCCTAGCATTACACACGCTACCGCTGTGCTAGCAATCCTCACAAGCAAGACGTGATCTAGCCCTACTTTGTTAAAGCAGTTATCCAATGCCAAAATACCTTGAATCTCGTGTGCCTTAATCATAGCACTTAGCACATCTTTGACAAGTAAAGGAGGCTTATTTTGCGCGATATTTTTGCGGCTTAGATAATCTGCTACTGCCCAAATCGCCCCGAGATTATCACTAGGGTGTCCCCACTCCGCAGCAAGCCACGTATCGTTAAAATCTAGCCATCGCACCATCGCCCCGATATTAAATGCCGCACGTTCAGGCTCTAACTGATAGCTTGTGCCGGGAATCTTCGCACCAAGCGGTCTGAACTCCGCTCCCTCTACCACAGGTCCTAAAAGCTTCGTGCAAGCCGGAAAGTTTAATGCCAAAAGTCCGCAGCCTATCGTATCCATTAGACAATATCGTGCTGTCTCATACGCTAAAGGCGATGTAATCTCATATTCCAACGCATACCGCGCAATCTTGGTGAGTAGCTCATCAAATTCCGGTCGTTTTGTTTCCAAAATACCCATATCTACGCTCATTGTATCTTCCTTGTGTGATTTTTTATCGTTTATCTATAGGCACAAATGCCTTGTTTTCAGGTCCTATATATTCGCTGCTTGGGCGGATAAGCTTATTATTTGCCCTTTGCTCAAAAATATGTGCCAACCACCCTGCTGTGCGTGAGAAAATAAAAATAGGTGTAAAATAAGCCGTAGGAATCCCCATAAAATGATAAGCAGACGCGCTATAAAAATCAAGATTAGGGAAAAGCTTCTTTTGATCCCACATTACCTTTTCTATGGCTTCACTGATAGGATACAAGCCCTTTGTATCGCCTACATCTTCGCTTAAGCGTTTGCTCCATTCTTTAATCACCACATTGCGCGGGTCAGCCTTGACATACACACGATGTCCAAAGCCCATAATTTTATCTTTCTTTGCTAACTTATCTAAAATGCCTTGTGTAGCCTCTTGTGGGCTTTTATATTCAGTGATAAGCTCCATTGCTGCTTCGTTTGCCCCGCCGTGTAGTGGTCCTCTTAATGCGCCAATCGCTCCTGTAATACCTGAATAAATATCCGACATTGTTGCAGTAATCACCCTCGCGCTAAAAGTGCTTGCGTTAAATTCGTGTTCTGCATAGAGTATAAGGCTTACGTGCATAGCCTTTACCCATAGCTCTTTTGGAGGCTTTTGATGAAGCAGCTCCAAGAAATATCCGCCAATAGAATCTTGATTTGATTGTGTGCTAATCTCCTTGCCACTATGATGATAATGATGCCAAAATGTCAGCACAGAGGGGAAAATCCCTAGCAATCTCACGGCGATTTTTTGCTGCATAGGAAATGATAGCTTATGAAGATCATATTCCTCACTCTCAAGACAGCCTAGCATAGAACAAGCTGTGCGCATAATATCCATAGGGTGCGCGTTTTTAGGCAATAGCTTTAATGTCTCCTTTAGTGCCTGTGGCAATGCTCTAGCCGCCATAAGCTCTTTTTTAAAGGATTCTAATTCCGCCTTATTGGGTAGCTTCTCCCGCAGAAGCAAATACGCCACTTCCTCAAACTCACACTCACGTGCCAAATCATAAATATCATATCCACGATAGTTTAGCCCGTGTCCTGTGCCAACGGTGCAAATAGCTGATTGTCCAGCATTTACTCCTGCAAGTCCGCCTACCTTTTGTATTTTAATTGCTTCTCCCATTTTTTACTCCTTTATTTTGATTGAAAAAGCCTATCAAGCTTTTGCTCGTATTCGTGATAGCCTAATGTCTCATAGAGTTCTGCACGTGTCTGCATTGCTTCAATACTATTTTTCTGTGAGCCATTTTGCAAAATATCCTCAAACACACCTAACGCCGCCTTACACATCGCCCTTGCCGCAGATAATGGATAAAGCACCATAGCTATCCCTACATCTCCTAGCTCATCGCGTGTAAAATAAGGTGTCTTACCAAATTCCGTGATATTTGCTAACACAGGCACTTTAATGTGCTGCGTGAATTGCTTGTATTCCTCTAATGTGTGGATAGCCTCGGCAAATATCATATCTGCTCCAGATTCTACATATAATGCCGCCCTATCAAGGGCCGCTTGCTGCCCTTCACTCGCGTGTGCATCTGTGCGCGCCATTACTACAAAGCTTGCATCTAATCTCGCATCTACAGCGGCTTTTACCCTATCGCACATCTCTTGGGGGCTTACCAGCTCTTTATTAGGGCGATGTCCGCATCGCTTCTGTGCTACCTGATCTTCGATATGACACCCTGCCGCACCGCTGCGGGTAAGCTCTCGTATCGTCCTAGCGATATTAAACGCCCCTCCCCAACCTGTATCGGCATCAACAAGCAAGGGTAAATCACTCGCTGCGGTGATTCTACGCACATCGACACATACATCTTCTAACGCGCTAATACCTAAATCCGGCACACCCAAGCTCATCGCTGCTAATGCACCTCCGCTCAAATAGAGTGCTTTTGCACCACATTTTTGCGCTTGTATTGCGCTATATGCGTTGATAACACCTAGAATCTGCAATGGGTGGTGTTGTGCGACCGCTTCCCTTAATTTTTCTCCTTGTGTCTTCATCGTATCTCCTTTAAAATGTAATGTCTATAAAACTGTAGTGTATGCCTCCTTTTCTTAGATTATGGGCGAATTTTGTTACTTTTTCGCCAGATTTTCATCTCCTCTGCTTTGAGGATAAGCTCATCTCTAAAATCCGGGTGAGCCAAACCAATAATCGCCTCGCATTTCTCCCAAGTGCTTAAGCCCTTAAGATTTGCCTTGCCATATTCAGTAACAAGATAATGCACATTTGCCCTCGTGGCAGTTACGATACTACCCTCGTGCAAGGTAGGCAAGATTCTGCTCTTAAGTGTGCTATCCTTTGCTTTCATTGTGGAAGAGCAGCATATAAAGCTTTTGCCATTGTTAGCCAGATATGCTCCAAGCACAAAGTCTAGCTGTCCGCCTGCACCGCTAATATGCCTTGTGCCTGAAGATTCAGAATTTACCTGCCCAAATAGATCTATATCCACTGCATTATTGATAGAAATGAAATTATCTAGCGCAGCAATCATACGTATATCATTGGTATAATCCACCGGCGCACTCATACATTCAGGATTATTATCCAAAAAATCATAGAGCTTCTTAGTCCCCATCGCAAAGGAATATGTCTGTCTGCCCTTATTGATATTCTTGCGTTTGCCATTGATTTTACCCGCTTCAGTCATCTCCACAAACGCATCAACATATACCTCCGTATGCACGCCTAAATCTTTCAAATGCGACTTTGCGATAAAAGAACCTACCGCATTAGGCATACCGCCTATACCTAATTGTATGCACGCTCCATCGCTTATCTCTTCTACTATCAGCTCTGCTACTGCCATATCTACTTGAGAGATTTCAGCTGAGGGCACTTCAATAAGGGGTGGATTACTCCCCTCGACTATCATATCCACTTGTGAGATATGCACATCTGTGCCAAAGCCCCCCAAACAACGGGGCATATTCGCATTTACCTCTACAATCACCACTTGAGCTTTCTCTATGCAAGCAGATAAATGCGAAGCACTAGGACCGAAGTTAAAATACCCGTGTGAATCCATCGGTGCAACTTGTAGCATTATCACATTAGGCATAGCTGATGTTTCCTTATAATATCGTGGCAATTCGCTATATCGCATAGGCATATAGAATCCCAAGCCTTGCTCTATAAGTTTGCGCCCTATGCCACTTGCGTGCCAAGTATGCCAAGAGGCGTGTTTGCCTTGTGTATCGATTTTAAAGACTTCAGGGACTTGAAGCAAGATACCTCCACGAAGCTTAATATCATCTAGTTCCTCGATGCGCTTACTCAAGGCTACATCAAGTGCTACAGGCGCAGTTACAGCCCAACCATAATCGACCCAATCACCGGACTTAATTACTTTCACCGCATTTTCTGCACTTGTAATCTTTTGCTTATACATTTGATGTATATCCATTTTTACCCTTTGCTCTAAATTTTCTCCAAGAGGTTTTATAATCCCCTTTTTTCAATGAGAATGAACTATTCTATATTAATTATATGTTTTTGTTTTGCACAACTTTTGATGTTTTAAAGACAGCTTTTAGACATAAAAATATATTTATGCACAAAATTTATGCAATTTTTATAGCTGATAGAGCTCTATTATATTATGAATCCCTCATATCCCTTGCTCTTACCCTTGAACGACTAGAGTTTTTTCATTCATCATTCGCACAAAACATCAATCTAAGCTTGTAAAATTAAGTCTCATAGGGCATAAACTCTACACTCATACTTGTGCCTTTACCTACTTTGCTTACAAGCTTAATGCGTGCATTATGTATCCCAACGATATGTTTTACAATACTTAAGCCCAACCCACTGCCGCCAAGCTTTTTGCTACGGCTTTTATCCACACAATAAAAGCGCTCAAAGATTCGCTCTTGCTCCTCAAGGGGAATCCCTATCCCCTCATCTTTCACACTTAGCGTAATATACTGCTCTTTGTGGCTTAGAGATATCGTGATAGTACTGTCCTCATAGCTGTATTTAATGGCATTTTCTACAAGATTATATACCATATCCTCAATAAGTGAGCTTATCCCCCAAATCTCACTCTTGCTTTGAGGTGGGGGCAAAAGGTATATGTGAATATTTTTATTCTGCGCTAAGGGCATAAGATTTTTTTGCACACGTTTGCATATCTCATACAAATCCACATACGATTTTTCAAGCTCTAGGGTGTTTTCATCAAAAAATGACAGGCGCAAAATATTATCTATAAGTGTGGAAAGTCGCTTTGACTCGATATAAATTTTTGTCAAAAAGCTTTGCTCATCTCCTTGCTTTACCAGACCGCTTTTTAGCATTTCACTACTCGCTAATATCACTGATAGAGGCGTTTTAAGCTCGTGTGTTACATTAGCACTAAAAGACTTCCTCAAATCCTCGGCTTGTTTTTGTGCGCTCTTATCAATCACAAGCAGCGCTAAGGCTTGTAGCATATTTTTCACCCGCACAGGAAGCGCGACAATATATAATGTCCGCTCCCCTATCACACATTCAAAATGCCTATCCTCACCTTGCGTATCATCAAGCATAGATGTAATCTCTGTATTCATACTCTGCAAATGTGGTATCTCAAACACTATATCCTCTGCTGTAATGTTAAGATACTCAAGCGCAATAGCATTAAAAGAGCGCACTGCCCCTTTTGTATCAAGCAAGATAAATCCCTCTTTCATATTATAGATAATCATCTCAATTTCCCGCTGTCGCGCCTTAATGATTCCAAGCTGCTTTTTGATTTTTTTCTTTTGTTTGGCAATACGTTGCATAAAGGGCTTTAGCTCGGGGTAGGGGTTGGTTTTAAGCGGGTGAGAGAGATTAATATTCTCAATAGGGACAATAATCTTTCTGCTTAATATTAATGCCAATACGCCGCTCAAAATAATGCCAAAAACACACAATGCGCTTAAATAAGGAAGCAAATCAAAAATCACTGCTTTAAACATCTTTTTTCTCTCACTTAAACGCACGATAATAGGTATAGAATCAACCTCAACAAGCGTTGTAGCATATAATGTCTGCTCATTTAATGTCTTAGATTCTCTTTGCGTAAAGATATATCGAGGACTTGTGTATGAACCTTTAAGCACCTCTTGCACCTCATCGCGCATTAGATGATTATCCATAGATTCTACTTGTGCTTTATTATCATAGAGGACTTCTCCTTGCGCAGAGAGCAAGGTAATGCGATAGGCTGTTGGGAATCCACTGCTTTGATGGGTAAGAATCTTATGAATTTCATCTGTATGCAAATGCGTCAGTACATAGCTTAGACGTGCGAAAGTTTGGGACTTTATGAGATTATCAAATATCAGCACCACACTGAGTATGCTTAATATTTGCACGCTAAAAATGCCAAAAAAGATAGCATAAAAAATCTTTTTTTTCACATTGTCCTCTATGATTCCAAGGTATTAAACTGATAGCCTATGCCGCGGATAGTCTTAATATATGTGCCATAGGCTCCTAGCTTAGAGCGCAAAGTATTGATATGTATATCGATTGTGCGTGTGCCTGAAATATTATACCCCCAAATAATCTCAAGCAATTCCTCGCGACTAAACACACGATTGGGCGATTGCAAAAATAAGCCCAATAGCTCAAATTCCTTTAAAGAAAGATGTAAAACTTGATGCCCAATGCGGACATTATGATTTTTCTTAGAATATGTAAGCTCGTGGAATGTAAATTCACATTCATTATGTTGGCTACTTCTACGTAGCAAAGCCTTGATACGTGCGATAAGTTCCAATGCGCTAAAAGGCTTTTTCACATAATCATCTGCCCCGCTCTCCAAGCCCTTGATAATATCGATTTCACTCTCTAAAGCTGTGAGCAAAATGATACATATATCTTTGTATTTATGATTATTGCGTAGCTTTTGCAAAATGCTTAATCCACTCTCCTCTGGCAGCATTACATCAAGCAAGATACAGGAGGGCTTTTCCTCATTAAGAGCCTCCCAAAATTCTCTTGGTGTGTGGAAACCCCTTGCATCAAGATTGGCAGATTCTAAAGCATAAAGCACAAGACTTAAAATTCCCTCATCATCTTCAAGAACAAAAATCACATCAATCCTTTATCTTTTCTCCCATCTTTTTCCTTTTAGCGCTAAGCATAAGTCATAGCACTGATATGGTCGGCAATTTTTTCAAAATATTTTGATAACATAAGTATTTCAAGCCACCAATGCGCATCTTGATAGGAATTTTGAATATTTTGTGCAATTTGTGCTTTAACCTGCCTAAAACAAGAATCAATAATATCCTCTAACTCTTTTACACGTTGCATATGATTTTCCCTAAAAGCGCTAAACATCTCATAGAGCAGATTTGCCATTTTTCCTAAAAGGCTAAATCTATATGCTTGGGGCATATCGACAATAATTCTAGCGCTATTGAGTGAAATCTCCCCAATACGACGCAAATCCAGAATCTGCCGAATAATGCGTGTAATAGATTCTAAATCCTGTGCTACGGGCTGCTGCTTTAAGATAATCATCTCACAAGCGTGAAAAATATCTTTTTCAAGCCCATTAAGCTGCTCTACTATAAACTCAATCTCTTTTATATCCATTTTTGAATCACCAAAACACGCATATGCTAATGAATCTTCACTCAAAGAAAGCATTATATTGCATTGCGCATTAAGTGCATTAAGCTGTGCTGTATATACATCACGCATTATCCAAACCTCCCTGTAATGTAGTCTTTTGTCTTTTGTTCCTTGGGTGTGGTAAATATCTGCTCCGTGCTGTCAAACTCAATCATCTCCCCCATAAGAAAAAACGCCGTCTTATCCGCTATGCGAGCAGCTTGCTGCATATTGTGCGTTACTATCACGATACTATATTGCGATTTAAGCTCATTAATCAAATCTTCAATTTTAAGCGTTGAGATAGGGTCTAGGGCTGAAGTGGGCTCATCCATCAAAATCACTTCAGGCTTTAATGCTAGCGAGCGGGCGATACATAGTCTTTGTTGCTGCCCTCCGCTAAGTGCTAAGGCAGACTTATGCAGCCTGTCCTTTACCTCCTCCCACATATTCGCACTTCTCAAACAAGATTCTATACTCTCATCAATCTCTATCTTTTTAAGAGAATAATGTGTGCGTAAAGGAAATGCGATATTGTCATAAATACTCATAGGAAATGGATTTGGTTTTTGAAACACCATACCTACACGTTTCCGCAAAATATTAACATCACAACTTTTATCATAAATATCCTGCCCACAAAAGTGTATATCACCTTGTATTACGCAATTTTCCACTAAATCATTCATACGATTAAGGCTTTTTAAAAGTGTAGATTTACCGCAACCACTTGGTCCTATAAATGCACTGACTTCATTGCGCAATAAATCCAAATGGATATTTTTAAGCGCGTGAAATTGCCCATAGTAGAGATTTAAACACTCTATGTGAAAAACTATATTCTCCATTCTCTATACCTTTAATGCTTGTAGGGATTTAAATATGCTGCAAGAATGTGCGAGAGTGTATTTATTCCAATCACTATGAGAAGGAGGATAACTGCACTTGCATAGGCTTGTTCCATATATTGCCCCTCACTCAAAAGCGCATACATATGCACGCTTAATGTCCGCGAAGAATCATACAAACCTGCTATTTGGGCTACACTTCCTGCGGTGTAGAGTAATGCCGCGCTCTCCCCTACTATCCTCCCCACACTTAGCACGATTCCCGCTACAATCCCGCTCATCGCACAGGGCAAAATCACAACAAAAATAGTGCGCAGTAGTGAAGCTCCAAGCCCAAGTGAGGCTTCTTTGTAAGTGTGAGGCACTGCTCGTATTGCCTCTTGGGTATTGCGTAAAATAAGAGGTAGCACCATAATGGCTAAGGTTAAAGCCCCGCTTAAAAGGCTTAACCCAAATCCACAATACACAACAAACGCTAGGTATCCAAAAAGCCCATATACTATACTTGGAATCCCAGCAAGTGTTTCAATAGCTAGAACAACAAGACGCACAAGACGTGATTGTGAATGTGTGTATTCCTCTAAGAAAATAGCGCCAAAAATCGCTATGGGTATTGCTAAGAGAAGCGAAATAAACACTATGGTTATGGTATTAATAATTGCGGGGAGCATAGATACATTTTGAGTAGTGTATTCCCACTCAAAAAGATTGATATGAATATGCTGTATGCCATTAAGCAAAATATAGCCAATCACAAAAACAAACATAGCTCCGCATACAATCATAGAAATATGCAAGATAAAGGAAAGAGCGCAAGAAAGCTTATCCTTATGCGATATATCCCATTTATATTTTTCATACGCTTGGGTGATAGCTAGCAATGCTCTATTCATTCACACACCTCCTTTTTAACGCATTAAGACAAAGATTAATCATTAAAATAAAGACAAAAAGCACCACACACGAGGCGATAAGTGCCTCCCTATGCAAATCTGCAGCATACCCAAGTTCAAGCACAATATTTGTAGTAAGCGTGCGCACTCCATCGCTTAGGGATTGGGGGAATATGGGCTGATTCCCCGCAACGACAATTACTGCCATCGCCTCGCCAATCGCCCTTCCTGTGCCTAGAATAATCCCTGCTAGCACACCACTTTGCGCAGCCCTTAGCATTACGAAGAATGCCACACGTTCTTTACTCGCTCCAAGTGCTAATCCTCCCTCTAAATAAGCCTTATCAATGCCTTGAAGACTTATTTTAGACACAAGAATGATAGTTGGCAAAATCATTATCCCCAAAAGCACAGAAGCAGCCAAGAGACCCTTGCCACTTGTGCCAAGCAGAGAGGAAAGAAAGGGGACAATCACAATCAGCCCAAAAAATCCATACACTATACTTGGAATCCCTGCGAGTAGCTCCACAGCAGGATTTAAAACATATCTCACCCATCTATGAGCGAAAAACACCAAATAGATAGCACTTAACACACCGCAAGGCACACTTATTAAGAGTGCAAGTGCAGTTACATACACACTTCCTACAATCATAGGTGCAATGCCATAGACTTCCGCATTGGGCTGCCACAAAGAGCCAAAAATAAAATCCATAAACCCTATTTTCATAATGCTAGGGATAGAGGAAGTAAATAAAAAGATACATATTATTGCCACGGCAAACACACAGGCAAAAGCGCATAAGGCAAACAATATCTGTACACCCATTGCATAAAGATTTTTTATGCTTTTTACTTTAGTCATTATTGTCCTTTGAGCGATGAAATGCAGTGTCATTCTTTTATTGGTTAATGACTTCATTCCATTGTGCTGTATTACCCTCAAAAATAGCCTTGATTTGCTCTTTTCTTAAGGATTGGATATGATTTTTTGGATTCACAATCACAGCCAAACCATCAAGGGCAAGAACTTGCGTTGTCAAATTTTTAGCCCTTTCACTCTCTTTAAGCTCACGGCTTACCATACCAATATCCGCGATACCTTGCAGTGTAGCGCTAATACCTGTTGATGAATCAGATTGCTGAATCTCAATTTTTGCATTTTTATTTTGCGCTAAATAGACTTCTTTGAGCTTTTCCATAAGGGGCGTTATAGAGCTTGAACCTGCAATAACAAGCTTGCCGCTAGGATTTGCGGGGGTAAAGCTTTTCTCTCCCATAGGGATATATCCTGCTTTGACAACAATATCTTGAGCCTCTTGAGAAAGCGCAAACTGCAAAAAATCTTGCGCTAGAGGATTGTATTTATTTGTAACGACATTAAAAGGGCGCGAAAGAATGTATTGCTTGTTTTTCACCTGCTCTATGCTTGGCTCTACATCATTAATTTTTAATGCCTTAACAGATGAATTAAGAGAGCCTAATGACACATAGCCTATGGCGTCCTCATCAGTCGCCACACTCACAAGCATAACGGCAGTAGAGTTAGTAATCTCCGCTTTTTTAGATATATTGTCAATCTTTTTATCTTTGATAGTTTGGTAGATTCCAAAAAGTTCAACAAATGCGCTTCTTGTGCCAGAGCCATCCTCTCTTGAAATAATATGAATATCTTGAGCTTTTGCAAACCCAAGCGAAACACCAAAAACACTTAAAAGCACAAAACATAAAGACCAAAATCGGCTATGCCATATTAAATTTTTCACAATAAATCTCCTTAAATAGAGTAGTGTCATATTTGACAGATTGAAGTGTAAAAAAACGATGTAAAGTTCTATAAAGTAGAAAGTAAAGAATATGTAAAGTGATAATTTTCTAGGGTTTAAAATCTCGTGTCAATTACAAGAAGCAACAAACAAATGGGGGGGGGGCTAATGCTAGAAATAAATCTGCTACAAAACATCAAAACTAAACCAATACCTACCATATTCTCTTTAATTCTTACAACTATCTCTTCTTTTCTTAATCAAACTTTTATAGAATCTTTCTCTTAAGGATTCTCTATCATACATTCCTTATAATATTGTGATATATCCCTATATAAGGTCTTATTAGCACAGGTTTCGCACAAAGTTTCCATATATACACGCGGTGTTTATCCATATTTGCAAAATCTTGCTTGTATAAATCATTATCCCTAGCCTTAGTTCTGCGGGATTACTCATCACAAGCGCTAAAAGTGATAAATTAAAACTTGCTTAAGCTATTGAAGTTGAGTTTTTAGTTTATTTAAGGGTGTAGATTCTAATAAAAAGGACAAATATGGCATATCTTTTATTTACCGGTGCGAGTGGCTATATCGGCTCACATACAGCTTATTGCTTTTTAAAAAATACAGATTATCATTTAGTGATTATCGATGATTTAAGCACAGGATTCAAAGAGAATATCAACTACCTACAATCGTGCTTCCCACAGAGAATTACCTTTATTAAAAGCAATATTAATGACACAAAGCAAATGTGCTCTTTGTTTGAAACTTACACATTTGAAGCCGTGATACATTTCGCAGCCTCACTCATCGTGGGAGAATCTGTATTCAAACCCATTGAATACTACACAAATAATACCCTAAACACAACAAACCTTATCGCCCTATGCGTAGAATATGGCATATCAAAGTTTATTTTCAGCTCCACAGCCGCTGTGTATGGTGAGCCTCCCCTAGAGCTTATACCTATTGATGAGAATGCCCCGCTTTTGCCTATTAATCCCTATGGGGCGTCAAAAATGATGAGCGAGCGAGTGCTACAAGATAGTGCATTAGCTTATAAACACTTTGAATATGTTGCTCTGCGCTATTTTAATGTCGCTGGAGCGAGTATGGATAACACCCCTGAAGGGCTTAAAAATCATCAAGGTTTGGGACAAAGAAGTAAAAATGCTACACATCTTATCAAGGTCGCCTGTGAATGTGCCTGTGGCAAAAGGGAGAGTATGGGCATTTTTGGCGTGGATTATCCTACTAAAGATGGCACTTGTGTGCGGGATTATATCCACATTGATGATTTAGCCACCGCACACCTTGAGGCATTGCACTATCTGCAACGCACCAAACAATCAAATATATTTAATGTAGGCTATTCTCAAGGATATAGCGTAAGAGAAGTGATTGATATTGTCAAAGAAGTAAGTAGCGTTGATTTCAAAGTTATAGAATCTGCTCGTAGAGAGGGCGACGCTATCGCTCTAAGTGCGAAAAATGAAAAGATTCTCTCCCTCACACAATGGAAACCACAATTTAATAATTTAAGGTTGATTGTCAAAAGTGCGTATGAATGGGAGAAAAGTCTAAGATAGGTGCTTAAAATCATTTGATGAAGAATTATATCTTCTTAGCCACTAAGTGGAATACAATATCCAGATTCTATTATAGTTATGGTGTGTCATTTATCACGGTTCATTCTATTTCTGCATACACTTGTGAGGTAGCCAATTAAAGTATTTAATCCACCAAATGCAGCAAATGCCCGTAGCCCTGCTTTTCCATATCTTCTTTTGGGATAAACTTCAAAGATGCGCTATTAATGCAATAGCGCAACCCTCCAGCTTCTCTTGGACCATCATCAAAGAGATGTCCTAAATGTGCATTTCCTCCCTCACTTCGCACTTCTATGCGACTCATACCATAGCTATTATCAGCTAATTCTTTCAAGTTCGTGCCTGAAATGGGCTTAGTAAAGCTAGGCCAACCCGAGCCAGAATCAAACTTATCTTTTGAAGAAAAGAGCGGCTCACCTGTGGTTATATCGACATAAATGCCCTTTTTGTGATTATTCCAATATTCGTTTCTAAAGGCAGGTTCTGTGGCATTTTGTTGCGTTACACAATATTGCAATTCACTAAGATTCTGTTTCAAAACTGCATCGCTTGGGGCAGTATATGTCTTTTGTGCTTCAAGGCTTTGCTGCCATATTGATGACTTTGAGGACAAAGGTGTGCTTTGCGAATTTTGTGCAAATCCTGTCAAACTCGTATCTCTAGCATTTTTTGCGTATTCAAACTTATCTTCGCCTATATGACAATAGCCATTTGGATTCTTATCGAGGTATTTTTGGTGATATTCTTCAGCCTTGTAGTAGTTTTTAAGTGGTAGCAATTCGATGGCGATTTTCTGCCCTTGATATTTTTGTGCCAAATTTTCAAGTGATTTTTTTGCGATTGCCTCATCATCAGAATCCACAAAATAAATGCCTGTGCGGTATTGTGTGCCTTTATCATTACCCTGCTTATTCACAGAAGTAGGATCAATCACCTTATAATACATATCAAGCAAAAAAGAGAGGCTTACTATCGTAGGGTCATACACGATATGCACTGCTTCCGCGTGATTGGTATTTTTATACACCACATCTTCATAGCTTGGATTCGCTATCCTGCCATTAGCATAGCCCACATCAGTTGCCACCACGCCCTTGATAGAATCAAAATATTTCTCCACACCCCAAAAGCAGCCACCTGCAAGATAAATTTCCTTATGTCCGTCCATCACTTTCTCCAATATATCAGTATTATCAGGCATTTCGCCTTTATTGTTCACTTTGCTTTTATTGCCGACCACAGCATACGCAACAACCGCAATGAGCGCAAAAAATCCTAGAAAAACCAGCAGTTTTTTCATTATTTATCCTTGCTTTAACTTTTTATAAGTGTATTTTGTTTTCTTAAATAAAGAGGTTAGCCCACTTTGCTTAAAATCTAAAAATCATTTTTGACTTAAAAATATCCCAAAAAGCGTTAATATCCCACCGATAATAATATACAAACTGATACTTTCTCCTAAAAGAATACAAGCAGCACTCACACCCACTACAGGCACAGCATAGATATATACACTCGCTTTAAGAGAACCTAAAAATTTAAGACTCATATTCCAAGTCAAATAGCATAACCCAGAAGCCACAACACCCAAAAACAATAGGTTGAGTGCATTTGTTATATCCATATAGCGCGAGAAATGCAAAATGGCTTCAAAATCACCATTTATAATGCCATTTTCATAACACATAACGGGTAAAGTCCAAATCAGCCCATAAAAAAAGATTTTCTTTAGAATTACAATATGAGAATAAGCCTTAAAATGTTTAAAAATCATCTCTAAAAACAATGTATAAATCGACCATGTAAGCCCAGCCAAAATACACAAAAAATCTCCCACAGGGTAGATTTCTATATGAAAATTTCCCTGAAAAATGACTAAAATAATCCCAACACACGCAAAAATAAAGCCAAAAATAAAAAATCTGCTCATTTTTTTATGATAAAAAATTGCAAATAATAGTCCCGTAAAAAAAGGATTGATTGCTACAAGTAACGAGGCATTAGACGCACTTGTGTATTGCAGAGCAATATTTTCAGCTAGAAAATACAAACACCCACCAAAAAGCCCAGCAAATATAAAAATCACTTCATATTTTAGCCCACAAAAGCCGATACTATGCCTACATAGCGCACTTAAAAACACAAAAGCAATCAAAAAGCGGATAAATAAAATCTCGCTAGGAGCGAAATCTGCTAATAATATCTTTGTCGAGCTAAAGGTAATGCCCCACACTCCAATCGTAAAAATCGCAAGAAAATGCCCTTTGAATGATGAATTTAAAAGCATAAGAAGCTCATATTTTGATATCCTTATAACATTACAAGATTTTAAGAAACTTAGAAAGTATCTCTTCTTATGTCCTTCACACACATCAAAAACATACTGATTTTTTGCATTAATGTGAGTTTCTTTTTAGACTTTTTTAGAAGTAGAGGGATAATGTCTTTGTGTCTAAACATACAGGCGCAATTCATCGGTGTAAGCCCCATTCCATTATCAATATCAGGGTCCGCACCATATTCAAGTAGTAATTTTGCCATATCTGTATAGCCTTTGAAGCACACACCAGCAAGGGGTGTTTGATTTTTATCATTCTTCTTATCGACCTTCGCACCTCGCTCTAGCAGCATTTTTACCACTTCTATATTATTATGATATGCGGCTAACATTAGCAACGTATTGCCTTTGTGATTAGCTAGATTAATATTTAATCCCGCATTTAGCATTATTTCTAAAGATTCTTTATCATTTTCTCGTGCGAAGTCAAATGCCTTAGCGCAAAATTCCTCGAGTTTTTGCTCTTCTTGTGGCGTAAGTGTCATATTGCTCCTTTTCTCATTGCTGCTTAGAATCTATCTTTTGTATGCATTTTTGATATTTTACTTTATGCTATTTTATAAGGCATTCCAAATATATTTTATAAATTGATTAAAAATCTTATCTATAATACTTAAGACATAAATCCAGCATATCCACGTATACACAGGGTGCAGAATCACATCATTTATCATTGCAAAATTAAAGAATAGAGCTAAAGCCTTATTTTGCCCTTGCAGAGTTTCAAAATGTTTATCTACACTTGCAAAGCAATGCTTCTTTAGAAAAGATCTTACTTTGCATCTGCAGCCCTCCTAAGGCAAATCTAGTAACAGCAAAACTACGAGGACAAAAGAAATTTCCTGTAAAACAAAGTTTTTTAGAAAAGCACACACTTAGTAAATATACTTGCTTTGATTGTCATACGCACGAAGTGTTTGCTAGACTACCTTTCTCACTTCACACTTGCAGAGTGAGTTTCTAAGGTTTAAAAATCTTACGGCACAGGAAATATAAAAATATCTGTGTGATATTTTTATATGTAAAAGTGAAATAGCCTATTTCCTGAATCCACATTTACTGCGGGTTTATGAAATATTTACAATACCCTGCAAGAGAGGGATTAAAGACAGAGAAGCCGACGTTATCCCATCATACGTGGAGTATTGGGAATCCACTTCCCTACGAGCGCAAATACTTTAATATAAATCCTTACAGCACTAGCTCCTCTACACGTTTGCCATAAGCAGGATCAGCCTTTTTAAAATGCTCAATTTGACGCTTTTTAATATCCGCTGGCACACCTTCCATTGCCTCTTTGATATTTTGACACAACGCCTCTTTTTGTGCATCATTCATTAAGCGATACAAATCTCCGGCTTGGACATAATAATCATCTTCTGTATCTCTGTGATTATATCGCATCGCTACATCGCCTCCTTGTGTATGTAATGGCGGCTCAATAGCATTGCTATCTTCGCTATAATCATCAAATTTACTTGGATTGTAGTTACGTTCCCCACCAAATTTACCCATCTGCATATAGCCATCTCGCTGTGTATTGGATACAGGAGAAATTGCCGCATTCACAGGCAATTGCGTATGATTAATACCTAATCTATATCGCTGCGTATCGCCATAGGCAAACAATCGCCCTTGTAGCATTTTATCGGGGCTATACCCAATGCCCGGCACGATATTAGCAGGATTGAAAGCTGCCTGCTCTACTTCAGCAAAATAATTTTCAGGATTCTTATTAAGCTCTAAAATCCCCACTTCAATCAATGGATAATCTTTATGACTCCATACTTTTGTTAAATCAAATGGATTAAAGCGATAATTCGCTGCGTCTTTTTCAGGCATTATCTGCACACAAAATCGCCATTTAGGAAAGTTACCTTTTTCGATATTTTCAAACAAATCGCGTTGATGGGATTCTCTATCATTTGCGATAATCTCTGCGGCTTCTTTATTGGTGAGATTGTGGATACCCTGCATAGATTTGAAGTGAAATTTCACCCAAAATCGTTCATTTCTTGCATTGATAAAGCTATATGTATGGCTGCCAAAGCCGTGCATTTCACGATAACTGCGGGGAATGCCTCTATCGCTCATCAAAATCGTTACTTGATGTAAAGATTCAGGGTGTAAGCTCCAAAAGTCCCACGCTGCTGTCGCACTTCTTAGATTCGTCTTTGGGTCGCGCTTTTGCGTATGGATAAAATCAGGGAATTTCAAAGCATCTTTGATGAAGAACACAGGCGTGTTATTACCTACAATGTCCCAATTACCCTCATTTGTGTAAAATTTCAACGCAAATCCTCGCACATCACGCTCCGCATCTGCTGCACCTCTCTCACCTGCGACGGTTGAAAATCTTAAAAATGCCTTTGTTTTTTTGCCCACTTGACTAAAAATATCCGCCTTAGAATATTTCGTAATATCATTAGTGATAGTTAGCTCACCATACGCCGCACTGCCGTTTGCATGCACTACTCGCTCGGGGATTCTCTCCCTATCAAAATGTGCGAGCTTCTCTAAAAGCCAAGTATCTTGCAAAAGCACACTTCCGCGGGCTCCTGCTGTCATTGAGTTTTGATTATCGCCAATGGGTGTTCCTGTCGCTGTTGTCAATTTCTTTGCCATTTTTTCTCCTTTGTATTAATTTGACTTTTTTAATTTAGCTAAAAATAATTAATAGATAATAATTATCCTTTATAAATTGATAAGCCATAAAAAATTATATGCAGATTTAATAAATTATTTTACAATGCGCTTTCTCAAAAATAAGACATTTTGCACTGCTATATATTAAAGGATAAATATGGAATATGAGGTATCACAGCAAGCAAAGCTCCCTACGCGTTTTGGAGATTTTCTTGCTATCAGCTTTCGTGAATATATCACTAAAGAATCTTCAAAAGAACATCTTGTAGTTTTCACATCGCATTTAGGAGAGATTCCTCTTGTGAGAATTCACTCTGAATGCCTAACTGGCGATGTTTTTGGTTCAAAAAAATGCGATTGCGGGAATGAACTCGCCCTTGCAATGGAACAAATTGCACGTAATGATGAGGGTGGAATGCTTATCTATTTACGTCAGGAAGGACGTGGCATAGGGCTATTTAATAAAATCAATGCGTATGCCTTACAGGACAAAGGCTATGATACGGTGGAGGCAAACCACGAATTAGGCTTTGAAAGTGATTTAAGGACTTATGAAATCGTGGGGGAGATTTTGAAGCATTTTCATCTCACACAAATTAATCTTTTAACAAACAATCCGCGAAAAATCAACGCCATAAAACCTTATGCAAAAGTTGTGCGCCATAGTATTATCACTCCTACTAATCCACATAATCAAGGCTATTTAGCAGTAAAAAAGCAAAAACTAGGACATTTGCTTTAAACTCAATATAAGGAGGCAATATGGCAGACTATCCTACCCTTATTAGCTATGATGAGGCTGTAAAAATCCTAAATACCCTGCCTATCAAGCCTCTTGGCACCCAGCAAGTGCATTTTAAAAACGCACTTCATAGAATCTGCGCAGAAGATATAACCGCTCCGTGTGACGTTCCATCTTACCCAACATCAGCAATGGACGGCTATGCGATAAATTTTGAAGATATGCCTACATTGCTTACAAATGGCTTAGAAATTTTGCCGCCCAACAAAGCAGGGAATCCTAACCGCCCCACCTTACAAAGAGGATATACGATAAAAACTTTTACAGGCTCTTTGCTGCCCATAAATGCAGATACGCTTATCATTGTCGAGCATATCACATTAAAAGATAACAGAATCTTTTTAAACACATCAGCAGATAATATCAAGCCACATCAGTGGATTCGTCAAGCGGGCGATAACTACAAAAAAGGTGAGGTGCTACTCAAACAAGGTGATAAAATCGGCGCTTTTGAAATAGGCTTACTCGCTGAACTCAATCAAAACTTCCTCCAAGTCTATCAAAAGGCGCGCGTGGGGATTCTCTGTGTGGGCGATGAAATCATCGAGGTAGGCGAGGAAAAAAAGTATGAAAATGTCGTTAGAAGCGTCAATCCCCATCTTTTAGAATCTATTTTATTGCAAATGGGGCAAGAGCCTATGGTGTATCCCTTGCTTAAAGATGATAAAGCGATGATTAAAGCCGCATATGAACGCGCTTTGCGTGAGTGTGATATGATTATCAGCACTGGCGGTATGAGTATGGGAGATTATGACTTCACACAAGATGTGATTAAAAAAATGGGGCAGATTCATTTCAAAGGTGTGCGATTGAAGCCGGGTAAGCCTGTGGCGTGTGCATCTTGTGGTGATACATTTATCTTAGGGCTACCCGGATTCCCTAATTCTTGCGCGGTAACCTTCCTCCTCTTTGGCTCTATTATTCTCGCGCGATTACAGGGTAGAATCCACAAGCCCACTTTCTTTAAGGCGCGTTTGCTTGAAAATATCAAAAGAGTGGATACGCGTATGGAATTCCGTGCTTGTGAGATTTATAATGATGAGCAGGGCACGTTTAATGTAAGCTTTAGTGCGAAAAAATCCCTCCAAAGCTCAATGATTAACAATCTTACGCATAATACCGCCCTAGCGATTTTAGAGGAGAATGGCAGTGATTTGGCAGCAGGAGAGGAAGTCAAAGTGATGTTTTTAAATCACTTTTAACTTCAGCTTTGGTATGCTTTACATATCAATAATCACGCAGCAAGGAATGTTTATGGTGAAAGTTGAATTTTTAGGTCCTATGAGTAATATCCCCTCACGTGAGCTAGAAGTCCAAAGTCTTAAGGAGCTAAGAGAGATTTTATCCCAAGATGAAACTTTGCATTGTTGGCTTGAAATCAGTGCAGTAGCTGTCAATGATGAAATCATAGAGGACATTAGCTATCCCCTAAAATCAGGCGATAAGGTCGTGCTACTCCCTCCTGTATGCGGTGGCTAATGCTTGAGCTATATCAAGGGGCATTACCCGCCGCGGAGATTTACACACAATGGGAGCGATTAGCTCAAGATTCTAATGCTGGGGCGCTAAGCGTTTTTACCGGTATCGTGCGTAAAGAATCCCAAATCAACGCCCTAAGCTTTGATATTTACAAGCCGCTTTTGCAAAAATGGTTTGATAAGTGGCAGCAGAAAGCGCAAAAAGAGCATAATGCCTATATCTGTATGGCGCATAGCATCGGCGATGTCCAATACTCCCAAAGCTCCTATATGTGCGGGATTATCTCCTCTCACCGCAAAGAAGCTTTTGAAGTATATATGCCTTTTATTGAGGATTTTAAGGCAAATGCGCCCATTTGGAAATATGATATTATCAATCAGCAGAGAATCTATGCGCAAAAACGTAGCAAACCTTTAGCAGGTAGCGGCATTCTAGCCAAACGTTGAGGACATCTTATGCAAGATTCTAAAAAGCCCATTGTCTTTGCCTTTAGCGGGAAAAGCAATAGCGGCAAGACTACGCTTATCTGCAAATTATGCGAGTATTTGCAGCATTGCAAAATAGCAGTTATCAAACACGACCCAAAGGATAAGGCAATGTTTGATACAAAGGGCAAAGATTCTTATGAGTTTTTTCAACGCTCCCACGCAGTCGCCCTTATCTCCCCTACACGCACTACCCTGCAGCTAAGGCACGCCTCCCCACATACAGAATCTACCCAAACCCAAGCCTTTTATGAAGCCCTAAATATGTTTCAAACGTATGATTATGTATTTATCGAAGGGCTTAAAACACTACCATTCCCGCGTATCGTGGTGGCAAGAGAATATATAGAATCTGCTTATATCCCCTATGCAAATGCCTTTGCCATTGATGAAAGTGTGGCAAATACACAGATTCTGCCCACGCATTTGCCTATCTTGCCACTCAATGATATTGCAAAAATTACAGATTTTATTCATCAATTTTCCCATACCCACCCCACTACAAAGGAGATATAATGCAAGATATGCAGACAATCCATATTGGCGTGCTTGTCTCTAGTGATAGAGCTGCACAAGGCATATATGAAGATATATCGGGCAAGGCAATACAGGAAGTGCTTGAGCGCTATATCCTTAATCCTTGCCAATACCACTATCATATTGTGAGTGATGAGCAGCAAGAGATAGAATCTTGCCTCAAAGATTTAAGCGATAAGCAAGGCTGTGATTTAATTGTTACCACTGGTGGCACAGGCCCAGCAAAGAGAGACGTAACGCCCGAAGCGACACAAAATGTATGTCAAAAGATGTTACCCGGCTTTGGGGAGCTTATGCGAAGTGTGAGTCTAAAATATGTGCCTACGGCGATTTTATCGCGGCAGAGTGCGGGTATTAGAGGCAAATCTTTGATTATCAATCTCCCGGGTAAGCCCAAAAGCATTGAAGAATGTCTAGCAGCGGTATTCCCCGCTGTGCCTTATTGTATTGATTTAATCGAAGGAAATTATATTTACCCCAATACACAATACATTCAAGCCTATCGCCCTAAATCCTAAAGCATACTTAAGGTAGTAAGGCGAATCTCGTAAAATTAAGTAGGAGTATTTGCATTATTATAAAGAATTTTGTATTCTATTTTTCACAAAGAAGATTTTAACCCTTATCCCCTTCGCGCTACTAAGAGGCTAGGAATAGAGATTCTATACCTTAGAAACTCACTTGAGAACCAAACGAAGTGTGGTTATAAGTGCATCCCTCAAGTGCGAAGCTGGATTTTATATCGTGCGAAGCAAGAGCCTTATGCGGCGTGAAACCCCAATAACATAGAAACATAACATAAAGGAGCATTATGCAGATTACTCATCTTAATGAACATCACAATCCCACAATGGTCGATGTGAGCGATAAGCACATTACTACACGTGAGGCTTATGCGAGTGGCATTATCACTATGAGCGCGGCAGCTTTCAAAGCAGCTATCACTCACACGGGTAAAAAAGGTTCAATCACGCAAACTGCGATTATTGCCGCGATTATGGGGAGTAAAAAAACAAGCGAACTCATTCCTATGTGCCACCCGCTTATCATCAATAAAATCAATGTCGATATTACGCCCGATGAAAAGACCCATAGCATTAAGCTTGGCGTGTTGGTAAAGTGTGAGGGTAAAACCGGCGTGGAGATGGAGGCGCTCACAGGCGTGGGTATCGGGCTACTTACCATTTATGATATGCTGAAAGCCATTGATAAGCGTATGGAGATTCATCACATTCACTTGGATTCTAAGAGTGGTGGGAAAAGCGGGGAGTTTCATTATGATAGCTGAAATGATTTCTATCGGTTGTATAGGGCTAATATGTGGGGCTTTGGGTATGTGGATATGGCAGAAAAGCACATTAAAAGCCCTAAAATCCACATATCAATATGAGATAGAGCAATACAAAACACAGATTCAAAGCCTCTCTACCTCGCTCACACAGGCACAAAGCAATATGCAAATGATAGAATCTAGTTCTACGCAGCGATTAGAAGATATGCAAAGGCATTTTGAGGAGCGAATAGCACAGGAAAAGACACACGCACAGCAGCTTTTGCAGCATTTACAAGAGCAATACACGCTCACACAGGAGGAGGCGCAAAAAAGAGAGGAGAAAAACAAAGAGGAGCTAAAAAATGCCTTTAAGGCTTTGGGGGCGGATATTTTGCAAAAAAATACACAAATTTTCAATGAAAATCAAACCCTTTCCCTGCAACCTCTAAAAGATGAAATCAGCAGATTCTCAAAACAGCTTTATGAAAGCCACACGAGCACTATTAAGCAGCATACTACCCTTAGCACACAAATAGAGCAGCTTCACAAGCTCAATATGCAGCTTTCAACTGATGCGCATAATCTCACAAATGCCCTTAAGGGCGAGAATAAAACGCAGGGAAATTGGGGGGAAATTATCTTGCAAAGGGTGTTTGAAAGTAGTGGATTGCAAGAGGGGCGTGAATATGAACTACAAGCTAATATGCACGATGAGGAGCATAATAAACTCCGTCCAGATGCTATTATCAAGCTTCCTAGAAGCAATGGTGAGGAGCGGTGCGTGATAGTCGATGCAAAAACCTCGCTTATTGCGTATGAAAGGCTATGCAATGCTCAAAGCGAGCAGGATAGAATCTTAGCCCAAAAAGATTTAGCAGATTCTATAAGGACGCATTTTAAGGGCTTAAGCCTGAAAGGCTATCAGCAATACACTCAAGGACAAAAGCTTGATTTTGTGCTGATGTTTATTCCTATTGAGGGGGCATTTTTAGAAGCCATGCAGCATAATGCAAACCTCTATGATGAGGCGTATCAAAAAGGTGTGGTGCTTGTCTCTCCTACTACAATTATGGCGGTTTTGAAAATCATCAATAATCTATGGCAGATGGAATATCGCAACAAAAATATTGATAAGATTTTTGAGGAGATTCACAGGCTTTTTGAGAGTATTAGACGATTTGAGGGGACTTTGGAGAAACTAGGACAGAATATTGGCACACTTTCTAAAACGTATGAAGATGTGATGAAAAAGTATGAGGGCAATCAGGGCATTGCAAACAAAAGCGAAAAAATTCAGCAATTGCTAAAGGGCGCAGGGGTGGAATCTATAGAATCTCTACCCTCTGCAGATTAAAATCTACTTAATTTTAGTTTTATCAAAATTATCTTTAAGGATTATAATTTTATACCCACCAACAACACATCATTTTTCAACAATTGAAGATATAGCCCTCCTCTTGATAAAATCTATTGATTTGTGTTTCAAATTATTTTTCCATTTTTCAAAAAGCATACATCACTCTTTAATTTATAGAATTACTCTTATTTTTTATATAAAATTAAGCCAAAATGCTTAACAATATCATCTCAATTTCATCATAAAGGAGCAGTTATGAAAGTAACTAAAATTTTGTTGGTAGCGGCTTTGGCTTTTTCTTTTGGCTATGGTATCGACCTTAGCAAGAAAAAAGACGATGATTTGGTGAAACTTCAAGGCACACTAAAGGGTGAAGATGCTGTTGATTTAGCATTGGAAGTGCGCAAAAGAGTGGCTAAAATGAGCGAAAAGAATAAGCCTAAATATATGGAAAAAGTAAAAGCAGCCTTTGAAAAAGCTACTGATAGTTGGAATGCTAAAGAGCTTCGCGCTTATAAAAAAGCCCTAAAAGAAGGTGTAAAAGCTCGTGTAGAAAAAATGAGCGATGCAGACAAAAAAGCTTATGGCTTTGATGAAGCTAGTGGCTGCCCTATGCACGCTGGTGAGCATAAGCACTAAAAACTTTCATTCTCTTTGTCTAGGACAAAGAGAATCCCTCCTTTTTCAATATCATCAAATAAAAGCATATCGGTATAATAAAAAGTGTCAAAAGTGCACTTGTTATCATTCCTCCTAGCATAGGTGCTGCAATGGCTTTCATTATCTCGCTTCCCACACCTTGAGCATACATAATAGGCATTAAAGAAGCGATAATGCTTATTGCCGTCATTAGTTTTGGGCGCACTCTTTGTGCCGCGCCTCTCATCACGCACGATTTCAAGCTTTCTATCGTAATGTATTGGGCAATGCTTTGCGTATCTTTGTAGCTTTGCTGTAAATAGAGCAACATCACAATGCTTGTTTCAGCCGCAATCCCAAGCAATGCCAATAACCCCACAATACCGGCTATGCTAAGGTTATAACCTAGTATCTCCATCATCACAAATCCCCCTAAAATCGCAAAAGGCAATGTCAAAAAGCAAAGCAAGGTATAACCCCAATGTCTTAAGGCTAAAAAAATCAAAATAAAAATCGCAAATATACTTAAAGGCACGATGTAGCTTAATGTATCAAGCGCCTTTTGCAGATACTCGCTCTCCCCGCTAAATTCATAATAGTACCCATTAGGCAACTCAATATCGCTTAAAGCTTGCGTAGCAAGCTCCTTGTATATCTTTGCACTTACATTATACTTAGGCGTGATATAGATAAAATTCACCCCCAAGCCCTTTTCACTCTTTAGCTCCATAGGTGCATTCACATACTCCACATCTACCAAACTCCCTAAAGGACGGAATCCAAAGTTAGTTTTGACAAAAATTTCTTTGATAGATTCAATATCATTTCTCTGCACATCTTGCAAACGCACAGAAATAGGATAATTCTCCACGCCATTAATCTGCCTTGTAATTTCAATACCCCCTAGCGCGGAATTAAGGACATTAAATATCTTTTCTTTTGATAGCCCATATCGAGCTAATTTCTCATCATTGATATTTAAATCCACATAATACCCGCTATTTGCCCTCTCTGCAAAGACAGAGAGTGTTTGTTCTAGGGTTTTAAGGCGAGATTCTATCTGTAAAGATACATCTTGCAATATCTTTCTATCATTCCCATAAAGCTTAATCCCTAAAGGTGTGCGAATGCCGGTTAAAAGCATATCTGTGCGTCCGCGTATAGGATAAGTCCAAGAGTTCGTAAGCCCCGCAATCTGCAAAGCATCCTCAAACTTATCGCGTAGCTGCGCATAAGAGATTTTCTCCTGCCATTGTGATTGTGGCTTTAAATGCACATACACTTCTAGCATAGACAGGGGTGCTGGGTCTGTGCTTGTATTTGCTCTCCCCACCTTGCCAAAGACAAGCTCCACTTCATCAAAGCTATAAAGTATAGAATCTACCTTTTTGAGATAGGCTAAGCCTGTTTGTATATTCATCGATACATGACTCACAGGCATATACATCACCACACCCTCATTGATTTGAGGCATAAATTCCCAATTGAGATGTTTATATATCACATACAAAAGGCTTAAAAATAATAAACACAGAGCTAAAAATATCCATTTGATTTTTAATGCAAAAGTGAGTGCTTTCTCATAAATGCGGATAAAAAAGGTATTGATCACATTTTTATCTTCAGGGATAATCTTACCCTTGATACATATTAGCATTAAAATAGGCACGATAGTGATAGAGAGCAACGCCCCAATAAGCATAGCAAAGGTTTTAGTAAAGGCTAAGGGCGTAAAAAGTCGCTCCTCCTGTCCGCTTAAAGCAAAAATAGGTAGAAAAGACACGACAATAATAATCAAAGCAAAAAATACAGATGCACCTACCTGCTGTGCGCTTTTAAGGATTGTCTCCCTTCTCTCATATTCAGTATATACAGGCTTATGGGCGAGATTCTTATGTGCATTTTCTATCATCACTATCGCCGCATCGACCATCGCCCCAATAGCAATAGCAATACCCCCTAAACTCATAATACTAGATTCTATCCCAAAAATCGCCATCAGTAAAAAGCTATACAGCACACATAGCGGCAAAGTAACAATGATAATAAGCGCACTTCTAAAATGCAGCAAAAATACCGCACTCACAAGCAAAACAATAACACTCTCCTCAAGCAATGTCCCCAAGAGATGAAAAATCGCCTTTTGGATAAGCTCACTCCTATCATACACGCTTTGAATCTGTACTTCATTATGACTTTGATTGAGATGTGCAATTTTCTCTTTGATTCTCTGCAAGGTGTCATAGGTATTACCGCCATATTTTACCATCACAATCCCGCCGACTACTTCCCCCTGCCCATTTAAATCCGCAGACCCCCTACGAGGTGCGGGGACAAGTCGCACAGAAGCGACATCACTCACGCGCAATGGTGTAGAATCTATCACTCTAATGACAATATTTTCTAAATCCTCAATGCCCTTGATATAGCCATTTGCGCGGATAATCTTCTCAAATCCCGCTTCAAATATCACACCTCCCCCACTCTCATTATTCGCCCTGGCCACCGCAGCAGTTACTTCCGCTAAATCCACATCATAGCGCACAAGCTTTGCATTATCTAATGTGATTTCATAATTTTGCCTAAAGCCCCCGATAGTAGCGACCTCACTCACTCCATCAATACCTAGTAGTGCATATTTGTAATAAAAATCCTGCAAACTCCTTAACTCTGCTAAATCCTTTGTCTTGCTAATAAGGGCATATTGATACGCCCAACCCACACTTGTAGAATCGCTCCCCAAGGCAATTTTCGCATTCGGTGGAAGATTGCTCACTTGGGCTAATTGCTCTAAAACGCGACTTCGCGCCCAATACAAATCCGTCTTATCCTTAAAAATCACATAAATGAGTGCATTCTCATAACCTGAAATCCCCCGCACACTCTCCACGTTAGCAATTGCCATAAGGGAGCTTGTAAGCGGATAAGTTACTTGTTCCTCGATAATTTTCGCACTTTGATTAGGGAAATCTACTTGCACGATGACTTGAGGTGGCGTTAAATCCGGCAGCGCATCAAGCCTTAGCTTTTGTAAAAAATAGAGTGAAAGCAAAGTGAGTAAAAAAACCGCTAAAAGTACGATGAGCTTGTTTCTCACGCTCCATACAATAATATGATTTATCACTCATAATCTCCATTATTTTGCGCATCAGAATCCAAAATAAACAGCGCATTTTGAGCGACTTTTTGACTTTCATCTACCCCACTTAAAATCTCATAAAACTTCGTGCCCATAATGCGTTTAGCCTCCACTTCTTGGGGTAAAAATGCCCCATCATCCTCCACAAACACAAAATACTTCCTATCCTTGTAAAGCACGGCATTACTTGGTAATGTCAGCCTCTGGGTAGCAGGAGATTCTATAAACACATAGGCAAACATATCAGGGAAAATATCACCCTTAGCATTATCTATCACAAAACGCGCTTTTAAAAAGCCCTCACTCACCTGCGGATACACCATTTCAAGCTCTGCAGGGATTTTTTCACTATTGCCTTCAAACATTATATATGCCTTCGTGCTACTTGCTTTTAAAAATGCTAAATCCTCTTGATTAATACTCGCTATCGCCCACACTTTATCAAGGTTGATGATTCTAAACACCTCATCGCCCTTTTTGACGCCACTTCCCACATTCACATTTTTTGTAAAGACTACGCCATCAATAGGTGCATAAAATGTTACTTCATTAAGAATCTTATGCGTTTTTGCTATCTTATCAATCTCTTTAGAATCCACGCCTAAAAGTGCTAATTTTTCATTTGAAAGCCTGTTTCTTGTAGCTAGAAACTCGCTTTGTGCATCAATTAGCTCTGCTGAATACAGTGAAAAAAGCGGCTCTCCTTTTGCTACTTGTGTATAAATCTTATCCACAAAAAGCTTTTGTATGAAGCCATCTACCCGCACACTAAGGCTTATATTGCGGCTTTCATCAGCGCTAATAGTGGCATAATATTGTTTGATTTGTGCGATATTTTGCTTTTTCGGGCTAATGGTAGGTATGCTAAATACCGCTTGAGGCTTTTGAGCCGCCATTGCAAACACACTTGCCAACACAATGGCACATATAAATGTAAGCTTCATATCTCCCCTTTAAGGCTTCTAAGATTCCAATATGCAATATACATTTGAGCGAGCATCTCTAAACGCAAGATATGTGTATCAATCTCATCATTCATTGCATTATAAAACTCTAAAAATGCACTACTTTGGCTTGTGGAGTGGTGCTTGTAGAGATTACTTATTTTTTGATTTGAGGGCAACAAAGTATCCTCAATAAGTTTAAGATTTTCCTGCAAATTTGTGAGTTTAGCTTGGAGATTAAAGGCTGTGTGCTTGATAGTATTTTGCATCTCTGCAATGCCGCTTTGGGAAAGCATATTTTCATAGCTACCCTGCTTGACAAGCTGCCTTTCTTTGCCATAAATAGGCAGTGGGATAGAGAGTGAGAGGGCAAACATATCAGGCTTTGAGACACGATACATATAACTACCACTTATAGTTAAATCTCCAATATAGGACTTTTTGGCAAGATTAAGAGAATCTTTTGCGATACTATCGCGCAAAAGGGCGATTTGAATCTCATAATTATTTTGCAAAATATCTTTTATAAAATCTGCCCTTTGGACAGATTTTAAAGCCTTTTCATCAGGCGTAGGTGGCGTGAGATTGGTTGTATGTTCAAAACTCACTTCGCTTATAACAATATGCGATGTTTGTAGTTGGTTTTGTATATCATTTTGCTTGATTTGTAGCTTTGCTTTTAGGAGATTAAGCTTATTAAGCTGCAAGGGGTTAAAGTTACTTGATTTGTGCAAACTCGCCATAAGCACATCAAGATTCTTAATCGCATCTTGGGTAAAGACAAGAATCTGCTGATTTTTCTTAACGTTAATAGATTCTATAAGCATAGAAAGTATGTATTGATTTTTCAAAGATTTAAGCTCAAGGAGCTTGATATTGGATTGTTTACGAGTGATTGTGCCTTGCAGATTCCTTTTAGCATTAATATCAAGATTCTGCCCCACACTCACAAAAATATTTTGCATATCATTTGCGCTAAGGTTAAGCGGCGTAGGCACTTGGGCATTACTCATTCCAAAGCTAAGGCTAGGGTTATCCCATTTAGATTCTGCTCTAGATTGATGTTCTAAAGCCTGTATTTCATATTCGAGCTGCTTTATCTTTTCATTCTTACTAAGCTCATTTTGCAAGAGCGCGCTAAACTCCTCCGTGAGACTCTCTCCTGCATTTAAGGCACTTAGCATAAAGAACGCGAGAGCAAGAATCAAAGGAGCATAACGCATTTTTATCACAATTAAAAATCAATACTGCTTTTTGCTTGATATTTAGTGCCATCAACGATAAATATGATTCTAATCTGCCAAGTCCCCCCGTGCGGGAAGCTCACCACTCCACTAAACTTATCACCACTTGCACTCATTTGCGCCTCTTCGGTCATCTTTGGCATACCGGACATTTCAGGCATACCAAAAGTTATCTTAAGCTCTGTGGGCTTAATTACCTTACCATCTTTTTTGATTACGACTTCAAAATTATTTTGCCCCGCAGTGAAGTTTTTAGCACTTGAGAAGGTAATCGCAAAATCCTTATGTGTGATTTCTTTATCAAAAGCACTCGCCATACATACGCTAAACACACACATAAAGACTACAACAAGCCATTTTTTAGACATTTGAAATACACGCATCTGCTCTCCTTTAACTCATATACAATCTTAAGAACCACAAATTATATGCTAGTTTTTTAAATACGTTTATACAATACATCAGCCATTCCACTGCCCTTTAGCATTCCAAAACTTGAGTATAAACTCCTAAATGATGGAAAATTATCCCTTACAAAATGAAAAAAGCTTTGTTTTATTTGTTATTCAAAAGTGATTGAACAATACCCTACTCTACAATCCACCGCGCAATGTTATATCCTACAAGGGCAAAGATATATGACACCACACTTGTAAAAAGAAACAAATATGCAATATATCGCTTTCCACCTGCCTCCTTGCCAAAGACAATGCTTGAGGCAAAACAGGGATTATAAAACATAATAAACAAAATAAAAGCAATAGCTGTGGGCAGAGAAATATACTCCCGCAATATATCGCGTAAAGGCATGTCATTATTCTCATCTATATCATTGCCAAGTGCATACAACACTCCCATACTTGAGATAATCATCTCCTTTGCCAAAAGCCCATTAAGAAGCGACACTGAAAGCTTCCAATCAAAATCCATAGGTATAAACACAGGCTGTATAAACTGTCCTATACGCCCTAGATAGCTTTGCTCCACTAATGCCGCCTGATAATTATGCTCTATCTCATCAATCTGTTCTTGCAATGCCTCCCTTTCCTCATCATTTGCTTCCTCCATACGCTCCTCTAGTGTTTCTACAGATTGACTCATTTGCGCTTCTAGAGCTGGATTCTTAGGGAATTGTGTCCCTACCCAAATAATCACAGAAGCAAGGAGAATATATGTCCCGGCTTTTTTCACATATCCCATCGCCTTATGCCATATACCAAAAGCCACAAGCCGCGCACTTGGCAAGCGATACTTAGGCATTTCCATCACAAATGGCTCATCATCCCCACTAAACGCTGTGAGTTTAAGAATCTTTGCCATACATAGCCCCACCAATGCGCCAAAGATATACACACCATAGAGAACATTACCCGCCACCTGCGGAGCAAAAAACGCTCCGATAAAAAGCGTATAAACAGGTAGCCTCGCGCCACAGCTCATAAAGTTAATAATAAAGAGTGTGAGCATTCTATCATTGCGGTTTTTTAACATTCTTGCGCTCATAAATGCTGGGACAGAGCAGCCAAAGCCTGTTACAAGCGGGATAAAGCTTTTCCCGTGCAAACCAAACTTATGAAAGAATCCATCGAGCAAAAACGCCACACGTGCCATATATCCCGTACTTTCTAATAGCACGATTCCAAAAAAGAGTATCAAAATATGAGGTAGAAAACTTAAAACCGCTCCAACCCCCGCGATAACCCCACCAGAGAGCAAAGAAGCCAAAAACTCATAGGGTAGATGCTCCTCCACCCATTCCCCAAACATCTGCATACTATCTTCAATCCACTCCTTAGGAAACTCTCCCAAATAAAATGTAAGCTGAAACAAAGCCCACATCAACAACAAAAATATAGGTATGCCTAGATACTTATTAAGCAAAATGTCATCTATCCTTTGCGTGAGGGACACTCTCTTTTCCGCACTTAGATGGCTAGATTCCATACTTGCGCCCTTTGCGAAACCAAGAACATCATTATTAAAAATATCTCGCACATTTTTTTCCCCACTTTGTGTATAGAGCTTATTAATGCATTTTTGGGCAAAAGCACTTATCTCACCCCAACAGCCCTTATCGTGCAATGCCTTACTTAGCGCATTATCCTGCTTTAAAAGCTTAATAGCCACATCGCGCATATTTTGTATATCCTTACGTCCCTGCTTTATTAGCTGCTCCACCTCATCATAATGCTTTTGACTAAGAAAATCTTCCAATGCTAAAATTTCATTTTCTAAAAAGTCTGCATATACGCGCTTATTTGACTTTGAATCTTGTGTAGCTACCTTGATGAGTGTATCAAGCAGCATATCCATATTCTCACCATAAAATGCCGATACGCTCACGCATTCCACGCCAAGTATGCTACCTAAAATCTGCGTGTCAATGTGGATTCCCTCTTTTTTTGCCTCATCACTCATATTAAGTGCCAAGCACATAGGTGTATGCAGCTCCAAAAGCTGTGTGCTAAGGAATAAGCACCGCTCCAAATTCGTAGAATCTGCTACATTAAGGATTACATCATATTTTTCATTTTCTAAAAACTGCCGTGTTACGCGCTCCTCAAAGGAATAATCATTCAGTGAATAAGTGCCGGGCAAATCGATGATTTTTAGCATATAGCCCTTGTGTTCTATCTGCGCCTCGTGTTTTTCAATGGTTACGCCAGTAAAGTTCCCTACTTTTAAATGCGCTCCGCAGATTTTATTGATAAGAGAGCTTTTACCCACATTGGGCTGCCCTACGCATACAATCATAATTGTTTTCATCGTGTATCCTAAATGTCATAAGACGTGTATCCTAAATGTCATAAGATTTGCTAGATTCTAAAGGTGATATTCTAACTTACTTTAGCATCTTAAGTCAATAAAATTCATATTTATTCTTAAGTTTCTCTCATTATGCTAAATAGCACAACTACTTAAAATGCGAGCTTCATACCAAGATTCACATTTGTGGTATGTGGATAATACCTCTGTGCACCCCCGTGCGTATTAAGCACATTTAAAATCGCGCTTAAATGTTCTGTAAAGCCAAAATCAAGCAAGAGATTGACTTCATTTATCCTGTCATAAGGATTTTGTATGTTATTAAGGCTTATTGCGCGGAATTTCGTGCTGCCATACACTACTGCAAAGCTCACTCTATCAATAGCAAACATCACTTTCCCATACCATAAATTCGCATCAACACCCTCTAGTAATGCCCTGCCACCCCACATAAAAAACGGACTCACACTATTGCCAAGCGTATTGAGCGACCCCCAGCCGATATTCGCGCCACTTGCGATAAAGCCTCCACTTGCTTCAGCCATCTCCTTGACGCCCACATATATTTTCACATCGGTATTATAACCATTGCCATACTCGCCATTTGCCCTACCATAGGTTTGCTCAAAGCTTGTGGTAAAATGTCCGCTCAAGCCGATATAAGATTGTGAACTTTCATATCTCGCACTTGCCTTTATTCCTGCTGCATAGAATATTTCAGGATTTGCCATACCATAGAATTTAAGACTAAACTTATCGCCAATATGATACTTAAAACTCGCCTGTGTCAGCCCTAGTGCATTGTGTGGATTAACATTATAGAATCCTGTCATTTTGTTATATTGCACATAGCCATTGCTCTTTACCCATAATGCCTCAATGAGCGTATTAGGCAAGGAACGATTGCGGATATTCACACCATCTATGAGCCTATCCGCCCATTCAAAATCCGCAAACACCCGCCCCATTCTAATGCTCGTATCACCATCAAAATATTCTATATAGGATTGCCCAAGCATAGTGCGGTCATTCATATAAAAATCCCTTGAAGCATCACCTGTGCCATAGCGTCCGGGATTGTTTAAGAGTGCATTTCCACTCCATTGAGAATCTTTATCATATTCATATAATGTCCCTACCGCGCGGAAGCTCACCGCCACACGCAAATACTTCCAAAACGCAGAATGATAGGCTAAGCCCACACTTGCTACCGCATATCCTGCTTCGCTTAAGTCATTTTTCAAAGCAGGATTTGTTGTGCTTTTCACGCCGCTTGTATAGTTACCATAAAAGGTAATATCGCCGCTTGAAATGCCATTCTCTAGCGCATCATCAATACTATCATAAGCCCACAGGCTGCTCCACATTCCCAAAGCTAAAAACATCTTTTTATACATTACCCTACCTTTATCTTTAAATCCATAAATTATCCAAAAGGCGCGTTTGCCCTACTCTCGCAGCAACTAGAAATATACTATTGCCCTTAATAATATGTGCGAGCGGCTCTAAAGTATGGCTAAAAAACCCCGCATAAAACACCTTATCGACATCTTGCAAACCCTCTGCTACAAGCGGTTGTAAATATTCTACACACATCTGCCCTCTTTCTATTTCTGCCTGAAGGTGCATAATCGTGCGAGGGATACAAAGCGCAGCTTCCCTCTCCTTTGTGCTCAAATAGACATTGCGTGAGCTAAGAGCCAAGCCATCGCTATCCCTTTGTATCGGGCAAGGCACAATCTCAATAGGCAAAAACAAATCTTTTGTCATCTTTTGAATAATCAGCACCTGCTGGGCGTCTTTGCATCCAAAATATGCCCTATGGGGCATAACAAGGCAAAAAAGCTTTAGCACGATTTGTATCACACCTGCAAAATGCGTAGGGCGGTCAAACCCCTCTAAAACATAGCCCATTTTCACAGGCGGATTGAAGCTTATTTCATCACTACCATACATCTCTTGCGCACTTGGAGCAAATACTACATCAACTCCCGCCCTCTCACATAATGCAATATCCTGCTCCAATGTGCGTGGATATGCACTAAAATCCTCATTTACCCCAAATTGCGTAGGATTGACAAAAATAGAGACAATCGTGCAATCATTGCCTTTAAGCGAAGATTCTATAAGGCTCAAATGCCCTTGATGCAACGCACCCATAGTCGGCACAAGCCCTATGCTTTGCATATATGGCAAATCCTTGCGATGGCTTTGTAAATCCGCTATGTGGTGTATGACTTTCATATATTACCCCCTGCTTTTTGAGCAGATTCAATGATTGCGATTTCTTTAGAATTTAGGTTGTAAAGCTGATAGACTAAGCTATCAATTTGCCTTTGCAGAATAAGAGATTGGCTTGTATGGGATTCTCTCCTCCCCCTAACCCCCTCCGCAGAGGGAGGGGGAATTAAAGCAGAGTTGCCCTTCTTAATGGAGAGGGAATTAGGAGAGAAATCCCCTGCCACAGAGGAGGAACAGATACTAGCCCCTCCCTTGGCGGGAGGGGTTGGGGAGGGGGCATTAATAGCTAAAATTGCCTCTACTAAAGCGATGATTTTATCAGCAATATGGCGATTAGAATCCGTGATTTGGGGAATAGGCAAACTTCCCACACTTAAAGTATCAAAGCCAAATGCACCCCCTTGCATATGTGAAGCAAAATATTTTTTTGCATAAAAATAGCTCATTAATCGACTATTAAGTATGCCTAGAATATATTTTCTGTCTATATTAAATTGATACAAAACATTGACTTTTCCGCCAAAATATCCATTAGGAGCAATACAACATCGTATAGAATCTGTCATTCTTGCCATAAATATCAATTCTTGTTTTTCAAAAATATTAATTTTTTCTTGCGTGTAATAATCTTTGATTTTATCAATGAATTTAGCATTTTTAAAGCTATATTTAAAAATATTGGAGGATTCTAAAAATTTTCTATTTATTTCACTAGGAATACAAGAGACATCAGCCCTAAAACCTGCTTTAGATAAACCGCAAAAGATACGACAAAAATCACTAAGTTTTGGATAATTTGCATTAAATATCTTGGCACTTATGGAATCTAAAAATACTGATAGATTCTCAATTTTCTCATTTTGAATAGGCTTCCATTGTATATGTGAAATGTCCTTATCGTTTGTTTGCCCATATTTTGTGATTGTGCGCTTATTTTTATGAGAAAAAATATTGACACAGGTATAAGTAGCAGCGTTTTCAAAGACTTTTATATTTGAAACATCAAGCATCTGCTTAAGGGTAAGGTTATTGTCAATAAATGTTCTTATACCCTTTCCTGAATCTTGGCAAATATATGCAATAGGATTAATAAAGCTAACATTTCCCTTATCTGCGAGCATTAAGAGAAATCTCTCAAGGAAATATACATATATACTTCCCTCTTTGCTTTTTTTATAAACCGATGAAGTTTCACTTAAAGATGTTTTTGTTTTCCCATCAATCTTACGATAATCGATATAAGGCGGATTGCCGATGATAATATCAAAGCCTTGAGATTGGGTTTTTTCTGCATTCATTGCATAGCCTTGCTTTGCAAGATTCTCTCTACTATGCTAAGGGGGTTTTCCGCCTTGTAGATAGGACGACCAATGACTACAAAATCACTCATTGCCGCCTTAGCGTCTTGCAGTGTCGCCACACGTCTTTGATCATTTGCTTCCTCGCCAAACGGGCGAATTCCCGGTGTGATGGTGAGAAAAGTATTTTGCGTTATTTGCTTAATCGCCCTGCCCTCCTGCACGGAACACACCACTCCATCAATCCCTGCACGATAAGCCAAAGAAGAGAGTTTAAGCGTATGTGAGAAAAGCGGGACATTGTATATCTCCATAAAATCATCATTATCAAAGCTTGTAAGCGCACTCACACCAATAATAAGGGGCAATCCCTCCTTGCTCTCTTTTAATTGAGCAATCATTTTCATCGCTTCAAATCCGCAGCTTGTGTGGATTGTGAGCATATCAACACCTATTTGAGACATCTCCATAATCGCATCAAGCATTGTGTTAGGAATATCATAAAGCTTCAAATCAAGGAAGATTTTATAATTGCCATATTTCTTTAACGCCTCTATGCCGCTAATGCCATCACGGATAAAGCTCCTTAGCCCAATCTTTAGCCAAATGTGCTCCTTTTGTGTAGGTAAAAGAGCAGAGAGTGAATCTACTAGCGCGATATTTTCTTTCAAAGTAGGGTTATCAAGGGCAATGCAGAGTGTCATATCTCTCCTTTATGATGTCTGTGAGGGATTAAAATCTATATCTTTTTTGTGTGTTTTGCTTAGTGCATCAAGCACACCATTGATAAATCTCGGGGCGCTATCCTCGCCACCATAGAGTTTACCTAGCTCTACTGCTTCATTAATCACCACAGGCGTATCCGTATCAGTATAGAGTATCTCATATGTCCCAAGCCGTAGCATAGCGCGCTCCATACCGCCTAGCCGCGCAAAATCCCATTCTTTCAAATGCGGAATAATACTTTTATCAATCTGCACGATATGCTCTATCACGCCTTGCAAAAGCGAGAATGCAAAGTCCTGCTGCTTATTTTTAATCTTTTTTTCATCTAAAATACTACGAGCGGTGAGCAAAATATCGCTATTTCCCATATCATAGGCATACAGCATTCCCACTACTGCTTCTCTAGCCTGTGTGCGTGTAGCCATCTATGCCCCAAGATTCCTATAGAGATTAATCAGCTCAATAAGCCCTGCCATTGATTCAAAGCCCTTGTTTCCTACCTTTGTCCCCGCTCTTTCAATAGCTTGCTCGATACTATCAGTTGTCAAAATACCAAAAGTTACAGGTGCGCCATATTTGAGCGTAACATTAGCTATACCCTTAGTCGCCTCCGCTGAAACATAATCAAAATGCGGTGTAGCACCTCGTATGACCGCACCTAAGCAGCATACGCCATCGTATTCGCCTTGAGAGAGAATCTTTTGTAATGCAAAAGGCACTTCATACGCTCCGGGCACAAGCACTAAATCAAGCATTTCATCACGTCCGCCATGCCGCAAGAAGCAGTCCTTAGCCCCCTCTACCAATCTATCAGTAATGAGATGATTGAAACGTGCGCTGATAATGGCGATTCGCTCATCGCCCATTAGCTGTAATTTACCCTCGATAATATTCATAGAATCCTCCTTAATGTTATTTTACAAAATTCCCTAATGCCTCAAGCTGTGCTACAAGTGGGATAAGCGCGTCTGTTTGCACCATATTGGGACCATCGCTTAGGGCTTCTTTAGGATTTAAATGCGTCTCCATAAAGAATCCATCTACCCCCACAGCCGCTGCCGCTCTAGCCAAATACGGTACAAATGAGCTATCACCTCCGCTCTTGCCTCCTGCTGCACCGGGCATTTGCACACTATGAGTTGCATCAAATATCACAGGCGCAAAGTGTCGCATTATCACAAGTGAGCGCATATCTACGACAAGATTCCCATAGCCAAAGCTGCTGCCCCGCTCTGTAAGCCATACATTATATTTTTGCGACTGCTCATAATTCGCCTGTGTGCCGCCACGTGTCTTTATCGCTTTTAGCACACTATGCTGCATATCCGCAGGATTCATAAACTGCCCTTTTTTGATATTAACAATGCGATCCGTCTTCGCCACAGCGACAATCAAATCTGTCTGCCGACACAAAAACGCGGGAATCTGTATCACATCTGCCACTTTTGCGATACTTGGAGCTTGGTAGCTCTCGTGAATATCAGTAATAATCTTATAGCCAAATTGCTTTTTGATTTGCCCTAGCATTTCAAGCCCTGCCTCTAAGCCCGGTCCGCGATAACTCTCTAAACTCGTGCGGTTTGCCTTATCAAAACTCGCCTTAAAATAAAAATCAATATGTGGATTCTCATTTAACGGTTTTAACCCCTCTGCCACCGCACTTAGAGCCTCATAACTCTCAATCACACAAGGTCCACTCATCAAAATCATTGCTTCCTCCTTATTTTACTTTATTAATAGGCTTAAACTCACGCTGAATCATATTATAGTTAAAAATCTCGCCTGTTTCGATAATATAATACCAACCATAAATATTAAGCTCACCCCTATCAAATCGCTCCTCCACAAAAGGATAGCTCATTAAATTTTCCAACTGATGCTCGATATTCATCTGCTCCATAAGCCATGTGCGCTTTGCTTTAGAATTAGGCTTTAGCTCATCTACCTTTTGCCTCACTGGCTCTAAAAGCTCTATCCATTTTTTCACATACGGCGCATTTTCTAACTTTTGAGCATCTTCATAAATCGCCGAACAAGCCCCGCAATCGCTATGTCCACAAATGATAACATTTTTAATACCCAAAATGCTTAAAGCATATTCAATCGCTGAAGTTGTCGCTAGATACCCGCCACGTATGCCCTTATCACGCCCTAGATAAGGTGGGACGATATTTCCCATATTACGTATAACAAACAAATCGCCGGGCAAAGCATTGGTAATAAGATTTGGCACGACACGAGAATCCGTGCAAGTGATAAATAATGTATGAGGCTCTTGCCACTTTTTTAAACTTTCATATAAGTCCTTATGCTCATTATAATCCTCCTCGCGAAACTTAATAGCTCCCTCAAATAGTTCTTTCATAAATGCCTCTTAAATGCTAGATTAAATGCAGAATCTGTAAAAATATGGCATTATATCAAACTAAAACAATAACAGGGATAGCATTTTATGTTAAGGAGTAAATATTTATGGGTGTGCTAGGAGATATTATTAACGCCATTGTCGAAATGGTGGGTGCTTTAGGCTATGTAGGGATTTTTATAATGATGTTTTTAGAATCTAGCTTCTTCCCCTTCCCCTCCGAAGTAGTAATGATACCTGCGGGATATTTAGTATATAAAGGCGAGATGAATGCCATTATTGCCGTGCTTTGTGGTATTGGTGGCTCTTTAGCAGGAGCGTTGTTTAACTACTATCTTGCATTAAAATTTGGCAGAGAATTTCTTATCACGTATGGCAAATATGTCTTTTTTACCGAGCAAACTATGCAGAAAATGGAGGCTTTCTTTCTTAAGCACGGACCTATTAGCACATTTGTTGGGCGGCTTATCACTGTGGTGAGGCAATACATCTCCCTCCCTGCTGGACTCGCACGAATGAATCTTGCGAAATTTTGCTTTTATACATCGCTTGGAGCGGGGATTTGGGTAGTTATCCTCACTATTATTGGCTACTATGCGGGTGTGTGGTTTGGCTCAAATATGAGTATAGATTCTATAATTCACGCCTTTACGTCAAAATCCCCAACCGAGGCAGAAATAGAAATTAGAAATATCGTCAAACAAGCCGGAATCTATACATTAGGCTTTGTCATCGTGTGCGTGATAGGCTACATTGCCTACTGGCGCATTAGAAGAAAGCAAAATGCTACTTATTAGTTTCGATGTGCCCTAGGTAATAGATTACTTGGAATCCACTATAATAGGCTTTTATTTTATTATTGCAAAGGATAAATATGTCTCATAATGATACAAACAATCAAGAACTTATGCAGCCACAAACTCAAAGTGCTATTCCTGTGCTTAGTATTGCAGGGAGTGATTGCAGCGGTGGAGCGGGCATTCAGGCGGATTTAAAGACCTTTGCTGCGCATAAATGCTTTGGTATGAGTGTAATCTTAAGCGTGGTAGCAGAGAATACCGCACGTGTGATTTCTAGCTATGATGTGCCGCCTCAATGTATCAGTGAGCAGATACAAGCCGTATTTGAGGACATTCCTCCACAGGCGACAAAGATAGGAATGCTCGGCTCAAATGCGATTATAGAATGCGTGGCTGAAAATCTTAGATTCTACAAGCCTCAAAATGTAGTGATTGACCCTGTGATGTTTGCAAAAAATGGCTTTCCGCTAATGCCTAAGGATTGTCGCGTGGCTTTTAAAGAGCAGATTTTGCAATATAGCAATGTGCTAACGCCCAATATCCCAGAAGCACAGGAGCTTTGCGGCTTTGAGATTGCTCATATCAATGATATGAAAAGGGCAGCGCAAAGGCTCTATGATATGGGTGCAAAGGCGGTGCTACTTAAAGGTGGGCATAGCACAAATAACGCTGATGATGTGTTTTATAATGGGGCATTTCATATTTTAGAATCTCCTAAGATTGCCACTAGCAACACACATGGCACAGGCTGCACTCTAAGCTCCGCTATCGCGGCAAATCTCGCACTTGGACTCGATACCCTGCAAGCCATAAAGAAAGCAAAGGACTATGTTTTTTATGCGATTTTATATTCCTTAAAACTTGGCAAAGGCAACGGACCTACCAATCATTTGTTTAGATTCTAAAAGCGCTTTTGGTATTGTAAAGGTTTATCTTAAAACATTCTCTTCATTATGAACGTTGCAGAGAATGTGAGTGCTTTACTCAATATACATCAGTGCATACACACTTTGTAAGGTAGTGCTTGCCCCCTTAACAAAATACATAACTCATTCTTAATGAAGTAAAATAGTCCAATGGATAACATTTCGCCTATGGGGGGGGGGGCGGTTATTTACCCTTACTTCTTTGAGTATTTCTTTAACATTCAAACAAAGGAAAATAACTCTCCCTGTTCTCATAGATAGCAATACCCTCTTGTGAATCTGCACTATCAATATGAGACATATCAAATGAAAGTACATCTTAACTCCGCTGATGAAAGACATTATAAGTCGCTTTGAATGCTTTAGCTGCATTTTGTGAATATACTTGCAAACCACCTATATCTCTACTATGAAAGGCAAAGAGCCTTTCATCAGTTAAAATTGTATGTGCTGTCTTCGTAATGTGCTCATCAAGCAAAATAGTGTTTGGGTAATATATAATCCCTCACAAGATTCTTTTAAATGGGGGAATTGCTCAACAATGATTCTCAAATGTGAGCCACTAAAACCATCAAAAACAAAACAATAATGTTCTCCTTATCCTTAACTTAATGCCCCAAATCGTTATGCAAAGATAGAATATATCCTTATAATTTTATGAATCTGGTATATCTAAATGCTCTGTCCTCAAGGATTCTATATTGTTAAAATAGATAACTTATGCACCATACAGCAAATAAGTCTATCAAAATAGCTTGTAATGCTACAAGCTATACACTTTTACCTATAAAAGCGCATTCCAAGCACTCCGCATACGATTATTCCACTGCCAAATCCACATATTTACTTAAAGGACTAGCAATCACGTTTAGAGCAACGATTCCTAGTTTTAAGAGTCTTGTTTTATAAAAGAAACTTGTAAGATAGACAATAATAAGACTGGAACATAAGAAAAAACCAAATAAAGCACAAAGTGTAATTAAGGTATTTGGTTATATCAAATTGAGAAATATCACTACTCTATACAGCAAAAGGTGTAAAGACACATACCATAAAGTATATATTCATAATAGCTAAGATTGAAATATCTCTATATGCTTTTTATAAGTGTGTGAATCTAAAGAAATATGAGAGAGGAGGAGAGATAGGTTTGAAAATATTTAAAATTAAAAAATGATAGAGCATTTTTAGAATCTTTAGGTTTTAGCTGAGCGTTGCTCCTACCACGAGATACTATATTGGCTCTATTGAGATATAGGCATGCTTCATACAAGTTTTCTTTTTGAAAGTTATTTAATAAACTCCTCTTGCAATCTATACATTGAATCTAAAGTGCATTACATCACCATCTTGCACGATATACTCTTTCCCTTCAATACGCATAGCTCCCGCTTCCTTTGCCTTTACCTCGCCGCCATATTTGATAAAATCATCATAGCTAATACACTCCGCACGGATAAAGCCTTTCTCAAAGTCTTTATGTATCATACCTGCTGCCTTTGGCGCACTATCGCCCCTTTTTATCGTCCAAGCACGCACTTCTTTGACGCCTGCAGTAAAGTAGCTAATCAGCCCTAGCCTACTAAAGCCCTCTCTAATAATCTGCTCCAATCCACTCTCTTCCGCCCCCAAAGATTGCAGAAATGCTCTCCTCTCGCTATCCTCCATACCTACCATTTCTTCTTCAATTTTTGCACATAGCTTAATGACTATACCACCTTGCTTTGTAGCGTATTCACGCACTTGCTGCACAAAAGTATTGTCTGCTTCTAAATTTGCTTCATCAACATTTACACCATAAATCACTTCTTTATTAGTCAAGAATCTTAGCTCTCTATTGAGCGTGATAAATGCCTCACTCTGGCGTTTAGCAAAGCTCCTTACAGGCATATTGGATTCTAAATGTGCTAAAAGCTCTAGGGCAAGGGTAAGCTGTGCGTTTTCACCCTTTTGTGCCTTGCTCTCCTTTTGAAGCTTTTCAATGCGTTTATTAAGCGTGGTTATATCAGCAAAAAGCAGTTCTAGCTCGATAATCTCAATATCATCAATAGGGTCTATCCTCCCCTCTATATGCGTGATATTAGCATCCTCAAAGCAACGCACAATATGCAAAATCATATCGCATTCTTTAATATTGGCTAAAAACTGATTGCCTAGCCCCTCACCCCTACTTGCACCCCGCACAAGCCCCGCAATATCGACAAACTCAATCACAGAATACTGCAATCTTTGGGGATTAACAATCTTGGCAAGTTCATTCAAGCGAACATCTGGCACACTCACAACCGCCTTGTTTGGCTCAATCGTGCAGAATGGATAATTAGCCGCTTCTGCATTTTGTGCCTTTGTGAGGGCATTAAAAGTCGTGGATTTTCCTACATTTGGCAATCCCACAATACCGATAGACAGCCCCATATCACGCCTTTGCAAGTGAGAGGATAAACTCTACTCCCGCTCTCACACCCGCGCCACTCGCGCCACTTGGGTTAATATCCCATTCTTTTTCCACATACGCAGGACCAGCGATGTCGATATGCAGCCATTTTTGCTTATATTCCTCACGGATAAACTCACTTAAAAATAATCCCGCGCTAATCGCCCCACCATAGCGTGAAGTAGAGACATTGCACACATCAGCAATCTTAGATTCTATAAGTTTCTTAATATGGCGGTTAAAGGGCAATTCAGCCATTAGCTCACCACTTTGTGCAGCATCTTTTGCAAACTGCGCCTTTAGCTTGTCATTATGTCCCATAATGCCACTTGTATATTCTCCCAATGCGACTACGCACGCCCCTGTAAGTGTTGCAAAATCCACCAAAACATCAGGTTTCAAATCCTGTGCGTAGCTTAAGCAATCGGCTAATACCAATCGCCCCTCCGCATCTGTATTCCTCACTTCGATAGTCTTACCCTCCCTGCTATAAAGCACATCATCGGGTTTATAGGCATTGCCACCTATCATATTTTCTGCCGCGCCCACAATACTATGCACTTCAATGGGTGCTTGAATCTGCGCTATAGCTTGAATAATTCCCATCACAGCACAGCCTCCGCTCTTATCTGCTTTCATCGTTACCATATAATCCGCCGGTTTAAGCGACAAACCTCCGCAATCATAAGTCAAACCCTTGCCTACAAGCACGATACGACTTTTTGCATTTTTAGGCTTATAACTTAGGTGTATCAGATGCGGAGGATTGCACGAAGCAGCATTCACTGCTAAAAATGCACCCATTTTCTCCTTTTGTAAATCTTTCTCATCTAGAATCTTGCATTCAATCTGCTCTATGTCTTTAGCCATTTGCTTGGCGTATTTTGCAAGATATGTAGGCGTGGCAACTTGAGGAATAGTATTAACCAACTCACGCACATCATTAACACTCTGTGCGACAATCTGCACCTTTTGTAGAATCTGCATATCTTTAACCTCACTCTTTATATCAAGAAGATTAAACTCTTTAAGCATAGAAGGGTGCTTTTTACTCTTATAGCTCACACATTCATATTCTCCACATAATGCCCCCATAAACAGCGCATACGCCTTAGCACTATCTATTTTTCCTTGCAAACTCACATTTACGCGCTCATAGGGCAATGCCTTAAAATAACGCACAATAGCTGCCCCTGCCTCTCTAATACAATCGACATCAAAAGATTCTAAACATATTAAAAGCGTGTGAGATTCTTGGATAAAAAACTTACCCTCTCCCTCAAAGCCATATACCTTACTTACCTTTGCGTAGGAAGATTTTGCAAAAGCACTTTTAGACATAAGCACGGCTTGTGCGCTTAGCCTTGTTCCTTTAGCTTGTATTTTTACAATATTTATTTTCATTAACCACTCCTTAAAAAACGATATTACTCTGCTATTTTGTCCTTTGCTTCAAGTCCTTGCTGAATCTTTGCAATTTTTTTATCTACCTTTTTTGTCTGCGATTGAAAATACCACCATACCCCTCCGACAATGCAGATTGCGAGAGGAACAAACAAATAAGGGCGTTCCTTAAACCAATCAAGCACAATAAAAATCTGTTCACCAAAAATATAAGTAAGCACAATAGTAATGGCCGCCCACACCCACGCAGAAAAGAGATTAATCATAGCAAATTTTAATGCGCTATATCGCGTTGTGCCAATACTCATAGGAATAATAGTCCGCATACCATACATATAGCGTTGGATAAAAATAATAGTCCAACCATACTTCCTTAAAAGCAAATGTGCAAGGGCAAACTTACGCTTTTGTGATATAAATTCCTCTTGTATAGTCTTGCGATTTAAACGCCCAATGTAAAAATAAATTTGATCCCCTACAAATCCACCAATTCCGGCAATAAAAATGGCTAACAATAGATTCATCTTACCATCGTGTGCAGCAAGTCCGGCAAAAATAAGCCCAAGCTCACCCTCCAAAATACCCCAAAAAAACAAAATTACATAGCCCCAGTCCTCTACATACTGCTCCCACAAATGCGTGATAAACCCCTCAAGTGAAAAATTTGATCGCTGATACAGTATAAAAAAGCCTATGCACAATACAAGCACTAACCCCCACATAAAAACACGTTTAGGATTATGCTTGATGTATGATACAATACGTTGTGTTAAGCCCATCATTTGCCCTCATATTCAACAATGCTAAAAACTTTTGTATAGGGTGTAAGCCTTTTCTCCCCCTCTAAACCCTTAAGGTTTATTACAAAAGCCGCTTCCACACATTGCGCTCCCATAGATTCTATAAGTTTCACACTTGCTTCTGCCGTGCCACCTGTGGCGATCAAATCATCTACAAGCACCACTCTTGCACCCTTTTTATCCCTGAAGGCATCAATGTGCATTTCTACTTCATCAAAGCCATATTCAAGGCTGTACTTCTCACTTACCGTTGTGTGTGGAAGTTTGCCTTTCTTACGTATAGGGACAAACCCGACCCCCATAGCAAAGCTAAGAGCCGCACCAAAGATAAAGCCTCTCGCCTCAATCCCGGCGATAAAGTCAATTCTTTCACTCTCATAACGTTTTTTAAAAATATCAATCACTTCAGTAAAGATTTCCGCATCACCTATAAGCGTAGTTATATCACGAAAGACAATGCCCGGCTTAGGATAGTCATAGATCGCGCGTATAGAATCTGTAATCTTCTGCTTATTCATTCTATCTCCTTATGTAGCACTAGAGTAATGCCTCAATTTTCTGCTCTAAATCTTTAATACGTGCTTTGTATTTATCCGTCTCAATTCTATATTGGGAGTTACGTGATTTTAACACTTTTACTTCATTTTTGAGCGCATTCATTTCTTGGGTGAGAATATCGATATTCCCTAATGCCCTTTGTAGCTGCAATTGATGCTTACGAATTAAGATTTCTGCCTCATTAAGGGTAAGCTTCATCGAAGCGGAATTGCGTTCCTCTTTTTGTGCCACAGAGTGATAAAAAAAAGTCCGCACAAGCATATATAGCACAAATAAAATAAATCCTGTGAGAAAAAACCACTGTGCAATAAATCCCATTGTCCTCTCCTTCAGCCTTTTATAGAATCTAGCTTAAATCCCCTAGTTTTTGCACACGCCCAAGATGTCGCCCACCCTCAAACTCATATTCAATAAAGGCTTGAAGTATAGATTCCACCTCGCCTACTCCACTGATACGCTCACCCATACATAGCACATTAGCATCATTATGAGTGCGCGCCATTTTTGCCATATACGCATCAGTGCAAAGTGCTGCGCGAATATGTTTAAAACGATTAGCAGCAATGCTCATTCCAATTCCGCTACCACAGATTAAGATTCCTTTAGAATCTGCCTCTGTTTTCATCGCTTCACACACTTTTTTAGCATAATCAGGGTAATCCACCCTCTCATTTGTTTGCGGGGCTAAATCAACCACTCTAAAGCCCTTAGCTTCTAAAAATGCAATCACAAATGCTTTAAGTGTGAATCCTGCGTGGTCAGTGCCTATAAAATAAGTAGTTCTTTGAGCGTGATTCATATTTTACCTTTTAATGCTTTGGCTTTGACTCTTTCATTCTTTCTTCAAGTCCCCCTGTGGTTTTAAAAATTCTATCCCAGCGAATCGTATAGCGCTTACTCTTATCCTCATCTGCTCCAATCTCTTGGCTATTTGCCTTATTGATACTAAAATATATAAACCACGGTTGCCCTATGATATTTTTATATGGCACACTGCCCCAAAAACGTGAATCAAAGCTATTGTTGCGATTATCCCCTATCATAAAAAACTCATCATCTGCAATTTTTTTATAGAATATATCGCCATCAAGCTTGAGCATACTGCTTATAGTCTCCCCATTTTTCATACTCGTATAGGCAATATTTGTATCCTCAATAAAAGATTCTAAAGGCTCATTACTATATGTTCTACTCCATAATTCGCAATTCTCTTCTCCATCGCCGATATTAAAGCCCTCACCACCTTCAACACACACACGCTGATACAGCCTCCCCTCTTCATCAACTAAGTAGCGCTCTCTACTTTTGGGATACTTATAAAATACACTTTTGTAAGCAATGCCCGGGTGTGCTGCCATATAAGGATCTTTCACAAAGAGTTTGCCCAATCTCTCTACGATAATATGGCTTGAATAATGCTCCCTCACATACTCATCACCCTCAAATGGGTGTAAATACAACCCATCTTTATCAAAAATCACCTCATCGCCGCCCACTGCAAAAGTGCGTTTGACATAATATGTCTTTTCTATATGGGGAGGGATAAAGACCACTACATCACCTCTTTGAGGACGCTCCCCCTCAAGCAAATGCCCATTTCCCCTAAAATCAGGTAATACATTAACCTCAAGCCAAGGAATGCGAGGTGTGGGAATCCCATAGCTAAACTTCTTAACAAATAAAAAATCCCCCTCTAAAAGTGTCCCCACCATAGAACGTGTGGGAATCACAAATGCCTGCATAATAAAAAATATCAAAACAAGCACAATAATAATCGTGCCAGTCCAACTAGAAGTAAATGCCCACAATCCGCTAAGAAACTTTTTCATTATCTATTTCCTTTGTTCTAATCTATAAAGTGCTGCCTTGTAAGTGTTTTGCAATAATGTAGCAATCGTCATAGGACCTACTCCACCGGGCACAGGCGTAATGAATCCTGCCTTTAAAGACACCGCTTCAAAATCCACATCGCCCACAAGTGCGCCAGATTCTAAACGATTGATACCAATATCCACCACTACTACGCCTTCTTTTATCATATCTGCCGTGATTAAGCCTACTTTTCCCACTCCTACACACACAATATCCGCATTTTTTGTATATGCGCTCACATCTTTTGTTAAAATATGACAACAGCTCACACTTGCCCCCGCATTAAGCATTAAGGCACTAAGTGGTTTGCCTACAATATTACTCATACCTACAATCGCTACATCTTTGCCCTTTAGCTCAATATTATAAGCCTTGAGTAGATTCATTACCCCAAGCGGAGTAGCAGGGGCAAAAGTATCTAGATTCGCCACTAATCGTCCTATATTGAAAGGGTGAAAGCCATCAACATCTTTTTGTGGATCGATGGCTTCAAGCACTTTTGCCGTTTCAATATGCGCAGGAAGCGGCAGCTGCACGAGTATGCCATCAATATTAGGATTATTATTAAGCATTTTAATTGTCGATAAAAGCTCATTTTCTGTAATAGTAGAGGGCATTTCGTGTGTTACAGAGTAGATTCCTACGCGTTTGCACGCTTTGGCTTTCATTTGCACATAAGCACAACTTGCAGGATTATTTCCCACTAAAATCACCGCCAATCCCGGCGTTACCCCCTGATGTGCAAGAGCGCTAATGTCTTTAGTCAAGCTATTTTCAATCTCTACACTCAAAGATTTACCATCTAGCAATGTCATTTTAAAGCCCTTTGTGATTATCGTTTTGCTATTATAATATAAGATATTAAAACAAAAGAGGATTTATGAAGAAAAAACTTATACTCTCCATACTAACAAGCACATTATTTGCCGCCCAAGATGAACATACAATCCGCAATGAATATGGCAAAAACCTTTATGAGAATCCTCGTGGCATTGCGTGCAATAAATGTCACGGGAACAAAGGCGAAGGCAGCGTTATCGCACGCTACAAACATAAAGGTGTAGAAAAGTCTCTTATAGCCCCTCGTATTAATAATATCGATTATAGCACTTTTAGTAAAGCCTTACATAAACAAAAAGGCGTAATGCCTAGCTATTACCTCACAGATGAAGAAATTACAGCAATTTATATGTATATTTACCAGCCATAGCCACCTCCATTGCATTCAAGGAGTACATACAAATAAGGTTATTACTCACTTTTTCTAAGAAAAAGTGAGATATGGAGTAATAAATGCACCCAAGAAATGCCCACCACAACATAAATAAAATATACATCGTAGCAAAGATAGCACCTAATAAAAAACTGATGACCTTTAATATAATGACTACCAAACCACAATGGTGAGCAACCTGTGTCATAAGGCGTAATAATGTCCATAAAGCCTATAGGTAAATCAAAGTAAGCAATGTTTGTGCGACATTAATATCAAGAATAGCTTGAATAAACGCTACAAAATAGGCATTGCAATAGCAGGTGATACATTAATCAGACTTACCATCAAGCAAATGCGCAAACCAATCTAAGAAACCAACATTTTTAAGCCCTGCTGCTATAACTACAAGTATGCCAAACTAAAATGTCCTCCAAGCTGCCTTATTGCTATAGCCTAATTCTAGAGTTGATTTGCCAAGTTTTGACACGATATAAAGATATACATTTGCCCAAGCCTGTTTTTACAAAGCCAAGCCCTATCGTAAAAGCTGTAAATATAAGCCATACAGCCACATTAAAAAAACCCGCTCAAAACCCAATTTATCGCATCAGCACTTTTAATAACCACATCATCTAAACCCAAATCTTACAGCAATAACACCTATAAATGCCAGTGTGCTAGACTCTAAAATGAATGCCAAAAAAGCACTAAAATATCGACAAGTAAAGCCAAGCATTAGCACTGCAGCCTTCTGGGGCTACCATTCCCCAAAATCGCTGTAAAATAAAAACGACTATCCCTAAAATCAAAGGAGTGCTAAGTTTAATACAAACGTTTTTGTCTATTTTATCCACAAATCACCTTGCCATAATTGTTTGCTCAATTATCAGCCTATAAATTAAGCACACAATCTAAAAGGCAAGAACGTATTTTCTATCATTGCCAAAACAAACATACATCATTTTACCATAATGTCAGCTCTGCATTTGTCTTTTTATATAGATTCTTTTTCTTGCCCTCTATATCGTATTCCACGGCAAAGCCATATTTTATATCTGTCGTGCCTGATTTTTTAAGACGGATATGCTCATAAATAGTAGAAGGGATTTTAAGGCTGGTTACCGCTGCACTTACATTAGGCGGAATCCTCTTAGAGACTTCTAGCTCACTTATCAAATCACCATTAATGTATAAAGCCACGTATTGGATATTTACGACCTTCTCGCTCTCATTTTTAATCGTAATATTTACATTACCATTACCTAGATTAAATGAAGAAGCATCAAGTGTAATATCTGCATTTTTGATACTTACTGCGGGTAGGGAATGAAAGGCAAGAATATAACGTGCAGGGGTATCCCCCTTAAAATTCTCCGAATACATATTTGCACCTTTTGATAAAAGTAGCTTTATCATCTCAGTATTTTTCTTTATCACCGCATAATGCAAAGGTGTATTGCCCAAATGCTCATCAGCGACATTGACTTTTGCACCTTTATCAATCAAAGCCTTAGCAAATTTATAATTATTAAGTGCCACAACTTTAAGCAATGCCGTCTCTCCGTGAGATACAGCATTTACATCAGCCCCCCGCTCAATAAGCAAATACAAAATCTCTAGATTCCCCTTACGTGCAGCATCATAAAGTGGAGTGCTACCACGCAAACGCGCCTCAATATCTGCCCCCAAATTGATTCCCTTACGCACATCTGTATAATTATTGCTAAAAAGCAGGTAGTTATATCTATCATTTGCCCCATAGCAGGATATTACCACACCTAAACACAAAATGATTTTCAAAGTACAATGCTTCATCGCTTATCCTTTCAAGGTGAAATATTTTTCTGCAAGAGTCTTGATTTTTACATACACACTATCAAATTCCATACCAAAAGTACGTGTCTGCGCAATGCTTGTTATAAAATTTGTATCACCTATATAGCGTGGGACAAAATGTATATGCAAATGCTCGGGTATCCCTGCTCCACCGGCTTTTTTAATATTGAGCCCCATATTTACACCCTGTGCGCCATATGCATAGAGAATCTGCATTGCTTGATGTGAAAGGCGATGCAAGTGTAGCCATACCTCTAAGGGCAGCTTTTCGGGGGAATCACAATGAATGAGAGGCAAAAGCATAAAATGCCCAGGTGTATAAGGATAAAGATTCATAACGCCAAATACCAACTCATCACGATAAATAATATGATTCTTTTCATCATCTTGTGGATTCTTGGCAATATTGCAAAACACACATTCCTCTGATCCGGCAGTGAAATACTTGCTTCGCCACGGCGCATAGATTCTATCCATTACCACTCCTTAAGCCCTTAAATATAGCTTGGTGCGTCATTGCTAAATAGCACCAAATCATTTGGCAAAGAGCAGGATTTCAGCATATCTTCTAGCATAACCTTATCTTTGAGAATAATTTTTTGCGTCTTATAAATATTTGAGGAAATAATCTTACTATTAAGTTCACCTGTAATAATAGCAATATCAAATACCCCATCAATAGCCCGTGCTAATTCGACATTTGCCTCTTTTTTGCTTTCTACAACGCCCGGGGTTACAATAATCTTTCGTCCCTCATAAAGAGAAGCTAGACGAATAGCTTCTTTCATACCCTTCAAATTTCCATTAAAACTATCATCAATGATAATTTTTTGGTTTGCCTCTATCTTATTTAAACGATGTGGGACAGGATCTAATCTTTTTATAGCCTTCTGTATCTCCTCCACTCTAAGCCCTAGTTCAATACCCATATAAATAGCCGCACTAAGATTAATAACATTAAACTGCCCTAGAACTATTGCTTCAAAATAATGCCATTCTCCTTTAATGTATAGCTCAAAGCTTATGCCCTCTAAATCTGCTTTGATATTACGTATATTCTCCGGAAAGGGTATAATTTTTTTATGTAAGTTTACATCAAGTTGGTTGGGCATAGGATTATCTTTAAAGATAAAGGCTTTTTTTAATCGCTTACTTTGCAAAAGTTCAAATTTCGTTTCCACGATATTGTCAAGATTCTTAAAATACTCTAAATGCTGCTCTCCTATTTCACCAATTACTGCATAATGAGGATTCAAAAATTCACTAATAATGGCAATATCTCCTCTCAACCGCGCACCAGCCTCGGCAATATAAATCTCTGTCGTATAATCAAGGTTACTATTAATATCTGCAATAATGCCTGTATGTGTATTTACACTACGTGGTGTAGCATAGACACGATATTTTTCTTTTAATATTTGTGCAAGAAAATTTTTAATACTTGTTTTGCCATAACTTCCCGTTATGCAAATCACCACCAAAGAAGACATAACATCGAGTTTTTCTTCAGCCAAAGCAATGTAACGATTAAGTAACACACTCTCATATATACGCGAAACAATCACCGCAAATACCAAAGGCATTAAATCAAGCAATGCACTTGCTATACCCAACACATAGCACAAGACTTCATTAAAAAGCATAAAAATAAAAAAGATACCTACAAACCTTATAACACGTAAGGTAAATTTCAATCTTTTATCTAATTTTATTGCCCACATCACAATCATTAGGGCATATACTATACTTAAAGCAATAAGCATATAATTCGCCACAGGACTTGGTACAAAAAATGTCCCTACATAGAGAATCAGGGGTACTATGCAGTAATAAATATGCCACATAAATTTATGATGCATAAATATCACTCGCTTAAGGCTATAGTTATACCATTGTAGATTCGTTAAGCCATAATAAGCAAAAAAAACCACAAAGACCCACTGAGCTATCACATCAACAATAAACATATTCTCCATATTGTTTCCTATTTTACAATCTCAAAACCATTCAAAATCTCATCTATCTCTAAAGTAGTAGATTCTATCCTTTCAACGACACTTTTAATCGTCCCCACTTTCAAAAGCTCTTCCAATTTTTGCAATATATCTTCATCACCTTGTGCTACCACCTGCACACTTCCATCGGCAAGATTACGCACATAGCCGCTTAAACACTCTTTTTCTTCATTCATAATATCCACTTTTGCTTTTACAAATCGGCGGAATCCGACACCTTGCACACGACCAAAAATCAAAAATTGTTTGCATATTTTCATATATTGCTCCCATATAGCTTCTCAATCCCCTCACCCTGCCTTAAAAAGAAGTAATGATCGCCCTCTAGCACAAAAAAACGACTATCCTGTATGAGGGCTGCTATCCTTTCTCCGCAAAAAAGCGGGGTGGCTCTATCATCTCTACCCCAAAATATACTCGCTTTTCCTTTATAATGTCTAAATATTCCTGAAAAATCTTCATCAACTACATTTTTAAACGTTTGATACATACCCTCATTCATTGCAATAACATCTTTTGAACGAAACATTTTGCCCAAATGTGAAAACCCACATTGCCCCATTATTTTAGCGAATGCAATTTTGCAGCGCACTTTGATAGACTTAGGCACTTTGATACCCGCACTTGAGAGCAAAATCACTTCTTTTGGCTCACACAGCAGTGCGACCTTACCACCAAAACTATGCCCTACCATCAGCACCTCTTGCGCACTCACTCCACATACATCGCGCAAGAATATCTGCACGATTTGCGCATAATCGCTTGTAAACAGTGGCTTATCATTAGGGCTATTGCCAAAGCCGGGCATATCGATATAAATATGCTCATATTGGTGAAAACACTTGCTAAAGGCGATTTTCATCACATCTTTATTACTCCCCCAGCCGTGCAAAAAGAGTATTATAGGCTTTGTGGCTATTTGTTTGGAATCTGTGTGATTTACCCTCTCATAGCTTATATCAAAGCATTCTCCTTGATATTCTATGCGTCTTTGTGCCATTTTGCCCTATTTTCCCTTTGCGTGATGAATCTGCTCTATATATTTATAGCTTACCTTGATAGAATGTTTTTTTGGCAAATTTAAGGCTAATTCTGCTAATACCGCCCCAAAATCCGCAAACAGATAGTTTGCCATCGAGCCAGGCACGGGATTAATCTCGTTGAGATACACCTCATCATCAATCACAAAAAAATCACATCGTATCAACGCTCCTTCAAAGGCATTTTCATAAAGTTTTGCAAAGCTTTCTTTAAGTTTTTTCTCTAAATCTTGACTAATATCCGCTTTCAACACCTGTGACGTGCGGGAAAAATCTAAATATTTATGCTCAAAATCAAGTAATTCTTTTTTGCTAGGCTCTTCGATGATAGAATACCTATACACACTCTCCGCGCCTTTTTTGACCTTACAGCCTGCGAGATTATATTCTTTAATGCCACTTTGAAAATGCTCTGCCACAATGCTATCATCGTACTCAAAGGCTAAGTCCATTGCATACTCTAGCTCTTTAGGCTCATTTACCACACTTACACCGATAGAACTTCCCAATCGTGCGGGTTTAAGAATCAGCGGATATTGCAAATGAGAAATATGCGAATTTGCTCTTGTTAGAATCTCATAATCAAGGCTCTTTACACCTCTTTGATGAGCAAAAATCTTTGTCAAAGCCTTATTAAAGCTCATCACGCCAGATTCTATCCTTGGACCAATGAAAGGCAAATGATAGAAATCAAGCATTGCGCTTATACTACCATCTTCCCCATCAGCCCCGTGTATGAGATTAATCACAATATGAGAAGTTAAGGGGCTAAAGCCAAAAAGTGATTTTTTGCAAAATGCCCCATTGCGTAAAAAAATTTCCGTGCATTTTTGATAATCCCCCGAGCTAAAGTATTTTGACTTCATATTCTCTGCGGAGATAAGATAAAAGCGATGTTTGCTATCAAGGAATATAAAATGCTCTATGTCCGCTCCTAGCACCTTTTTTAAGGCAATCGCACTCACTATGCTAATTTCGTGTTCAAAGCTCACACCACCAAATAGCACATCATATTTCATTTTTGCTCCTTTTTTGATAATTTGCTATCGCGTGCTAATTCTTTAGCAAGAAACTTGCCTGTGTAGCTACCACTCTTACTATGATTCTTGCTCACTTCTGCCACAGATCCACAATCTACGATTTTCCCTCCACCAGAGCCACCCTCAGGTCCAATATCGATAATATAATCAGCATTTTTAATCATATCTAAATTATGCTCAATCACAATCACAGAATTACCCAAATCCACTAAATGATGAAGTACCTTTGTGAGCCTATCCACATCGGCAAAATGCAGCCCTGTGGTAGGCTCATCAAGCACATAGAGTGTCTTGCCCGTATCCTTGCGGCTAAGCTCTTTAGCGAGTTTAATCCTCTGCGCCTCTCCTCCACTGAGTGTAATGGCATTCTGCCCTAGTGTGATATAACCCAATCCCACATCTTGCAATGTCTGTAGTCTTTGGGCTATCTTTGGCACTTTAGTAAAAAATGCGAGTGCATCATCTACGCTCATAGCCAGCACATCGGCAATATTCTTATCTTTATACTTAATTTCAAGCGTTTGTGGATTATACTTCGCACCCTTACACGCATCGCATTTGACCATTATGTCAGGTAAAAAGTGCATTTCAATCTTTATCTCACCCTCACCCTGACATTTCTCACATCGCCCACCTTTGACATTAAAGCTAAATCGCCCTACCCCATAGCCGCGCAGCTTAGATTCTTTAACCTCCGTAAAAAGTGCGCGTATATCGTCCATCACACCTGTGTAAGTCGCGGGATTACTGCGAGGTGTGCGCCCGATAGGACTTTGGTCTAAATATATCACTTTATCCAAATGTTCTAATCCTAGAATCTCCACTCCATCACACTTTTGCACCTTTTTAGCATTATTAAGTAGCTCCTGTGCTACAGGCAGAAGCGTTTGCAAAATCAATGAGCTCTTGCCCGAGCCGCTCACACCTGTTACACACACAAATTGAGAGAGCGGAATGGAGACATTAAGATTCTTAATATTATGAATATTGACATTATTAATATGTAGCCATTGTGAAACCTTGCGCTTATGTGGATAGGAGATGATTTTTGTACCCTTTACATATTGTGCAGTAAGCGTGTTTGAATCTAGCAGTGCCTTTACATCACCGCTAAATACCACTTCCCCACCGCGTAATCCCGCCTCCGGTCCAATATCCACGATATAATCTGCATTTAAAATTGTCTCCTTATCGTGCTCGACTACAATCACGCTATTACCCTTTTCCTGCAGACTTCGCAAAGTCTTAATAAGACGCAGGGTATCGCGCTCGTGTAACCCAATGCTTGGCTCATCAAGCACATACATCACACCTGTAAGCCCACTGCCGATTTGACTAGCGATACGAATACGTTGAGACTCCCCACCACTAATACTCCGGGCATCCCGCCCTAAAGTGAGATAGCCAAGCCCCACATCATAGAGAAAAAATAGCCTTTGATGTATTTCATTTAAAATCGGCTCGGCGATGAAATGCTCCTGCTCATTCAAATAAGCAAAATTCTCCCGCTTATCAAAAAACTCAAACACCTTCTGTATGGGCATATCAATCAACTCACCAATGCCTAATCCCCCTACTTTCACGCTTAAAGATTCTAACTTCAAGCGATGTCCCTTGCAGGTAGGGCATATCTTTTCAGTCGTGTAATCACCCAAATCCTTATCGTCCTTAAACATATCATAGGCAATTTGCAAAATCCCTCTCCAAGGACGCTTAAGCTTACTTGAGCGCCAATGAAGCTCCACTTCCTCCGTGCAGCCATATAAAAGTGCATTTTGCTGTGAGCTATTTAATTCATCAAAACTCTTTCCCGGGTCAATTTTCGCACTTTTGCAAAAGGCATAAAAAAGTTCAGCATAATAGTTACGATTGAATCCAAAAATGATTTTAATCCCGCCTTTATTGAGTGGCTGGGATTTATCAAGAATTTTTTTCAAATCAATAGCATATTTTGCCCCAAGCCCTAAACAATCTCCACACGCGCCCTTAGGAGAATTAAAAGAGAATTCAAGCGGTTCTAGCTCCTCAAAGCTCACTTTGCATTTAAAACACGCAAAATGCTCCGAATAATGCAAAAACTTTTTTTTATCATTATGTATCAGCTCTATTTCAATTTCCCCATAAGATTCTTTCAATGCTTTTTCCACGCCTTGCGCAATACGTGTGTGATTATCTAAAGTATTGCTTACCCTATCAATTACCACTTTAATGCTATGCTTTTTATTTTTAGCAAGTTCAATCTCCTCATCAAGACGCACCATCACACCATCAATCATTGCGCGGACATAGCCTTTTTGACGCAAAGATTCTATCTTATCGCCAAAACTACCCCTTTTTTCTTTCACAATCGGGGCAAGGATAACCATTTTCGCATCGCTTGGGAGTTTGAGAATCTGCTCAATAATATCCGTAGCACTCATTTGGGAGATTCTCTCTCCACAAATATGACAATGCTGAATCCCCACACGCGCATAAAGCAAACGAAAATAATCATAAATTTCGGTAATCGTGCCAACAGTGGAACGTGGATTCTTGCTTGTTGTCTTTTGATCAATGGCAATGGCAGGTGTTAGCCCCTCTATCTTATCAACATCAGGCTTACCCACTTTGTCTAAAAACTGCCGCGCATAGCTTGAGAGCGATTCTATATATCGCCGCTGCCCCTCAGCATAGAGGGTATCAAAGGCTAGAGTTGATTTACCCGAGCCAGACAATCCTGTGAAAACGATAAGCTGATTTTTAGGGATACTAAGGCTAATATTTTTGAGGTTATTCTCGCGTGCACCGCTAATATGAATATGATTATAATCTTTCAATATATATCCTTCTAGGGAAAAGCTAGAGGCGTATTATATCGTGCTTAATATGTTTTTGTGCTAACATTGAAATAATAGATTGCATAAATTGCTCCACACTCTCTCCATAGAGGCTTTCCCTTACTTCAAGTAAAATCGCTAGAGCGCAACTTTTACTATATTCTTTGGGTGTAGGCACAAGCTGCAAGGTAAAATCAAAATCAAAAAGCAGGGGAGAGCTTAAGACGTTTTGTGCGCTAAAGGCACTTGAAGCATTTTCAAATAGAATATATACTTTGAGCGATTGCATAGTATCTCCCTTGTTTGAGTAACAGAATCTATCTCAAGAGAATTAACCCTACAAATGGCAAAATAAACTATCCAGCAAACACTCTTAAAGGGAGAATGCTTATGTGGAATAAAAGAATTAAATAAATCCACGCTTTGTGTATCTTGGTGATGGTTAATGCAGTCTAACTCTTAGAAGCAAGTTACAATCATACCTTTCAACAACAAGTCTTAGTAAGATTTTGCTTTTCATTAGGATTTACAAGTTTATGGGGTATATTTTACATTTGATAAAAAGCAAGAAATTTTATGCTGCGATGTTTTCTTTGTTGAAAAAGGGTTAAAAATGAAATCATAGCATAAAGCAATAAAACAAGCCTGCGATGCAAAGGAAAAGGATGGAAGACATAAGCTTATGGACGCTTGGTGCGTTAATTTTAGCGGGATTTATAGCGGGATTTATTGATTCTATAGCAGGTGGTGGCGGTATGATTACCATTCCTGCTTTACTCCTTGCGGGAATCCCGCCGCTTGAGGCACTTGGGACAAATAAATTTCAAAGCTGTTTTGGGAGCTTTGGCGCGACTTTCCATTTCTACAAAAGAGGACATATCCACCTTAAAAAGCATATTCCCTTTGTGCTTGTCGTATTTTGTGCTTCAATGTTAGGAAGTGTGAGTGTGCAGATGTTTGAGGCGGATTTTTTGCGTAAATGTATTCCCTTTTTGCTTATCATCTTTGCATTTTACTTTCTTGTCTCCCCAAAAGTTACAGAGGCTTCTCAACACGTGCTCATAGGGGCTGTGCCTCTGGGCTTGGTGCTAGGTGCTATTGGATTTTATGATGGTTTCTTTGGTCCAGGGACTGGCTCGTTTTTGATGTTTGCGCTCATTATGCTTGGTGGTTTTGGGCTATTGCAGGCACTTGTTCACGCAAAATTGCTTAACTTTGCTACCAACCTTGCTTCAGTGGTTATATTTGCTTGTAGCGGGAAGATTTTTTGGATTGTGGGGCTGTGTATGGCATTGGGGCAGTTTGCAGGGGCAAATCTAGGCTCACATATCGCTATTGGCTATGGAGCGCGTATCATCAAGCCACTTGTAGTTATCGTCTCTTTATGTGCGAGTATTAATCTACTTTATAGGGAATATTTCTAATTCACTTTGGTTTTATACTCTTTTTATACAATCCCTAAGTCTATATGACAAATCTATCTCAAAGGAGTTTATTATGAGATGTGTAAAACCTATAGGAGCTTTGGCTCTAAGTGCATTGCTTTGTGGCACTCTTGGTGCGGCGGACTTTAGCAAAAAAAGCGATGCGGAATTGATTAATCTTTCAGGTATTGCCAAAGTTGAGGAGTTTGCGGATTATCAAATCGAAATCGCCAAACGTTTAAAAAAGAAATCCGAAAAAGAGGCAAAGGCTTTTAAAGAAAAACTTAAGGCTCAATACGAAAAAGCCACAGACAACCTCACTGTAAAGCAGCTAAGAGAATATAAACAAGCCACACACGAGGCAATGAAAAAACGTATAGAATCTATGAGTGTGAAAGAATTGCAAGAGAGTGGCTTGGATATACACAAACATTTTAAGAATCCAGAAAATAAGGCAAAAGACAAAAAAGATATGCCTAAAGATACTAAAAAATAAATTTCCCGCCTTATGCGCGGGGCAATCTATGCAATTCATAAGGAAGAGCAATGTCAGCAAAGATTATGTTACTCGAAGATGATTTCGTGCTTTCAGAGATTCTGTTAGAATTTCTACAAGAGCAGGGCTATGATGTGTGCTTATACGATAATGCAAAAGACGCGCTAAACGCTGCTTATGAGCAGTATTTTGACTTATGGATTTTAGATGTGAAAGTGCCTTATGGCAATGGATTTGATGTGCTAAAAGAGTTGAGAGGGTGCGGGAAAGACACGCCGGCTATTTTTATTACCTCACTTGATAGAATCACCGATTTGCAGAGTGGATATAAGGCGGGTTGTGATGATTATCTCAAAAAGCCCTTTGAACTCTTAGAGCTTTCTTATCGCATAAGCACTTTGCTTAAACGCTCCTTTTCACACACACAACAAGATTTTGTAACTCTGCATAATGGATATACTTTTGGGATTCTCACACAATTACTCTATGATGAGACGGGTAATATCGTCCCCCTTACGCAAAAAGAAAGCTTACTTTTGTCGCTTTTGTTGCAAAATAAAGGGCATTACGTCGCTCAAGAGATGATTTTTGATACCTTGTGGGAATACGAGCAGGAGCCTAGTGAAATGAGTTTGCGCGTATATGTGAAAAATTTGCGTAAGATTTTGGGCAAGGATAGTATTTTGAATCAGCGTGGACGAGGATATTGCTACAATGAAAATATAGGAGCACAAAGTGAGCAGGGATAATTCCAAGAAAGCTATTATTAAGATTCTCTGCCTCTATCTTGGGACAACAGGATTTTTTTTATGTGTGTTTTTTTGGTTTTTTTATGCAAAAGAAGAGCGGCATTTGACAGCGCAGCAAGTGAGTAATCTGCGTGAGATTAGCCTTGAGGTCTATGATATTTTACATACAAATAAAGATGATATATCTCTAGCCTTTAAGCAGATTGAATCTAATATCAGCCACCCTTTGCGAATCTACAACTACAAAGGCAATATCATTTATAATACCCTGCATATTACTCTAAGTGATGAGGAATATAAAAATGGCATTGCATTTCGTGGGGATAAGGTGATTATGGACCCTGCAATGCGCGAACGATTCGCAAGGTTGCCTCCACTCAATAAAAAAGAAAATATCCAAAATAAGAATCCTCTCCCCAAACCCTACAAAAGCCCACGTTATCAAATTTTTATCCAAGATAATACTTTAGATTCCCAAATTCTCTTTTTGCAAGTAAAGGTTGTGCTAGGCTTTCTTATCTCACTTTTTGCCATAGGCGTGATTGCCTATTTCTTAGTGCGATTGTCCCTAAAGCCTATGCAGGAGACGATTAATTCGCTCAATACGTTTATTAAAGATTCTACCCACGAGATTAACACACCCCTAAGCATTATCCTAATGAGTATAGAGACGCTCCAAACACATAATCTCACCGCTGCACAACTGCAAAAGATAGAACGCATCAAGCTTGCTTCAAAAAGCCTAAGCCATCTCTATAAGGATTTAGTGGCTTATAATTTTCCTCACACTATAAGCAATAAAAATGAGAATCTTGTCCTAGATTCGCTTCTTAAGGAACGTTTGGAGTATTTCGCACCATTCTTTGAGCAAAAGTCCATTCAAGTGCAAAGCCAGATAGGGCTCAGCACAATTATAGCAAGTGCGGAAAAGATGAGCTGTGTGATTGATAATCTCTTAAGCAATGCGATTAAGTATAATAAAAAAGGCGGTAGAATCGTGGTAAGCTTAGAGCAGGGGCAGCTCTGCATTAGCGATAGTGGCTGTGGTATCTCGCTAGAAGAAAGTAAAAAGATTTTTGAGCGATATGTGCGCTGTAATGCCTTTCAAGGGGGTTTTGGCATAGGTTTAACACTCATTAAAAGGATATGCGATGAGTATCATATCCGCATTGAGGTGCAAAGCCAAATCGAGCAAGGCAGTAGCTTCACGCTTTTGTGGGATAAATGATAGCAACATAGCCTCATTATACTACTACATCACTCTAGCCTTAGAACTCCAAAATCTCATTTGTAAAACTACGCAATATCCAATGCAGCAGCATAACATATACTAAGATAAGAAAAAAACATAATACCCAATATATGAAGTACATAATATGCCCTCTTAGAATATATTGCAGCGGTGCAAATCACACCAAAGAAGCACACAAACCACCAAGGCGTATAAAACTCTATAGCATATAATTTCATACCCATAGCCCACTCTAAGAATCCATCGCATAAAGCACCAAGCCCCACGATATGCGCTAGCAACATCGCAGGAAAAAAGATGACAAAAAGCAGACTTAAAGGAATGCAGAGTAAGCATAAAGGCGTAAAATAAGGGAAAAACCAATGCACGATCGGTAGCATATGAATAAAAATAAGCATATTAAAGCCCAATGGCACACACACCCATTTATGCAAGAATCCCTCACGTATGTGCATATGGCGCATAAAAAGATAGATAAAAAACACACCGCTTACAGATAAAACAAATCCTATGCTTAAAATCAGACGTGGAAAAAGTGCTAAGCACACGCACACCACGACAAAGAGTAGCCTAAAACTAATAAGCTTAATGCCACTATGCACGACAAAGAATCCACACATCGCCATTACAAACGCACGCAAAAACGAGGGGGTAAAATCAAGCAACAAAAGATAGCCAAAAAGGCAGATAAACACGATAATCCCTATATCAAAATACTTGTTTCGATAGCTCACATAAGGGTGGAAGATTCTATACACAAGACTCAAAGCCCCTCCGATAACAAAACTCAAAATCCCCAAATGGAATCCACTTATAGCAATCAAATGCGCAATTCCAAGCTTATTGCTCAAATCACGCCAAGTATATGGCAAAAAATCCGCCATAAAAAGCGTTTTATACAAAGATGCTACTAAGTGTTCATTATGTTGTGATTCTATCCATATCCTAAGTGTATCTCTGTAATCGCGCTCTGCTAACACGTTCATACGATAGGAGATAAAAAAGCAACTTCGCAAATACTCCACAAAAGTGCAATCTAGCCTTTTGCCATAGATTCTCACAAAGCGATGGCTAAGGTCTTTTATACCTTCCTTGCTCGTTGTGTAAAACACCTCGCCATTGGGACTTTTAAGCTTTAATACTTGATAGGTTTTGCCATTTTTTTCTTTTTCGTATTGAGCGAGGACTTGCGCATAAATCTCCTGTGTGTTATCTGGGGCGATATATGCCATATACTGCCTGTATTCTTGCGATAAACTCCACGCAAAGACAAGCATACAAGCACACAGGAAAAGAATCCATTGCTTCTTCGTGCTAAAAAGCTCTACCTCAAAGGGTGAATGTGCGGACTTAGTAGAATTTTGCACTGCTAAAAGATATTTGGGACTTCAACTTGAGGGGTAGACTCTACACTTTCTTGTATTTGCTGGATAAACTCCTGTCCCTCAATGCTTGTCTCACTCATATCATACTCTTGTTTCTTTGGCTTATCCTCAAATCGTATGAAACGCTTATTGAACTGAATCTCAATCGTTCTCACCTCGCCATTGCGGTTTTTAGCAACGATAATTTCAGTAGGCTCTACCTCGCGCTCCTCGTGCTCAGGCTTAAAGTCTTTCTCTTTACCCTCTTTTTTTAACCTTGCATAACGCTCTTTATCTGCACGTTTCTTATACACATCATCGCGATATAAAAACAAAATCATATCCGCATCTTGCTCTATCGCCCCAGAATCCCGCAAATCCGAAAGTGTAGGACGCTTATCATCACGTTGCTCCACAAGGCGATTAAGCTGTGAGAGTGCAATGATAGGCATTTCAAGCTCCCTTGCCAACATCTTAAGCCCACGTGAGATTTCAGCAATCTCTGCTTGTTTATTAAAATCACTGCCCTTCCCGCCATTCATCAGCTGCAAATAGTCAATGACAGCAATGCTGGTTTCAGGGTGCTGCTTTTTGAACCTACGCAACTCACTCTTAAGCTGTGCGATACTCAAAAATGAAGTATCCACAATATGCAAAGGCTGCTTTGCCATTATATCCGCTGCTTCGCTCAATGTGCTTAATTCATCGTTAGTAAGATTTGCCGTGCGGAGATTCTGCAGGGCAATAGATGCCTTAGCACTAAGCATTCTCATACCAAGCTGCAAGTAGGGCATCTCAAGGCTAAAAAACACCACGCCCTTTTGTGAATCTAAAATATGCTGCGCGAGATTCAACACAAAAGTCGTCTTTCCCATACCCGGGCGTGCCCCAATGATAATCAAATCGCCCTTATTGAAACCTGTGGTGAGCTGATTTAACTCCCTAAAGCCCGTATCAATGCCCACAACAACATTATTCCCGCGATTTTTCAGATCTTTAAGGTAGTCAAGCACGCCGCCTACCATTTCTTGAGCATTATACACACTTCCTTGTGCCTTGCCAAGCGAAACAGCATTGAGCTTTTTCTCTACTTCATCGATAATCTCTACCACATTTTGATTATTATCAAGTGATTTTTCACGCAAAAAGTTCGCTAAATGCTGCAATTCACGCTTAATACTTGCCTCTTTGATTTCGTCTATATATGCCTCAATATTGGCAATGGGGTTGATGGCGAGAATCTCAAGCATTTCTTCTTGTGTGATTTTCTTATGTGGAGGCTTCTTGCTAAGGAGTATTTCACTATCAATAGGCAGATTATTTTTACTAAGATAGAGGCACATTTCAAAAATATCGCGGTGAGCAGGAAGCAGGAAGTCATCAGGCTTTAACTCATCAGCAATCTCATCAAACTTTTCAGGGGAGAAAAAAATCGATGAGAGGACAATTTTTTCAATCGTAACGATAGCTTCTTGCATATACATTCCTTGCAAAATAAAAGTGCTATTTTACTCTTTGTTTTTAGAATCTAAGCTTTATGCTTGATAAATAGGCTTTCTCTTGCCATAAGCTATCACTTTGATATATGCAAAACCACAATGACAAATTATGCGAATATTATATTTGAATGAGTCTGTGCTTTGTGAAACTTGACTAAGGATTAAAAATGAAGTGAAACTCAAATGAGAATCTTGAAGAAAGCCTCCTCCTAAAAATACAGAGGAGACCAAATTATTAAAGCTTGTCAGCGTTTTTAGCAAGATATTCTGCCACGCCTTGAGCGTTAGGCTTCATACCTTCATCGCCTTTGTTCCAGCCTGCAGGGCATACTTCTCCGTGTTCCTCTACAAATAGCATAGCATCAACCATACGAATCATTTCATCAACATTGCGTCCAAGCGGGAGGTCATTAATCACTGCGTGGCGAATCACTTTGTTTTTGTCAATCAAAAAGCTACCGCGAAGTGCTACTGCGCCATCGAAAAGCACATCATAATCGCGAGAAATTTGCTTTTTTAAATCTGATACCATAGGGAAAGTTACTGCGCCGATACCGCCTTCATTCACAGGCACATTTCTCCAAGCAAAATGCACTTCTTTAGAATCAATAGACACACCAATTACTTTTACACCACGTGCTTCAAAATCTTTCACACGTTTGTCAAATGCGATAATCTCACTTGGGCATACAAAAGTAAAATCCTTAGGCCAGAAAAATATTACCGCGCCATTTTTGCCAATATTTCCATAAAGGCTAAACTCATTGTCAAAAGTCCCATCAGGCTTAACAGCTTCAGCTGTAAAATCTGGTGCTGGTTTTGTAACTAACATACCAAACTCCTCGTAAATAAAAAATATTGATAACAAATTATTATCATAGAGCGAGATTCTAATGTATACGAGTAACAAAATCCTAAACAAAACTACATTTTGCTTACATAATCAAGCAAACCTGCAAAACTTCGTATTGTATAACAAAGCCTTTGAAAGATAAATAAGGACTAAATATAAAACTATTGCTATGCCATATTTAGCACAAAACTCTCCAACAAATGCAATATTGCACCTCTCATAACAGGTAACTTGAAGTAGAGATAATATCACATTTGGCATTACCTATAAAATATGTCAAAAATGTAAAATAAACTCTTAGTATGCTTGCACTTTTGTGTATTGAACCTAAGGTTTCTTGTTGCAATAAATATTGTATTATGTCATAGCCACTTTGGACACACAATCCAACTTAACCCATAAGTATCTAAATATTTACCACGCAATTCAAAACAATGAGAAAAGACTACTTTGAAAAAGTAATGTTTATTGGGGGGAATAGAGTCGGCAAAGAACATAAAGATTTGCATTTGGCAGTGTTTGAGCGCTATCTATAAAGTATAGGTTAATAGATATCCTTTGAATAACAGAGATCGCAAGACTATGCAATATGATGGCAGTAGTATTAAGTTGCCAACGTGAAAGCTATTGTTTCAATATACCTTATGAACAACTAAGGGAAATTAAAATGCTTGAAAAGCAAGTTTGATATTATAGCACTCTTTGCTCGGTGCGTTTTGTCGCATCAAGGAATGTATACCCAAATGAGAGGGAAAAGCCAATGAAAAGATTGCTCCCTATTTCGTCTATATACCTTCCTTGCAGAGCATAATACTTCACAAAAGGAGCAATGGCTAGTTTTTTATAAAGCTTTGTATCCACACGTGCTTCTATTTCAAGCTGATATAGGGGGTTATAGCTCTCTGGCGCGGAGCTGTGAAGATAATGACGCAAGTTGGTATAGTAGTAGAATTTAGAATCTTTGCTAAATTTATACTCGATTTTTATGCCACTCTCCCAACCATAGTTTTTTGACGCTGTGCTTTTAGCAAAGTCTTCTTCAGTAAAAATATTAATATGTAAATCTTTAAGATATACTCCATCAAAGAGCTTTGCCCCTGCATTTAAACGCACGATTTGCCGCCTATCTTCAAAGCCACTTTGATAGTTTGCCTTGAGAAATGGACCAACTTCAAAGCCCCCTACAAACGTAGGGACATACCAGATTCTATGTGTGTAGTCTGTGGAAATAAGGATTCTATCTAATGTGGTGTTATTGATACGTTCATTCCCACGCACAAGGATAGTGCGTCCATATTCTGCAAGGGCGGAGTTAAAAATCACATAACGTGGTGCATAAAAATCGACCCCTAAGTCAAAATACCCCTGCCCAATCAGCTGCGAATCTCCGCTAATGCGGCTATCTGAGAAACTTTCATATTCAGTTTGCCCCTGTATAGAGGTGGAGCTAACATTAGCCGCTATACGTTTTAGCTCGATATGCCACCCACGTTTATCTGGGTTTACGTCAATACCCACGCCATAAAGAGACATCACGCAAAAAATACATAAGCATAATATTTTCACACCAAGACATTTATTCATTATCTATTGTCTCATTTTTAATCTTTGCTAACCACTCATTGAGCGTCTTTTCAAATCCTTTTGTAGTGGATTCTACCACATCTAAAGGCTCTTTTAGGTAATCTTGTGCTACCCAACCACCAAAATCGTGTGGATAGAGGTAATCTTTATGGTGTTGCGTGATATGAGGCGGCACTTCTGGCGCATAGCCCTCTTTAATCATATCCAAAGCCTTGTTAATAGCCTTGTAGGCGGTATTGCTCTTAGGTGAAGAGGCGAGGTAAATCACACATTGAGAGAGGATAATACGCGCTTCAGGATAGCCAATCTTACCAACGGCAAGCATTGTGCTTGTAGCAAGATTGAGCGCATTTGGATTAGCATTGCCAATATCCTCACTTGCCAAAATCACCAATCGCCGCGCGATAAACTCTGGATTCTCATTACTCGCAATCAGCCGCGCGAGATAATGCACACTTGCTTGCACATCACTACCACGAATGGACTTAATCATCGCGCTAATGAGATTATAATGGCTATCTGCCTCACTTGCCCCATCGTGAAGTGCAAATGGGCGTATGGATTTTAATATCTCTAGTGTAATAGTCTTATCATCTATGCTTAGGGCGACATCAAGGAGATTAAGCATAGCCCGCGCGTCTCCCACACTAGAGAAAATGAGATAATCTCTTGCATCTTGTGGTATGGAGGGATTCTTATCAAAATGTGTGTGTATGTAGCTAAGAGCGTGTGTGAGTATGCTCTCTAGATGTGCTGGGCTTAGAGGCTTTAGCTCAAAGAGAAAGCTACGTGATCGAATGGCATTAGTGAGCGTAAAAAAGGGATTATAAGTACTAGCACCAAAGATAATAGCACTATAAGATTCCATAATGGGTAGCAAAACCTCCTGTTGAGCGCGATTAATACGATGGACTTCATCAATAAACACAAGCGGCTGAAACAAAGAATCCTCATAACTTTTGACAAATTGCCTTAATTCCTCTATCTTAAAAGTTGTGGCATTATAGAACATAAAGGGCTTTTTTAATGCCTCTGCGATGAGTTTAGCTAATGTCGTTTTACCCACACCGGGCGGTCCATACAAAAAGCAATGCGCCAAAGCGTTGTTTTTAAGCATTTTAAAAAGCGGGGCACTAGGTGCGATTAAATGCTCTTGTGCGATAAAATCCTCTAAGGTCGTGGGGCGGAGTAGTGAAGCGAGATTTAGCAAAATAAGACTTTATTTTTTTTGAAACAAAATAATCTCATAGGAGCTTTCACTCGTTTTTAGCACATTGTTTTTACCCTTTTGCTTGGCAAGATCCTCACGCAAATCCCCTGCCATCTTATCAAGCTCATCAAGTCGATCTTTTAAACGTAGGATAATATCGACTCCAGCGAGATTCACTCCCATATCGCGCGTAAGCTTAAGTATGGTTTTAATTTTATCAATATCGCGTTGAGAATAGAGGCGCATTTTACCATCAGTGCGCCCGGGCTGGATAAGCCCTTCTTTTTCATATTGTCGTAAGGTTTGCGGGTGGATTTCTAGAATCTTTGCCACCACGCTAATAAGATACACAGGCTCATCATAACTATACATTTTCCCTCCTTTATGCGAGTTGCGCTTTTAGCATATTTTGCAATTCTTCACTTAGTGAATCTGTATGGGGCAAAATAATATTTGCCTTCACATACAAATCCCCAATAACACCGCTCTTGCGGTTTTTGATACCCTTGCCTTTAACACGGAATTTTTGATTATTTTTTGTATTGGGCGGGATTGTTAGGGTAACATCACCATAAAGCGTAGATAGGGCGATTTTACCACCAAAAAGTGCCATTTTGAGAGGAATATCAAGATTTTTAGATAAATCATCTCCCTCACGCTCATATTCTGGTGATGGAGAAATCTGCACCTTGAGCAATAAATCGCCATATCTACCATTCTGGGTATTTCCTTTACCTTTAAGGCGGATAGTCTCTCCATCTTTAATCCCCACGGGGACTTTAATATCAAAGCTCCCGCTTCTGCCGCTATAATGATAGCTGCTCCCAAGAGCCGCACTTTCAAAAGGGATTTGAATGCTATCTTGCACATCAAGGCTAGGTGTATTAAAATCACTAAAGCCAAAATCCCCGCTACCAAAGCTGCTAAATCCGCTATTGCCCCCACCAAAGTGGAATCTACTTCCATTCCCCGCGCTAAATCCGCCTTGCCCAAAAATAGAGGCAAGAATATCATCGAGATTGACATTACCCCCTTGTGCGCGGGAAAAATCGTGGAAATTTTGTCCGCCAAACATCGTATCGCCGAATTTGTCATATTGTGCCTTTTTATTTTCATCGCTTAGGACTTCATAGGCGGCATTGATTTCTTTAAACTTCTCTTCAGCCTCTGGGGCTTTATTAATATCAGGGTGATATTTGCGTGCAAGTCTGCGATAGGCTTTTTTAATATCCTCAATAGAAGCGTTTTCGCTCACTTCAAGCGTATCATAAAGACTTTTTGACATCATAAACTCCTTTAGATTCTGCAAAATAAATGATTGAGTTTAAGCGTTATTGTATCATAAAAGTTTAGTAAAGTATAATAAAGGTTTGATTTTTTATTTCATCGCCTTATAAAGCTATTACAAGCTATAATAATACACATTTAAATCTAAAGGAATAATGAGTGGCTGACACACAAGCGCAGTTTTTAGCTCTCAAGGCTTCGGCAGGGAGTGGCAAGACTTTTAATCTAGCTTTGCGATTTATATATTTACTTTTTTGTGGTGCAAAGGTTCATCAAATCCTCACGCTGACTTTTACCAAAAAAGCTTCTAATGAAATGCGACATCGAATCTATGAGCAATTGCATCTGCTTTTTATGAGTTTTAAACAGAACACATATAGTGAAAACTTGATTTATAAGGCATTGAGGGAAAAGGGTTTAAGCCATCAAATGCTTTATGAGCGCATAGGGGTGGTATATAATGAATTTATACGAAGCAATCCACGTATTACAACTATTGATGCATTTTTCCATACAGTATTAAAGAAATTTTGCTGGTATGTGGGAGTTTCTGTATATTTTGAAGTAGGCAACACAAACCAAAGCAATATTGATGAGATATTCTTAAAGCGCCTACACACAAATCAAATAGATGAAATTGTGGAATTTTGCTTTTATAATGGACTACGTATTAAGGACTTTTTACAACTTTTACATAATCTCTCCTTGCTTCCCACTCAAGACATAGAAAACGCATTTGCAAATAAGGCAGATAATGTAAGTCATATAAGTTTTAAATCAATTGAAGAAGCTATCAGGGTGCGTATGAAAAAGATAGATGATTATATCCAATCAGTAGAAGATGGGCATAAGAGTCTCAAGAAAGGTTTTTATAAAGATTCTATACAAGCTATTATCGATAGCCCTAATTATTTATTGCAATGGAGCGATCATTCACAGAGTAAAAAATTTGATTTTTCTGCGTTTGATAATGAACGTAAGGAAATTTTAGCCTCTATACAAATGTATTTTGCAAAAAAGGAGCAAGAGGCATTAAAACAGCTTGAGCAGTATTTTAGACACTTTAATCGAGCAAAGCATATCCATAATAGTCAGGAGAATGTGCTTAGCTTTACTGATGTGATGTTAAAAAATTATGAGCTTCTCGCACTGAATGATGATAGGGACTTTTTCTACTTTCGTCTTGATGATAAGATTACGCATATATTGCTTGATGAGTTTCAAGATACAAGTCTTACGCAATATCAAATTCTCTATCCCTTGATACACGAAATATATTCTGGCAATGGACGCATAAATGACAGAAGTCTTTTTATCGTGGGTGATGAGAAGCAAAGTATTTATATGTTTAGAGGGAGCTTTGCGGCTGTATTTGAGGAAGCGACAAAATCTTTCACGCAAGAAAATCTCCCCTTTAATTACCGCTCAAGCCAACGTGTGATTGCCTTTAATAACCACACTTTTGCTAAATATTATAAAAATTATATACCCCAAGAATGTCCTCAAGATTCTAAAAAAGAGCAGGGCTATGTACGTGTGCTAGAAGTGGCGGCAGATAATGAATCCTTACAAATGCAGGTGTATAACGAAGTAGAAGCACTACTCCATAAGGGCGCAGATGAGAATGATATAGCTATTTTAGTGTTTAAAAATGATGATGCTTCTCTATTGAAAGAATATATTAATGCTCAAAATCCGCATATTCATATCATTACCCAAGCGAGTGCCTCACTCTTTGAGAAAAAGGAAGTAAAGATTCTTATATATGCACTTACTTATATTCATTTGCACACACAGCTTGTAAGTCAAGATTCAAACTCTGCTGAAGGGAGGGCAAGGCAGATAAGCAATGCTCTAAAACTTTACGAAAAGAAATTATGCAAGCTTCTTGGCAAATCTTATGCAGATTCTAAAGATATTGTTTCAAAAATAAATACTATTCCTCGCTCCTCTAATATGCCCATCTCCCAAGTAGTGCTTATGCTTATTGAGATGTTTAATATAGCGCATAGTGCGTGTATGCTGTTTTTGGAGCTAAGTTGCGAGTATGCGAGTATTGAATCCTTGCTTGATGAAATCCCCAAATTGCAGTGCAATGCCCCTACGCAAAGCAATAATGGCGTTAAGATTATGACGATACATAAGTCTAAGGGCTTAGAATTTAAATATGTAATTTTATGCGATAGATTAAGTCAATCTCAGGCTAATAATAATAAGTTTATTTATGAATATGAAGGAACACATATCAAACATATATATTATAAAATGAAGGGAAGAGAGAACTTTGATAAGCAGTATAATCAAGCCTTAGAAGCACACAAAAAACGTCTTGAAAGGGAAGAGTATAATGTGCTATATGTGGCTTTCACACGTGCAAAATTTGGATTAAGCATAGCCCAAAAAGCAAAAGGAAGTGCATTTGGGATTCTACAATTAGATACAAAGGGTGATGAGATACCATCTCTATGCAACCTGCAAGATGCACAAGCAACTCAAGTGCCACTTTATATACTTGAAAATATGTCATCTTTTGGGCGACAAGAAGTGTTTTTAAAATATGAGAACGAGCAAGAGGGGATTTTGAGTATGGAGCAATGGCATAATATTATTTTTGGAAATGCGTTGCATAGCGTCTTTGAGTGGTATTTGGGCTATGGGATAGCACAAGAGGATGTGTATCATATTTTGCTTAATCGCTATGGCTTTGCCTTGAGTGATGAGAGTATCTCTCAAGCTATCAAATCTGCCATAGGCTGCATACAAAGCGAGACATTTGCAGCCTTAAAAAAGGGTAAAAATATAATGTGTGAAGTAAGCTATATCGCAGAAGGCTGTTTGTATCGTATCGATGTGCTTTTGTATGATGATAGAGAATGGATTGTGCTTGATTACAAGAGTGGAGCAGCAAATAAAGAGACACAAGCAGAGCAAGTAAAAGGCTATATGAAATTCTTAAATACATTAGACACAAAGCAGAATAAAGACATAAGAGGTTTTATTGTCTATCCGCTGAAAAAGCCAGATGGGCAGTTTTGTGAAGTGCATTTATAAGATGCCCTAGCCTTCAAACAGAGGTTTTGTTTTTTAAATTGTGTATCTCGTATAGCTAAAAGCCTTACGCCAGCATAGGAATACAAGAACAGAAACTACGAGCGATAGATTTCTTTAAAATTCAAAAATAGTGGGAGAGGAGCTAAATAACAAATCATCTTCTATAAAAGAACAATTTTTCTCTGCTGCAATATAAGGAGAAAAACTTCTCTTTTGGACAAAAGAGATTTTGACAGGAGATAAAATATTACAAATAATCGAAAGTATAAAGCCTCCATAGTTATACTACAGAATCTACCTTAAGAAAACTCATCTTATAAGTGGTAAAATACTATTTCATCCACTCACTTTGTTTATATTCTTACTTTATTCTTTATGGGGACTTTTTGCTTATTGTAGAATAAGCATATACAATAAATTTTTTATTTAGATGATATGCTTTGCTTCTTGAAGGTTTTAGTAAAGCCTTATCCTTCCTCCATTCATTCATAAGCTTTAGCTTCTTCCCTCTTACAGAGAGCAAACTAGAAGTATTACGCAAATTAATGAAGCTATCTCTCATTTAGAATCTCTAACCCACATAGCTTTAAAATAAGCAAGTAACAATAAAGAAAGCGATACTATAAAAAAGAATCATTCTTTTTTGTTTTAATCTCTATGTATAGCTTAAGAAGATTCTATCTCTCTATCAGTAAGATAAAGAGTTAAATACCATAGATAGATAACTCAATAATAGATAAAACAAACAATAACTCTAAATAGAGAGACAATAAACAAAACAAACAAATAGATAAATAGGAGATAGTAGATAGATAGGATAATTAAGGTAGATAAAGAGATAAACTCAATAAGCAAATAGCTAAACCAATAAAGAGATAGCCAAATAGATAGAATAAATAAGATAAATAAATAAAATAGCTACTAGATAGCTAACTCAATGAATAGCTAAATAAAATAGCTACTAGATAGTGCTAATTAATATAGATAAATGGCTAAGCAAGTAAAGAGTTAGTTAGTTAAATATTAAGTTAGTTAGTTAAATAGTTAACTCAATAAAGAGAGTTAAATAAATAACTAAAAGGAGTTAAATCAATAAAAGTTTATCCCCCCTAAAACTTCTTCTTATTCACATCATCAAGTATATCTCTAGCTACACTATCTACTCTCTCACTGATTTGAGCACTTGCATTCGCTATTTCTACATTCTCTTGTGTTACAGATTCTAAATGAGAGATAGCTTCATTGATTTGAGTAACACCTGTAGTTTGCTCTCTAATAGATTCTCCCATATCATTAATACTTTGCACTAAAAGATTTGTATTCGCTTCTATCTCTCCTAGAGATTTTTGAGTTCTCTCTGCTAGCTTTCTTACTTCATCAGCTACCACTGCAAATCCTCTGCCGTGTTCTCCTGCTCTTGCTGCTTCTATTGCTGCATTAAGAGCAAGTAAGTTTGTTTGGTCTGCTATATCTCTAATAATACCTATAACATTTTTAATATCTTCACTTTGTTGAATGACTTCTCCTGTTTTACCACTTACATTTTGCATAGATGAAGTAATCTCTTCTACAGCTTGAGCAGTTTGCTCTAAGCTACTTGCTTGAGAGTTAGTGAGATTTGTGAGATTATTCACTGCTTCTTGGAGACTTTGTGCTTCTTTACTTAATGTATGAGCAAAGTTTGCAGAAGTGGTAAGCATTTTTCTAATTTCTTCTCCTAGAGTATTTGTAACAACTTCTACTCGTCCTTTTGCATCTTTTACTTCTGTGGTGAAATCTAACTTGGTGTAGGTGTCAAAGACCCTATTAATCTCATGTAAATTTTTCCCCACACCTGTCATAAGAAGTGTTAAAAGATCATTAATGATATCTCTTAATTCATTAAGTTGAGGATTATTCCCTCTAAGCTCAATAAGATTTTCAGCATAACCCTCTTTTGCCCTACCTATAACTTGCGCAGATTCTGCAATAAGCTTTTGGTCGGCCTCTAAAGCTACAATAATCTGTTCCGCATTGCCTTTGATGACACGAGCCATTTGCGCAAATTCATCTTTGCCTTCAAGTGGAGTAAGCTCGATACGATCATTTTCTCGATTAAGATATTTAAAAAACGATAGCATATTATGTTGCAAAATCTGCACACTCTTCAATAACGAGCGGTAAAAAAGTACCGCTATAGGCACAAACACAATCAAGAAAACAACCAAACCACTTATTATGGCTTCTTTTAAAGTATGACTAATAAGATTCATAATCACTGATGAATGTTGCTGTGCGTAATCTCCCAATGTATCCACATAAACGCCAGTTGAAAGCCAAATATTTTGTGTGTTAGGAATAAGCCTTGCATAAGCAATTTTGGGTGCATTAGTAAGCGAACCATCAGGCAAAGGCTTTGAGAATACATAATATACAAATTTCCCTTCAGGTGTCTGCGTTTTGGCACTCTCAAACAATTCTTTTACATAATATACACCATTAATATCTTTAGTATCATGCAAAGATTTGCCAATCAAATCCTTTCGTGTAGGGTGAGCCACAGATACATATTCCTTATAGGCAAAGAAATAACCTGACTTGTCACTTTCAAAGCGAAAGTCTTCAATAGCTTCAGCGATAAGAGCGATTTGCTCCTCCTCTGGAAGTCCTTTAACGCGTGAGCCAAGAGAAATTGCTAATGCATCGGTGGAGAGCTTAATCTTCTGTTCTACTTCTATTTGAATAATTTGCTCTAAATACTCAGCACTATACGTAGTTAATTTCTTTTCATCAATAAGAATAAATACTATAAGTGCTGCAAAACTTAATATGGAGCCAATAACAAGGATTGCGATTTTTGTTTTGAGTGACAATCGTTTAAACATTCTTGAGCCTTCCAGTTTGATTCAATGCTACTATTCTACATCAAAAAACTTAATTTAAATGAAACTATCCGCGCTCACCACACACATTATTCACAATATCTACAATATTTTGCGCCTCTTGCATACTTAAAGCCTGATGACAGGGAATAGAGATTTGGGAGAGATAGAAGCTATCGGCACGAGGCAAAGTCATATCACCAAAAAGCTTTCTATAAAGGCTAAACTGATAAATAGGCTTGTAATGCACCTGCACCCCTAAACCGCGCTCTTGCAATGCTTGGAAAATATCTTCCTTTTGACACCACAAATGCGGATAGAGCAAAATAGGATACAAATGATGTGAGCTAACAATATGCGGGGGTATAGATATCACACCAAAATGCCTACTATGCTTAAAAGATTCATTATACAATGTTGCAATTTGATGACGATAAGAAATAAAGCTATCAAGCTTTTTGATCTGACTAAGCCCAAGAGCTGCACCAAGCTCACTTAGACGGAAATTCATACCCATAAGCACACAATCATAATTCCATAAAGATTTTTTCTCTACTCCGTGAGAAAGCAAAAGCCGCGCATAATGCGCCAACTCCTCATCATCAGTTAGCACAGCTCCACCCTCTGCGGTCGTAATAGGCTTTAACGCGTGAAAGCTAAAGATAGTCGCATTAGCAAGGCAACCTATGGGCTTACCATTATAGCTCCCTCCTAGTGAATGGGAACTATCGGCAAAAAGCAGGAGATTATGCTTATCCGCAAGAGTGCGCAAAGATTCTATCTCTACACTTTTGCCACCATAATCCACACTTACAATCGCCTTTATATACTGCCTTTTAGGGTGGGAATCTAAAAGATGAGAGAGAGCCTTTTCATCAATATTACCATCATCTTTTATATCGCAAAAAATAGGCTTAATGCCCCACTGTAACATCATATTAGTCGTGGCAACAAAACTTATAGGTGTGGTAACAAAATATATCTCCTCATTATGTTTTATATGCCTTGTGTCAAGCAAATGAGGGAAATATTTATACATAAACGCTCCATAGAGAGCATAGAGTGCAGATGTAGCAGAATTAAAACTAATAGCATATCGCGCTTGACACCTCTTGCTTAAAGCAGATTCAAAGGCTTTAGTTATCTCACCTTGCGTGAGATAAGAGGAATGCGCAGCAGCGCATAGCGCGTCTATGTCATCTTGCTCAATACATTGTGTGCTATAAGGTATCATCGAATCTAAGACAAAAGCTCTTGCACTCGCTGCTTGTCAAGCTTATCTGCATTATGAGATACGCTAAACAAAGAGCCTAATCGCTTTAGGAAAGAGCTATTCGTACCTTGGGCGTCTTTAGCCGCATTGCTGCCCGCAATTTTCTCCGTATTTCCCTCTGCTTGTTTTTGCAAAGTTTGAATAGCATCTTTAATCTGCTTTTGCTGTTCTTTCAATGTGTCATAAAATTTCTGCGCGTCAGCTTTAAGTAACTTCATATTAATTTTTGCTGCATTAAAGATAACCCTACCCTCGCTATCCTTGATATTTTTAGCAAATACATTGCTTCCTTCAAATGTTGCATTTTTGAGAGTAGATTCTATATTTTTTTGCAATGTGACCATCTCTTGCTTTATATCATCTTGGTCTGTTTTATCAAAAATTTCTTTGTATTCTTGTGAAAGTTTAGTGATTTTTTCTGCATCAGATTCTATAGAGTTGAGCGATTTTTGGGCAACTTGTAATTTTCCAATATCATTATTTGTGTCTTTAATTTTTTGCGCATATAGATTATTTTTTATATCATTTGTATCCACGCCTTGAGTAGCTTTTGTATCCGAGCTATTCTTGTTGATATTTTGAGTTTGTTTTGTTTCTTGTGTAGCTTGTTTTTTGAGATCCTCTTTGTTGATTTGTTGCGTTGCATTAGTGATTTTCACACTCCACTCCTCTCTTAACTTGAACAATAAGGCTATAAGCCCTATTATTACTCCATATCAAGCATATTTTGTTCCAAATACTTAGTGTGGATATTTGAGGCAAGGAAATCTTGATTTTTCATCATTTTGATATGAAAGGGGATAGTTGTTTTAATCCCCTCAATACAAAATTCCTTTAACGCCCTGTGCATACGATTTATGGCTTGGGCTCTATCTTCTCCCCATACAATGAGCTTGCCAATCATAGAATCATAATGCATAGGCACGACATAGCCACCATAAGCGTGAGTATCAAGCCGCACATTCGCCCCACCGGGTGATACCCATTTAGTGATTTTACCCGGACACGGATAGAATCTCTCTGGATCCTCAGCTGTGATACGACATTCAATAGAATGACCTTTGAAACTAATGCTCTCTTGACTAGGGAGCTTCTCACCTTCTGCAATACGAATCATCCATTCCACCAAATCAAGTCCGCTTACCATTTCACTCACGGTATGCTCGACCTGCAGACGCGTATTCATTTCCATAAAATAGAAATCCTCATAATTAGCATCAAGCAAAAACTCAAATGTCCCCGCGCCCACGTATTTAATGTATTGCGCTGCTTTAACTGCCGTCTCTAAAAGCCTTTTGCGCACTTCAGGCTTAAGCACCACTGCAGGAGATTCCTCAATGAGCTTTTGCTGTCTGCGCTGTGCGGAACAATCGCGCTCACCAATATGCACGACATTGCCGTGCTTATCTGCTAGAATCTGCACTTCAATATGCTTAGGATTGCGGATAAATTTCTCCATATAGATTGTGCCATCGCCAAAGGCACTTACTGCTTCAGATTCTGCTGCAAGATAGAGATTTTTAAGCATTTCTGGCTTTTCCACCACACGCATACCTCTACCACCACCACCAGCAGCCGCTTTTAAAATCACAGGATAGCCTATCTCTTCAGCTATCTTTTGCGCCTCTTTATAATCTTTCAATGCCCCATCGCTCCCTAAAATCACGGGCACACCTGCTTCTTTCATCACATCTTTTGCCTTTGATTTATCGCTCATTAGCACCATTACATCAGCCGTTGGTCCTATAAACTCAATGCTATGATGAGAGCAAATCTCCACAAAATTTTGATTCTCACTCAAAAAGCCATATCCGGGGAAAATCGCATCAACCTTAAGCAATTCAGCTGCACTCATAATCGCAGGAATATTGAGATAACTCTCACTTGATTTTTCCCCTCCCACGCAGATTTTCGCATCAGCCACATCAAGATAATGCACATCTTTATCCGCAGTTGAATAAATCGCTATGGCCTCCTTGCCCATTTCTTGGATTGTTCGAATGGCACGAAGCGCAATCTCTCCTCGATTTGCAATAAGAATCTTCTGTATATGTCTTTGCTTAGCACTCATTACACTGCCTTAGAGCTTTTCAACTTTAATAAGATTTGTGCTAAATTCCACAGGTTGTCCATCACTCACTTCAATAGCCACAATCTTACAATCAAATTCCGCTTCAATCTCATTCATAATTTTCATTGCCTCAATAATCCCTACAGTTTGTCCCTTTTTCACCATATCACCGACATTCACATAAGGTGCTGCACCTGGACTTGGTGAGCGATAGAATGTCCCCACCATCGGAGACGTGATAAAATGTCCTCCCGTATCTTTTGCTACACTTGGCGCAGCAGGGGCAGATTCTGCAACTGCAGGGGCAGAGATGGGGGCAACAAGTGGGGTTTGTGCGCTCACTTGGGGTAAAGCTGTAGTAGTGTATGTAGTAGCACCTGCCTTTTGGAGTTTTAGCTCAAAGCCCTCTTGCTTGAGGCTAAATTTCGCTATATCGCTATTATCAAAAAGCTCCATAATTTTTTTGATTTCTTGCAAATTCATTTTACACCTTTCCTCTTTTTTGGTAAAAATTTAATCTGCTATAATAACACGATTTTTTTTAAAATTAACAAAAATTTATACAAAGTGAGGCTTAAGTATGGGTTTAAAGTCGGATTTATGGATTAAACAAATGAGCCAAAAGGGTATGATTGAGCCATTTTGTGAAAAGCAAATGGGTAAAAATATCGTAAGCTATGGGCTTTCAAGCTATGGATACGATATTCGCGTAGGTAGTGAATTTATGATTTTCACCAATATTGGCGCGACACTTGTTGATCCTAAGTCCTTTGATGAGCGCAATGTAGTGGAGGTGAATGCTCAAGAAGCAGGATTCTGTCTTGTCCCACCTAATTCCTTTGCGCTCGCTCGTACGATAGAATATTTTAGAATCCCGCGCAATGTGTTAGCCATCTGCTTGGGTAAAAGCACGTATGCGCGATGTGGGATTATCGTTAATGTTACGCCATTTGAGCCTGAATTTGAAGGGCATATCACCATTGAGATTTCAAACACCACACCCCTACCCGCAAAGATTTATGCCAATGAAGGTATCGCACAAGTGCTATTTTTAGAGGGTGATGAGCCTTGTGAGGTAAGCTACAAGGACAAAAAAGGCAAATATCAAGGACAAAGGGGCATTACCCTACCTAAGGTATTAAAATAGATTTTGATAAAATCCTGCCATTGTATCACTTTAACTAAAGCCATTACACACTCTCAAGGCAAACTCTCCACTTGCCGCTTTAAAATTATTCTTTCTGCGCTATTGTAGTTTTACCGCCGCGTAAGACTTTTATAGAGGCATTCGCACTTGTACTAATCTACACTTGCAAAAGCCCTGCGGAATGCCTGAAAAATAAAACTAAAGCTGTGGTTTAACCTTATTCTTACCCTTGCGGGATTTTACCAAGTGAGGTATATCCTCGAACCGACCTCTTTAAGCCCTTCTCCCTTATAGAAAAAGGAATAATATAATTTCTAATCCAGCTCACATACTACTACATAGGTTTTCAATCTTTACCGTCCGTATTAAATACCCAAAGCCTACTCATCATAAAACCTACGCATACATACACTGCTCCGCCAATGATTTGAGAAAGATAGGGGTTAATGTCTAAGATTCTATAAGCAGCACTCATTACCATTAATTGCGCTATATACGCCACTCCCATAGCAAAGCCAAATCGAGGCAAATCACGCTTATGTGAGGCAGGGGAGGCAAATGTAAAAGTTTTATTCAAATAATAAGAGAGGATAAAGCCTAGCGCATAGCCGATAATATTCGCCACTTCAGGGATAATCCCTAGCCACAAAAATGCAAATATTGCACCATAGCCCACGCAGGTATTTATCACGCCAATACCAAGATACATAATACCCGATTTTTGCCACGAATGCCTACTCATTCACGCTCCAAATCTCTTTTTACTTATTCTACTCTAAAGGCTTTAACTCCAAAATAATGAGCATAGGTTGTATTAGGCCACTCATTAGGATTATCCCCGGGATTGCCCCAATCGCTATATTGAGCATAAAACGATGTGAAAGTAGAGGCTTTGACTATCACTTCATCTTTGCCTTCACGCTTTTGTGTGGCGATAGAATCTAGCATCGCATTCCATTTCAAGCGTCCATCAATATATGCGCCCAAAACATACGCGCCATACACGCAAGTAATGGCTATTAGAGCCACCTGAATACCTCTAATAAGCCGCGCAGATGAGAGCATACGCATAAATTGCTGATATGTGAATATCACCATCACCGCCATAACAAGTACATAGGCTAGTCGCGCCCTACTAGGAATACCCACCTGAATGGTCGTGCCTACCAAAAGGATATACACAACAAACGCGCTCAATAATTTCACAAAAAGGGCTTGCATATCTGCCTTACCCTGCTTGTGATAAAAATATATCATACATACATAAAATCCTAACAAGAAGGCAAAATACAAGATTCCAACATAATCATAAGTCTCAAAAAATGGAAAAAGCCGTATGTGGTTTTTCACCACAGGTAAGAAAACAGCGCAACCTATCACTACAAGGATAATTTTATATATTTTCATACCCGCCCTGTATCGCTCAAACAGCACAAGTGCGAGAGGAATGCAAAGCATATAAGGCGTGAGGGAGAAAAAGGCTCGATAGGTTTTGCTTAAATGCGTGATTTGCTCTCCTAAGCTCATAGAGAGGATATCGCCTAACGTATAGATAGAATTCCGTCCCAAAAGATCCCACCACACCGCGATTCTCGCAGCGTGTCCGGGGCTAAGATAGAGTGCTAACCACCCTAAACCCAAAGCCACAAATCCCACATAATACCACAGCGGCAAACGCACACACTTATAAAGTGCATAGATAAAGAATCCTATATGCACCACAAGTGCAGTAATGCCCACCATCTCGCTACCCATACCTGCGATGAAGCATAGCAACATCAATGCGAGAGCTTTAAGCAATTCCTTAGATATGCTTGAATCTTTAGACAAAGATTCACAAGCCATATACCGCGCCCAAAACAAACGATAAGGGATAAAGCTATATACTAACGCACAATACGCCCACAAGTAGTTTAAGCTCCCCGCCGCCCATAAGAAAATAGAACCAAATGCCGAGCAATACATCACAATAAGCAGAAGAACACTGAGTATCACCACATCATCAAAGCTTTGCGGCAAACGCGCAAAAATAAAGATGAAAAATCCAAAGATAAATGCCACCGCCACAAATGTATTAAGAATCACAAAATACGCACTAGGGGCGATAGCACCAATATATGCTACCCGTAACATTTCAAAGATTCTGCCATTCCAATTCATATAGCTACGCCAAGCACCCTTTAAACCCTCTGCTGCCACCCCTAAATCATCGCTTTGTGTGGGGAAAAGCGCATTGAGTGCTAATAAGAATCCACTAAAAACACAAAAGTATAGAATTACGCTTTTATGCCCCCCCCCCCCCCGCTATTTATTAACTGCTTCATATATACTCCTTTTGTGATATATTAATGACAAGTATATCATAGAATCACTTTGCCAATGTGGATTATCACTCCCTGCAAGCGTAATACGAAATGTCTATCCACACTTCCAAAGTGAGATTTTAGACATAGAATCCCGAGTCTAATGGCGTATATCTCTTGTTCTCACCCGATTCGTAGTGTGTAACATCGAGAAAAAGGAGGCAGTAGTGCCTCCGCCGATGCGGAGCTAGAAGCGGATTAAGCGATGTTCTCCCCTTGATTGCCGAAAAGATGTAATCCTGTAAAGGTAAAAAGTAGCAGCTTTATTCTTTTGCCCTCTGGGATTACATCGGGGTTAAGGGGAGCGGGGAGGGGATAAACCCCTTTTTGCCTTGCAGGATTACATCTTTTTGCAATAAAAAGAAGTTTAGAATATAGAAAAAGAAAATAGACTAGAGAATCTATATCCCATTATTCCTAAATTAAAGGAGAGTTTCAATTTTTACTGCTCCACCCCCCTGACTCCTTCCGCAAGAGAGAAGGGAAAGAGAAAAAATAAAAGCCCCTCCCCTGTGCTAAGAGAGGTTGGGGGATTCGCATTTGTATAAAATACTAATCCACACTTGCAAATAGTGCAATCATAAATAGAATCTATAGTATCTTATGTGTAGTCTTAGACTTCACAACCACGCTCTCTAAGCCTCCACTTTCATATAATGGAGAGACATCATAATGATTTAAAGCACATTTATGCTCCCTATCTGTAATCCACTCTATCGCGCCATAACTATCCACTAAATTCGGCAAATCTGCACAAGATTCTATAAACATCACTTGATGAGTTTTAGGCAGATACGGCACAATGAGCGAGACATAATAAGTAGAGCCTTTTATAAACGCCACCGCAGGGTATGAGAGCTTTTGATATGCCTCGCTTGATACGAATCGATGATGATTGAGAGCGTCTATTTTATGCTTATTTAAAGGTATAATGCTTCCTATGCACCACATAGCACAAAGCATTATACCCCCCCCCCCCCCCGAGCATTGGCAGAGTATATTTACGCAAATAGCAAGATACAAGATTATACATACTTGCCAAGCTATAAACAGGCAAAAGTAGCAAGATAGGGAAAATAGACATAATATAGCGCAAGTCCTTATAAGGCGCGATAAAAGTCACCACAAAAGCCCAAACAAACGCACAAAGCCCCAAAATCAAGGCAAGTGACATAGGAGGAAGCACCTTGTTGGAATCTTTCATATAGGCAAGAAGCGTAGCGCGGTATTTGATAATTTGAGCTAAAACAAGACATATCCCACAAAAACTTATGCATATCACACCATAAGAAAGCTGTGTGCTTAATATATCAAAGAAACGCTGCGTATTTGCCCCAAAATGCTGCGCCACGTAGTCCATATTGAGCTTATCACCCACTTCCTTGCCCCTCCCACCCGTAAATGCCAGAAAATAGCGCGGATACAAAAGTGTGCTTAAAAGCATTGTATATACAAAAGCCGTGATAAAAAATAGCTTGTCTTTATATACTCTTGCCCGATACGCCCATAAAGTCGCTAAGGCATATATCATCACCACAAATATAGTGGCAAAATATCCACTCAAAAGTAATAAAGCCGTCACGCTCGATAATATCAGCACTTCATAAGAAAGCAATCCCGCACAGATAATCACCGCACATCCTATTACATAGGCTAATGCAAGCATTGCATAGAGTTTAAAAGCAATATGCAGTGTATAAGGAATCCTCCCTAGTATCTCACCTGCTTGTATATTATGCTTTGTATCAAATATAAGATAGCGTGGATTCCCATCTATATGTATCGCAAGGGGCGTAAATGCACCATCTAAGGCACTCTCTAAATGTATAGAATCTAGCATTGGATTTATGACAATATAAGGGCTATGGTCGCGGAAAATATGGCTTGGAAAGAGCATTTTGCCCTTTATCTCATAGCCCAAATACTTAGTATCTGTATCCACTTTATGAGCCACGATTTGCGCATATCTCACCTTATGAGTAAAGCACTCTAAGCTCACACAAAAGCCTAAAACCACGATAATACAAGCACTCCATATCGCAATAGGCTTTTTTACCTTATGCTTATAATTCTCACATTGAAATAAAGACGTGTTAAACAATGGCTTTTTAAAAGATTGCAATATACGCAAAAGCACATAGCAAAAAAGCAGAAAGCTCATTTCCTGCAAAGCATAAGGTCTTATAAAAAGCGTATTGTTGATACTCGCAGGATTCCAAAATGCCAAGCACAAAAATACTAAGATGAAGTAACTCTCCCCAAATAGCCGCCTAGCCAACACAAAAGCACACGCAAAGCCACAGAGCAAAAATACAAAATTTAAGCCTACACCCCTATAAAATGTCTGCTTCAAGTCGGTATGTATAAAGCCTATATGCCACAGACGCAGAAGCGAGTAGTAGAGGTTTGTATGCGGGTCATCGCGGTTATTTACCCACAATCTTTTGACATCATTTAACGTGCCTTTGAGCGTGCTATCATTCCACAGGCTCATTTCCTGCATTTGCTCGGCAGTATAGATTGTATATGTCTCAAAGTCCTTACCCCAGCCATATTCATTATATTCCGCTAAGACAATAGAGAGTATCTCGTCCATATGTGCTATGTCTTTGTATTGTAGATAATACACCCTCAAACCACACGCTACAAGCAAAATCGCCACTGCCCCAAGTATAAGAATCTTTGATTTGGCTATCACATCAATCCTTAGTATCCCTTGGCTGCTTTTCTATATAGATAGGGCGAGATTTCACCTGCTCGTAAATACGCGCTATGTATTCGCCAATAATCCCTAAAATGATGAGCTGCACCCCTCCCAAAAAGGCTATCCACGCCACAAGTGATGTCCAACCAGCCACAGCATTATGAAAAATCAATGTGCTAATAATGGCATAGCAGCCATAGCCTAAACTTAAAACACTCATCACAAGCCCAAGCACAAAGGCAATACGCAAAGGCATAGTGCTAAAGCTCACAAAGCCTTCAATGGCGTATTTAAACAATTTCCAAAAGCTCCAGCCACTACTACCTTGTGTGCGGGGGATATATTCATACGCTAAACCTACTCTTTTAAATCCCACCCATTCAAACATAGCCTTTGAGAATCGATGATACTCACTCATCTTTAAAAGCGCATTGACTACCTGCCTATCCATAAGACGAAAATCCCTCACGCCAGATTCTAAACGCACCGCGGAGATAAGATTACTTAGCATATAAAAACACTGACTTAGCTTCGCACGGATAAAGCCCTCTCCTGTGCGCGAAATACGTCTAGCATAAATCACATCAGCCTCTTTACTATGCCATTTTGCAAACATATCCTTTAGCATTGAAGGCGGGTCTTGCAAATCCACATCAATAAGCGCCACACAATCGCCACTACTCGCCTGTAAGCCAGCATATATGGCACTCTCTTTGCCAAAATTACGTGAAAAATCAATGATTTTTATTTCGCATTCAGCAGGGGGGGGGCAAAAAAGCATTATTGTGCAAATCGCTCTTCATATTTTGCAATGCACATAGCATAGATAGGGTAGAATCCGTGCTACCATCGTTAATAAAAATACATTCAAATGCACTTTGAGGATACGTCTTTATAATATCTGCAAACACTACAAAAATATGCTCACAAAATGCAGAGAGATTCTCTGCTTCATTATAGCAAGGACAAATAAGAGAGAGTTTTGCCACTTTTGCCTCCATTGTCTTTTATCTCTAAATACAAATGGGCGATTATAGCAAATTTTCTATCAAGGCACTCTTAGGACATAAAAATGCAGCGGCAATCCATAAGCATTATGTGAAAGTATCATATCACCCTTTAAGATTCCTAGATACAACAGAGCAGATTTAAGAAATGCTTTTAATCCCAAAGGCGGCACATTATAGCCATACTCCGCGCTAAAGAGTAGCTCATACTTCTTGCTTATCGCTTCTTTGGTGATATATTGTGAAGCATAGGGGGTAAGTATCACTATATCCCCACTTTGCTTAGGCATAGCCTCCATACTTTTAAACACACTCCGCTCGCCCTCTTTAGCAAATGCGTGAAAACGCTCATCAACTTCATCGCTTGAGAGCAAATCAAAATCCCTCGCCCCATAGTGCTCAAGCCACTTGCCAAAGCTATGATACACCTCTACATTACTCACTCTATCCACAGATTCTAAATAAATTCTTGTTTGGGGGTGCTTATGTGTGTAATCACTCACAAATGCCAATGTAGCCTGAAAATTTTGCGGGACAAACTTATAATGCGCTCATAAATAAACCCAAGTAAAGCAGGTATTCCCAACAAACATAATGCCACATAAAATAAAGAGAGTCTTCGCCCATTTATCCCGCCACCACAGCAAAAAACCAGCCCCTATAACAACTAAACCAAAAATATATGCAGGAAGCACATAGTGATAGGAAACAATCCTAAGAATCGCATATTCAAGGAGTAAAATCGCACTGCCCCAAATACTCGCATCAAACAATGGATTAAGGGGAGATTTCTTTAGCAGCACGGCATAGATTCTATACAGAAAGCCGCCAAAAGTAATACCATACAAAAATGGCTCACTGCATATATTGGTAAAAAGTGCCTTTGCAAATACAAGCAGGGCATTATAGGGACTTTTTCCGTAAAATCCACTCTCACCTTTTTGTATTAAAACAACCACCATATACACAGCAAACCATATAATTGCACCCACTATCAGTCCATAATCAAAGATTTTTGTTTGAATCTTGCAAGATTTTTTGCCTTTATGCATACAACATAAATGTATAAAACCAAAGGCACAAAGAAATGCAAAAGCACTCTCTTTATAATACATTGCTATTAGCACATAGCGCCCCAGAAATAAGCGCGATATTTACATATATCTTGCGATGATTGCCTAATACAAAGGCATAGCACATCAAAAATAGGCTCAAAAAGACAAATTCCATACGTTCAGGCACAAAAAGCCGAAGCCACGAGCTAATAAATGCAGGGGAAAGAAGCAATAAGATAAGCAATATATCCACGACATAATATATTTTAGAGGAGTTAATATCTGCAGATTCTGTTATCTCGCGTAAAAACACTCTTAAAGCATAGCGCAATGCAAAGATAACCACCCACACGCAAAGGGCATTGAATGTATAAAACACATAGGCACTCGTGCCAAATAGTAGGCTTAGAATGTTTAATCCTGCCCATCTAACGGATAGAATCTCCCTATGCTAGGCTGGATAAAAAATCCAATGGGTTTATCTACAAAAAGTGTGTGAAGCAAAGTATGGTCATCAATGACGCTAAATCCAGATTATGCCTATACTATAGACATACAAAGGCAATAAAGGCTATTTGCCAATAGAGTGGAGCTTTAGCTAATAGCTGCTGCCCCCACCCCCACGTTATGGGTCATTTGAGTATTCATTATAAGCTCCTTTAATCTAAAAAGTTAGGAATGTATCTCAAATTCCCTTAGAAACTTATTTATTGTTTGATGTGTTTTTTTGTGGATTGGCAATCTCTTCTATAAAGTATCGTGGGCGCCCCTTTGTCTCTGCATAGATTTTGCCCACATACTCGCCAATCACCCCTAAACTCAAAAGCTGAATCCCGCTAAAAAAGCATAGTAGAATAATCGTTGAAGCCCAGCCATACACTACCCCATCGGTAAAAAGCTTTACATAAAGCGCATATAGCCCTAGCCCTAAAGAGAGTATAAAAAATGCAATGCCTAGCATACTCACTATTCTTAAAGGCATTACACTAAAGCTTGTAATGCCATTCCACGCAAAAGAGAGCATTTTAAACAATGGATATTTACTCTCCCCCGCCAATCGCTCTAGCCTATCGTACTCCACCCTATCGCTTTTAAATCCTAGCAAAGGCACGATACCGCGCAAAAATAAATTCCGCTCTTTAAAGCTTAAAAGTGCAGAAATCGCACGAGATGAGAGCAGCCGATAGTCGGCGTGATTATAGGTGATTTTCACCCCCATAAACGCCATAAGTTTATAGAATCCTAACGCGCTATATTTTTTAAAAAAGCTATCTTTATTGCGTGATTTTCTTACCCCCAAAACCACTTCCACCCCTCTCTTAGCCTTTTCTATAAATGTATCTATCACACTAATATCATCTTGCAAATCACAATCAATACTCAAGGCATAATCGCATTTATCAGCCACATATTCTAATCCGGCTAAAAGCGCATTTTGATGTCCGCAATTTCTTGAAAGCTTTATGCCACTACTTGCAATCAAACCATTTTGCTCCTGTGCAAGAGATTGGAGAATCTCCCAAGTCCTATCCTTGCTTCCATCATCGACAAAACATATAAAGCTATCTTTAGCAATCTCACCCTTTTGGGCTAAAGATTCTAAAATCGTGCTCATCTCTGTGTGTGTTTGCCTAAGCACCGCCCCTTCATTATATGCGGGTATCACAACACAAAGGCGCATTACACGCTCCTCTGCGGAAGCAAAAATTGCAAAATAATAGAAAAAGAAAAAAAGATAATAAAGTAGAGAATCTTACTATTTTTTAACGGGGGGGGGGGTGATGAAAGAAGTGGCAAAGATATAATATGTCATTTTATCTCCTTATATTTTTGCATATTTCTATACTATGCACTGCTAAAACCTTTTGCGCCATTTATTCCCACAAGCGCTTTATCACACAAGAGCGGATTGTAATGCCTCTATACTTAGAAACTACTAAATCTCTATACAAAATCCCTAAAGAGCTTACCCACATCGACATTTTGTATCACCCTATGGGCGCATTTATCATAGATTCCTGCCGCACCACTGACCAAATCATCGCTAGAGATTCCGTGACTGATAGAAATTTTTGCCTCTAAATACGCGCTTAGATTATCAAAAATCTTTAAGAACTCCCCATATATGCCATTGTATTCATTAAGGTTAAAATTCTCCATTAGCTCCTCGCCACTTGTAGCGTTGTGTGGGAAAGATTCTATGATATAACGATTAGCAAACTCATTTTGTGTAAAATATCGTATATCCTCTGCGATATTAGGCGGGACAATAGCAAGAATCTTCTTTTGCACCGCCTCTTCCTCTATTTCTTTAATCAGTTTATCAAGCCCCTTAACACTGCGTTTAATAGGCGAGATAATATCACGTGTGAGTATCTCAGGTAAATCGTGGAAAAGCCCGCAAAGGAAGTGGTTAATACGCATTTTTTCACAGCAGCCTATATCAAGGCTCACTAAATACGCACTCAAAGCCACTATAAGCGTATGCCCCAGAACCGAAGTAGCGGGGATTCTAGGCGTTTGACTCCAGCGCTTTTGGAATCTAAGCTGCCCAAACATCGCTATAAGCTCTCGCACATTTTCATAAAGCATAATCTGCTGCATACCCGCTAGATGATAATGCTCCTCCACCTCCTTATTTAGCTCATTTCTAATATGCTGCACATCATACATATAAGGATTAAAATGATAGATAATATCAAACTCCCATTTAGAAGCATAATAATGCGAGGCTTTGAGAATCTGCCTTTCGATATTGTCTTTTGAGCTTATCAAATACTCTTTCATCAAAGGGAAAAATTCATAATTGCTCAATTCATCTTGCAGCTGCGCATATACAAATTCCACTAGCTCCTTATTATGCGAGCGGCGGAGCTGATGAAACACAGGGGGCTTAATATCTGTCAAAACAATACGTTCAAAAAATTCAAAGCAAAATTGCAATATCAACCTTTCCCAGTCAATGCTCACGCCGCGATTTTCCTCATACTTTGCCAAAATATAGGCAATCACAATTTTATGCGCTTGTTTATCAAGCTCTACAAGCTCCACAGGCGTGGCTTGGTCATTCCATCGGCGGATACTTGCCGCCACAAAGATTCGCTTCAGCAATGCTGCACTTAAACGCGGGGCTTTGTATTGAGAATCCATAGCATTCCTTTATGCAGAAAGTAAAATATGGCAAAATAATACTTTTTTCTTAATAAAATTCAAAATATCCAATGGTTTTTTGATGCTTAAGTATCTAAAAACGTTTTACCTTAAATAATCTAGCAAGCAACTTAAGCACTATAAATTCTGTGCTAAATGCCTCTACAAATTTGTAAAATTTTGATAATCAAGGGATGATCACAACCTTTTAATGATAACTACAACAATACCACCGGGACACTCACGAACTTTAATAACCAAACAAACACTCAAGCCGGAAATATCACAAATACTGGCACTCTCACTACTGGCTCAAACTCCGGCAGCAGAACCACGCTCACCAATAGCACGAAACCAATATAAAGACATTACCAATAATGCCGGTGGAGATATACAGAATCTCAATAATAACAACACATTTTGCACGATTACGGGCGAAAATAATGAAGGGACAATCACAAATATCAGCAATACCACGAATGGAACCATAGATTCTATAAGTAACCAAGGACATATCAAAGATGGCACCAATGATGGACATATTAAAGGATTTGTAAATGTAAATCCTAATGCCCAAGCAGATGAAGGCAAACTTGATACATTTACAAATAATAAACAAATAGATAGCTTTGATAATCAAGGTGGTTCTGTGGGAACATTTACTAATGCTCAAAATGCAACTATAACTCAATTTACAAATAGTGCTCAAGGAAACATAGATACATTAAGCAATAATGGAACACTTGTAGGATTTACAAATGCTGTTAATGGGCAGGTAGGTTTGGAGGAGATTTAAGAAAAAACTAAAGGCTTCTTCAGTTTATACGAGGCTAAATAGCCTTGAACGCTTTAACGCTTTCTTTTTTTCTCTTTTCTCTCGTGTTCCTCATTACCAGAGATATCTTACCTTTATCTCCATTTTTTAGAGACATTATTTTACACATTTCTTTTTTTAAGGCTTATGGATTGCCTAAAAGTTTCTTTAAGATTTTAAAATCTCTAGTCTATCATTTCTGCGCTGTTGTATTTCACCACCGCAAAGGCATAATAGAATCTAGCTCATTCGTGAAAAATGCTCAATAGCCTTAGCAAGCTCATGTAAGGTCTTATCAATATCGCCCTTTTCATCGCATATACTATCGCGCACACAATGATTGATATGCCCTTCAAGCACGATTTGCCCAACTTTATGTATCGCGCTCTTAGCCGCATTAAGCTGGATAAGCACATCAGGACAAGGCGCATTATCATTTATCATTTTATCGATACCATTAAGCTGTCCTATCACTTTTTTTAATCGTTTATGAATATCTTGTGTAGAGTGTTCAGGCATATAAACTCCTTCGATTAGATTCTGCGATAGCTAAGGGCTTCGAGTATATGCGATTTATTAATCTCCTTTGTCTTAGCTAAATCGGCAATCGTGCGTGCAAGTTTTTTGACTTTATTTTGCGCACGATGTGAGAGGGCATATCGCTCACTTGCTTGATGGAGTAGCTTTAGACACTCCCCATCAAGCCGACAAACGATATCAATATCCTTTTCCTCAAGCTTACCATTTAGTGCCACTTGCCCCCTTGCCTTTTGCATAGTGAAAGCATCAAAGACCATTTTTTGCATACTTTGGGAATCTAACCCTGTATTTACCTCGCTCTTATCCTCTTCATTCTTATTCATTTGTATAGAAATATCGATTCTATCAAGCAGGGGCTGGGATAATCGCGCACGATATGCGTTAATCTCCCTATCTTGACAGCGGCATTCTTTAGTTTTGCTTAACTGATTCCCGCAAGGGCAGGGATTCATCGCAGCGACAAACATAAAACTTGTATCATACTCAAGCTTAGAATGCACACGTGAGATAACAAGCTTATTATTCTCAAGCGGCTCACGCAAAGATTCTAAAATATCACGCTTAAAATGAGGCAATTCATCAAAAAACAAAATGCCATTATGCGCTAGGGCAATCTCTCCGGGCTTGGCTTCAAATTGTGTTGCTGAGCCTAGAATACTTGATTTGCTTGCGCTTTGATGGGGATTGCGAAAGGGGCGTAAGGGCGTGTATTGTGCGTTTTGCTTATTGAGCGCTTGGGATTTTACATTCTCTATCATCTCTTGCAGGGAGCTTGGAGGCAAGATATATAAAAGCCGCTTGGCAATCATACTCTTTCCACAGCCAGGTGAGCCTTCCATAATGAAATTATGGAATCCTGCAGCAGCGATAAGTGCAGCGCGTTTAGCGATATTTTGCCCCTTGACATCGCTAAAATCATATTCAAAACTATCATTATAATAATATTTTTCCCCTTCAATCTCCATAGACTTAAAGCCCTTAAATGTCTCTAAAGTGGGCTGCATATTATAAGATTCTAAGGGAGCAGATTCTGGATTATTGAGTATATCTATTGCTTCTTTTAGATGTGAGATAAAATAAAAGTCAAGATTAGGAATAGGGCTTAGCAAGTCCTTTGCCGTATAGGGCACAAACACCCTTGCATTAGGATACAAAAGCGCAATATCAAGCAAAAGCGGAAAAATAGAATCAAGATATTTTACGCTCCCATCAAGCCCAAGCTCGCCAAAGGCAAACCATTGTGTATTATCCTGTGAAGCTTTTTGCAATGCAAGAGCGATAGGCAAATCAAAATGCCCTCCGCTCTTTGGCATATCAGAGGGCGAGAGATTGACATTAATCTTAAGAGGAGAAAGGGTAATGCCGCTATTAGTGAGGGCAGATTGGACACGTTGCTTAGATTCTTGTATGGAGCTATGGACAAGCCCAGTAATATTAAATTGAGGCAGACCCTTTGTGTAGGAGGCTTCCACCTCAACGATTTTTGCACTTGTGCCAAAACTTGTAGCACTAAGGATTGTTTGAACCACTATTAATCCTTAGCATTTTTGCACTTCTTTAATGCTTGTTCAAATTTTTTACGTCTCAAAATAGGAAGCTTATCGACGAAAAGAATACCATTTAAATGGTCTATTTCGTGCTGAATCGCCACAGCAAGAAAGCCCTCTGCCTTTAGAATCTTGTCATTGCCATATCTATCTTTGTAAGCAATGGATACTTTATTAAAGCGTTTCACATTTTCAAAAAAATCAGGCACGGACAGACAGCCCTCCTCCCAATCTATGCTTTCTTCTTGCACTAAAAATGTGGGATTAATAATTTCTAGCAAATCCTCTTTGTGTTGTAGATTATCTTCCTCGCGTGGAATATTGATGATAAGAATCTGCTTTGGCACTCCTACTTGTATCGCGGCTAAACCTACGCCTTTACGCTCCATCATCGTATCATACATATCATCAAGGAATGTATGGAGCTTTTCATCAAAATCCTTTATAGGCGTGGATTTCTCTCGTAACTTAGGATTAGGATAAGTCAAAATCGCCAAGGTCGCCAAGATCATCTCCGGGTATTTCAAAATCATCTTCGGAATCCGAAGAAGCATTTTTCTTAGATTGCTTTTGAGTGATTTTTAGTGTTTCACCCTCCTTTATTGCTTCTTGTAAATGCTCTTTTGCTTCTTCTAGTAATATATCAGGGGTTTTATTTACATCAAGTGTTACGCCGCCCATAACAATTTGTAATTGCAATTCCATATCACCAATAAAAATATTTGTTTCTTTACATCTTCTAATGACATCTTCGCATAATTGCACCGCTCCTTCAAGCTGCACATTTTTGAGCAACATACCAAAGCGCCCCTCACCCAAATAAGACACAATATCCTTCGCACCAATATTTTTAGAAACAATCTTAGCAATATTTTTAAAGGCTGTTATAAGCTTATTCTTGTCATTAAGTTGCCTTGCAAATTCTTTAGAAGGAGCAAAAACTATGACTGCACAATGTCTAGGAAACTCTCTGCCATTCTTACATTCTGTTTCGATAGCCTGCATTAAAAATGATCGCGTATATATACCTAATATCGTATCATACATAGCTCCATTTTTGGCTAGAGAAGATTTATTATACATATCACGATAAGCACGTGATACATAATCTGCTTCTTTGACAATTTGTTTGTGGAATCCCCTAATCTCATTTATAAGCACTTTGATGGCATTTTGTGCGCCAAGCGGATTTGTGATTTCCGTAATTTCTGCTAAGCGGTCTTTTGTGTTGCTTTCCATAGCAGACATATGCTTACATAACACCAGCAAATGCTCTAACACATTTTTCAATGTAGCAAAATTGTCATTAAATATTTTCTCAAGCGCAATCAAACGCGAATCGTGATTGCTGCTCTCAATCATCGCTCTAATTTTTTCCCTTATATCTTCGTCTTGCTCTTGCGAAAGCGTTTTCTCAAAATAGGCTTCAAAATTTTCAGGTAATGGTAAAATCGCATCTTTTTCTAAAGCTTCTAATGCCTGTTTAGAAATAGATGTGAGTTTTTGTGTTGTTTCAGCTAGATTGACAGGAGCGTTTCCACCTTGTTTTTGCTGACCTTTCTTCATAATTCCAAGCTCTGTATCATCAAGCCCCCCAAAAAAATCATTATTCCCAATATCTAAGTCTAATCCATTTAGATCCATCATAGCACCTCCATAAATACTGACCTATTCATCATTTTAAACTTTTGGTTAGAATCTCATCAACCAATCCATATTTTTTAGCTTCCTCACCACTCATAAAAAAATCGCGTTCTGTATCAAGACTGATCTTTTCAACACTTTGTCCTGTGTTTTGTGCCATAATCTCATTAAGTGTTTGCTTTAAACGCAAAATCTCCTTTGCCTGAATCTCAATATCCGTAGCCTGTCCTTGTGCACCACCTAAAGGCTGATGAATCATAATGCGTGAGTTTGGTAGGGAAAATCGCTTCCCCTTTGTGCCAGAGCTAAGGAGGAATGCCCCAGCAGACGCGGCCTGTCCAATGCAAATTGTGCTAATATCAGAGCGAATATAGTTCATCGTATCATAAATGCTAAAGGCGCTTGTAATCACACCACCGGGTGAATTGATATAAAAATTAATATCTTTATCGGGGTCCTCTGCCTCTAAAAAAAGTAGTTGTGCGACAATAGAAGAGGCTACGTGGTCATTAATTTCACCACTCAACAAAATAATGCGGTCTTTAAGTAGACGTGAGTAAATATCATAACTACGCTCCCCTCGCCCTGTACGTTCAATCACATAGGGAATATAAACACTCATTATGAATCCTTTTTGGCTGTTTTAGACTTTGAGTGAGATTCTGTTGTGCTAGCCGAATCTGCCTTTTTTGCATTATTTTTTCCACTTTCAAATTTTTGGTCAAGTAAGTATTGTAGCACTCTATCCTCAATCATAGTCATTTTAATTGCAGGGACAAGATTATTTTTTTGATAATGCTCTAATACTGCGCGTGGGTCCTGCCCCATCATCATCGCTTCATAATAAATAGTTTGCAGCACTTCATTATCATCAATAATAATATTATATTTCTTTGCTAAAGCGTCCATAATAAAGGTAATTTGCACACTTTTTTGCGCTTCATCACGTTGGAGTTCGCGCTGCCTCTTTGCTTCCTCTTCATTATTTTTAAGTTTTTCAAAAGATTCTGGTGCAAATTTAGAGAGAGTGTTTCTAAAGAGTATGTCCATCTCTTGCTCTACAATTAGTTCAGGTAAATCAAAGGATATATTTTTTAGCAATGCCCCTATAAGTTGCTCTTTTAATTCCTTATTATAAAGCTCATTTTTTTGCTCCATTTCAAGCTGTGCTTTTATGTCGCTTTTTAGTGTCTCAAGCGTAGCTTCCTCTCCGGCAATACTCTTAGCAAAGTCCTCATCAATTTTTACTTTATCTTTTTGCAGAATCTTATGCAAGCTTACCTCAAAACTCGCCTCCTTACCCGCTAAATGCGCAGCTTGATACTCTGCTGGAAATGTAACCTGTATCGTGCGTTTCTCACCCTTTTTCATACCAATAAGCGCGTCCTCAAATCCCGGAATAAATTGATTAGAACCAATAACAAGATTGAAATTCTCTCCCTTGCCGCCATCAAATGCTTTTCCATCAATAAATCCTTCAAAATCAATATTTGCTGTATCATCTTTTTGTAATGCCCTATCCTCTACTATTTCGCTTAAAGGCGCGCGATTTTTGGCAATTTCTTCCAAACGCTCATCTATTTGTGCTTTCGTAATAACCTTTAACTTCACTTCAGGCACATATTCCTCGACCTTATCAAGCTCAAATGTAGGCATTATGCTTAATTTAATTTCAAGTTCTATATCACTTTCACCTTTATCAAATTTAGAAATTATAGGATTGCCAATAAGCGCATTTGGGGCGATGCCAAGCTCCTTGAGTGCAGATTCTAATATATCTTGTATTGCTGCTTGTTGTGCATCTTGCTCAACCTGCTCTTTATAGCGTGTTTTAATGACTTTTGCAGGGACCTTGCCCTTCCTAAATCCATCAATCTTGACACTCTTTGCAATCTTTTTAACAACTCCTTCCATTTTCGTCTCGAGCACCTTAAGTGCAATTTTACCATCAACAATGGCATTAGCGTTGTTTGTGCGTTTTGTTGTGAAATTCATTAGGCTTCCTTAATCAAATAAAAAAGTATAATTTGGTATTCTATAATAAAAAATCTTAAAAGTAGGTTTTATAATGCCATTATCTCAAATCAAGCAAAAGCTCCAAAACAATATCAATCTTTCCCCAAGCTATGGACATTTAGTAAAAGTAATGCAAAATATGCTTGTAGCCGATGGAGTAAAACCATCTGTGGGAGATATTGTCAAAATTCTTCCTTCTTATAATAATAAACATTTTTCAAAATCCAATAAAGCCCATCATAATAAGCCAATTAAACAGCATACTTCTCTGTCTCGCACTCACAGCTTGGGTATGGTTATAGCCATTGAGGGAGAGCATTTTTTTATCAGTCCTTTTTCATTTACCGAGGGGCATAAATGTGGCGATAGAGTGGAGATTCTTAATCCGGGCTTACAAATCCCTGTGGGAAAGCATATTTTAGGGAGGGTTGTGAATCCGCTAGGAGAGCCTATCGATGGTAAGGGTGCGCTTAATGCCACAGCCGCTACACCGCTTATGCGCTCCCCCATTGGTGCGCTCAAACGTGGCTTAATCGATGAGGTGTTTGAAGTGGGCGTAAAGTCTATTGATTCTATCCTCACTTGTGGTAAAGGGCAAAAAATGGGCATTTTTGCTGGTTCAGGTGTGGGAAAATCTACGCTTATGGGCATGATAGTGCGTGGTTCAAATGCACCAATTAAGGTTATTGCGCTCATTGGTGAGAGAGGCAGAGAAGTCCCTGAATTTATACACAAGAATCTTAATGATGATTTGACAAATACCATTCTTGTGGTGGCAACTAGCGATGATTCCCCGCTTATGCGTAAGTATGGCGCATTTAGCGCAATGGCAATAGCCGAGTATTTTAAATCTCAAGGCAATGATGTGCTTTTCATTATGGATTCTGTAACGCGCTTTGCTATGGCACAGCGTGAAATCGGCTTAGCCTTAGGAGAACCGCCAACAAGCAAGGGCTATCCACCATCTGTGCTGACATTATTGCCTCAACTGATGGAACGTGCGGGCAAGGAAGATGGCATAGGCTCTATTACTGCATTTTTTACCGTGCTTGTGGAAGGCGATGACTTAAGCGATCCCATCGCAGACCAAAGCCGCTCTATACTTGATGGGCATATCGTGTTAAATCGCGATTTGACAGATATGGGGATTTACCCACCTATCAATATTCTTGCCTCTGCCTCACGTCTTATTAATGACATCATTACACCCGAACATTTGCAGGCTGTGCGGAAATTCAGGCGATTATACTCTCTCATTAAGGAAAATGAAGTGATTATCCGCATTGGAGCATATCAAAAGGGATCTGATGCGGAACTTGATGAAGCCATTAATAAACGTCCGTTAATGGAATCTTTTTTAAAGCAAGAAATGGACGAAAAATGGGATTTTACATCTTCCTTACAAGAACTTTTGCGTATTATGGGTGAATAAATAAATTATTATCTTTTTATATCTTTCTATATACATTAAATTAATTATAAAATGATAAAATCTAGCGCTTTCTTAGCAAGGTTAAAATAAACTTTACTTTTTAATACGATGTCAAACACAAACCAGGAGTTAAAGTATGAAAAGAGTCTATTTAGACAATAACGCAACGACAATGCTTGACCCAAGCATAAAAGCGCTGATGGAACCATATTTTTGTGAAAAATTTGGGAATCCAAATAGCCTTCACAAATACGGCACGGAAACCCACCCAGCTATCGCACAAGCTATTGAGTATCTCTACAATGGCATTAATGCCGCTGATAATGATGATATTATCATTACAGGCTGCGCGACAGAATCTAATAATTGGGTGATTAAGGGCGTATATTTTGACAAAATATACAATAAGAACAAAAATCATATTGTTACCACAGAGGTGGAACACCCCGCTGTGCGTGCTACTTGTGCTTTCTTAGAAACGCTTGGCGTGGAGGTAACCTATCTGCCTATTAATCAAAATGGCACAATCACCGCAGAGCAAGTGCGCGAGGCATTAAGAGATGATACCGCGCTTGTAAGCATTATGTGGGCAAATAATGAAACTGGGCTAATCTTCCCTATTGAAGAGATAGGTGCGCTCTGCAAAGAAAAAGATGTGCTTTTCCACACAGACGCAGTGCAAGCTATTGGGAAGATTCCCGTTGATGTGCAAAAGGCACAGGTGGATTTCCTAAGCTTTAGCGCACATAAGTTCCACGGACCTAAGGGCGTTGGAGGATTATATATCCGCAAAAATGTAGAGCTCACACCACTTTTACACGGAGGGGAACATATGAGGGGCAGACGCTCAGGCACACTCAACGTCCCCTATATTGTTGGTATGGGCGAAGCGATGAGACTAGCTCATCAATTCCTTGATTTTGAACTCACAGAAGTGCGAAGACTTCGTGATAAGCTAGAGGACGCGCTTTTATCTATCCCTGATGTGTTTGTGGTAGGCACAAGGGAAAATCGTGTGCCAAACACTACACTTATTAGTGTGCGGGGCATTGAAGGCGAGGCTATGCTATGGGATTTAAACAAAGCAGGGATTGCTGCCTCCACCGGAAGCGCTTGTGCGAGTGAAGATTTAGAGGCAAATCCTGTGATGGTAGCTATCGGCGCAGATAAGGAATTAGCCCATACGGCAATTAGAATCTCCTTAAGCCGCTTTACCACCAATGAGGAGATTGACTACACCATAGAAGTCTTTAAAAAAGCTGTGGAAAGGCTAAGGGCAATTTCAAGCTCATATAACGCATAAAACAACAAAAAAAGGAAAACAAAATGGCAAAAAATGATTTAATCGGGGGCGCACTTTGGGACGCCTACTCAAACAAAGTAAGTGAGAGAATGGATAACCCCACACATTTGGGGGTTTTGACACAAAAGGACGCTGATGAGCGAGGCGCGAAACTTATCGTAGCTGATTATGGCGCAGAATCCTGTGGCGATGCAGTGCGACTGTATTGGCTCGTGGATAATGATGATAGAATCATTGACGCGAAATTTAAAAGCTTTGGCTGTGGGACAGCAATCGCAAGTAGCGATATGATGGTAGAACTTTGTCTTGGAAAAAAGGTGCAAGAAGCAGTGAAAATCACTAATCTTGATGTCGAACACGCCTTGCGTGATGACCCTGACACACCTGCTGTGCCGGGGCAAAAAATGCACTGCTCGGTGATGGCGTATGATGTGATTAAAAAAGCTGCGGGAATCTATCTAGGCAAGGATGCAGAAGACTTTGAAGATGAAATTATCGTATGTGAATGTGCCAGAGTTAGTCTCTCTACGATTAAAGAGGTGATTAAACTCAATGATTTAAAGAGTGTTGAGGAGATTACTAATTATACTAAGGCGGGGGCATTTTGCAAAAGCTGTGTCAAGCCTGGAGGACACGAGAAAAGGGAATATTATTTGGTAGATATTCTTGCTCAAGTGCGTGAGGAAATGGAAAGAGAAAGTCTCAAAAATGTCGTGCAAAAAGGCGCGGAGGGGAATCTAGCCTTCAAAGAAATGACTATGGTACAAAAGGTAAAGAGTATTGATAAAGTCATTGATGATAATATCCGCCCTATGCTGATGATGGACGGAGGCGATATGGAGATTTTAGACATTAAAGATACAAGCGATGGGCATATTGATGTGTATATCCGCTATTTGGGCGCGTGCAGTGGCTGCGCGAGTGGGGCTACCGGCACACTTTTTGCGATAGAATCTGTTCTCCAAGAACAGCTAGATTCTCACATACGAGTGCTACCCATATAAGCTAAAATTCAATTAAGCATAGAAACCCAGATTTTTATGCTTAATTCGCAAGCAAAAAGCCAATTTTATTACACAAAAATAAAAATAGAGCGGTAGCTTCATTCCTCTCCATTCACAGAGAATAACTCACTTTTAAGATAATCTTATTTTACCTCAAAAACAATCCATTATTAATACTCTTCCAATCTCTCCACAAAACACGAAGCTTGTGTCCTTTATATACTTTTAGAGATGAAAGAGAGAGGTAATCACTGCAAAAGATAAACCCCCGCCTTCCTCTGCTTTTAAAGATATGTTCTTTCCCTTATCGCATACTTTTTTAAAGGTCTTTTATCTTTAACCTACTTAATAGATAAGAAGATGGATATATGCTAAAAACAAAGTAAAAAATGATGCCTTCATAAGGACAAAATATTCTTAAAATATCTTATCAAGCAATAGCCATTGCTAAAATTTAACTCCTTTAAACCAATCCGCTAGACAAAAATGAAACTTGATTATTAAATCAATAATTCTTATCTTTAATGGATTTTTTAAGCATAGGTAATTTAAAGAATCGCGAAATATATCCTTGCAGAACTTCCTTCCTTCTACCAAGAGTGTATGGCATTTTAGTACGCATCAAGAGATAAAACTGGCTCAAATCCCACAATAATATAACATTAAGAATCTAATCTAAGATTCTATATTTTTCTAAAAATGCCTCATTTATATCATCAAGCAAACCTTTCTCTTGCAATCGTTTGATGACAGCGGGATTGCAATTTGTATCCATAGGCCATTCGCGTAAATGTCTATCGCACTTGCCCTTTTGTGTCGCATCGATAAACACAAGGCTACTAGCAATGAGTATATCTCGCTTGGCATCGATATTATTCACAATGCGCCAAGTGAGCATATAGGGGTTATCGAGGGCATTATTTATAGAATCTACAAAAATCACTATACTTAAATGTGATTGTAATGTCTCAAAATATGCCATATTTGCCTTAAGTGCGTTAAAAATATTATCTTTTTTATCCACGCTAACAATGCAAATAGGATTAGGCGTGTGTGTGAAATACTGCTTCAAACCCTTTGCATTTGGGAATAAATGTGCGCATTTTTGCCATAACTCCTCATCACTTAAAGCTTTAAAATGTGGTTTGCTCACGGGGGTAATCGCCTCAATGCCTAGCTTGCCTCCGTGCGCAAATGTGGGGCTTGAATGATCGAGTGCATCGCAGATTCCCTCTGTAATCAGTAATTTATCTGGTGCAAATCGCTCTAACACATAAGTGCCAAAGGATTCATAATCTGTTAAATCTGGAGCATTTTCATCAACAAAAATGGCGTGTTTTACAAAACTCATCTGCCCTACACCCCAAAAATTGTGCATAATCTGCTGCGCGTGGCTTGGATATTGAGGCTTGATTTTTGCAAAAATAAGATTATGAAAAACACCATTTTCTGGCATATGATAGTCAATCAAGCCGTGTGCAGTAGTTTGCAATAATGGCAAAAATACGCGCTCTGTCAAATAGCCCATATATTTATCTTCAAGCGGAGGTTTGCCAACGATTGTGGCAGGAAAAATAGGTTTTTTGCGCATTGTGATTGCGCTCACTTCAAGCACAGGATAAGGCTCAATAGGCGTATAGAATCCTGTATGGTCGCCAAATGGTCCTTCATCACGCATTTGTGTAGTATCTACCCAACCCTCAATTACAATATCTACATCATTTGGCACAAAAAGTGGATTAGTAATGCAAGGACAAAGCACAGGTTTTTTTGCTCGTATGAAACCATAAAGCATAAGCTCAAAAATCCCCATAGGCAAGGGAGCTTGTCCGCACCAAATATACAGAGGATCACCCCCAAGTGCAATACTCACAGGCATTTTTTGTCCAGCTTGTTTGTATTGATGAAAGAAATGCTGTGAATCTTTGTGAATCTGCCAATGTAGTCCTAAATGCGTCTCATCATACACTTGCAAACGATACATTCCTAGATTTTTCTGTGTGCCTTGAAGATTCTGCGTATAGACTTGCCCCATAGTGATAAACGCCCCACCATCTTTCTCCCAAGTCGTAAGAACAGGCAAATCAAAAAGATTCAGATTCTCCATTTGCACGATCTCTTGGCATAAACCGCGTTTTTTGCTGTATTTGGGAAAGGCATAGCGCAAAGTATAGAGTTCTTTTAGCTTATTAAATAACTGCCCTATGCCCTTTGGCGGAGTGAATGCAAGGAGATTACGAATATCCTGTGCAATTTGCGGTATGAGCTTATCTAAAAGCAAATCAAGCCTTTTTTGTGAGCCAAAAACATTCATTAACACAGGTATATCAAATCTCTTGCCGCTTTTAGCACATATAGGATTTGTAAAAAGAAGCGCCTTACTTGTAGATTTTTTCACTTCAATATAAGCAAGTTGGGGGATTTCTAAATAAATATCAAGGGGCTCATCAATAATTTTTAACTCATTATGAGATTGCAAAAATACAATGAGTTTAGCAGAATCTAAAGCCATTCAATAGCTCCATAAAATTGAGTGGATTTGGATAAAAGTGTAGATTCTGTTTTTACAGAATCTACACAGAGGCGATTGCAAACTTTAGAAATGCAAGCCTATGAGTGCTTGAATCGTGTGCATTTTAGCCTTTACGTTGCCTATTTCAAACTCTGGATTTTGATAAGTATAAAGCACACCTAAAGAAACAGGGATAAAATCAATCTTTAGCTTCAATCCTGCATTATAAGAAATAGTATCCTTAAAAAGTCTATTAAAACTTGAATAATTCACACCCACATAAGGAGTAAGACGTGCAACAATTAGCCCGATATTGTATCCCGCAGATATGCCATATTGGAAATTCGTAAAGCTATCAGTTGTGCTTGTTTTTTTGTTATAATCATATTTTATTTGTGGAGCGACAACAAAATCAAATGCTCCAAGCCATATACGACCGAATGCACCATAATTAGTTATGTCTTGTTTTGCATCACCATAAGAGAACTTTGTCTGTCCTGCAAGTAAGCCAATCTCTGGGCTAAACTCAAATCCCATAATACTTGCGGCAAACATTTGCATACTTAAAACAGCCGAACCTAAAAAGCCAAATACAATTTTTTTCATTATAATCTCCTTGCATTGAAAAATTAAGGCAGTATTATAATCAAAATATGTTAAAAAAATATAAGCCATAATAAAATGACTTCAGGCATCACTTACAATCAGCATAATTTTTGTATTTTTAGATATAAAAACTGAAACGATTTTGCCATAGCTTATAAAATTGCTTTGCATAATCGTAATGGCAAACATTGCTTTAAAGCAAATTAAGCTAGAATCTTAAAATATTTTAAGCATTAAGACAGGAGGCAGTATGACGATTAATGATTCCAAAATGTATTTCAATCGGGAGCTTTCGTGGCTTAAGTTTAATACACGTGTACTAAATGAGGCTAAAAATACAAATATTCCACTCTTAGAGCGTTTAAAATTTGTAGCTATTTATGGCACGAATCTTGATGAGTTCTATATGATACGTGTGGCGGGATTAAAACGACTCTATGCGAGTGGTATTACCGAAGTGGGTGCAGATAAACTTACCCCTTTGCAGCAACTTAAAAGCATACGAGAACAGCTTGATAAAGAAAAGAATGTGCTTGAGGGCATTTTCAAAGAAATTCAAGATGAATTAGCAAAAGAGGGTATGCACATAAAACGTGTCTCTCAACTCAATGATGAGCAAAAAAAACAACTCCACGAGTATTTTATTAATTATCTCTACCCTGTTATCGTGCCTGTGGTGGTAGATGCTACTCACCCATTCCCGCATTTAAATAACCTTAGCTTTGCCATTGCTCTACAACTAAAAAGTTTGCATAATGGCAGCCTCAAATTTGCAATGGTGAGAATCTCACGCTTACTTTCACGATTTGTAGAGATTGAAAGCGGCATATTTGTCGCCATAGAGGACATTGTAGGGGAATTTGCAAGTGAATTATTTGGGGATTATGAGATTATGAATTATGTCCCCTTTAGAATCACGCGTAATGCGGATATGGAGATAGAAGAGGAGGAAGCTGATGACTTTATAGAATTAATGAGTGAGGGGCTAAAAACCCGGAGGAAGGGTGAAGTGGTGCGGCTTGAAGTAGGCACAGATAAAGATACAAGCCTGCTTGATTTTATCAATTCTCATTTAAAAGTAGATAGCAAAGATATTTATATGTATCGCATTCCGCTTAATCTTAGCGGACTTTGGGAACTTGTAGGAAGCAAGGCGTATGCACATCTTACTATTCCGCCTTTCAATCCTAAGACCTTACCCCCCCTTCACAGCAATGTAGAGATTCTCTCCACAATGGAAAATCACGATATTGTACTTTTTCACCCTTATGAGAGCTTTGACCCGGTGGTGAATTTTATCCAAAGTGCGGCAAAAGACCCCGATGTACTATCTATCCGTATGACGCTTTATCGCGTGGGGAAAAATTCGCCCATCGTCAAAGCCCTCATTCAAGCTGCGGAGAACAATAAGCAAGTAACTGCACTTGTGGAGCTTAAGGCGCGATTTGATGAGGAGAATAATCTCCATTGGGCACATTCTTTAGAATCTGCTGGAGCCCACGTAATCTATGGTGTGCCGGGCTTAAAGGTGCACGCTAAAATCGCCCTTGTGATTAAAAAAGTAGGCAATACCCTCAAAGAATATGTCCATCTTAGCACAGGTAATTACAATCCTAGCACGGCAAAAATCTATACGGATATTTCGCTCCTTACTTGCAATAGCGCATTTGCAAAAGACGCCATAAAACTTTTTCACTCCCTCTCCACAGGCTCGTGCTATCGCACAAAGCTTGATTGCTTGATGATTGCTCCCACGCAGATTAAAACAAAAATCCTAGAACTTATAGAAAATGAGATAAAGGCTGGAACTGAAGGACGTATCATCATGAAATGTAATGCGTTTGTTGATGTAGATGTAATACGCGCTTTATATCGTGCCTCAATAGCAGGGGTTAAAATCGACCTTATTGTGCGGGGTGTGAGTGCATTGCGTCCGGGAATCAAGGGTGTGAGCGAGCATATCCGCGTCTTTTCTATTGTGGGTAAATACCTCGAACACGCTAGAATCTACTATTTTAAACACGATAAAGTTGGAATTTACTTTGCTTCGGCGGATATTATGCCTCGTAATCTCGAAAGACGCGTGGAGATTCTCACGCCAAGCCTTAACGTAGATATGAGCAAACGTCTAATGGAAATCTTGCAAATGCAGCTTAATGACAATGTGCAAATGTATGAATTACAAAGCAATGGCGAGTATCACAAAGTACCTCATACAGATAAGCCATTTAGCTCACAGCTCGCCTATGAAGAGTATGTAAATGCTATTTATGGGGATTCTGTGCGAAATGATGAAGTAAGCAAGGCAAAGAAACTTGCTAAAAGAATGCTTAAAGAAAGTTGATTCCATCATTAAAAATTGAGAGATGAAGGAGTGGTGTCCCCAATGCGATTCGAACGCATGACCTCACGATTAGGAATCGTGTGCTCTATCCTGCTGAGCTATGAGGACAGACATAGGCTTAATATAAGCTAAAAGTTGGCATTCTACACTTTTGCGTGAGATAAATCAAGTCAAAAAGTGCCAAATAGGCATTTTTGTGATAGAATATATGTTTTTGCTTAAAATCAATGCTGATACGAGATGAAGGAGAAACTATGGCGATTAAACTAGCGATTAATGGCACAGGACGCATTGGGCTAAGTGCAGCTAGAATCATTGGTGAGCGCGATGACGTAGAGCTTGTGGCTATCAATAGCACGGCAGATATGGATACATTGGTACATTTGCTGCGTTATGATTCTGTACACAGAATCTATAAAGACGTGCAAAAGCTTAATGATAGCACTTTGCGTATTGGCAAGAGTAAAAATGTCAAACTCTTAAGCAATAGAGACCCGCTCAAACTTGATTTTGGTGAGGCAGTGGGGCTTTTGGAATGCACGGGCAAGTTTAATGCACTTGAAAAATCAAGTGTGCATCTTAAAGGCAAGATTCAAAGAGTGATTATCTCTGCCCCTGCTGATAATACGCCGACTTTTGTCTATGGAGTTAATCATAAGGACTATGCGGGGGAAAAGGTGATTTCAAATGCCTCCTGCACGACAAATTGTCTTGCACCCATTGTAAAGGTGCTTGATAGTGCCTTTGGTATTGAAAATGGCTTAATGAGCACAATCCATAGCTACACAAACGACCAGAATCTCCTTGATGTGAAGCATAAAGACTTGCGAAGAGCGCGTGCGGCGGCTCTCAATATGATACCTACAAGCACAGGAGCGGCAAAGGCAATAGGGCTTGTATTACCTCATTTAGCGGGTAAGCTTAATGGCATTGCTGTGCGTGTGCCTACACCTGATGTGAGCTTGGTAGATTTAAGTGTGAATCTTAACAAAGAAGTAAGCAAAGAGGACATAAATGAAGCCTTTTATCAAGCACAAAGTGGGCAAAGTATGGAGGGTGCAATGAAAGGGCTTATTCTTGTTGATGATGAGCAGAGAGTATCAAGCGACTTTATCGGCTCAAATGCAAGTGCGATTATTATCCCTGACAAAAGTATAGCTATTGGGAAAAGTGCGAAGCTTCTCGCGTGGTATGATAATGAAATGGGCTACACACATCGCCTTGTGGATATGAGTGCCTTTGTATGCAAGAATCTCTAAGGCATAGCTTGTGCTTACATTTTCATCACATTTTAAAGACATAGCCCCTAGCAAAGAAGCACAAGATAGACTTTTTAATGCGATATTGCAAGAGAGGCAAATGCAAAAAAGTGGCTACTATAATTTGCCTTATGACAATCAAGCCCTTGAAGAAGCATATCAATATGTGCGTCAAAATGAAGCCTTTTTAGATACTATCGCTCATTTGGTGATTATCGGTGTGGGTGGCAGCTCTCTTGGGCTAAAAGCCATAGATTCTATGCTGAGGCATTTGCCTTGCAGGAAAAAGCTAGATTTGATATTTTTAGAGCATACTGACCCGCTGCATATTACCCAAAGCCTCGAACATATTAGCATTCAAAATGCCCTTTTTATCGTTATTTCTAAATCCGGCACGACTATTGAAAGCATATCATTGCTCAAATATATGCTTGATAGATATGAGATATTGCAAAATGCCCAAAACAAGGCGCATTTGTTTGTCATTACAGATAATCGCTCTCCGCTTGAATCTTGGGCAAAGCAGCACAATCTGCATTGCTTTCATATCCCCCCAAATGTTGGCGGGAGATTCTCTATTTTAAGCGCAGTAGGTATAGTACCTTTAGCAATTTTAGGCTTTGATGTTGAGGCACTTTTGCGCGGTGGGAGAAATATGGCAGATGATTTTTTTGAACGCAGGGCAGAGCATATCTTACATAAAGCCCTTGTATATGCTACACACAGAGAACAAATCCCTATGAATGTGCTTTTTTCATACTCAAGCTTTTTTGAACATTTCAATGCGTGGTATGTGCAGCTATGGGGGGAGAGCTTAGGGAAAATTAATGTCCATCACCAAAAGATAGGATTAACGCCCATCGCGCTTATTGGCAGTATCGATCAGCATTCATTTTTACAGCTTATCGTGCAGGGCAAAGCAGATAAAAGCGTTACATTCCTAAGCGTTAACCCCGCACATAACCTTATACCCTGCATCCCCTCGCTTGAGCTTACATTTTTAGAATCTACTGATTTTGTTAATGGTAAAAGCTTTGCGACCCTGCTTAACAATCAGCGCATTGCAACTATGCAGACCATAGCAAATGAGGGGATTCTTACCGATTGCATTGAGGTGATGAGATTATGCGAGGAGAGTATAGGAATGCTGATTATGTATTTTGAGCTACTCACTTCTTGTATGGGAATCCTCTTTGAAATCAATACCTACGACCAACCCGGTGTAGAATATGGCAAACAAAGGCTTAAAGCCCTGTTTGACGTATAAGTGAAATATTTTTCTAATACATAAGATAATGATTCTGCTAAAAATTAGCATTATTTGCAGATTTATTTTGCATTTCAAGAAAATATAATAGCAAACCAAATTAAGATAAAGATAATAAATAAGCTAAAATCTTGTGTTTTTATCGCCTCTTTGGTATCTTTTGGGTGTTTTGGAGGTTTTATCATCTTTATCCTCTTGCTTTGATTTCACACTAAGATACAAAGGCACTCCTGTGAAATCAAAATGCTCCCTTAGTATATTAATCAAATATCGTTTGTAGCTAAAGTGCAAACTCTTTGGGCGATTGCTTATAAGGGCTATTCGAGGGGGCTTTATATCATATTGTGTCGCGTAATAAATCTTTACCAATTTGCCGTGATCGCTTGGGATATGATGCGCACTTATCGCCCTAGCTATCACATCATTAAGTGTGCTTGTGGGGATTCTATAACAAAATCGCTCATAGACTTTAAGAATCTCCATTTTAAGTTTATCGATATTGCGCCCACTAAGCGCACTTAGAGTAATCACAGGCGCAAAGGACAAAAAGGGAAAGCGATGAGTAAAAGCTCTCTTTATCTCCTCAAAACTCGCATATTTTTTATCCCACTTATTAAGCACTATAATCACCCCTAACGCATATTTAGGGATAAGAGAGCTAATCTTTTCATCTAATTCTACAAATGGCTCACTTACATCAAGCACCAAAATAGCGATATGGCTTTGAGAGAGTATGGTATTTGTTCTAAGGAGTGCAAATTTTTCAATTCCTTCAATCTTCCCCGCCCTGCGAATCCCCGCCGTATCGACAAACCTTATACTTTTCCCCTCGATATGCATCTCATCATCGACAGGATCAATAGTCGTCCCAGCCACCTCGCTTACCACACTGCGCTCTTTGCCCACAAGTGCATTTAAAAGTGAGCTTTTACCGACATTCACTCGCCCGATAATACCCACGCAAATGCTTTCATTTACCTCACTTTGAGGCTCTTGCAAGATTCCTAAAAATTCCTCTAAACTCTCATCTATCTCACCTTGCTTAAATTGCTCCCTTAGCTGATTTTCTACGCTTTGCTCTTTACTAAGACAAAGTGTGTCAAAAATATTTTCAAGCAAAGATGTTATGCCTCGATTGTGCTGCACCGAGATAAAGCACATATCTTGTGTCCCAAATGCGTTAAAATCCCACGCTCTCTGCTTAATCTTGTCATTATCAACCTTATTTATCACAAGCATTAAGGGCTTTTTGTGCTTTTGCAATGTGCGGAAATAGGCTATATCATCATCTTGAGGGATAGTGCTTCCATCAACCATATAGAGTATCATATCCGCCTCTAAGGCTGCCTTTTGGGAATGCTCACTCACTTTTGCAAAAAGTCCTTGTGTCTTTTCAAGCCCACCCGTATCGATAATCTCCACTTCCACACCACTAATGCTAAAAGAAGCCTTTTTCACATCGCGCGTCGTGCCACTTATGGCAGAGGTGATAGCTAACTGCTGCTTAATGAGACGATTAAAAAGTGAGCTTTTGCCGACATTTGGTTTGCCCACAATCGCAATGCTTTTCATTAATATGTCCTTATGACTTATGATAATACTCAATTCTTAAAGGATACATAGCAAACAAAATGTATTTTTAAGAATCCTTTAATCAAATATTTTTTATAACGATATGTTAGCTAAAGTTGGATTTACCTTGATAAGATTCACAAGGAGATACTATGAAAAAAAATTGTTTTATAGTCTGCTTTTTGCTTTTTTGCATCGTTATAGCCGATGATTTGGAAGATAATGCCAACAAAGCAAACGCTAAAGAAGTATTTGTAGATGAGGGTATAGCCTTTATACTCCATAAAAATGATGCACAATTTGCTATGTTTGGAAATTCTTACGTGCTTATACCTCTCTCACAAGCTCTTAAAAACTTCATCAATCAGCAAAATTCTAAACTTAAAATACGCACCTTGCGTTCAGGAAATAATACGACACAAATTTACAGTCAAGGTAAAGAGATTCTTTTTTATTATTCAGGCACTAAAGGTGCTGATTTATACAATAAAATTGCGCCTAAAAATTTTAAACTTATCCCTCAAACACACATTGATGAAAGCAATCCTAGTGAAACCACTTATTTTTATAAAATTGAGGGTTTTGATAAAGCCATTCTCCACTCTCCCTGCCACATCGTGCAAAATAAACATTTTATTCAAGATAGGGCAAGGGGTGAAATGCTTATTAACCCTGATAGTGATATTAATCCCAAACTTGCTAGTCAAAAACCTATTGAACTCATTTTAAAATGCGAGATTTTAGACTAAATAAGCCAAATATAAAATGAGATTGCTTATAATGCAGTCCAAACTTCACTTCAAAGGCACTCTATGCGTGGATTCAAAATCTTTAGCGGTTCAGCCCATACGCTTTTTAGTAATGAACTTGCAAAATATCTTGATGTCAGTTTATCCAAAGCTACGATTAATCGCTTTAGCGATGGTGAGATTAATGTACAAATTGGTGAATCTGTGCGGGGAAAAGATGTTTTCATCATTCAGCCTACTTGTGCGCCCACAAATGATAACCTTATGGAGCTACTCATTATCACTGACGCATTAAGACGAAGTGGGGCAAATAGCATTAATGCAGTGATTCCATACTTTGGCTATGCAAGACAAGATAGGAAAGCCTCTCCTCGTGTGCCTATTAGCGCAAAACTTGTGGCAAACCTCATCGAGCAAAGCGGCGTTCATCGCGTGATTACGATGGACTTACACGCGGGACAAATTCAGGGATTCTTTGATATACCTGTGGATAATCTCTATGGTTCGATTGTATTCGCAGATTATTTACGTGCGAAATCTTTTAAGAATCCTATTATCGCTTCGCCTGATATTGGGGGTGTGGCAAGGGCACGATATTTTGCCGATAGGATGGGTATGGATTTGGTGATTGTGGATAAAAAGCGCGAGAGGGCAAATGAAAGCGAAGTAATGAATATCATCGGCGATGTGCAAGGCAAAGATGTGATACTTGTCGATGATATGATTGATACCGCTGGGACGATGTGTAAGGCAGCTGATATGCTGAAATCACGTGGGGCAAATAGCGTGATGGCTCTAGGCACTCACCCTGTACTTAGTGGTCCAGCATTTGAGAGAATTGCTAAAAGTGCACTTGATGAAGTGGTGGTTACAAACTCCATTCCCTTGCGTATCACTCACACTAAGGTCAAGGTTCTTAGCGTTGCCCCGCTTTTTGCAGAAGTAATTCGCAGAATCTACCATAACGAAAGCGTTAATTCACTCTTTATTTAAACAACAAATGGAACATATAGAAATTCTCACGCTCATAAGCATTGCATTTTTTGCTTCACTCGGGCACTGCGTGGGTATGTGTGGAGGAATCGTCTTAGCCTTTAGCGCACTCTATGCCCCCGCACAAAATACGACAAAATATGTCTTTCTCTCTCAAATCCCTCTCCAACTCCTCTATCATAGCGGCAAAATCACTACTTATTGTGTGCTGGGCTTTATCGCTGGGAATTTGGGTTATTTAAGCGCACCAAATGAGACAATAAAATATGCTATTTTGCTCGTAGTGGGAATCTTGCTCGTGCTAGGTGGCTTGGGGATAGCACAATTTATACCTATTAAGCACTATTCTTTTAAGATTCCATTTTCTAGGAAAGTGCTTCATTTTATGCAAAATCTCCTCACCCAAGGCTCAAAATGGCGGTTATATATGCTTGGCTTATGCAATGGCTTACTGCCTTGCGGGATTGTATATTACTTCCTACTCACTGCCGCAGTAGCCGGAAATGGCATAAATGGCGCAATAGTAATGGGGATTTTTGGCGTGTGTGCGATGCCCTCACTCTTTATCTTAGGACTTGTGAGCGCGAGTGTGCAACGCAAACGGACACTTTTTTTGCGTTTAAGCGGCATAGGTATGGTAATATTAGGATTCTATGAAATATATAAGGCACTCAAGGTATTTTATACTTTGTAGTTTTACTCATCTTTACTGACAGAAAAAACAAATCGTATAGCACACCCACTTCTTGAAGCATAACTTAGGGAGTGAGACAGCATTGAATGATTTATAGAATAGAGCAAGATTGTATATCGCCAAATCAATCTCTTGTTGATTATTAGGCTACCCACTTTTACACTTAAGCTCCTCTATCTTGTAGAGAAAGAAAAGTAAAATACATACCAAAACTATATTTGATAAATAAACTGAAAAATAGACAAACTTGATGCTCTTTATTGCTCATAAGCCTTTAAGCTGGGTTTTTGCTCCTTTTAATCTACCTTGCCCGAGCCAAGCACAGATACAGATTTAACACATAAAATCTTAGCAAGTTTAAGCAAAGCAGGGATTTGTGCTTCCTTTATCGCCTTTTCTAGCTTTTCACTCTCTGCCTTATCACCGCTCACAAGCAGCACAGTACTCTCACCTTTTTGCTATTATCTACAGCTACGGCGACATATTTCAAACTCTCATCAATCTCATATTTTTCACAAGTTTTGCTACCTCCTCCTTAATCTCCCAAAGGCTTACCATTTCGCCGACCACTTTTGCAAATCGCGAGTATCTATCCACGCCCTGCCAAGCGTAGGCAGTATCTCACATTGTAAAGTCCACATAGTAAAAGGGAGTTCAAAGACCTTAGCTTCTACACGTTCTACAACAAATAAAAACAGATATGCCGCATCAATGCCTAAAACAGCAGCATACCGATATTTTGGATAAAGTTATTTCCCGTTAGAATCTTCCCAAGCTCTCCCTCTTTAGCGTGGCATTGTATCAGTGCATTAAATGACGCAATAAACAAAGCCCCACCCATACTAAATAAGAAAATTATAATCACATAAGGCGCAAGTGAAGAGGAACTTAAAAGTAGCATACCTATCAAGCACACAAGTGCTCCACTAAGAGGGATAAACTCTGTTTCAGTATAATGCTTTAAGAATCGCCCTGCGATGACAGAGCCTATAATAATCCCAAAGCCCGAGCAGCCAATAATCATTTACACCTTAAAGGTATCAAGCTTTAAACATATCGCTTTCACATAGGCAGGGAAAGAAGCTAAAAGCAGTTCAAAAAAGACCAAAGATGAGATTTAAGTGAATCTCCTTTAAAATATGCCTCTCTATCAAAAGTCTTTTGCGTAGGTTGGGTTAATGTAAGCAAACGATCACATAAAAACACCTCAATCACCACATATAATATTAAGATAAAGCCAAGTGGTGCAACACTCTGTAATATATCGCCCTTTTGTGCTAAGAATCCTAACCCGCTTGAGGCAAACATTACTTCAAAAAATAATGAAAAGCAGCTCATACCCGCTAAAATCACTACTGCTTGCATAGCGCCATTGCCCTACACAAGCAAATCTTTATCCACCAAATCCTTAATAAAACCATATTTTGCAGGAGCATAAATAGCCGATTGTGCTGCCATAAGCAAAGTAGCCATAAACACCAACCAAAAGAAGTAAAAACATAATGAAATCACAATACTTGGCAACAGCCCGACCCAAGCGCATAAACGCATAACGATATTTTTAGGAATTTATCCGCTATAAATCTTGATGGAGTAAAAAGAAAGATAAGAGGAAAGAAAATAAAGGTATTGACAATACTTATAAGAAGTGTTAATTCGCTACCATCATATACTTATAAAATGTATTTTGAATGGGAATCTTATGTCCCAAATCCATGAAAACATAAAGCCTGTAATTTTCTCTAATTGAGATATCTTTATCTTTACGCAATTATCAAATTATGCTTATCGCTCACTTAGAATCTTTATTTTGCCATTTTCGACAACTACATACATATCTTTTTTGCCTAGGGAGTTAAAGCTTGGTTTGCCATTCAATGTTGCCTTATAATCTTGGATAAAACTTATGCGATACATATTGCGGTGCCCTTCATTAGGGTAGATGGATACATTGATGTTAGAAATACGGATAGTTTTTGTCTCATTTTTTTCAAATACATTCTTTTTGTGTTCACTAAATGTGCGGAAACTCATACCATCAGGACGATAAAAATCCTTTTCATCATAGAAACTAAGATAACTTGCCAAATCACCTTTTTGCCAAACATCTTTCCATCGATAGAGGCTTGAAAGCACGAGGGCGAGTTCATCTATACTAGCGGGTTTGAAGGTATCTTCATAGGTGATAAGCATTGTTTTTCGCCAATCAATGAGATTATCGTATTTTTTCAGTAATTCATTATCAATAGCTATACAGCCCCGAGTATTTAACTCTTCTCTATCACCATTAAGCGGTAAGCCGTGTATCCATATCCCACCACCGGTTTTTTTGAGCGATTTATCATATACATTTGGATAGCTTGTAGAGAATGCAAGAGGTCCGTAATATTGGTTTAAGCCTGTTAAACGCGCGTCCAAGTCATACGAGCCTATGGGCGTTGTCAAATCACCCTCTTTTTTCTTATTGCCCTTGCCCTTTGCCACAAGTGCGCTTGAGTTACCCAGTTCCTTAAGCTTAGAATCTGTGAGTTCATAAAGTGCTAGTGATGGCGCAGATTTATTAGAAATAAATAAAAATTGCAAATCCTCAAAATAGCCATATTCTGTTGCGGTGTTTTTCAAATACTCTGCCCAATACTCCTTATTGAGCAAATAACCCTCAAGTTTGGCTTCTACCGCGCTTATGCCGTTTTTCTTATATTCATTGACTAATCCTACAAGCTGCGCATCAAGCCCATATAGATTCCCTAAACTGAAAATAGTCGCGCAGCAAAGCCACTTTTTTATGCCATTCATTGCTTCTTTTCCTTATAATTTCTTTCATATAAAATCATACCCTATTTTTTTTAATACATCTTTTTGCTTACTCCAGCCTTTATATACCACCACATCAAGCTTTAAGAAAATTTTTTTACCGCTAAAAAGCTGCATTTTTTGCCTTGCGTTTATGCCTAGACGTTTGATCCCACTGCCTCCCTTGCCAATCACCATAGCCTTTTGTTTTTCTCTTTCTACGATGATATGGGCATAGATTCTATGCTGTGTCTCTCCCTCCTCACAATGTTTTATCATCACATCAGCCTCATAGGGAATCTCATCACTCATTTTTTCAAACAAACTCTCACGTATCATCTCTTTATAAATCTCCCTTAATGTGCTTGGAGAGAGTAGCTCCTCATCATAATAAAAAGGCGAATGTGGCAAATGCAGGGCGATATGATGGAAGAGCTGCTCCTTATCAAATGGCTTTTTCACACTAATAGGGAAGAGTGCTAGAAAATGCTTGCTATATGCCTGATAAGCAGCAATTTTTCGTAAAAGCTCATCTTTGCTGCAAGTATCTGTCTTTGTCAAAAGCAAAATATGCGCTATGTTCTCACTTAAAGATAAAAATTTCTCATAATGTGCCACATCATCGCTCACAGGTGCGAGATAAAGGGCTATGTCACAATCCCCCATAGCTTTGAGTGCTTGTGAAAGCATATATTGATTGAGCAGTCTTTCCTTATGGTGAATCCCGGGTGTATCGACAAAGATTATCTGTGCTTGTAATGGAGGATAAGGCACGATGATTTGCATTTGTTTGCGTGTAGCATTTGCCTTATGCGATACAAGGGCGATTCTCTCTCCCAAGAGATGATTAAGAAGCGTAGATTTGCCCGCATTTGGCCGCCCAAGAACAGCTACAAATCCCGCACGTGTAGTAATATTTGCCTGTGTATTCATTGTCTCATTAAAGATTCTTAAAGAATATAACGTGCTAAATCTACATTTTCTACCAAATCTGCTAACGCCTCCCGCACCATTTCCACATTTACCTCTATTTCCTTACCTTGATACTCATCTACATTAAAACTAATATCCTCTAAGACGTGCTCAATAGTCGTATGCAGACGTCTTGCGCCAATATCTTCGGTGCGCTGATTAGCATTATGCGATAAACGGGCAAGTTCCCTAATGGCTTCATCGCTAAATTCAAGCCGAATATTCTCTGTCTCTAGCAGGAGTTGATATTGTCGCAAAAGAGAGCTTTTAGTTTGGGTAAGAATTTGATAGAGGCTTTCCTCATCAAGTGTGCTTAGTTCCACACGTAAAGGGAATCTCCCCTGTAATTCCGGGATTAAATCACTTGGTTTGCTTACGTGAAACGCCCCTGCAGCGATAAACAAAATATAATCCGTCTTTATCTGTCCATATTTTGTATTCACTACACTGCCCTCAACAATAGGGAGTAAATCCCGCTGCACACCCTCTTTGCTAGGGTCCTGCCTTGAGCTATCTTTGTTGCTTATTGCCACTTTATCAATCTCATCGATAAAGATTACACCATTTTGCTCCGCACGTCTTAAGCCCTCCGCGCGAATGCTCTCCGCATCTAGCACAGATTCTGTAGCTTCATACATCAGGGCTTCTTTAGCCTCTCTCACGCTCATTTCTTTTTTGATTTTATCTTGCGTAACATTCAGCACCTTAAAGATAGATTCTTGCACTTTTATCATATCTGGCGGGAGATTATCGTCGCCTATTGGGGCTTTCTTACTTATATCAATTTCAATCATCAAATCATCCACTTCACCCTTAATCACTTTTTGCTTCATTTTTGCAAAGCTTATTTCGTATTCATTTTTCTTAGCTTCACTCGCTCCGCTTGGCAATGGTGGCAAAAGCTTTTGCGTGATTTTTTCAATGATGTAATCATTGATTTGCGCTTGAGCCTTTTGCCTATGCTCATTCTCTACAAGATTCACACTCGCTAGGACTAAATCTCTTACCATAGATTCTACATCTCTCCCCACAAAGCCCACTTCAGTATATTTACTTGCCTCCACTTTGACAAAAGGCAAACCCATCATTTTTGCCATACGTCTAGCAATCTCTGTTTTACCCACACCCGTTGAGCCAATCATAAGGATATTTTTGGGCGTGATTTCCTCCTGCACTTCCTTATCAAGCTGCATACGTCTGTAACGATTCCTTAGAGCGATAGCCACCGCTTTTTTTGCCTCATTCTGCCCGATAATATAGCTATCAAGATATGCCACTATCTCTTTGGGCGTCATATTTTCTTTCATTGTTTCACTCCGCTGGTAATTCTAGAATCTTAATATTTGTATTGGTATAAATACATAATTCCCCCGCAATGCGCAAAGAATGCTCTACTATATCCTTAGGCGGTAACTCACTATGTGAATCTAGCGCACGTGCTGCACTCAAGGCATAGTTCCCCCCGCTGCCAATAGCCGCTATTTTGCCATCTTCTGGTTCTACAACATCGCCTGTGCCACTTAAAATATAGATATACTCCTTATTTAGCACTATCATCATCGCTTCAAGCTTACGCAAAAACTTATCCCTACGCCATTCCTTGCTAAATTCTAGCACACTCCGCACTAAATCGCCCTTACGCCCCTCTAAGATACGCTCAAAGTTATCAAAAAGGCTAAAGGCATCAGCTGTGCTTCCTGCAAATCCGCTTAGAATCTGCCCGTTGTAGAGAGTGCGGATTTTTGTCGCATTGCTTTTTAAGACACAATTCCCAAAGGTAACCTGTCCATCTCCGCCAATAATCGCATATTGTTTGCCTTGATATTCGCCCCTGTAACCAAGTATCGTTGTTGCTTCAAACATTCTCTATCCTTCATTTGCGCTTTAAGTGCTATTTAAGTGCTTCTACTACAATCTTAAAAGTCGCATTAATGCCGTGCCCTAGTTTCGCGCACACCTCAAATTCTCCTGTGTGCTTAATAGATTGAGGGATTTCAATATGCTTTTTATCGATATGAATCTTATGTGTGCTGAGTGCAGCAATGATTTCATCTTTTGTAACCGAGCCAAAGAGCGCATTATTCGCACCTACTTTTTTATGGATAATAGGTTTTAGAGACGTTAAACTCTGCTTTAACTGCTCCATTTGAGCGATTTCTAACGCTTCTAATTCTTGCTGTCTTTTCACCTGTGCTTTGTATTTATTAATCACCTCGTGCGTGGCGTGCTGCGCCTTGCCCTTAGCGATAAGAAAATTTTGCCCATAGCCATCTTTTACCTCTACTACCTCACCCTTTTTGCCAAGCCCTTGGACATTTTCTAAGAGTAGCACTTTCATATTTTCTCCATATTTAGGTTATAATATCAAAAAATTATAGCTAAAAGTGGCAATATTATGTTAAAAGCGTTGCAAAAATCCTATCCTATCGCCTCTGCGATATATATTGAGCATAAAAAGATTGCTTATCCACGTATTGTAATCAAAGCGGATTTATCGCTATTTGTGCGTGTGCCGCTGCATTTTTCACACGCACAAATTGAATCTTTTATCTATGCGTATCATAAATGGATAGAATCTACCCTCCATAAACTTCACACACGCCATCTTGCCTTGCAATCCACTTTGTGCATACATCATCATCAAATCCCCATTTTTGGGGTGTGGCAGGATATAAACGCGCTTTTTGATACCCTCCGCACACCTCAAAGACAGCTTAAAGATATGCTAAGTGCATATATTATGCCTAAAGTAGCAGAATACGCCGCCTTAATGAGCTTAACATATCATTCTATCAAAATCACTTCTGCTACTTCACGTTTTGGGAGCTGCACTTATGATAATCGCTTGTTTTTTTCTCTTATGTTGATTTTTGCTCCAAAACATCTTATTAATTATGTCATCATACACGAACTCGCTCACATCACGCATAAAAACCACTCGCGTGACTTTTGGCATTTAGTGCATAGCTTTTGCCCTAATGCAAAATCCCTCCGCAGCTCCTTACGACAAGAAGCGAGAATCTACCCCCTACTTTTGCAAAAAATTGCTGATTTTACCTCACCTTATCAGCAAAATTAGATATTTAAAATCTTAAGTTTTAGGAAATTTTGAAAGAAGAGTTTTGCTTTTATCCTTGGTTATGGAATATTTTCAAATGGAATATTTTCAAGGTGAGGAATAAGCGATATTTGCGAACACAACTCATACTTTACTACATCTGTTTCTAGGCTCTATATTGCATTAACTTAAATATGGGGATTTAGCAATGAGCCAAGCTTAATAGATTCTCTAATGGCTTCTACGCTCTCATCAACGTGTTTTGCCACTACTTGCAAGTTAGGTAAAATACCATTTGTTAGATTGCTTGCTCGCTTTACATTTACAGCATTGACTGGAATAAGCTAGGATCTAGCAGGGCTACTCTCCTTGTTTTCTTGATACTTTTCCATAAATATCAAGCTAAGCGAGAATCGCTTGCGCTTCTTTAGGTATTAAGAAAATATACAAAATCAGATTCTAAAGCTTTTTTAAAGGAATGGGAGTAAAAATATTTTGGGAATCTACACGCATTAACCTTAAAAAATCATTAAACACACTCTCACACACTTTTCTTTTTTACCCCTTAAAAACATTTTATCTTGCCTCTAATCTTTGTCTATCATTTCTCTATTCATTGCTTTTGCTTAGGGCTCTTTTAAAACTTTGGAAATTAATTTCCACACATATTAGATTCTAATATAAGGGAAAAGGTAATATAAGATTCTCTTTATAGTAATTTTATTTGTAATAGAATCTGTGTCATTATATTTCAGCTAGAATATTTTATAAAGCTTAAAAAACTTTTTGCCTTGAAGCTAATCTTAAGTTGTTTTTAAATTTTATTTTTTCTGTTCTTAGTTAAAAAAAAGAAGTTTGCTATGAAGTTTTTTGTATGGCATTGAAGCTAAAAAATTTTGCTTTGAAATATAAAATTTATAATGCTTTTAAGTCTTGGGAATATGTTTTTAAGTATGTGCCAAAGTGGCATAAGATTTAAGAAAAATTTTGATATGAAGTTTTTTTAATTTTGTATCGAAGTATGAAGCTTGAAATGCTCTTAAGTTTGTGGCAAAGTTGTATTCAATTTAAGTGAAATTGTTAGTCTATGATTTTGTATTGAATTTGAAGCAAAGTTGATATGAAATTATAGATTCTTTTTGCACTTTAAGTTTATAAATTTTGCTATGAAGTTAAGAGATGATTTTGTTCTATGATATGTGATTACTTTTTTATCATTTTTGCAAAAATTTAAGCTCAAATTCTTGCAAAAAATGACTTTTTGGCATTTTACCTATCTCAAAGCCCCTTGCATAAGGCATTCTTTATCTTTTTATGCACATAAAAAGGGTTATCCTGCACATTTGCATTTTTTCTTATTTTTGAAGCATATTTAAGGGATAATTTTTTATGATTTTTTGCAGAAAAAAAGTCAAAAGTCTTTATAAAATTTTGCTAGAATCCTTTGAGTGAAGTTTTGTATTTTTTGTAGTTTTCTTTGGTTAGAACCAAAGGATTTTTTTATGAATGATATTGTTATTGATGTGCCTTTAGAAAAGATAAAAGAAGATGAAAAACTTTTTGAATATATTTCTTTTAAAAAAGCTAGAAAAACTCCTGAAGTTTATCAAGCTAAAGTGCATAATGCTTTTATAAATTATTTCACTCAATCTAGTAGTCATTCTTCTACTTCTCACACTCATCATAGAAATAAGATTATCATCAAAAATATTGGCAATATGAAAAGAACACACTTGCATAATGCTCTAAGTTATACCATTGAAAAGAGCTATCAAGAATCTATGAATATTTTTGATGATATGGACTTTCATACAGAGCTTTTATCACAGCATAAAAAATGTGCGATTGATTATCTTGGTAACTTTGTAGGAGTAGATGAGATTCTAAAAGATTGGCAAAAAGATTTTTCATCGAATAAAAACACAAATGAAGCCTTGCATTTAGTCTTTTCTCTCAATGAAATACACTCTCCTACCATTATGGAAATACTCTTACAATCTGCTCAAAATACTTTGCAGAGTATAAATATATTCTTGTCCCTCACGCTCATCAAAACAAGCCACATATTCATATCATCATTAATAAGACAAACATCTTTTTAAAGAAAAAACTTCACTTCAACTCTAAGCAAGAATGTGCAGCATTTTATGATAGTTTGCGTGAGGATTTTAAACAAAACTTGTTTGTTCTTTCAAATGGAAAGTTAGATTATAGCAACGATGTCAAGGTAAATAGAGATTTTTTGCGCCAACATTTAGATTCTAAACTTGAAAACTTAGATAAATTTAACACAAGTAATGCTAATAAAGATGATAGTATAGAGCAAGATGTAAGATTCTTTGCTACTTATAAAAAAGCTATTAATAGCCTTAATGCTAAAATCAAATCTCTTTATTCTGCTAATGAAATCTTAAAGCAAGAAATGTGGCAAACTTCAAGACATTTAAAGAATGTAGAAAAAAAGATTAAAGAGCTAGAATCTAAAGGCATTAATCCTACTCAACTTAAAGAAAAAAGATTACTCCTCTTTGATGAACTTTCTCACGCAAAAAATCAAATGAATAAAAATGAGCGCAAAGCTAATGTTTTAAGGGAACATATGAAAAGATTTTTAGATTGGGAGGATACTTATAAAAGCTTTTCACATCATTTTACTTTGCTTAACAAAAAGAAGTCTATTCTTAGCTCGTTTAAGTCATATGAGCAATACTTGCCTCTTGATGTGATAGATACACTCAAACACTTTAAAAGAGATATAGCACAATTTGAACATACTCTAGGCACAAATATAGAGAAAATGAGCAGTGGAATTATTGCAGAAGCTACAAACTACAATCATAAAAGCAATGCCTTTGCTTTAAGCAAAAAGCTATCACATCTCTTGCATTATAAGCATATTGTCTCTACACTTACTTTTCCACAAAACAATGCCTTAGAATCTAAGAAGAAAGAGTGCATAGATGCTCTTGAATGTAACGCGCAAAGCTTACTCCAAGCCATAAAGCAAAGAATGATAGATATTAATGCACATTTAGCCCTTACAAAAGAGGATTTAGAGCAGTCTTTAGCGATTGAACATAAAGATATAAAGCGCATAGCCTATCTGCATAAAAAATGTAGCTTTCTTTTAAAAGAACAACAAGTGTGTGAAAGGACTTTACACAAGTATAATATTGCTTTAAATCCTATTCCAAATACGCAACAATCACAATTTAGCAAATCTATTGTAACTACTCTCAATCTCGCACATAAAGCTATACAAGATAATAGAGATTCTTATACTACTAAAGCACAATCACATAAACTTGTGATATTAGAATCTGCAATAGAAACTAAAGCAAAATTGACAATAGAATCTAAAAAGAAAAGATAAAGCTATGCAAGGAGATTTTAAGACTTTTGAGTGCTGGATTTATTTTTTAGTTTCTTAAGTTTATCTTCTAGCTCTTTGGCTAAAAGCTCTTGTTTGTAGGATAGGTAAAATCTTAAAGAATCCTCAATGAGTGAGCCTTTTGTTTCACCTCTTACGCCAAATTCATTTAAAAATGTCTCTACTTCTTGTAAAAGCGATTGACTAAGATAAAATGTGTAATATTTTTTATCCTTTGGTTTGACATTGTGATTCTTTTGTAGGGTAAGCTCTTGTGCGTGAGTAAGATTAATGGTATAATCAAACTATATTTTTATTCTTTTATTCTTTGAAGTCAATATGATAAAAGTTTATGTTTTTGTGGTAGGATTCTTCTTTACAAAAAGGAGGTGTTGTGAAATGATTAACGAATTGCGAATTATGGAAGCAGCAAATCAAGCCAGAATACTCGTTTATCAGTTATTTCCTATTGACCCAATCCTTATTGCAAAAGCTATGGGGCTAGAAGTTTTCACCGCAGCACTTCCCCGCAATGTAAGCGGACAAATTTTTTATAAAGAAAAAAAGATTTTTGTAGAGCAAACAGATTTCATTACGAGGCAGACTTTTAGTGTGGCACACGAACTAGGGCATTTTATTTTGCATAATGATGGCACAAGCCATACAAGCCTAAGAGACACTACCGCCACACAAGGAATAGACACAAAAGAAATTGAAGCAAATTGTTTTGCTGCTAATCTTTTAATGCCAAAAGATGAAGTTTTACGACTTGTAGGCTTGAATTTTGCAGTAGATTCTATGGCTAGTTATTTTGGTGTATCACCTATTGCTATGGAATACCGCCTAAATAATTTAGGTGTGTTTGCATATGTCTAATGAAATGCCAAAAGAGGCAACTCTTGCGCAAAGCAAAGAGGATTTAGCGAGTGAAGTAGAATTGCAAAAAATCAAACAGCAAAACGAAAAAGCACGTGAAGTTATAGAATATAACAATTTGCTAAAGAAACAAGATGACTCGGAAGCAATACTTCATAATGCAAAGATATTAAATGATTTAAGCAAAAATCTAGTCTCTTTCTTTTTCAAAAAACTTGCTTTTATCGGTTGGGTTGTTGTTTATATGGCATTAAATATATGTTTTCATTATCATCTTGGTGAGAAAGCAAGTTTTTATATTGGTTTGATAGATAAAATAGGTTTATTTATTATTGTGTGTATTTTGGGTAAGTTTTTAAAAGACAATCTAAGCCTCTTTATAGAAATGCTTAAGAAGTAAAAAGCACAACCTTTTGTTTTTATGCAGTTGTAACACTTTCTAATCTAAAGAATTATCATTTAGAGATTTTCAGGCTTTGATAGAATCTCTTTTACTTCCTGCTTTAGCAAATCTATTGTAACTACTCTCAATCTCGCACATAAAGCTATACAAGATAATAGAGATTCTTATACTACTAAAGCACAATCACATAAACTTGTGATATTAGAATCTGCAATAGAAACTAAAGCAAAATTGACAATAGAATCTAAAAAGAAAAGATAAAGCTATGCAAGGAGATTTTAAGACTTTTGAGTGCTGGATTTATTTTTTAGTTTCTTAAGTTTATCTTCTAGCTCTTTGGCTAAAAGCTCTTGTTTGTAGGATAGGTAAAATCTTAAAGAATCCTCAATGAGTGAGCCTTTTGTTTCACCTCTTACGCCAAATTCATTTAAAAATGTCTCTACTTCTTGTAAAAGCGATTGACTAAGATAAAATGTGTAATATTTTTTATCCTTTGGTTTGACATTGTGATTCTTTTGTAGGGTAAGCTCTTGTGCGTGAGTAAGATTAACATTTGAAGCAGATTCTACAAAGTCTTTTGCTTTTGTGCTCGATTCTAAGCTATTTATTTGTGCAAGTTTATTTTTTACATTGTATTTCATTAATATGCCTTTATCAAATTATCTATCGCCTTTTGATTTTTGTGGGCTGTGGTGATGTGTTGGTATTTACCTGCTTTTGTAAGTGTATAAGCTTAAGGCTTACATTTTGACATTCCTCTAAGAATTTACTTAATGGGCTAAAATTTGCCTCTTTTTGCGCAGTATGTAGGCAAGATAAATATGTCGCTCTTTGCGTATTTTCAATAAGTGGAGGAATCAAATTATTTTGAATACATTGAAAGCTCATCAATAATCGTCCGCTCCTGCCATTGCCATCAGCAAATGGGTGTATTTTCTCATAAAGGGCGTGAAATTCGGCTATCTTTGCCAAATCCAAATCATTACTTGGGAATTGATAGAGGAGATTCTCTATATCCTGTGCTATTTTACTTGGTTGGGATAGTTGAATATCAACGCCTGTGATTTTAGCATAATCCGTTCTGTATGCACCTATTGGTGTTCGCACGAGATGAGGGGTAACCTTATGAGCGTGAGAGAAAATAATATAATGCAAATCTTTGATAAAAGAGGGATTAAGCAAAATACTTTTATCGTTTGCCTCTCGTATTATCACATCGTAAGCATCTGCAAAACCTAAGATAATTAAATGCTCATCAAGGGGTTTATTATTAGCAGTTTTACCGCTCTCAAGTAGGCTTTTTGTCTCGCCATAGCTTAAAGATATACCCTCTATGGCGTTGCTATGGTGAGTAAGGCTTATGCGCAATGTCTTAAAAAGTTCCTCTCTTTGAATGAGTGTGAGCTCATTTAATTTTGTCATCATTTATCCTTAAAGTTATAAATTTATGAAGCCCATATCTTAAGCCATCTCTGTATTTAAAGCTACTTGTAATATCTCATCTTTGATATTTAAAAACTCTATTTGTGCCTTTGTATCATTATATTCATTAATGCCTAAGCCCTCACTAATAGCTCTTTTGTATGAGATTCTATCATAAAGAATAGATTGAAGTAAATACAAATGCTCATAACTTTGCTGTGCTTCTTTAATTGCGTTACATAAGTCTTGTAGCTCTTTATACAAAATACAAAGATTATCCATGGAATATTAAATTCTTAACAAAGCCTCACTTAAAGTTCTACAATCACAAGTTTGTTATAAGAATGTTTTGCTATAATCTTGCGCTTATTTTATGAATTACCTTGTTTATGGAGCAATTATGGCAAATGCTTTTTTTGTGATTCAAATTGTTTTAGCGGTGCTTATTACGATTGTAGTGCTTTTACAAAAAAGCTCAAGTATCGGGCTTGGCGCATATAGTGGCAGCAATGAATCTGTATTTGGAGCAAAGGGTCCTGCTGGGTTTTTAGCTAAATTTACAATGTTTCTAGGATTACTTTTTGTGCTAAACACCATCATGCTTAGCTATACCTACAATAAACAAAGCCAAAAGAGTGTGCTTGATAGCCTACCAAATGATACGCTTCTCGCCCCACCTGCAGCTAAACCTGATGACAAAAGCGCATTTATCGTAGATGAAAATGCCGCCCCATCTGCGCCATTACTCGCTCCAACACAAGATTCAAAACATTAAAGGAGCATTATGCTTAATGAGATTTATAACCATGCTAAATCCCATATGGATAAAACCATAGAATCGCTTCGCAGGGATTTTGCCACACTACGTAGTGGCAAGGTGAGTGTGAATATCCTCGATAATATTCGCATAGATTATTATGGCACTCCTACACCGCTTAACCAAGTAGGCTCTGTTATCGCTCAAGATGCCACTACCATTATCATTACTCCTTGGGAGAAGCCTTTACTAAAAGACATTGAAAAGGCTATCCAAGAGGCAAATATCGGTGTAAATCCAAATAGTGATAGCGAATGTGTCAAATTATTTTTCCCCCCTATGAGCAAGGAGCAGCGCATAGAAATCGCAAAAAATGCTAAATCTATGGGAGAAAAGGCAAAAGTCGCCATTCGCAACATTCGACAAGATGCTAATAATCACATCAAAAAACTTGAAAAAGACAAAGATATTACAGAGGATGAAAGCAAAAAAGCGCTTGAAGAGATTCAAAAACATACTGATGAGTTTGTCAAAAAATGCGATGAAATGGTGAAACACAAAGAAGAAGAGATAATGAAAGTATAAATATGAGTGAAGTTATAGGGTTCAAACACAAAGAAAACATTTATGACATCTGCACCGCTAAGGAATTAGGCATTAGTGGCAATGCAATACATTTTGACAATTCTAATGAATCTTTAGAAATTATCCGCCACTCCTGCGCCCATCTTATGGCTCAAGCCATCAAATCACTCTATCCTGAAGCGCAATTTTTCGTAGGACCTGTGGTTGATGAGGGATTTTATTATGATTTTAAGGTAGATAGCAAGATTGGTGAGGAGGATTTAGCACGTATTGAATCTGCTATGCGTGAGCTTGCCAAAAAAGCCTATCCTATTACTAAAACCACGCTCCCACGTGCACAGGTGGAGAAGAGATTTGCCAATGACGAGCTAAAACGTGCTGTAATGAGCCGCATTACAAGCGATGAGTTGAGCATTTACACACAGGGGGATTTTGAAGATTTATGCAGGGGACCACACTTGCCAAATACTGCGCTTTTAGAGCATTTTAAACTCACAAAAATAGCAGGAGCATATTTAGGCGGCGATGAAAAGGCGCGAATGCTTACACGTATTTATGGAATCGCCTTTGCTGATAAGGCATCATTAAAAGCTTATCTCTACCAACTCGAAGAGGCGAAAAAGCGCGACCATCGCAAACTCGGGCAAGAAATGGAACTTTTTACCTTTGATGAGGAAATCGGCGCGGGACTGCCTATTTGGCTACCTAAGGGAGCAAGATTACGTAAAAATATTGAGAATCTCCTCACAAAAGCCCTTATTGAGCGTGGCTATGAGCCTGTTAGAGGACCAGAGATTCTAAAAAGTGCGGTTTGGAAAACAAGCGGACATTATGCAAATTATGGCGAAAATATGTATTTTACAACTATTGATGATGTGGAATATGGCATTAAGCCTATGAATTGCGTGGGGCATATCAAAGTTTATCAAAGTGCTTTAAGGAGCTATCGGGATTTGCCTTTAAGATTCTATGAATATGGTATCGTCCATCGCCACGAAAAAAGCGGTGTATTACACGGATTACTCCGTGTGCGTGAATTTACACAAGATGACGCACATATTTTTTGCAAAACAGAGCAAATTTGCGCCGAAGTCAATGACATCATCGCTTTTTGCAAAAGCATTATAAATGCCTTTAATTTCAGCTATGAAATGGAGCTTGCTACTCGACCAGAAAAATCCATAGGAGATGAGAAGGTGTGGGAGAGTGCAACACAAGCGCTTAAAGATGCATTAGAGCAAAATCACATCGCATATCGTATTGATGAGGGTGGCGGGGCATTCTATGGGCCAAAGATTGATATCAAAATCACTGATGCCATTGGCAGAAAATGGCAATGCGGGACGATACAAATTGATATGAATCTGCCAGAGCGTTTCAAGCTTAGCTATACTAATGAGCATAATGAACAAGTGCAGCCTGTGATGATTCACCGCGCTTTGCTTGGCTCATTTGAGCGATTTGTCGCTATTTTGACAGAGCATTTTAGCGGTGAGTTTCCACTTTTTATTGCGCCCACACAGGTGATTCTTATCCCTATTGGCGATGCACAGCTTGAATATGCTAAGATATTGCGACATAAGATTCTTACTCAAAGTGAAGCTTATGCTGAAATCATCGATAAAAATGAGAGTTTGGGTAAAAAAGTGAGACTTGCTGAAAAACAGCGAGTGCCGCTTATTGTTGTCATTGGGGCAAAGGAAGTGGAAAGCAAAGTGCTTGCGATTCGAGATAGGAGGGAGAAAACACAATATGAACTCCCAGAAGAGGCGTTTATCGCTATGTTGCAAACAAAAATAAGAGAGGTTAGTTTTTGAACAAAGAAGAAACATTGCTAAATGAAGAAATAGACTTTAAAGAAGTGCGCTGTATAGGCGATGATGGGCAGGTGTATGGGATTATATCTTCCGCAGAGGCATTGAATCTTGCTAATCAAGCAGGGCTTGATTTAGTGTTAATCTCTCCCAATGCTAAACCGCCTGTGTGTAAGATTATGGATTATGGCAAATATCGCTATCAAGCCGAAAAAAAGCAAAAAGAAGCGCGTAAAAAGCAAAAACAAATCGAAATTAAAGAAATTAAGCTTTCAACGCAAATCGCGCAAAATGATATTAATTACAAAGTCAAGCACGCCATTGAATTTTTAGAATCTGGCAAACACGTGAGGTTTAAAGTATTCCTCAAGCAGCGTGAGTTGGGCATTCCCCAAGCGGGTATGGATACCCTACATAAAGTCGCAGCAATACTTGAAGACATCGCCATAGCAGAAAAAGAGCCAAAGCTAGAGGGCAAATACCTCAATGTGCTTTATGTGCCAAAGAAAAAAGACAAACATTAATCTTATGAAAGGAGAAAATAATGCCAAAGATGAAAACAAATCGCGGTGCAGCTAAACGTTTCAAGTTCAAAAAAAATGCTTTCAAACGTGGTAGTGCATTCAAAAGTCATATTCTGACTAAGAAATCACCCAAACGTAAAGCTAACCTTAATGCACCAAAATATGTTCACAGCACAAATGTTGATTCTGTAAAAAGCCTACTTTGTATGGCTTAAGAATCCCACTCCCCATCATATAAATATGGGAAAGAGAAGCGAAAGCTTACACCTCAATTAAGGTAAAGGAGATAAAATGAGAGTTAAAACAGGCGTTGTTCGACGAAGAAGACATAAGAAGATTTTAAAACTTGCTCGGGGCTTTTACAGCGGCAGACGCAAACATTTTAGAAAGGCAAAAGAGCAGTTAGAACGCAGTATGTGCTATGCTTTCCGCGATAGGAAGCAAAAGAAGCGCAATTTTAGGCAATTATGGATTACGCGTATTAATGCGGCGTGTAAAATGAATGGCATTAGTTACTCGCGCTTTATGTATGCTCTTAAATGCGCCAATATCGACCTTGATAGGAAGATACTTGCAGATATGGCGATGAATGACATCAACGCATTTAACGCTATCGTGGCAAATGTGAAAGATAAAATCAAGTAAAATTATGTCATAAGGTCTGCTTTTTGCACCTTATGACATAAATCACTATGACTCGTTATTATAATTTTGCTACTACATAGCATTACAAATAACACTAGGTGCTATCTGCCATCTTTATCTCCATCTAAAATCCCAATCTGAATCAAAGATTACCTTTTTATTAAAATGCTTTAGCGATTGCATTTCTATCACAAAGTATTTTTCCCTAAAACAATAGCTTCCCAAAATGCCTAAATACGCCTATGGCTAAGATTGTTTTATTCATCAAGTGAGTTTTTAAGATTTATATCATTAAACCACTTCAAGCCATTGGGGTAAATAGGTATGGAATCTATCTTGGATAAGGATATGATGAGCCATATCACCTTTAAATGCCACCTGCCCTATGTTATGGGCTTTAGCAAGGGTAGTAAGAGCGGCAGATAGAATCTCACACATTGAGCTTACTGCGCCATAGGCTACCCCCTCGATTTCTAATCCTCCTAAAAGGTAACACAAAGGCAGTCGCAAAGATTTATCAATATCGATTTGACACATTTGTGTGCCGCTTAGTTTCATATCGAGTTTGCTTATATGGGGGAAAAGATAACTTTGCGCAATGTGGAGCATATCAAATGTGCTATGCGCTTTACCAAACATTTGCGCGATAAGGGGCAGAATATCACTCAAATTTTGTGAGAGTTCTAAAGGATTAGATTCTGTAATTTGGCATATATCTGCAAGATTCCTTGCTGTGCGCCATTTGCTGTAATTTTCTACAAGCCTTGCTCCAAGCTTATTTTTCCCACTAAGATGTGCTAAAAGTGTGGGAAAATGTGCCTGAAAGCTACAATCAAGCAGATTTTGCGGAATGGCAGAATCTGTGGTTTGTATGTAGATTTTTGTGGGGGCATTGCTTTGCCATTCCAAGATAAGTGTATTGCTATCTGTTTCATCATCAATATTGTGTATATGAGGGAAGTGTGAAAGGGTTTTACGCGTTGTGATATAAGCATTTACGTTATTTAAAGGCTCTTCAATACGCCCAAAGCTATCCCAAAAATTTGGCTCACTACACGCGATACAGCCGTGTCCTGCGCGCACAGGCCAACTTGTCTTTGCATTAAATTTCACTTTCGGGCAGTTATTAGCGACATAGGGTCCCTTGCAGCCGACCTTATAGAGACAATAGCCATCTTGCAAATGCGGGTCATCAAAGCTTTCTACAAAATCCCCCGATTCAAACTTTGCCTTTCTCTCGCACATATCGTGTAAATTCTTACCATAGCTCCATAAAGGGCGATTGAAATTATCAAGTTCAGGGAGTTCATCAAAGAGGATAAAATATATCAAAGATCCGATAATATTTGCTTCACTTGGGGGACAGCCGGGGATGTTCACTACCTTTTGAGATAAAAATGTATCTATGCCTACTGAAGATGTGGGATTGGGAAGAGCAGCTTGCACGCCACCAAAGCTACTACAAGTCCCTACGGCAAAGATTGCTTTTGCTTTACTTGCTACTTCTTTGCTCTCCATCTCTCCTGTAATGCTATCCGCCCCTGAAGTCATAAAATAAGCATTCTCATCAAGTGATACGCCACCCTCAATAACGAGAATAAAATCCTCATCTAATGTGTCGTGGAGAGATTTTTTTGCCCCAAAGCCTACCGCGCCCATAATGGTCTCGTGATACTCTAGGGAAATATATTCAAGTAATAAGGATTCTACACCGGGCTTATCTAATCGCAAAAAGCTCTCGCTACAGCCGGTACATTCTGCCATATGGAGCCATATTAGGCGAGTTGGTGGCTTGAGAGAAAGGATTTGGACGCATAATTCTATACATTCTTTGGGTATGCCAATGAGTGTGCAAATCTGCCCTATCCATTCCTTATTTACGATATATCGGGGTTCTTTATATTGAGATTGAATCTCACTCAGACGTTGCTCTAGCCGCTCAAGCATTTGAGTTTTATCCATACAATATTCCTTTATTGAGATGGCATTATTCTATCGTATATCTTTTGAGATATGAATAAAGGCGCGCTATGAAACTATTTTTATTGCTTCTTTATATTTATTAACTTTACACGAGATTTACTTGCAGGCTGCTCCATACAATACTTTTCTTGATATGTTAGAAGGCGCAGATTCTCTTTGCTGAGCTGATAGTCTTTATCAAACTTTTTACGCACAATTTGCTCAATTATATCGCGCTCATCTCCTGTATCATCTTGAAATAAATCAAGCACAAGTGCATAAAGCTGAATATTATTTGAGATACATTCAATCGCGTATTGCCTTTCTTGAAGGAAAAGTTGCTCATCTTTAGCATATTCTTTGAGCTTGATAACAATATGATTAAAAACGCGTTGCACAAGATGGGGTTTGAGATATTGTGCTAGTATCTTTGGTAGCTCATTAAGCAATGTCTCTAAACGCTCCTTTTGCATAAAAAGCAGCACAGGCAAAAGCGTGATAATATCCTCTGTATTCTTATCTACCGAACGAGATTCTAATTTGAGCCATAGACGTTCGAGCAATCCGTATTTATAAGATTCTAATGTCATTTTTACGCCTCTTGTATGGAGTCATAAATCTCTGTGCCAATGCCCTGTGTGGTGAAAAGCTCTAAAAGTAGCGAATGCTCCACGCGCCCATCGATAATATGTGCCTTTTGCACACCATTTTGCACACAATCCACACAGGCTTCAAGTTTGGGTATCATACCGCCGCTTATAACGCCCTGTGCTACAAGGCTTTGAATCTGTGAGGGCGTGAGTGAGGAAATAAGCTCTTTGTTATTATTCAAAACACCTGCAATATCGCTTAGGAAAATAATCTTTTGTGCCTTAAGTGCCTTAGCAATATGACAAGCGGCAATATCAGCATTGATATTATAGCCCAAATGCCCCGCACTCTCGCCTGTGGCAATAGGGGCAATCACAGGCACAAAGCCATCATTAATCACTTGCAATAAAAACTCCGGATTCACATTTGTAATCTCGCCTGTGTAGCCAAGTGCGCCATTATCCTTTGCTTGTGCTTGAAGTAAGTGTGCGTCCTTGCCACTCATACCCACTGCCTTTGCCCCGTGGAAGTTAAGAAAAGCTGTAAGCTCTTTATTAATCTCCCCGCTTAACACCATCTCCACCACGCGCATAGAATCTGCACAAGTGATACGATAGCCATCTTTAAAGCTACTTTGTATGCCTAGTGTATCGAGCATTTCATTAATGCGTTTGCCCCCACCATGCACGATGACAGGCTTTAAGCCAAGCATATACATAATAACAATATCAAGGGCAAATTTTTCTTTGAGTTCAGGGCTGGTTTGTGCTGCACCGCCATATTTAATCACAATGATTTTGCCACGAAAGATTCGAATAAATGGAAGAGAATCTAGTAATATCTTCACAACCCTTGCATTTTTTTGCATAAAACTACCCTTGATAAAAATTAAAATGTGCTATTATACTCAAATTCTATATAAAAGGAACAGGTATGAAAATAGTAATACTTGATGCGGATACTCTAGGTGAATGCGATTTAAGCGAGATAAAAACACTAGGCGAGGTAACAAGCTATGGCTTTAGCAAAAAAGATGAGGTGCTTACGCGCTGTAAAGATGCAGAAATAATCCTTACTAACAAGGTCGTGCTTGATGAGAGCATTCTCTCTGCTCTTCCTAGCCTTAAGCTTATTTGTATTACTGCCACAGGTATGAATAATGTCGATTTGGATTGTGCCGCTAAGAGGGGTATAGAAGTAAAAAATGTCGCAGGGTATTCTACAAGCGATGTCGCACAGCACACAATGAGTATGGTGCTGCACCTTTTAGCAAAGCTAAGTTATTATGATGAATACTGCAAAAGTGGGGAATGGGCTAAGAGCCCCATTTTTGTGCATATTAATGGCGGATTAAAGGAGCTAGAGAATCTGCAGTGGGGGATTATTGGCTTTGGGAGCATTGGGCAGAGGGTGGCACACCTCGCACAAGCCTTTGGTGCAAAAGTAAGCTATTATTCTACAAGTGGTAAAAATACGCAAAGTAGCTTTGAGCACAAGGAACTCGATAAGATTCTCTCCCAGAGTGATATTGTCTCTATCCACGCTCCACTTAATCCTAGCACAAAAAATCTTATCAATCGCACAAATTTGCCTCTCTTAAAAGATGGAGCGATACTTATTAATGTCGGTCGTGGTGGGATTGTCAATGAGGAGGATATGACTACATTCCTTAAGGACAAGGATATGTATTTTGGCACTGATGTGCTAGAAGCAGAGCCAATGAGAGCAGGACACCCATTTTTAGATAAAAGTATTGCTACAAAGCTACTCATCACACCGCACGTAGCGTGGGCGTATGATAGGGCAAGAGAGCGATTACTCGCACTCACAGCAAAAAATATTCGCGATTTTTTAAATAAATAAAATTTTAAGCTAAACATCAAATATTGATGAGAATTAAAACTAGATAAGATATTTTTTATTAAAATAAACAAGGTATCATAGCAGAAATTAACTTTTTGGATAGATTTTCTTTTGATTAAGATGTTTAAAGGAGATTGAATGAGCAAGGAGAAGTTAGTTAGTGGGTTTTTGGTATCAAAAACAGATACAAAAGGCAGGATAACTTATTGCAATCGAGCATTTATTGATATTTCAGGTTTTTTAGAAAGTGAGCTTTTAGGTAAGCCACACAATATAGTGCGACATACAGATATGCCCCGCACCATTTTTGCCTATCTTTGGAGAGAAATTTCATCAAAAAGAGAAGTTAATGTATATGTCAAGAATCTTACTAAAGATGGAGGCTACTATTGGGTTTTTGCCAATGTAACACCCTCACTTGATATATTTGGGAACACTGTAGGCTATTATTCCGTGCGCAGAAAGCCTAATAAAGAAGGGCTTGATGCTGCTGTGAAGCTCTATCAAAAGATTAAAGAGGCGGAATCTAATGGCGGTATAGAATCTGGCTTAAAGTTTTTCCATAAATACTTTGAGGATCTAGGAGAGAGCTATGAAAACTTTATCTTGCGTTTGCAAGTAGGAGGCAAGCAATGATAGTAGCTATTTTAAGCATTATATGTGTCCTATTATTAGGCTATATTTTTATTCTCAAAGCAAAAATAGCACGTGAGAAGGTATCCATAGAAAAGATTACACGTCTTATTGATCAGGTGTTGAAAGGAAATTTTGAGCCTCGTATAGCCAATATTGGAAACACACAGCTATGCCACATCTCTAGGGGACTAAATGAGTTACTTGATAATTTCGAGACATTTCTTAGGGAAGCTAATATTGTGATTCAAAAATCCTCTTCCATAGGCGAATATAGACCATTTTTGACCGATGGTATTTTACCTAACTTGCAAGTAGTGGCAAAACACGTTAATGAGAGCATAGAAGCCAGTAGAGAATCTATTAAGCTTGGCTCATTTAGAGAAATAAATTTGACACTGAGCAATATCAACAACAACTTGAAACAGCAAAAATTTGTGCAAGAATCTTTCCACAAAAGCCTTTTGTATTTGCGTGATATTTCAAGTAAAATTACTTCTATGACAGTAAATTTCGAAGAGGGCTATAACAAAATAAGCACTTCAATGCAAGTCTTAGAAGACACACAGCAGCTTATTAGTGCAAATGATAATGCTGTGGGTGGGCTAAGTGAAAGAAGTCAAGAGATAAGCTCTATTATTGGCGTTATCAATGAAATAGCAGACCAAACAAATCTCTTAGCCTTAAATGCTGCTATCGAGGCAGCTCGTGCAGGAGAGCACGGGCGAGGCTTTGCGGTAGTGGCTGATGAAGTGAGAAAACTCGCAGAAAAAACACAACACGCCACAAAAAATATATGGACGCAAGTTAATCTCTTCCAGCAAACGACTAATGAAATTTATGAAAATTCTCAAAAAATGCTTGATCAAATGAATGAGTTTAGCGCTATGATTGGGGGATTTGAATCTATGTTTAAAGGCATCAGTCAAACTTCAATACAAATTGATCGTTCTGCAAAAACTATTAGTGCCCGCCTCAATGGCAATAGCTTGATGGTTGATCACATTATCTTCAAAAGCGATGCATACGATAAGGTATTGAAAGAAGAAGATAGCACAGCATTAGCAGATGATATTAAAAAGATTTTCTCGCAATGGTATGAGACACGAGGCAATCCAAACTATGCAGGCACAAAAGCATTAGAAAATATTGTTAATTTCCATAATGAGCTTATAAAGGCGGCAGAAATTGGCGTAGAAAATGCACAGAGTTGCTATGGTAGAGAATGTCAAATCACCTGCGTAGAATCCTTTAGAACAATGGAAAAAATGAGTGATTTGCTCTTTGCAGAAATTGATAATCTAGCTAAAACTTGGGAAAAAGAGTAGGTTACCATTTTTTATTCGTATATGTTTTAGGCTTTATTAGGCACTTTAATAAAGCCTTTAAGTTGCACGTATTTATTTAATCTCATTAAAAATATGGTAAATAGTTGCATATACAACTATTTACAAAATCACATTACAATTCCCATCTTTAGAGTAAAAACCACAAAAAGGAGTTTTTATGCCATTACTTGATAGTTTTAAGGTTGATCATACGCGTATGCCCGCTCCAGCAGTGCGTTTGGCAAAGAGTATGCAGACACCAAAGGGCGATGTTATTAGCGTTTTTGATTTGCGTTTTACTCGCCCAAATTGCGAGATTCTAAGCGAAAAGGGAATCCACACAATGGAGCATTTGATAGCCGGATTTATGCGTGAGCATTTGAATACTTCACGAGTAGAGATTATTGATATTTCACCAATGGGCTGTCGCACAGGATTCTATATGAGTGTGATAGGCACACCAAGTGAATATGATGTCAAAGATGCGTGGGAAGCGAGTATGCGTGATGTATTGCGCATACGTGATGAAAAAGATATCCCTGAACTGAATATTTATCAATGCGGCACTGCCAAAATGCACTCTCTCAAAGAAGCACAAGAAATTGCTCAAAATGTGCTTGATAGAGGTGTAGGGGTAATGAATACCCAAGAGCTACTTTTAAAAGATTTTGCATAATTAGTACAAGGTAATACCTTATAAGGTGAAATCTTCTCTCGCTGCTCGTATATTTATTTTTTACAATAAATATGATATGGAGAGAAGCCTGACTTTTACACCTCCTATAGGTTTTACATTGCGTCTTAAAGCTTTTTTAATTGAGAATCCATACAGACCAGCTTGATAAACCAAAGCAAATGCGGTTTTATCCTAGCGGAATTTGTCCTTTTGCAAAGGGCTGTATGGCGGCAAAGCGTGGACTCACACTCCGCGCAAATATTAACTACGCAGTGGTGAAGCCACCATCGCGCAGGAATGATGGATGAGAGATTGTATACCTTTAAACTCACTTGATAAATCCCGCAAAGGGTAAAATTAAGCAAAGCGCAGTTTTAAGTGTATTCTTTAGGCGTTAGCAGAGGCTTACCTCTGTAACAAGACCTTTATAGCGGCTTTAACCGCAACAGCAAAGGAATAATAGACTAAGGAGTCTATTATTCAAGATTATGCTTATTAGGAGACATAATGCGAGTAATACCCATATCATTAAATATTATTGCCATATTTCTAGTTCTTGGTATTTTTGTAGGTTGCAAAGATTCTCAGCAATCAAGACAAGCATCGGTATTAAAGGTCAAGACACAGACTATTGCCTATAAAAATACAAATCTAAACTTTGAATATCCAGCAAGATTAAAAAGTGTGCAAAGTGCAGGAGTATATGCACGAGTGCAAGGCACACTTTTAGCAAAAAACTTTAAAGAAGGGGATATTGTCAAAGAGGGACAATTGCTTTTTAAAATAGATCCCGCTCGTTATCAAGCAAAAGTCGATCAAGCAAAGGCTCAAAGGCAATCTGCAGAGGCAAATTTCATTAAGGCAAACCGTGATTGGCAACGTGTGGAAAAACTCTATAAACAAGGCGTTTATACCATTGACCAATATGACACTTCACGTGCGAACTTCCTCTCCGCTCAAGCCAATGTTGCAAGCACACAAGCAGCCCTTGATGATGTAAATATCGATTTGGGCTACACAGATGTGATAGCGACTATTAGCGGACGGATTGGTATGCGTAGCTATGATGTGGGGAATCTTGTCGGTGGAAGTGGTCAAGATGTGCTTACAACCATTACGCAACTTAGCCCTATATATGCGGAATTTTCCATTCCCAATACGGATTATTATCTGATGCGCGGCTTAGAAAATAGCCGCATACAAGTGGAATATGTGCTTAATAATGGGCGTGTGTATGACAAGATAGGCAAACTTGATTTCGTCGATAGTGTGCTTGATCCACAAACTTCTGCTATTAAAGCACGCTCAATCGTAGATAATGAAGATTATAAGCTTTTACCTAATGAGTTTGTAAGAGTGCGTCTTAAGGGGTTTGAAGCACAAAATGCCATTACTATACCAGAAAGCGCACTTTTGCAAGATACGCAAGGAAGTTATGTTTATGTTATCAAAGATGGCAAAGCAAAAATAGCTCGTGTGAGCTTAGGGCAAAGAGTTGATACGCATATATTGGTTAATAGCGGTCTCAAAGAAGGTGATGTTTTGATACTCAATCAACTCTCTAAAATTCGCGATGATAGCCCAGTAACTCCTGATAGCGATTCTCAAAGCGGCACAGAAAATAACGCACAAAATTAGGAGCATAATATGTCAAAATTTTGTATCAATCGTCCTATTTTTGCAATGGTCATATCCATTGTTATTACACTTGTTGGGGCTATTTGCATTACTATTCTACCTGTCGAGGAATATCCACAAGTAGTGCCAAATGAAATTATGGTGCAAGCCACTTATAGTGGTGCAAGTGCTGAGGTAGTGGCAAATACAGTAGCCAGTATCCTAGAGGATAGTATTAATGGTGTGGAAGGAATGCTTTATATGAAATCCTCTTCCACTTCAAGTGGGGTAATGAATCTTAGTGTATTTTTTGCCAACGATACTGATGCAGATATGGCACTTATTAATGTAAATAACCGCGTTCAAACCGCCCTCACACAACTCCCAACAGATGTACAGAGAGTGGGTGTTACTGTGAGGAAACGCTCTTCTACTTTACTGCAAGTATATGCGGTATTTTCGGATAATCCTGCACACGATATTACTTATGTGGCAAATTATACAATTTTAAATATTATTAATGAACTCAAACGCGTTCAGGGCGTGGGTGATGTAGCTGTTTTTGGCTCGAGGGATTATTCTATGCGCATTTGGCTTGATATTGATAAATTATCACAAAATAATCTTACGCCTGCAGAAGTGGCACAGGTACTTTCTGAACAAAATGCGCAATTTGCGGTAGGTTCATTTGGTAAAGAGCCCGTAAGAGGCGATATTGCCTTTACTTATTCTATTACCACACAGGGGAGATTTGTTAGCGCAGAGGAGTTTGGGAATATCATTGTGCGCTCAAATGCTGATGGCTCAGCATTGCGTTTAAAAGATGTGGCAACAGTAGAGCTAGGAGCAAAAGATTATAGTGTAAGCCCACTTTTTAATGGCAGAAATGCCCAAGCTTTTGGTATTGCCCTTCAGGCTGGAGCAAATGCACTTGAAGTAGCCGAAGGTGTTGAAAAAAAGATGCTAGAGCTATCAAAAAGCTTTCCTAGTGGAATGCAATATAAGATTGCTAATGATAATACAAAATTTGTGAAAATCTCTATTAAAGAAGTGGTGAAGACATTTATCGAGGCTATTGTGCTGGTAGTAATTATTATGTATTTTTTCTTGCAAAATTTCCGTGCAACTATTATCCCTGTGATAGCTATTCCTGTATCGATTATTGGGGCTTTTGCAGGTATGTATGCGTTAGGATTCTCAATCAATCTTCTTACACTTTTTGGGCTTATTTTAGCTATCGGTATTGTGGTTGATGATGCCATCATTGTCATTGAAAATGTGGAGAGAATCTTACACAATGAGAGAGATGAGAATGGTGAAAAATATTCTGTCAAGGCAGCTACGCTAAAGGCTATGGGGGAAATTCAAGGACCTGTTGTCGCTATTGTGCTAGTGCTTTGCTCGGTGTTTATTCCTGTAGCATTTATCGGTGGCTTTAGTGGAGCGATTTACAAACAATTTGCCATAACCATCGTAATTTCAGTGATTATTTCAGGGTTTGTAGCACTTACCCTTACCCCCGCACTTTGCGTATCAATCTTGAAAACTAAGGAGCCTAAGCCTTTTTATCTTGTGCGAAGATTCAATGAATTTTTTGATTGGCTAACACATAAGTTTGGCGAACAAATTGGCAAGGCATTACGGCGCGGTTCGTTGCTTTTGTTATGTTTTGTGGGTATTTTGGGGGTTACTTGGGGATTACTTGCTAAACTGCCTACCGGACTTGTACCAAGTGAAGACAAAGGCATAGTGATGAGCTTTATTCAGCTACCGCCAGCTGCCTCACTATCCCGCACAATAGAAGAGGGTAGAAAAGCCTTGGCTTTTCTAGAACAAGAAGATGGAGTAGAACAAAACTTCCTTATTGCTGGTTTTGATATGCTTGCAAGTGCTGCACGTTCTTCAGGTGCGGTTATTTTTACCTCATTGAAAGATTGGAGCGAGCGCAAAGAGAGTGCATTTGAAATTGCACAAAAAACAATGGGTGCTTTTAATGCCAGTCTTGACGCCTTTAGTTTATCAACGACGCCTCCAGCTATTATGGGATTATCAACAGTTGGCGGCTTTGAGCTGTATATACAAGATAGAAGTGGGGGCACCATTAGAGATTTGGAGAAATATGCTAGCTTATTTGTAGCCGAAGCAAATAAACGAGATGAACTTGTGGGTGTAAGAAGCCTCTTTAGCGCAGATATTCCACAATATTACTTACAGCTTGATAGAGAGAGGGCAAAGGCTATGAATGTTAATATCAATGATGTTTTCACAACCTTGCAAAGCACACTTGGGCAATATTATGTCAATGATTTTAATCTCTATGGCAAAACCTATCAAGTCAATGTGCAAGCTTTGAGTAATTTTAGAGAAATACCTGAAGATTTAAGCCATATTTTTGTGAAATCAGGTAATGGCGACCTAATTCCCATAAGCGCGCTTGTAAGATCTGAGCGTGTGATTGGTCCTGATATTGTGGATAGATTTAATCTCTTTACAAGTGCAAAAATTATTGGTAACCCCGATGAAAGCAAGGGATATTCAAGTGGTGCTGCATTAAGGGCAGTTGAAGAAGTGGCAAAAGAGGTGCTGCCTGATGGCTATACCATCGCATATAGTGGCACAAGCTATCAAGAGAAAAATGCAAGTGGCACAGGCACAATCGCCTTTGTTTGTGGGCTTATTTTTGTCTTTTTGATTCTATGTGCGCAATATGAGCGGTGGCTTATGCCTCTCTCTGTGCTAAGCGCAGTGCCTTTTGCAGTTTTTGGTGCGGCAGCAGCTACGGCATTGCGTGGGTTGAGTAATGATATATATTTTCAGGTAGGGCTTGTTATGCTTATTGCCCTATCGGCTAAAAATGCGATTTTGATTGTGGAGTTTGCACAGCATTTACACGAAAAGGAAGGTAAAGGCATTATAGAATCTGCCATAGGTGCGGCAAAATTGCGATTCCGCCCTATTATTATGACTTCACTTGCTTTTAGTATTGGGGTATTGCCCCTAGCCCTAAGCACAGGGGCAGGAAGCGCAGCTAGACACGCTATCGGCACGGGTGTGGTTGGTGGTATGATGGCAGCGACATTTATCGCCGTATTCTTTATTCCGCTCTTTTGGAGCTATATCGCACGCCTCTCTCATTGGTTGAAGAATAGAAAGTGAGATAAATTAGATATTAAAACATTTATGTCAATTTTAATATATAGCTTCATAAGGCAATTAAGCACAAGGTGCTATGCCTTATGATAATAAAGTAAGAGAATATATGTTTTTATTCTAGCTGTTGTATTTCACATTATATGAGTTGAGTATTTGTTAGGATTTTTTGTATCTTATGAATCTTTGATATGATACACAAGAACTTTGTTGCACGTTTTAGTTCTCCTATCCTACTTTCGCGTGCCATCTCTCCTACGTTTTTATTATATTCATACCCTCTATTTGCCTTAATCTAACAGATTCTTCATATCCTCATTCCCAAAAATCTTGCAAAAAATAGACAATCCACACAAATAGCAATCACACCACAGAAATTAAAAACTAAACTTAAATCCATCTTTATAAATTATTTATAGACTATGATTTATCAATAATAATGGCTAAAAAACAGACTCGCATATGTAGTGATATAAAATGCAAGAACTTAAATCGTTTCCTGTATTTAGATTTCTATTTGTGTAGTTCTCTACGCTATTATAAAACTGCTGCGTAGTCTTATAAATGCAATTAGCCTCCTTTAACCAAGTTATCTTACTTCTCAAGTCAGTTTCAAGGATATAGTTTCTATAAACTCATCCCTTATTTAATGCAAAAAGTGCCGTGTGTGCGTGAAATACATACTTATACCATATTCATCACAGGCTTTAATCACCTCATCATCTCTTATGCTCCCACCGGGCTGGATAATCGCGCTCACGCCATATTGATGAGCTATATCCACACTATCACGGAATGGAAAGAATGCTTCAGAAGCGCATACGCAGCCTTGCAAGTTTAGATTCATATCCTTTGCCTTTGCCATTGCCGCCCTTGTAGCATCAACGCGGCTTGTCATACCCATACCAATACCTACTAGCGCACCATCTTTGACATAACTCACGCAGTTTGATTTAGTAAGGGCTGCGATAATATAAGCGATTTTCAAATCCGCCTTTTGTGCTTTGCTTGCTGCCTTAGCACTCACAAGTTGGGCAGAATCTACCTCATCATCTCTTACCACATCGCTTTCTTGTAGCAATAATCCGCCCTGTATGTGCTTAAAATCATAGTTATCGTGTGGCAGGCTAAGAAAGGCATTATTTTGCGTGAAAATCTTTGTGCGCTTTTTACTTTCAAAAATATGAAGCGCTTCATCGGTTATATCCCCGGCGATTAGCACCTCTACAAAGATTTTGTTTATCTCTTCGGCTAAAGCCTTATCTATCACGCCATTGATAGCCACCACACCACCATAGGCGCTTATGCTATCACACGCAAGGGCTGCTTTATAAGATTCTAAAAGTGTATCTTTAAGCGCGAAACCGCAAGGATTGCCGTGCTTAATGATACACACGGCTTTTGCTTCATCCTCAAAGCTCGTGGCGATTTTGAGCGCAGCATTCATATCATTAAGGTTATTGAAACTTGGCTCACCTTTTTTGATGATAAAATGCTCGTGCCAAAAGCCATTAAACCCATATAATGCGCCCTTTTGATGAGGATTTTCCCCATAGCGCGTTTGCATAATCTTTTGCCCCTCTATAAACACTTTCTCCCCAAAGCCATCATTGAAACGCTTATTCATATAGTTAGCTATCATACTATCATAGGCAGCGGTATGCTCATAGGCTTTAATCATCATTTGCTGCCTTAGAGCGAGCGAGTTTGCGCCATTACGTAAAGATTCTATCACTTTTGCATAATCATTTTTATCTGTTATGACTAGCACGTGGGCGTGGTTTTTCGCCGCTGCACGCACAAGTGTAGGACCGCCGATGTCGATATTCTCTATAATCTCGCTAAAATCTGCTGTGCGCTCAATGGTTTGTTTAAAAGGATAGAGATTCACACATACAATATCGATAGGCTCTATATCGTTATCTTGCGCACTCTGCACATCATCTTTATTATCTCGTCGGTAGAGTATCCCCCCGGCAATCTTTGGATGCAAGGTTTTTACACGTCCATCAAACATCTCTTTACTCTGTGTGTATTCGCCCACATCAATAGCGTTGATGCCCGCTTTCTCTAGGAGTTTGAGTGTCCCACCTGTGCTAAGAATCTTATATCCTAAAGCACATAAATCCTGCGCAAATCCCTCAATACCCTCTTTATCACTCACGCTCAATAACGCATACATCTTTTGTCCTTATTTGGTAAATTTTGATAATATTGTAGCCATATTTTGCAAGAAGGCAGCTAAATGATATGCGTCTTTGATATTGAGAGTATCCCTGATTTTCATCTTTTGCGCGATAGCTTTGGCTTTGAAGGCTCGCCTTTGCAAATCGCACAAGCTGCCGCAGAGGAGCAATATGCAAAAAATGGTAGCTCCTTTCTTTCCCTTTGCTTTCATCGTGTTATTAGCATTGGTAGCGTGATATGCGATGATTTTGGACGATTTGTGAAGGTAGGGCATTTTGGCACACATTTTTTAGAATCGCTCCCCCATTCATTAGATTCCATAGATTTCTTAAGCAGTGATTTTTTAGACACATTAGAAAAGACACTTTTAAATGAGTTTTGGACATTTTTTAATAAAAACAATCCAAGACTTGTGAGCTTTAATGGACGGGGCTTTGACATACCTACAATGCTTTTACGTGCTATGCGTTATGACATTAATGCGTGGGCGTATTACGAGCAGGATAATCCTGCACATAACAAAAGCAAATGGGAGAATTACCGCCAACGATATAGCGAAGTCTTCCATACCGATTTGCTTGATAGTTTGGGGAATTTTGGCATGGCGCGCTCCTTAAAGCTTGATAATATATGTAAAATGCTTGGTTTAGTGGGGAAATATGATATGAGCGGAGAGCAGGTCTTTGACACCTATATCAACGCTCAAAGTGCTAAAGATAAGCTCACCGCACTTGAGACTATTAACCACTACTGCCATAGCGATGTGCTAAATACCTATTGGCTTTATCTCAAATACGAGCTACTCAAGGGGCATATCATAGAATCTGATTATTATCATATACTGCGGGAGTTTTTAGCCAATTTTCCTGCTAATAAGCCTTATTCACAGGTTTTTAAAGATACACTAGAGCGGCACATCACTAAATATACGCAAGATTCTACAAAGGATAATGATGGATAGCCCATATATGAGTAAAAATGGTGAAATCACCTCTAAAGCACAGCTGATTACAGAGATAGAATCTTTACTGAATGCTATCCCTGCAAAATCCCGTACTACACTCTCACGTGCGGTAATGGATAGCCTCTCTTGCCCTGATTTAGAATCTATCCGCGATAGCCTCATAGCAAAAAGCCACGATACCATAGCAGAAAATAAACAATGGCTTTTGGGATTAGCCAATGATTAAAATAGGTATTATTAACTATGGTGTGGGGAATCTAGGCAGTGTACAGAATGCCTTTGCGCGTATTAGCTCATTTAGCGATGTGATTTTGTTTGATGTGTGTATAGAATCTACACCCGATAGGCTAAAGAAATATGATAAGCTTTTACTACCCGGTGTAGGGGCGTTTGGCAATGCTATGGCGCATTTGAAACACACAGGGCTTGATGAGGCGATTATTGATTTTGCACGGAGTGGGAAGCATTTGCTAGGGATTTGTTTAGGGTTACAGCTACTTTTTGAGAGAAGTTTCGAATTTGGCGAACACAAGGGGCTTGGGCTATTAGAGGGTGAAGTCGTGGGCTTTAGCAATATCGCACCGCTTAAGATTCCACATATTGGCTGGAATAGCTGCCACTTCACCTATCAAGCGCGAGATTCTAAGCTATTTTGCGGTATAAATGATAAGAGCTTTTTGTATTTCATCCATAGTTTTCATATTAAGGCAAGGGAGGAGGATATTTTAGCTTATTGTGATTATGGCTATCCTTTTGGTGCTATTGTTAATCAAGAGAATCTCTTTGGGATTCAGCCTCACCCTGAAAAAAGCCATAATGTAGGCTTAAAATTGCTTGCAAATTTTATTAATTTATGAGAAAATAATGCAGTATTTACCTTTCAATTTAAATTAATAAGTTTTAATAATGGAAAATTTTTATAATTTATAGGAGAAAAGATGATTAATTTAGCAATTATTGGTGGCGGTCCTGCTGGACTTAGTGCGGGATTATATGCGACACGTGGCGGAATTAAAAATGTAGTGCTTTTTGAGAAAGGAATGCCCGGTGGGCAAATCACAGGGAGCAGTGAAATAGAAAATTATCCGGGTGTAAAGGAAGTAGTAAGTGGTATGGACTTTATGCAGCCGTGGCAAGAACAGTGCTTCCGCTTTGGATTACAACATCAAATGAGCGAAGTAGTGCGTGTGAGTAAAGAGGGAGATATATTTCATATCCATCTCTCCAGTGGCAAGGTAGAGGAAGCAAAGGCGGTGATTTTCGCCGCTGGTGGTAGCCCCAAAAAAGCTAATTTGAAGGGTGAAAGTGAATTTTGGGGGAAAGGGATTAGCACTTGTGCTACTTGCGATGGATTTTTCTACAAAGACCAAGAGGTTGTCGTGCTAGGCGGTGGCGATACGGCGCTTGAAGAGGCAGTATATCTTAGCCGTATTTGCTCCAAGGTACATTTAGTGCATAGGAGAAATGAGTTTCGCGCCGCACCTACTACGATAGAGCACGTAAAGAAAAACGATAAGATTCGCATTATCACCCCTGCCATCGTTGAAGAGATTAAGGGAGATTCATCAGGCGTTACAAGTGTGCTTATCAAACATACAGATTCAGGGGAAAATGAGGACATACCCGTGATGGGAATCTTTATCTTTGTGGGCTATGATGTGAATACAGCCACTTTAAAACAAGAGAATGGTTCAATGCTCTGTGAATGCGATGAATACGGAAGCATTAAAGTGGATTTATCAATGAGGACAAGTGTAGAAGGACTTTTTGCTGCAGGAGATGTGCGCACACAGGCTTCTAAACAAGTCGTATGTGCCGCCGCAGATGGTGCAACAGCAGCATTACAAGCCATTGCCTATTTAGAGCATAAATAACATTTGATTTCTAATCAAATGGGATTAGAATACTGGGGTAAGTGAATATACTGCGGAATAGAAGCGAGGACTATTTCGCATTTTGTTCTGCAAACTAAGCTTTTATCTTCGCCAACGATAAAGCAAATATTTACAAATTCGAGCCAATCTGCAGTATTTGCTTACCCCTAAAACACCAAAGCATTAATCCAATATTTGTAAAATATTCGCTTAGAATTCGTGCATATACCTTTGCCTCTATAACGTATGACAACAGCATAATACACAAAAATCTAAGTCTTTGGGCTGTTATGAACCACGTTTCAAAACTAATGCTCCACGATACATCTCATACACCACCACGCCAAGCACTACAATGCTTGAACACGCCAAAGAAAGCGGATAGGAAAGCCACACGCCAAACACTCCATAATAATGCGACAGCACAAAAAGAAAAATGATTACAAAAACAAAGTTATAGGAAATGGTGATAATAAATGAGCTTTTAGGGCGTTGAATAGACTGAAAAAATATCGCACTCACTATATTGACACCTAAAAATATATAACCGATAAAATACACTTGCATCGCTTCAAGCGTAGGCTCAAGGATACTCTCTTGCCCCTCTTTAAGGAAAAGCCGCACCAAATGTGAATCTACACTCATAAACAAGCCATACACCACCACGCCCATAATTGTGGCAAAAATCACACCAAAGGCATAAATACCTTTCACGCGCCTCATCGCCCCCGCCCCGTAGTTATAACTTGCAATAGGCTGAATCCCCTGCGAACAAGAAATCAAAATCGTAATACACACCACCCCCACATACATAATAATGCTATATGTGGCAAGATAGCTCACGCGTATATCCTCCGTATCTGCCAAAGCCTTTAGTGTGTGGTTAAACACGACCATCACAAACGCTACGCTAAGTTCAGCTATGCTTTGAGGCACGCCATTTTTCATTGAAGCAAACACCGCATTGATATGGAATCTTTTCACCAAATAAATGCGCCCTTTTTTACGCACAAAGTGGCTAAGTAGGATAAGCATACCCAAGCTATGCCCTAAAATCGTAGCTAAAGCAGAGCCAAATATGCCCCACTCAAGGACAAAAAGAAAAATATAATTCAAAACAATATTAGAAACAGAGCCTACAATCATTGCTACCATCGCTAAAACAGGGCGTTTGTCATTAATGGCAAAAACATCAAGCAAAGGGTGCAGCACGATAATCACAGAGCCTAGAAAAATCACCTGTAAATATTCCACCACATAGGGCAGCACTCGCTCACTCGCCCCAAGCGCGATAGATATTTGCTCGACATAGATAAAGAGTATTCCGCCAATGATAAGAGAGGAACTCATAGCAAAGTAAAACACGGAGCTAAACATCAGCCTCGCGCGATGATCTTGCCCCTTGCCTAAAAAATATGCTGCTATGGAAGCCGCCCCCATACTAAAAAGCAGCTCAAAGGCAATCAGCACAGGAAATACAGGCCAACACAGCCCAATAGCAGCCAATGCGTCCTCGCCCAGCTTCTTACCTACAAAGATTCCATCAAATGTAGAATATGTAGAAAGCGCGAGCATAGCGCACAAATTAGGGATAAAGAAATAAAAAAAGAGACGATAGATAGAATCTTTACTTAAATTAATCTTCTCATTAACGCTTATCACACTCATACAAACCGCTCCAAAATCCTTTTATAGTCTGCTTGTGTGTCAATGCCTATACTTTGTGTCTCCACTATGGCTAAGGCAATAACTTTGCGATGATACAAAGCTCTTAACTGCTCTAATTTCTCAATCTCTTCCAGTGGACTTTTAGGCAGGGTGCAAAATGTCTTTAGACTTTTAGCACTATATCCATAAATCCCCAAATGCCCTAAATATAGGATATTTGCTAATGTTTCACAATCCTTATCGCGGCAAAATGGAATAGGAGCGCGGGAGAAATATATCGCCTCATTATGAGCATTTAGCACGACTTTGACAAGATTAGCATCTCCTATATCATCCTCATTTATCACCTTTGCCAATGTCCCCATAAAAGGCTTTTTATGCTCCATTAAATGCCGCAATGTCTCTATCACATTATGCTCTAAAAATGGCTCATCAGCTTGGATATTAATCACCACCTCATCATCGGCTAATCCTAGCTTTATTGCTGCTTCCGCACATCTATCCGTACCGCTACTATGAGCTTTATCAGTTATCACACATTCTATCTTATGTGCCCTACATACAGATTCAATTTGCGCATCATCACAAGCGACCACCACATCATCTATTTGCTTTGCATTGAGTGCTGTCTGCACCACCATAGGCAGCCCATTTATATCACATAGCACCTTTTTTGGGAATCTTGTAGATTCTAGCCGCGCAGGGATTATTATCATCAAATCCTCCTTTGGGTAAAATAAGCAAGATTCTAACTAAAATCTTTCAATCAAATAAATGCTTTTGCTTTCTCTTATAACCTCCACTTACCTATGTTTTTTATCCCTATACGCAAGTTATTTAAAATCTCTGTGCTCATTTTGTTGTTCAAAGCCATAAACTCTCACTAGTCAAAAATCTTATATTACAAATTTGCAATACTAAGATTTATTGCCAAAAAAGATTAAAATTTTTGTTATTTTTTATTCACCTAAGAGATGTTTTTGTAGAATTGCTTATTGTTAAATATAAATGATAAAAATATTTATGATCTAAAATTTAGAGATTTGAAAAGGAGTATTTATGCTAAAAGTAGGGATTTTTGGAGCGACTGGGCGCGTGGGGCGGCTACTTATTGAAGAGATTTTAAATCATAAACATTTCGCTCTCTCAAGCGTGTATGTCCGCAATGAATTACAATATTCACTCCCCTCTAGCACTATGGTTACGCGTGATTTTGCCATATTTGTGCAATCAAGTGATGTGGTTATTGATTTTTCCTCTCCAGAGGCTACAAAAACCTTGCTTGAGGCAGCTATTGCTGCTCCTACGCCACTTGTCATAGGCACAACGGGACTTGATAGTGATACACAGCATTTACTTGAGGAAGCCTCGCACACAATGCCTATTTTGTATGCAACCAATATGAGTAAGGGCGTGGCGGTGCTAAATAAGATTGTAGGACTTGTGGCAAATACGCTCAAAGAAAGCGATATAGAAATTTGTGAGATTCATCATCGACATAAAAAAGATGCTCCTTCCGGGACAGCTTTAACTCTCGCTCAAACCTGTGCTAGCGCGCGCAATCTTAAGCTTAGTGATGTACGTATCAGCGGACGCAATGGTATGATAGGCGAGAGAAGCAAAGATGAAATTGCCGTGATGAGTTTGCGTGGGGGTGATGTGAGCGGACGACATACGGTGGGATTCTATCTTGATGGCGAATATTTAGAACTCACACATAATGCGACTTCACGGCTTACTTTTGCTAAGGGGGCGCTTGATATGGCAGGCTGGATAGTGCGACAGGAAAATGGCTTGTATAGTATTCAAGATGCTCTTTGTCTGTGAGATGATTTACCATTGTTACGCTATTTGCAAGTGTGGATTGGCACTTCGTGTAAATACATTTCACGTCGCATAATCTTACGCACTTAAGATAAAGCCTTTCGTGTGCGCCTAAAGGATTAGGGTTAAACTAAAGCTAAAGTCTTATTATTCAATTCATTTTGGTAGCCTCATATACCTTTGCTATTGTGTCAATCTATGTTTGAAAAAATTCTTGTAAAGCAAAAAAACACAATAAAACAAACAGTAAAAATTTTATTTCCTCTCAAGTAAAATGCTCATCTCATTCCCCTACCCCCTCTTAGCCACAGGTAGCAAAAAATCTTACTGAGATTCTAAGATGTAATATGGGTTAGCATTTTGCATAAATGCGAAGCTAGTTTGTTAGATTACCTACTCGCTCCCCTTGTATTATTTGTAGATATATCCCCATTCCACACAAAAAGAGCAAGCACTTTGTTTTAAAGGGGAATACAAGATAAATGCAACCTTTACATACAGACAGAAAAAAGAATGCTTTGCTTATTAAAGGGATAACTCTCTTCTTTAATTGAGTGAAGGTAAGGCAGTCTCTACCAAAAAAGGAACAGAAAGTGATGCGGTTATTCCAGGGGGGGGGGGGGAAGCGATAAAAAAGTGAAAAACAGGAACAGCCCTAGCTTCCCTCTCTCTTTATATATAGGGGAAAGTTGTCTCCTCTAGTCTCTCATATAACAAACTCAATATCTACAAATGTATCACACACAAGGCAAGTTTTAAAAGGTAAAGAATCCTAAAAGTTTTATAAAATCGCGTGTTAGCTTTGTTTCTATACAATCACATACCAAAAACACAAAGTAAGGACAAACTTTAGGTATGGAAAGTTGGAATGAAGAATGTGCTGTGGTGGGCGTGTATAATGTCAATAATGCGAGTGTTTTAAGCTATTATTCACTTTTTGCAATGCAGCACAGAGGGCAAGAAGCAAGTGGAATCGCCGCAAGTAATGGCACAAAAATCACTACAATCAAAAATACAGGGCTTGTAACAAAGATTTTCACTCAAAGGCAATTAGACAAACTACAAGGGCGCTCGAGCATAGGGCATAATCGTTATTCGACTGCAGGGGAAGATTCCATCAATGATGCCCAACCTATCTTTGCTCGATATGAGCTAGGGGAAATGGCTATCGTTCATAATGGGAATCTTACCAATGCAAAAGCTGTGCGTAAAAAGCTTATTGAAAATGGAGCAATTTTCCAAAGCCACCTTGATACCGAAAATCTCATACATCTTATCGCACAGAGTAAAAAACAATCTCTTACAGATAGAATCATTGACGCCCTAAAATGCGTTGATGGGGCGTATTGCTTTATATTTCTCTCTCGCACAAAAATGTTTGCTATCCGCGACCGTTATGGATTGCGCCCTTTGAGCTTGGGGAAGATTCAAAACGAGGATGGCAGCACAGGCTATGTAGTAGCAAGTGAGAGCTGTGCGTTTGATTTGATTGGGGCGGAGTTTGTGCGCGAGATTAAGGCGGGGGAAATACTGATTTTTGATGGGGCGTATGCGCTCAAAGATACGCAGCCTAAAAGCATTCAAGTTTTTGAGCCAAATCCTCACCCTTGCGTATTTGAACACGTCTATTTTGCTCGTCCAGATAGCAATATCTTTGGTAGCAATGTCTATAAGGCGCGCAAACAAATGGGTATTGAGCTTGCTAGGGAGCATAAGATTAAAGCGGATATGATAATCCCTGTGCCAGATTCTGGCGTGGCAGCGGCACTTGGGTATAGTAAGCAAAGTGGCATTGACTTTGAGCTAGGCATTATCCGTAATCACTATGTGGGGCGGACATTTATCGAGCCCACACAGCAGGAGAGGGAGCTGAAAGTGCGGCTCAAGCTTAATCCTATTAGAGAGCTGATTGCAGATAAAGATATTATTGTGATTGATGATTCTGTCGTGCGTGGGACGACAAGTAGGCAGATTATTAGAATCTTGCGTCAGGCAGGGGCACGGAAGATTCACTTACTTATTAGTTCTCCACCTACTATATCGCCCTGCTTTTATGGTGTGGATACGCCGCATAAAGAGCAGCTAATATGCGCAAATAAGAGTATTGAAGATGTGCGTAAATACATTGGGGCGGATTCTCTAGGATTTCTCTCTATTGAGGGCTTAGTGCGAAGTATAGGGGGGGAGAACAAATCGTGGTGCAAGGCGTGTTTTGATGAAAACTATATTGATGAATACACTAGGGGCTTGTGATGCGGCTTATACTAAGCGTGGGGCGGTATTTTAAAAGACGTTTTGGCACAAGGGTGCGGAAAATCCCTATATCTCTGCAAGGCTTTACCTGCCCTAATATCGATGGGAGCTTGGCAAAGGGCGGGTGCATATATTGCGATAATGAAAGCTTCTCTCCAAGCCTCATAAAGATAAATAAAGGCTCTCAAGTAAAGATGAATTTCTCCCTTAACTCCAATCCACTTTTGCCCAAGCAGCTTAAGCAACTAGAGGAGCAATTCTTTTGGCACGCGGAATTTCATCAAAGAAAATTTGGCATAAGTAAGTATATGGTATATTTTCAGTCTTATACAAATACTTATGCGCCCTTTGAGACGCTTAAGACTCTCTATGATAAAGCATTGAGTTTGCCCAATGTCGTGGGGCTGAGCATAGGCACACGTATTGATTGTGTGCAGGATTCACTCCTTGAGCTTTTGGGCGAGTATGTCAAAAAAGGTAAAGAGATTTGGCTAGAATATGGGATACAATCTGTGTATGATAAGACTTTAGAAATTACCAATCGCGCCCACAGCATTGCTCTGGCTAAAGAAATGTTTGCTAAGACACGAGCAAAGGGTGTGAAAGTCTGTGCGCACTTAATCTATGGCTTACCGGGTGAGACGCCGGATATGATGCTACACTCACTTGATAGCGTGCTAGAATGGGGGATTGATAGCATTAAGATTCACCCCCTGTATGTGGTGAGCGGCACTCGCCTTGCTCAGCTTTACAAAAATGGCGAGTATGAGCCTATTAGTATTGAGACTTTTAGCGATTTGATTGTCAAATCTTTGCAGAGGATTCCCCCTAATATTGTCGTGCAGAGAATCAGCGCGGGGGCACACGATGATACACTCCTTGCACCTATGTGGTGCTTTGATAAAAATATTCAAATGCGCTATATCCGCGATAGGCTAAGGGCAGTAGGGATAGAGTATTAAAACAAGGAATGAGCCTATACACAAGCCCTTTAAGCAAAAAACACATTATAATGATTAAACAAGCTAGTTTATAATTTAGCCTCATAATAAGGCAAAAAGGATTGCTATGTATAAATCACAGCTTGATTCACTCCTTAAGGCTTCAAAAGCCCCGCGCATAAGCTTTTTATATGGTGATAGCTTTTTGGTAGAGTATTATAGTAGGCTTATCGCCTCTGCTCTTATATGTGAGGAAAAAAATGTGTTTTACTTTGATGAATACAATGCCACACAAATAAACGCTCTCCTTTCACAAAGCTCACTTTTTGGCACACGCTCACTTGTGGTGCTTAAAATCAATGATAAAATAAATAAAAAAGATATTGAACTTTTTTTGCAATCTCTTTTTCATAATACACAAAATGCCCTTATTATCGAGTATTATCAAGGCTCAAAGTCCCCAGCAGATTATGCTAAAAATTCCAAAATATATGCTGGATATTTTAAGCACCCTAAAATGCCCAAAGATGACATTATAGAAGTGCGCTTTTACGAGCCGACTTTACACGAATGTATGGATTTTATGCGGCAAAAAGCTAAAACAATGTCTCTAAAAGCGAGTGATAAGGTGCTTCACCAAATCCTTAGCCTTCAAAATAATGACATTGCCCTTTCTTTGAATGAACTAGAAAAATTTGTTATTTATACTGATGGTAGGGAAATTGAGCCAAGTGATGTGAATCTGCTTTGCGATGGGGTGGCAAGCTTTAGCATAAGCGAACTATGCCACACTCTAATGGAAAAAAAGCCTTTTGTGGAAATGCTGCATAGCATTTATGAGGAAGGCGTGAATGAAATTGCGATGATCAGCGAGATTCAAAGATTCTTCTATCAACTCTTTTTATTTTATGCATTTATTAAGGCTAATGGTAGAGCAGATGAAAGAGAAATCCTAGGTTATGCCCCACCAAAACATATAGTAGAGCCATTAGTGCGGCATTGCATTCGCTTTAAAGAAAATGAGTATATTGCCATTTTTGAGCTCCTCTCTGCGTGGCGATATGAAGTGAGTAAGGGCAAATCTAAGCAGTCTATGAGTGCTTTAATCAAAATTCAAGAATTAATAAGATAGAATCCGTGCTTCTAACCCTTGCTCTTTTATGCTAGATTCTAGCGCGGAAAGGGCGACTACACCAAAAGGAGAAAGAATGAAATTTTATGAGACGATGTTTATCCTCAAACCTACGCTTGTAGAAGAGGAAATCAAAACACGTATTGATTTTTTTAAAGAAGTCATTACAAAAAATGGCGGTGAGATTGAAACCTGCCTTGATATGGGAACGCGCAATCTTGCTTATGAGATTAAAAAGAATAAACGTGGATACTATTTTGTCATCTACTTCAAAGCACAACCAACCCTAATTAGAGAGCTTGAGCGAAATTATCGCATTAATGAAGAGATTTTGCGCTTTCTTGTAGTGAAATATGAGAATAAAAAAGAGCAAAATGCGTGGCAAAAGCTCGTAGATAGGGCAAATAACAAGCCTGAAGCAAAAAAAGAGCTTAAAGCCTCTAAGGCTAAAAAAGAAGAGACAGCAGAGGCACAGGAGCAAGATTCTCAAGAATCGTAAGCAAACAAGGGAATGAGATGTATAACAAAGTGATTATGATGGGGAATCTTACGCGAGATGTGGAATTGCGATATTTGCCTAGTGGAAGCGCTCTAGCGACTATTGGCTTAGCGAGCAATCGCCGATTCAAAAAGCAAGATGGCAATATGGGTGATGAAGTATGCTTTGTCGATGTGAAGCTTTTTGGTCGTAGTGCAGAAGTGGCGAATCAATACTTGCGTAAGGGCAGCAAGGTGCTGATTGAAGGACGATTAAGCTTTGAGAGTTGGAATGACCAAAGTGGTGCAAAACGAAGCAAACATACGATTATTGCTGAAAGTATGCAAATGCTAGATTCTAAATCTGCAAGTGAGAATAGCGGCTACGCCCCCTCATCATATAATCAACCCAATCAACCTATGCAGTCTGCACAACCTCAAGCACAGAGCTATGGTGGGAATGCAGGAGTAGAGAACTACCCCCAAAATATCCCTGAAATCAATATTGATGAAGATGAAATACCCTTCTAGTTTTCACACATTTTACAAGGAGCAATGATGGAAAAGAAAAAATACTCAAAACGATACTGCCGATATACCGAGGCTAAACTTGAATTTATCGATTACAAAGATGTGGAAATGCTTAAGCATTCATTGTCTGAACGATACAAAATTATGCCAAGACGTCTTACAGGCAACACAAAGCGATGGCAAGAACGCGTAGAAGTAGCCATCAAACGTGCTAGACATATGGCACTTATTCCTTATATCGTGGATAGAAAAAAGGTTGTCGAGAATCCTTTTAAAATCTAAGTATTTCAATGGGCACTAGTATACCGATACTTAAGCCCTTTTGTCATTACAAGCGTTAGTGAAGTAATCCATAAGTGATATTTTCTAAGGGTATGGAATTCTAAAGGATAGAAAATGTGGGGTAAAAAGCTCTTTATTCCCTTTATCTTATGCTTTATTGCCATATTGGGAATCTTTATATGGGCGTTTGATGCAGACAGGATAAGCCAAGAAGTGCTTGACTTATTTCCGCGGAATGAGAGCAAGGCACTCATTGAAGCGCATAGATATTTTGCAAGCTCCAAATACATACCTGTAGCTATTGAGGGAGAATCTACGCAGGAGGTACTAGAGGAGATAAAGGCATATCTTTTGGCTATGCCTCATATCACTTCTGTGATAGCAGAGGAAATTCCGCTCTCTTATCAGCTTTATGACTTTCTATCGCATAATGAGAAATATCTCCTCGCCCACGCACATATAGATTCGCAACCATCTTCCACAGATTCAAAAGATGCAAATGAGCAAAGCCCAGATTCACTCTCTGCACAAAGCGCAGCGATTTACGCACCGCTTTTATCATCTTTTACCCCCTCACCCGATGAGGCAAAGCCTATTTACGCAGGAGATAGGGGCTTAATGCTCCTTGCGGAGATAGATAGCCTCGAAGACAGTGCCCTTAAAGATACCCTAGCGCACTTTAAAGAGCTAAAAACACATTATCCTTCTATACATTATTTTTCCACAGATTTTATGCGCGTAGAGAATCTAGGCTTAATTTTGCAAGAAGTGAATTTCCTCTTAGGCTTTGCCTCGCTTGTGTTTATTATCTTATATTTTGTGATTATCCGCATACCTCTTTTGACATTCAACACAATTTTTACACTCATTTTTGCAAATACGATTGCCATTTTGCTCACACTATGCGTGTATCCAAAGGTTACCATTATGGCTTTAAGTTTCGGTATGGGGATTTCAAACATCGCTATTGATTATATGATGCACCATCATTTCTTTGGGCTATACACTCACGCTCCCTCTTATGCAAAGCATTCACCCTTAGCACGTCCAGCCTTCAATCGCCCTGTGTTTTATGGGTATTTCACGACGATGATTGGCTTTGGGGTATGCTTATTTATCCCCTTTCCACTTTTGGCTCAACTCGCGCTCTATGCGATGATTTCACTCACTATCTCCTATGTGAGTTTTGCCTTTATTTATCCACGCATAGGCTTTAAGCCCCCTCGCCTTTTTGATAGCATTGCTAGACTTAGGAAGCCCTGTGTGCCAAGCATAGTGTTTTTAACTCTAGCCTGTGTAGGCTTTATCTTTGCATTTAGCACATTGAAGCTTGATTTTGACCTCTCCAAGCTTGATTATCAAAACAAGTCTATGCTTGATGAACGTGCCTTTTTTGCGAATATTGAGGATAAAGATGAAGTCAAAGTGCTGCTATTTTCGCAAGAAAGTGATGGGCTTATGCTCTTTACACGTGGGCTGCTTGAGCATATAGGTGCGGTGAAATTTTATGCTAATGCAGGTAAATCGCCATTAGAGCAATACTATTACCTCGCCTCTATGTCAAAGGCGCAATTTGCGACAATACGGGCACTTTTTGATGAACTTAAAACGCAAGGGATTCTATCACCACTTATCGCACAGTTATGGAATCCTGCAGAGATAGCAAAAATTACAGAATCTCGCATAAACTTTGATGAACGACCCTTGCAGGACATTATGGATAGTTTAGCAGATAGTATTTATCAGCCTATGCTGATTGTGCTAGGTATCGCGCTTATGGCAATGCTATGTGTGTTAGTCTTTAGTGTGCGTGGGGCGTTTATAAGCGCAGTGGGCTTCGTGCTTTTTCCCTTGAGTATGGCATTAAGCGTTGTGGCAAGCCATAGTGAGTTTAATATGATGCACCTTTTTGCCTTGCTGATTTTAGTAGTAGTAAGCGTGGATTATGGTATTTATGCGATTAAAGAGGGTGAAAGCCCACGCACAACACACGCGATTTTATTTTCCGCATTGACTACGGGAGTGAGCTTTGGGATTCTCATCACTTCGCACACAAAGGCGCTTAATTCCTTTGGGGAGGTCATATTCGCCGGTATGGGCTGCATACTAATCCTGCTTTTATATAATGCTTCCTATCAGCAAACAACAAAAGATTAGTAGCAAAATTAAGAAAAAGACAAAAAGGACAAATAGGCAGAGCAGAAGTCGAGCAGGATAGACAGACGTATATAAATCTCAATATAAAATGAGCAGTTTGTCATTTATAGAAAATGGGATTATAGCTGCCACGAGGACAAATATAGCAATAACGCGCAGTTTGATTGACAATATTTCATACAAGATATTTGGAGTGCGCGTAAAGTCTTTGCCAATCGCCCTCAAGTATAAATGGATTATTCATCGCTCATCTCCTTACGGGTATGCAAAAGGTTGTTATCTTGACATTCGCCCTACAAAGAATCACTTTGGCACAAGCTTTTTAAATACTAACTGGGGGGGGGGGCAACATATATTCAAGCTAATGCGACCCTCTTAGAAAATATAGCAGATAATTCGATGGGCTCTCTTTATGTGCTTTATGGTAGTGGAGCATTTCGGCTTGGGGTGATAGCGACCCTATCGAGCCAGACGCGTGAAAAAAGGCATTAAAAGCTTTTTCAAAGAATGCTAGAGCCTAATGGGAGGCTGTATTTTAGTGTATCTGTGGGGCAAGCGGGTAGGATATGCTTTAACGCACATCGGGTATTCAAGCCACAAACCATTATCGGTACTTTAGACCAAATCGATATTGTAGGAATGAACTCTATCTCCAACGAGCTTACTACAATTGAATATATCACGCATAAAAATGGCAAAAACACATATTGATGAGAATCCTGCATTCTTTACCTGATAAAATCCAAAACTAGGGCTACGCAGGGCTATTTAAGTTTATAAAAGATAAACTTTCTAAAACTTATAATCTTTGCTTTCGTAAATGAGATATGCCTCCTCATCTGCATAAAACTAAAGAGAGTTTGCTCAATTGCCTCTCTCTTAAATACTACTATGGAAAACGATGTATCGCTCAAATCAAGCCACCCTACAGACTACCCTCCCCCTCTTTAAAATTTTAGACTAGAGAATCTCTACCTTAAAAACTAACTTGATGAATAAGACAACGTCTTAGTCATAAGTGCGTCCTTTTGTCCTCAAGGGCTATTGCCCTTTGCGAGATTAAATCCCTTCGGGATTGAATGGTGCGAAGCAGATTTTATATCTGCAAAGCAAGACCCTTTGCAAGTGTGGATTAGCACTTCGTGCGAATGCGGCGATTACATCGCAACAGCAAGGGCATAGGATGGACTAGAGAATCTAAACCTTAGAAGCTAACTTGATAACCAACCAAAGTGCGATTATAAGTGTATCCTTCAGGCGCGAAGTGGAGATTTGACTGCACACGAAACAGCACTACGCGGTAGCTTTAGCTACAACAGCGCCGCCATAATACATTACAAGAATCTATACATAATCTTTGAAGCCCAAAACAAACAAAGAGGGAGAAAGTGAGTAATGAAGCAGTGTTTCTAAGGGAGTAGCTCCCTTAGGAGTGCCTGCCTTTTAAAAAATAAAAGGAGGTTGCAATGAGTAAGATTGTAAAAATCTTGGTTAAAAGATTGCTATCACGCCCATTAATACTCAAGTGCTTTTTACTTGTAGCTTATAGAGTGTCACCGCAGTCATTATGTAATCGGGTTTTACTTAGATTTTCTTCTTGCTGTAGTTTGGTAATACGATACAAAGATGTATACCCACCAAAAAAAGAGGGGGTACCCCGCCCGCCCCCACATACTCTCTTTTTAATCTCGCATTGAATCCGCCTTGCCTTAATCACACCAACACGAGATTCTTTATAAACATTGCTTTATTAAAATTGTAGATTTTTTATGTTTTTCTTTTTTTGTTTTATCAAACACCCATCTACACGTTTAAAAACGAGTTAAGTTATACAAATGAAATAAAAACTTAGATAAGTTAAGTATAATACATATTTCACATAAAGACAAGGACATACTATGCACAAGGATTCTAGAATCTATATTGCAGGACACAAAGGATTAGTAGGCTCAAGCATTTATGACTTGCTTCAATCTCAAGGCTATACCCATCTCTTAACACAAACACGCAAAGAATGTGATTTGCTCTCATCTTATGATGTGGAGGAGTTTTTTAGCAAAACTCGCCCTGAATATGTTTTTTTATGTGCAGCAAAGGTGGGAGGTATCTCTGCAAACAATACTTATCGCGCAGATTTTATCTATGAAAATCTTGCCATTCAAAACAACATTATTTTCAATGCTTATAAATATGGTGTCAAGAAGCTCCTTTTTCTAGGCAGTTCTTGTATCTATCCTAAAAACGCACCTCAACCGATGAAAGAAGATGCCCTCCTCACAAGTGAGCTTGAATACACCAATGAGCCATACGCAATCGCTAAAATTGCTGGATTAAAAATGTGTGAAAGTTTTGCGCTGCAGTATGGCTGTGATTTCATCTCTGTAATGCCTACGAATCTATATGGCAATAATGATAATTTTGACCTAGAAACCTCACACGTGCTTCCCGCACTCCTGCGCAAGATTCACTTAGCTAAGCTTCTTTATCTTGGGCAAATAGAGCAGGTAGAATATGATGTGAGCTTACAGGGCAAGGCATTGGAGGATTATCTTAGCTCTTATCATATTAGTAGCAAGAGTGTAGCTATATGGGGTAGTGGCAAACCTCGCAGAGAGTTTCTCCACGTGCAGGATATGGCAGAAGCCTGTGTGTTTGTAATGAATAATGTATCTTTTGGTGCTCATCTCTCATCCCATACATCGCAAATCCGCAATACCCATATAAATATTGGCTATGGCACAGATATTAGCATTATCGAGCTTGCTTATCTCATCAAGGAGATTGTAGGATTTGAAGGTCAGCTTGTGTTTGATAGCTCAAAGCCCGATGGCACATACCAAAAACTAATAGATTCTAGTAAGCTCCATCAGCTTGGCTGGAGGGCAAAAATCTCTCTTAAAGAGGGTATACGGAGCGTTTATGAACACTATCTTCATACGCATACCTTATAGATTCTGCTTAAGGAGTATGATATGCAAAAAACACGGATAGTCCTTAAAGTGGGGAGTTCCAATCTCTCTAATGGCAAAATTATCGACAAAGCCCAAATCAAAGCATTAGCGCAGATTATTTATGAGCTAAGAGAATGCTTTGATGTGATTTTGGTAAGCTCTGGTGCGATGGCAAGTGGCTACACAGCATTGCAAATTGATAAAAACATTATGCACAACAAACAAGCTCTTGCAAGTATCGGGCAGCCGCTATTAATGGAATCTTACCGCGAGGCTTTTAGGGAATACAACATCTATGTGGCGCAGCTACTTTTGGTATGGCGGGATTTTGATTCTCGCAAACATACTGCCTTTGCGCAAAATACGATTGATACATTGTTAGCACATAATGTCCTGCCTATTATCAATGAAAATGATACGATTGCCACAGATGAAATGATTTTTGGCGATAATGATAGACTAGGTGCGTATGTGGCGCATTATTTTGGGGCGAAACTACTTGTCATCCTAAGTGATATTGATGGCTATTTTGATAAGAATCCTCATCAGCACACAGACGCAAAGATTATCCCTATTGTGCATTCTATTCCGCAAGAGGCATTGCAGGAAAGTCATTCACCCCATGCGGGTTTTGCCACAGGGGGAATTGTTACAAAACTTTTAGCCGCAGATTTTTTACTTGGGCACAAGGGTATGATGTTTTTAAGCAATGGGCGCAAACTAGATGTGTTAAGAGACTTTCTTTTACATCATAATCATCGCTGTGGGACACTTTTCTGCCCTGCAGAGATTCAAAACATAGAGGGAATCTTGTGAAAATTGTATGTGCGGGAACACCGGAATTTGCCACAGATATTTTTCTGCCCATAAGCAAACATCATAAAATACTTGCGCTTATTTGTCAGCCTGATAAGCCCTTTGGACGCAAAGGAGAGTTAAAAGCCCCGCACACAAAAGCAATTTTTGCCCCTATGGGTGTGGAAATCCTGCAGCCTACATATATTGATGATGCTTTTAGTGAGTATATTAAGAGTTTAAAACCTGATATAATCCTTGTAGTAGCGTATGGGAAGATACTCTCACAGCATTTTTTAGACATCGCGCCTTGCATTAATATCCACGCTTCTATTCTGCCCTCTTGGCGTGGGGCAAGTCCTTTGCAACAAATGATTCTCTCTCAAATGCCTTATTTTGGTGTAAGTGCTATGTATATGAATGAAAGGCTCGATAGTGGGGAGATTCTAGGCATATCTTATGTAGAAAATACACAACAAAATATTATTGAGCTTTCACAACAACTTGCATTTCACGGGGCAAATCTCGCCCTCTATGTCCTTAAACATCTACAATCCATTGAGCCGCTTAAGCAAATTGACGCAGATTCAAGCTATTGCGCTAAGATTAAAAAATCTTGCGGTTGCGTGCAGCTTGATTCTGCGCTTGATGTGTATTGTGCGTATTTAGCATATTGCGTATGGCCCCATATCTTCATACAAAGTGCAAATGGCTATACACTCAAATTCTTTGATATAAGTCTTGAAGAATCTACACAAACACACAAAGTCGGTGAAATACTGCATATAGAATCTACATATATTATAGTAGGTTGCGCACGTGGAAGTTTGCGCATAGGGAGCGTGCAACAAGAGGGGAAAAATAAACTTCAATCCCCGCTTTATCTACGTGGCAAACATCTTAAAGTAGGTGATGTGCTATGCTAGATGAAATAAAACAAAAGCCTTGTTTTGATGAGACATTCATTACCACCCTAAAAACAAATATATACCATTTTGATACACTGCCCTCTACGCAAACTTATGCCATTGAGGCGCTTAAAACTCATTCGCTCACAGCACCATTTTGCATTCACGCTACACATCAAAGCGATGGCATAGGAAGTAGAGGTAATCAATGGGAGAGTATGTCAAATGCACTTTTATTTTCTTTTGCCCTGCCCCTTAAAAATCTCCCACAGGACTTAAGGATAGAATCTAGCTCTATTTTTTTTGGTGTGATAATGCGGGAATTTCTCGCTTCGCTTGGCTCACAGGTATGGCTCAAATATCCTAATGATTTATATATAGGGCAGCATAAAATAGGGGGGATTCTCACACAAAAAGTAAATGATTGCCTTGTGTGTGGCATAGGGATTAATATCTACCCTACTTTAGAATCTCCGCAATCACCACATCAGCACAATTATGCCACTTTAGAAGAACCCATAAGCCAAAATATACAGCCTGTGCGCTTTTTAGAGCGTTTTTTTGAGAGCTTTAAAAAATTTATATTATGGAAGCAGATTTTTAGTATTTATAAGTTAGAATTTCACAAAAATAACTCTTTCTTTTTTCATCTTGATGAGAAAAAGATTTATTTAAAAGATACTATTCTCAATGAGGACGGGTCTTTAAGCATTAATGGACACAAAATTTATAGTTTACGATAAGGAGAGATGATGTGCAAAATCATAACTATAGCTAATCAAAAAGGCGGTGTGGGTAAAACGACAACAACGGTTAATCTCGCAGCTTTCTTAGCCTCTGCAAACAAACGTGTGCTTGTGATTGATTATGATCCACAAGCTAACGCAACTACGAGCTTTGGTATCCGCCGCAATAAGATAGAATCCGATATTTATCACGTGCTTACAGGCTCAAAAAAACTCTCTCAAATTATATTAAAAACAGATATTCCCAATCTTGACATTGCGCCCTCAAATATTGGTTTGGCAGGTATTGAAAAAGAGTTTTATAACAAAAACAATGCAAAAGGACGCGAATTGCTTTTAAGTAAAAAAATCGAAGAGATAAAAGAGCAATATGATTTTATCATTATTGATTCTCCTCCTGCACTTGGTTCTCTTACCGTTAATGCACTTGCAGCAGCAGATTCTGTTATCGTGCCTATACAATGTGAATTTTTCGCTCTTGAGGGATTGGCACAGCTGCTTAATACAATCAAGCTTATTAAAGATACGATTAATCCAAAACTTAGCATTCACGGCTTTTTGCCTACGATGTATTCAGGGCAGCACAATCTCTCAAGACAAGTTTTTGATGAGTTAAAAGAGCATTTCAGCAAAGAACTATTCAAATATGATGATGACTTTATCATTGTGCCTCGCAGTGTTAAACTCGCAGAATCGCCAAGTTTTGGCAAACCTATTATGCTCTATGATAACCGATCTAATGGAAGTGTAGCGTATGAAAATCTTGCACGTGCAATCTTGCAAGGAGCATAAAAATAATGGCTAAAAAAAAGCTAGCGATGGGGAGGGGACTGGGGGCGATACTTTCCGAAACGGCGGAAGCATACGAGCAAAACTTAAGTGATAATTCATCACTCGTATTAGAGCTTGATGTGGATATTATTAAGCCAAATCCCTATCAGCCGCGCAAAACCTTCAATCTCCAAGCCCTACAAGAACTTTCGGAATCTATTAAAGAGCACGGATTATTACAACCTGTTGTTGTGTATGATAATGGCGATGGAGATTATATTCTTATCGCTGGGGAACGCAGACTCAGGGCGTCAAAACTCGCTGGTTTAAACAATATTAAAGCAATTATCGCTGAAATAGATTTCAAACGTATGCGTGAGTTAGCTATTATCGAAAATATCCAACGTGAGGAGCTAAACCCTATTGAGCTTGCCTTATCTTATGAAGAGTTGCTTCAAGAATATGGCATTACACACGAGGAGCTTTCTAAACGTATTGGCAAATCACGTACGCAAATCACAAACACCTTACGCTTATTGCAACTAAGTGAGGAAGTGCAGCAAATGCTTATTGAAGACAAAATCTCGCAAGGACACGCTAAAATGCTTGTTACCCTCGATGAGGGAGAACAAAAGCTTATAGTGGATTCTATCATTGGGCAGAAACTCAATGTGCGTGATACCGAAATACTTATTAAAAATATTAAAAATAAGGGTAAAAAGCGTATCAAAAAAGAACATATAGGCAATATCAATACCCAGCTTCTCCAAGCATTACAGGATAGTTTTAAAATATTAGGAATTCAAGCACATATTAATACATCAAAAATCACACTTTCCTTTGAGAATGATGCGGAAGTTACCGCCCTGATAAAAAAAATATCAAAATGATATGTGTTTTAAGGTTTAATATATTTTAACTTGTTAAAATACTTGCGGTTTTCATAGAATATAAATCAAGGAGAGCAAATGAGTATCACCCTCAACCCCTACCTTATGCTACTCGTTTTTATTACTTTTATAGTCCTAATCTATTTACTAAATCAGTGGCTTTTTAAGCCTATGTTTATCTTTATGAATGATCGGGATAGCTTTATCGAACGTGAAATCTCAAGCACTCAAGGGCATAGACATGACATTGAACAAATTGAAGGAGAAATTCAAAAAACCATTAGCACAGCGCGTAAAGAGGCAGCATATATTTTAGAAACAGCGACAAAAGAAGCAAAAGCTACTTATGAAGAAAAAATTAATGCAAAAAAAGCCGAGCATGAAAGCAAGCTTGCGCAATATAAGAAAGAATTAGAAGAACAAAAATCGCAGCTTTATGCAGAACTACTTGAACAACTTCCTGCTTTTAAAACAGCATTAAATACAAAGCTTAAGCAAATTTAGGGGGATATAATGAAAAAGACTTTATGTGCAATTATATTTTTAGTTCTGCCTTCTTTTCTCCTTGCTTCTGTGAGCATTGAACAGAGCGATTTTGTCGAACGTGTGATTAACTTTGTGATCTTTATAGCAATTTTATGGTATTTTGCTTTTGATCCCATTAAGGGGATTTTTATCAATAGAAAAAATGCTATTGCTGCTCGTCTTCAAGAAGCCCAAGACAACCTCCAAAAAGCAAAGCAAGAAAAGGAAGCGGCTCTAAAGGCTTTAGAAGAGAGTAAAGAAAAAGCTAAAGATATTATTACCGCTGCTAAGCAAGAGGCTTACTTGGTTGAACAAAAATATAATGAACAAATCAAAAAAGATATAGAGACACTCAAATATGCTCTAGAATTAAATATTGAATTTGAACAAAGAAAAGCCATACAAGAAAGTGTAAATAAACTACTTAATGAGCTTATAAAAAGTAATGATATTGCTCTCAACAAAGAAGAATATATCAATATCATTACAAAAAGGATTTCATAATGCTGTATATTATCGCTAAAAAATACACACAAGCGCTTATGGATTCAGATGTAAATCTCGATGAAACACTCCATATTCTTAAAGGTTTCTCTCTTGCGCTAAAAGAGAAAAAATATGCAGATATTATTGTCTCGCCATTTCTAAGCAAAGCTCAAAAGGAGCAGCTTCTGCTAGACAATATAGGCAAAATAGATACAAAACTCGAAAATTTCTTTCGTCTTTTGGCAGAGGCGGATAGAATCTTACTTATTCCATATATTAGCAATGAACTTGAAAAACGCTTACTTGCACGCAAAAAAGAATATGCGGCTACACTCACAAGTAAAGAGGAGCTTGATACTAAAACGCTAGAAAAGATTCAAATTGCTTTAGCCAAAAAGCTCGGTGTCAAGTTAAGCATCAAGCAAAAATTAAGTGGGGTTGAAGGCATTAAACTAAGTGTTGAGGATTTAGGTATGGAAGTATCTTTTTCCAAAGAACGTTTTAGTAGTAATTTGAAACATCATATCCTCAAAGCACTTTAATTTAATTTAAAAGGAGAACCAGTGGCAACAAAAATTAAAGCAGAAGAGATTAGCTCGATTATCAAAGAGAGAATTGAAAGTTTTAATATCAATATTGATATTAGTGAAACAGGTAAGGTCATTGCTTATGCCGATGGAGTGGCAAAAGTTTATGGACTTAATAATGTAATGTATTATGAAATGGTAGAGTTTGATACAGGCGATACGGGTATTGCTTTTAATCTTGAAGAAAGTAGTGTGGGTGTTGTGGTGCTTGGCTCTGGACACACTATCAAGGAGGGAACTTCTGCTAAACGTCTTAAAAAACTAATGAAAGTGCCTGTAGGCGATGCGGTAGTTGGACGTGTTATTAATACGCTGGGAGAACCGCTTGATGGCAAGGGAGCTGTGGAAGCAAGCGAATACCGCTTTGTAGAAGAAAAAGCACCTGGCATTATGGCACGTAAGTCTGTGCATCAGCCACTTCAAACAGGGCTAAAAGCTATTGATGCTCTCGTGCCAATCGGCAGAGGGCAAAGAGAGCTTATCATCGGGGATAGGCAAACAGGAAAAACAACAGTTGCTATAGATACTATTATCAACCAAAAGGGTCAAGATGTTGTTTGTATTTATGTCGCTGTGGGACAAAAAGAATCTACGGTTGCTCAAGTTGTGCGCAAACTTGAAGAACACGGCGCTATGGAATATACCGTTGTAGTAAATGCTCCTGCATCATTCTCTGCTGCTATGCAGTTTCTTGCACCTTATACAGGTGTAACCATTGGTGAATATTTTAGAGATAATGCGCGGCATGCACTCATTATTTATGATGATTTGAGTAAACACGCTGTAGCATATCGAGAAATGTCGCTTATCTTAAGACGCCCACCCGGACGCGAAGCATTCCCCGGTGATGTGTTCTATCTCCACTCTCGTTTACTTGAAAGAGCTGCAAAACTTAATGATGAACTAGGAGCAGGATCTCTCACTGCATTACCTATTATTGAGACACAAGCAGGGGATGTGGCTGCTTATATTCCAACCAATGTAATTTCCATTACCGATGGACAAATCTTCCTTGAAACAGACTTATTTAATTCTGGTATCCGCCCTGCTATTAATGTGGGCTTATCTGTTTCGCGCGTGGGTGGTGCAGCACAAATTAAAGCTACAAAACAAGTAGCAGGGACACTTCGCCTTGATTTAGCTCAATATAGAGAACTTCAAGCATTTTCACAATTTGCTTCTGACCTTGATGAAGCAAGTCGCAGACAACTTGAGAGAGGGCAAAGAATGGTAGAGATTCTTAAACAACCTCCCTATTCTCCTCTTGCCATAGAAAAGCAAGTGATTATTATTTATGCAGGTGCTAACGGATTCCTTGATAATATTCCTGCTAACAGAGTGGTTGCATTCGAAACAGAGCTATATCCATTCCTTGAGGCAAAGTATCCTAAAATCCTTGAAGATATTAGCGCAAAAAAGGCACTCGATAAAGATATTGAAGTTGAATTAAGCAGGGCCCTTGAAGAATTTAAAGCAAACTTCGGGGCATAATAAAGGAGTAAGTTATGGGAGGCAACCTTAAAGATATAAGGAAACAAATCACAAGCGTTAAAAATACGCAAAAGACAACTAAGGCAATGAAGCTTGTCTCTAGCTCTAAACTCAAAAAAGCTGAAGAATTAGCAAGACGCTCTAAAGCTTATGTGAAGCAGCTTGATGCAATTTTCAACGACATAATAGCAAGGATTCAATTACGTGGGCTTGATAGTATCAATAGCCCCTATTTTGCAAAATCAAAAGATCGTCAAATCAAAAAGCTTGATATTATTTTTATTACAGCCGATAAAGGTCTATGCGGCGGATTTAATACCACTACTATTAAAGAGGTTATGCGACTTATGGAATCATACAAGCAGCAAGGTGTCAAAGTGCGACTAAGAGGTATTGGTAAAAAAGGGATTTCTTTTTTTGCCTTCAATGATATTGAAGTCCTTGACAAAATCGTAGGTTTAAGCTCAATGCCTACTTTTGAAAAGGCTGAATCTTTCATTAATGGCGTAGTTGAAGATTTTTTAAATGATGCAACAGACGAAGTCATAATTGTGCATAATGGTTTTAAAAATATGATTTCTCAAGAGCTAGAAACATATGCCATTTTGCCCTTGACTATCAATACTCAAGAAATTACCCAATCTTCTATACTGAACATTGAGCCAGAAGATGAGGAAGATGTGATACTTGATGAGCTTGCAAAAAAATACATTCAATACAATATGTATTATGCTCTTGTAGATTCACTAGCAGCTGAACATAGTGCGAGAATCCAAGCTATGGACGCTGCGACAAATAATGCAGGAGATTTGGTCAAAAGCCTCACAATTTCACTCAATAAAGCACGGCAAGAAGCTATTACAACAGAACTTGTTGAAATTAATGCTGGTGTTGAAGCCATTAAATAAACTTACAAAGGAGATTAAATGCAAGGTAAAATTACACAAGTAATGGGTCCCGTGGTAGATGTCGAGTTCGACTCTTATCTACCGATGATTAATGAAGCCATTGATGTTGTTTTCAACATTGAAAGCAAAGAGTATAAGCTTGTCTTAGAGGTTGCCGCACACCTTGGGGATAATCGTGTCCGCACAATTGCTATGGATATGACAGAGGGGCTTACACGCGGACAGGAAGTGAAAGCTCGTGGAAAAATGATAGAAGTGCCTGTGGGAGAAGCAGTGCTAGGTAGAATCTTTAATGTTACAGGCGATATTATTGATGGTGGTGAACCTCTTAATAGCGATCTTAAATGGGGAATCCACAGAGAAGCACCGACATTTGAGCAGCAAAGCACACGAACAGAAATGTTTGAAACAGGCATTAAGGTAGTTGATTTGCTCGCACCTTATTCTAAGGGCGGTAAAGTTGGCTTATTTGGTGGTGCTGGTGTGGGTAAGACTGTCGTTATTATGGAGCTTATTCATAATGTGGCTTATAAGCATAGTGGCTATTCTGTGTTTGCTGGTGTTGGTGAGCGCACAAGAGAGGGAAATGACCTCTATAACGAAATGAAAGAAGGTGGCGTTTTGGACAAAGTGGCACTTTGCTACGGACAAATGAATGAGCCGCCGGGTGCAAGAAACCGCATTGCTTTCACAGGTTTGACAATGGCAGAATATTTCCGAGATGAAAAAGGACTTGATGTGCTTATGTTTATTGATAATATTTTCCGCTATGCCCAGTCTGGTTCCGAAATGTCAGCACTCCTTGGGCGGATTCCATCAGCGGTGGGCTATCAGCCTACACTTGCAGGGGAAATGGGTAAATTACAAGAGCGTATTACCTCTACTAAAAAAGGCTCAATCACATCAGTTCAAGCTGTGTATGTCCCAGCCGATGACTTGACTGACCCAGCTCCTGCATCTGTGTTTTCACATCTTGATGCAACAACGGTGCTAAATAGAAAAATATCCGAAAAGGGTATTTATCCTGCTGTGGATCCCCTTGATTCTACTTCTAGAATCCTTGACCCTCAAGTGGTAGGAGAGGAGCATTATAAAATTGCTACAGGCATTCAGCAAGTGCTACAAAAATATAAAGACTTACAGGATATTATCGCTATTTTGGGAATGGACGAACTCTCTGAAGAAGATAAGCAAATCGTGGATAGAGCAAGAAAGATTGAAAAATTCCTCTCTCAACCATTCTTTGTGGCAGAAATCTTCACAGGTAGTCCAGGTAAATACGTAACGCTTGAAGAGACATTAGAAGGCTTTAAGGGTATTTTAGAGGGTAAATATGATGATATTCCTGAAAATGCGTTTTATATGGTAGGTAATATTCAAGAAGTCTTGGAAAAGGCTCAAAAACTCAAAAGTGCATAGGGGATAAAATAGAAATGGAACATCTCACATTAAGCATTGTAACTCCCTATGGGAGTATCTATAATGGTGAAGTCAAGTATGTCATCATACCTGGTAGCGAGGGAGAATTTGGCGTTTATCCCGGACACTGCAATCTTCTCTCTTTGCTCAAGGTTGGAGTTATAGAATTCGAAAGTATGGATGGCGATAAGGGGCTTATAGCAATTGATTGGGGACACGCACAAATCTCTACCAAGGAAGCAGGCACTGATGTAAAAATCATTGCTGATGGTGCAGTAGCCATTGCTGGTAATACAGAAACTGAAATTGCTTCAGCTATTGATGAAACAAAAATGCTTCTAGAAAAAGCCTCAAATGACCGCACACTAGTTAGTATCGTCGTTTCACGTATTGAAAATATAGCTAAAAATAGAATCTAACAATATGGATACGATCAAAACTTTCTTTGAAGAAAGCACACTAACAACAATTATTGTGCTTGCGTGGCTTTCGCTTTACTTTCTTGCTACACTTTGGATTTACATCTACAAAACTTTTAGTCTTAATGATTGGCTTTCAGCAGAAAAATATCATCTTGATATGCTTTTAGCTAAAAGTATTCTTGTGCCAAAAAATACATTTATCAACGCTTTACTTGAAGCAAATGATGGGCGTATTACGCGAGAAATTTTGCAAATATGGAAACTTAAGGCAACGCAAAAAGCAACTTCTTCTCTTGTATTCTTAAATGTTATTGCCTCTACTGCCCCATTTATAGGTTTATTTGGCACGGTCGTGGAGATTCTAGAAACATTTAGTGTGCTTGGCGGAGGGAATGTTTCCTTTGATGTGATAGCTCCTGTGATTTCTAAAGCCTTAGTAGCTACTGCTGCAGGGATTCTTGTAGCCATTCCAGCTTATTCATTTGCCCTACTTCTTAAACGCAAGTCTTATCACATTATCACCTGCATTCAAATGCAAATTGACCTTATGCTCTCTCACAAGTAGGCTATTATGCACGATGATTTTGATTGGGAAGAAAAGCCAGAGCTTAATATTACACCCCTTGTGGATATTATGCTTGTGCTTTTAGCTATTCTTATGGTGAGCACACCCACTATTACCTATCAAGAAGACATCACGCTTCCCAAAGGCTCAAAAACAAAAAAGATAGCTAAAGATTCTATGCTTGAAATTCGCATAAGCGCAAATAGAAAAATCCACATACGCGACAAAGTATATGAGTTTAAAAATTTTGCAGATAGTTTTATACTTTTTAGTAAAAGTTTTGATAAGGATACAAATGTTTTTATCCGTGCCGATAAGAATCTCAAATATGAAGATGTAATCTATATTCTCAAAACTGCCAAAGAAGCTGGGTTTCTTAAAGTATCTCTTATTACTAGTAGCTAACAATGAATAATACTCTCTTATTTATCACTAGCGGTATTATTTCTTTTTGTATATATTTTCTTATCCTTGTTTCGCTTATTTTTACTTTCTTTTATTCTAATCCCACACATTATTCTTCTCTTAGAGAATCTGCCATTTCACTTAATGCTATTAGTATCGAAGCTATCATTGATGATAAACCCACACCAAGTGAAAGTAAAACACCAACCCTTAACAATCCTCTAGCTGGTTCAGGCATTAAGGATATGTTTGATAAAATCGATAGTAATGTGCCCTCGCAAAATGCGCCCATAGGGGATAATAGAGAAAAAATAGAACAAAATGCTAAAGTTGAAAAAATCAAAGAATTACAATCAAGCGCAGAAACACTACAAAATAAGCTTAACGCCCTAAGTAATCTGACCATAAGCACCAATAGCGCGCAAAACGATGGGGAATATGATGAATGGTATGCACAAATTGAAAAAATAATGCTGCAACAATGGCAAAAAACATTTTATGTCGAAGAAAAATTGCAAGCCTTAGTGCATATTAGCATTGCAGGCAATGGCAATTTTAGTTATAAAATTGTAAAATACTCTGGCAATGCAGTTTTTGACGATTCACTTAAAAGTATGCTTGAGGAATGCACACATTTACACTTTCCTCCCCACCCAAAGGGCAAAAAGGAAATTGCCACAACTTTTAAAAATTAGATTTGCATAAAAGGAGTCCTATGAGAATTATCGTTTTGTTTTTATTGTTAAGCTTCAAGTGCCTTGCTATTGATGCAACCTTAGAGATTGTGAAAAACACAAACAAAATTCCCTACATTATCGTTGAAAGACTAGATACTGATAATGCCGATTTTGGCGCAAAGATTCTTAAAATGCTTGTTGCAGATTTAAAAGTAAGCGGACATTTTCAAGTTCAAGATGGGGGTGTAAAAAAGCCTGCAGATATTAATTACAAAGAATATGCCGAACAAAAAGTTGATTTGCTTGCACAATTTAAGGTAAGCAAATCTTCCAATAACCTAACAGCTACTCTTTTTCTTTATGATATCAACACTTCAAAACTCGTATATACCAAAGATTATAGAGAAAATGAACTCAAACGTTTTCCTTTCATTGCTCATTCTATGGCGATTGACGCAAACAGTTATATTCAAGCACCAAGCATCCAGTGGATGCAACGTCTTGTAGTGCTTTCTCAATACAACACTCCAGGTAGCAGTGAAATTCTCATCGCTGATTATACACTCACCTATCAAAAAATAATTGTCAAAGATGGCTTAAATATTTTCCCCAAATGGGCAGATTCTAAGCAAGAGAGCATCTATTATACCAAATATCTTGAAGTGCCCACTATTGTAAAGCATGATCTCGCTACCGGACATATTGAGCAACTTGTAGGGAGCGAGGGCGTAGCTATGGTATCTGATGTGAGCAAAAATGGAGAGAATCTTATCCTTAGTCTCTCGCCCAATGGGCTTTCGGATTTGTATCTCTATAATACCAAAACCAAAAATTTACGCCGTCTAACAAACTATTCGGGTATTGACGTTGATGGTAAATTTATCAATAATGAAAAGGAAATCATTTTTGTCTCCGATAGACTTGGTTATCCTAACATCTTTGTAATGCGTCTTGATGGAGGAGGAATAGAGCAGGTTGTTCTGCACGGACGTAATAATAGCGCTGTTAGTTCCAATGGTCATTATGCCGTCTATACAAGCCGAGAAACAAATAATGAGTTTGGTAACAATACTTTTAATCTCTATCTTATTTCACTTGCTCCGGGTTCAAACTATATCCGCCGCCTCACAGCAAGTGGAAAAAATCAAATGCCCAAATATTCGAGTGATGGGGGGAGCATTATGTATTTAAAGCACTACAAAGCTCAAAGTGCACTAGGGATTATTCGCGTGGATTACAACACAAACTACTTTTTTCCTCTTAGCAAAATGAAAATCCAAGCTTTCGATTGGTAAAAGCTATATATTTACTTTTGTAGCTTAAAATAATTTTCATATCATTTTTTAAGGAGTTAAGATGAAAAAATATCTTGCAATAGGCGTTTTGGCTGCTCTTATTTCGGTTGGTTGTTCAGAGCCAGAAGCAGCTGATACAGGAAGCGGAACATCTGCTAGTAGTGGCTCAGATAACTTTGTAGATTTAGCCGCTGGAACTGCTGAAGGTTATGCAAAAGTATTGTTTGATTTTGATAAATATGATATTCGTGCAGATATGGAAGAACGCGTTACAAATAGCGCTACTGCACTTAAAAACACAGGCGCAAAAGTAGTACTTGAAGGGCACACTGACTCTTATGGTTCAGATGCATATAACTACGCACTTGGCACAAAAAGAGCAAATGCTGTGAAAAACGCACTTACTGCGCGTGGCGTAAATGCTTCTCAAATTAAAACCGTAAGTTATGGTGAAAGTAAGCCTACTTGCACAGTTGATACTCCGCAATGTAATCAAGAAAATAGACGCGTTGAATTTAAACTTTCTAAATAATGCTAGGGGAGGCACGGATTGATAAAGCGTTATATCATTCTGCCTTTTATTGCATTATCCCTTAGTGCAAATGAACCCTCTGCTTTTGAAAAGCAGAGCGGTGCTACAAAAAACGATATCAAAACCTTACAGAATCTTCTCTCCCGGCTTCAGCAAAAAGTTGATAGTGTTAGTCAAACTCAAGAGGGTATTTCTAGTCTTTATGAATCCCAAAGTGCAAAGCTACAGCAACAAGTCATTCAAATAACCCAAACCACAAAAGATATTGAATCCTTAAAAGCACAAATTGAACTTTTAGGACAGCTCAAATCACAAATTGACACCAATACGCGCGAGATTCAAACACTCAAAACTCATCTCAAAGAGGTCAATGAGAGTCTCACAGCACTTAATCAAACTATTCTTAAAGAACTAAAGCAACTAAGCAATACGTCTACACAAAATCAGCCTCCTGCAGCGAAAAACACTCCTACTAAACCTGCCACTACAACACCTAGCTTCACTAAAGATAAAACAAAAAAAGCAGAAATTTTTACTCAAGCACAGATTCTATTTAAAAAAGCTGAACATGAGGCTGCTAGGATACGTTTTGAATGGCTTATCCAAATTAATCACAAAAAAGCAGAAAGCTACTTTTATTTAGGTGAAATTTCTTTTGCAAATAAAGCCTATAATACCGCCATCAAACACTACAAGGAAAGTGTGTTGCTTGATGACAAATCTTCTTATATGCCTACACTTTTACTTCATACGGCTCAATCTTTCAACGCTATCAAAGATACAAAAAACTATAATAAGTTTTTAGATTCTTTGATAAACCATTACTCCACAAGTAAAGAGGCACAAGAAGCTAAAAAACTTAAAAATCAAAACAAGGAAAAGAAATGATTACACAAAATAAAATGGTAAGTATCGAATATGAAGTGTTAAATCACGCCGATAATACTCTGCTTGATTCCAATAAAGGTGGTTCACCCCTTGAATTTCTTATTGGTTCAGGGCAAGTAATTAGCGGACTTGAAAATGCTCTTATGGGTGCAAAAATAGGTGATAATATCAAGGCTACTATTGAGCCTAAAGATGCTTATGGTGAATACCAAAGCGATTTTGTGCAAGAAGTGCCAAAAGAGCAATTTGAAGGCATTGAGCTAAAAGCAGGTATGACGCTTTTTGGACAAGGCGAAGATGGGCAAACCGTGCAAGTAAGCGTAAAAGACTTTAATGATAAAGTAGTAATTATTGATTACAATCATCCTCTTGCAGGGAAAACATTGCAATTTGATGTGAAGATTCTTGATGTGCGTGAAGCCACAGAAATGGAGATATTGCAAGGCGGAGCTGGCGGAGGCTGTGGCTGCGGTAGCGGAGGTGGCCACGGGGGAGGAGGCTGCTGTGGTGGAGGTGGACATGCACACGGCGAACATAATGGCGGAGGCTGTGGCTGCGGTCATTAATGCCATTTAGAATCTAGCAATAGCTAGATTCTAATATAGGGAGGGCAAATATTTCTGGTGAATATCTTGGGCTTCAAACCCATTGAAAGGCTAGGTGTCTAGTCTTTGGGGAGTTCGATTCTCTCGCCTTCCTGCCAAATGCTAATTTATTTATGAGGATTCGATATGGAAGCACAACTTATGGCACTTGCAGTTCAAACTTATAAACTCACTCTTATTCTTTCGCTTCCAATGCTTTTAGCAGGGCTCATCGTGGGGCTACTTGTGAGTATTTTTCAAGCTACCACACAAATTAATGAAATGACACTCACCTTTGTGCCAAAAATCCTTGCTGTTGTCGCTGTAATTATATTTGCAATGCCGTGGATGGTAAATATGATTACAGATTATACTCGTATGCTTTTTACAATGATTTCTAGCATTAATTTTTAGTTTATGCACACTAGAGTTATCAATTTTGCTACCTACTCAAGCCTAAGGATTGGCTCACCCCTTGAAGTCCATCTCATACAAACTCCCCAAGATGCGCTTTATGCATTTTCTCATAATATGCTACTTATTGGTAAAGCAAACAATCTCCTCATCTCCCCTCACGCAGCAAATCTTGCTATGCTTGATGAAAATTTCTCCTATCTCACAGAGGAAGAGACATATATCGAAGTAGGCGGTGCATATAGCTCAAATGGTATTTTCCGCTATTTTAAATCTCATAATCTCATGGGAGTAGAGTTTCTCCAAGCCTTACCGGGTAGTTTAGGAGGGCTTATCAAAATGAATGCAGGAATGAAAGCCTATGAAATCGCCCAAAATCTTATGGAGATTAATGTCAATGGCACGTGGCATAAAACCTCGCATTTTCCTATGATGTATCGTAATAGCGGCATAGAGGGCGTTATCCTCGCTGCAAGATTCCATAAGATTGAAGGGTTTAATCACACACTTCTAGCGCAATGCAATGCCCTGCGCAAACACCACCCTAAAGAGCCAAGCTGTGGCAGCTGCTTTAAGAATCCTAAAGGTGATTATGCTGGCAGACTTTTAGAATCTGTAGGCTTAAAGGGGTATGCTATTGGCAATGCTGCCTTTAGCGATAAGCACGCAAATTTCCTTATCAACAAAGGCAAGGCGACTTTTGATGACGCCCTAGCCCTTATCGCCCTTGCTAAGAGGCGCGTATTTGAATCAAGCGGCATTATGCTTGAATGTGAAGTGCAGATTTTGCAATGAGGTGAGGGATTTATTATTTCTACGCTGTTTCGATGTAAATCGCTGCGTAGTCTTGTTCGCGTGGAATGAATCCACGCTTCACGCCATTCAATCCCATACACCCGTAAGCGTTTATCCACACCCGCAAAAGGGATTTAATCTCACAGTAGCAAAGGCATAGTAGAATAGAATTTTAATGAGGGGGTTGCAATTCAAGTAATGTAATCTCACGCTCACTGCCTATACGCATAGGGGGTCCCCAGAATCCTGTGCCTTGCGAGACATACACTTTTGTTTGGTGGAGATTCTCTAACGTGTGTAAGCCAGAGATAAAAGGCTGCTGCAAAAGCATAGCAAGAGAGAAGGGGAAGATTTGCCCTCCGTGCGTATGTCCGCTCACTACTAAATCCACATTATCATAAGGGGCTTTAAGATAGCTAATCACCTTTGGTTGATGTGAAAGCAGTATGGTGGGAAGGCTAGGGTCAATATCTGCAAATGTGGCTTCAATATTGGGTTTTAAATATTCCACATTACCACGCCACCCCATGAAGTCAGCTATCCCTGCAATATTGAACGTATTATCAAATGTGTAGCTTTGATTGATAAGTATATGGAATCCTAAGGATTTAAGCTTAGCAAGGATATTTTCTACATCGTGAAAATATTCGTGATTCCCCAATACATAGAAAATCCCGTCATTTGCCTTGAGATTGGCTAACTCATCTACGGCTTTTTCCACATTTTTAAGCGGTGCATCTACAATATCGCCTGTGAGGAAAATCATATCCGCTTCAAGTGCGTTTGTCATCTCTACAATTTGCTTAACTTTACTCTCCTCCATTAACCCACCGATATGCACATCGCTTAGCACAGCTATTTTAAAGCTCGTGCTAAGCCCTTCAATTTGTATGACTTTATGGACAATATCAGGCTTTCTTGTACCATTATAAGTGCCAAAAACAAGCATAATGAGGCTTAAAATAAAAATACCAACCTTTGCCCTATGCCTCCAGCGAGAACGTGCGGATTTTGTGCGTAGGGTCATAATGATAAGAGAGCAGCATTGATATAAAAAGGCAGCCATCGCAAATAAAAAGGTAATGCCTAAACAAAGTGAAAGCAGGAAGTAAATGGCCTGTGGCACATTGGCGCTATCGCGTAAAAAGAGATAGGCAATGCAGTAAAGGGTATTCAAACAAGTAAAGACTTTCCATACCAAACGTGCAAAGGGCTTAATAGAAAGCGATTTAAGTAATGCTTTATAAATGTAGATATGAAGCACGATGAATACAAGTGAGCCTACAAAGGGGAAAATGGCATTTTGCATTTGCGCAAATTGAGGTATATCCTGCATATATGTTCCTCACACAGAAAGTTTAAGCACAGCCACACAAAGCAATGCTATGATAATATAAATAATCCCTTTAAGTTTTGGTTAATCTTTAAATCCACTTACAAGCATAGCAAATCCCCGTAGATTCCTTTAATAAAGGATACCCTATAAAGGGCAATGAGTATATGGGGCAATAATAACCTTAAGCGTTTAGAGCTTCTTTGGCGTATTTTTCACCTAGTTCAAAAGCCTTTTTGTTTGCCTCCTGCACTTTAGCAGGGACTTTTTCTATCATCGTCTCAAAGACTAAATCCCTATCTACGCATTGAGTGAAAGCCGTAGTAATAGCAAGGGCTACGACAGATTGGGTTACGACATTACCTACTTCTTCTTTGGCAATGGTGATAATGGGGATTTCATAAATCTTAAACTTCTTTTTGTCCTCTTCACTAGGGCGCACGAGATTTGGTTCTACAACAATCACGCCACCCTCTTTCACGCCACTCTTAAAGGAATCATAGCTCACTTGAGCGGTGGAAAGCATAAATTCAATTTCCCCTTCATTGGCATAAGGATAGAGAATCTCCTCATCACTTAGCAAAATATCCACCTTTGTGGGTCCTCCACGCACTTGGCTTGTGTAAGTAGCTGCTTTAACACCATAGCCCTTGTCTTTAATCTGGGCTTCAGCGAGAATCTCACCCGCTAGGAGAACACCTTGCCCTCCTACTCCTGTAAATCGTAATTGATGCATCATTTTGTGCTTCCTCCTTTGGCTTTAGCTTGAGCTTTTGCAATCACGCCATCATAGGCTTGTGTGTATTCTATTCTGTCTGTTTCGTGTTTTAGCACACCTGTGGGAAATTTACCCACGCGCTCTTCGGGCGGGAGTGTGTCAAATTTATTTTTAGAAACAATGCGAGATTCTATCCATTTGAGCATTGAAGTCGCTTCTCCCATTTTATTTTTTCGCCCTAGGTTAATGTGGCAGTTGCTATGAATATCAAAGAAGCTAAAGCCCTTATGTGTGAATCCCTCCATAAGCACCTTTTCAAGCTTCTTAGGATTAAGCACACTCTCTCTTGCGACAAAACTCGCTCCTGCTGCGCTTGCCACCTCGCAAGGGTCAAAGTTAGGGTCAATATTGCCATATTGAGCCGTAACTGTCCAAAAATCCTTTGGTGTAGTAGGGGAAGTTTGAGAATTAGTAAGCCCATAAATAAAGTTGTTAATCATCACAAGATTCAAATCGATATTGCGTCTGCAAGCGTGAATGGTGTGATTACCCCCAATTGCCATAGAATCCCCATCACCAGAGATGACAATCACCTTTTTATCAGGATTAGCAAGTTTAATGCCTGTGGCATACGCCATTGTCCTCCCGTGTGTAGTATGCACGGTATTACAATTCACATACGAACTAAACCGCCCAGAGCAGCCAATACCGCTTACGATACATACATCATTCATATTCCACCCAAGCGCGTCAATGGCACGTATAACACTTTTAAGAATCACGCCATCTCCACAGCCCCAACACCAAAGTGTAGGCATTTTATCCATTCGCAAATATTCTTCGTAATTAAAAGCCATCTTACATCTCCTTGATTTTTGTGATAATCTCTGTGGGTGAGATACTGCGCCCATTTGCCTTGCCCAAGAAAGTAACATCTCTTTGCATAATACGCTCAATCTCTTGCTTATACTGCCCTTTGTTTAACTCAATAACAAGAATCTTTTTGAACTTCTCACCCAGTGCTTTAAGCTGCTTAGCAGGGCTAGGCCAAAGCGTAATGGGGCGGAATAGCCCTACTTTAATGCCATTTTTACGCAAGTTGGCAATAGCCTCTTTGACAGAGAGAGAAACAGAACCATAAGCGATAATCACAATTTCTGCATCATCAAGCTGAAATTCCTCATATTCAACAATATCATCTATATGAGATTCTATTTTGTTAAAGAGTCGATCGATGAGGTTTTGAGAGAGTTTTTCATCTTCAGTGGGGAATCCACTTCCGCCGTGATGAAGCCCTGTAATATGGTATTTGTAGCCTTTAAAAAATGGATTAAGAATAGCAGCTTCATCTTGGGGTACTGCATAGGGCTGATAATCCTTAGGGTCGCCTGTGAATACTCTGCGATTATAGATAGTTGGCTCAATGTCCTTAAAATCCGGAATAAGCGTTTTACCATGCATATGCCCGATAGTCTCATCAAGGAGCAAAAATATAGGGGTCATATATTTTTCGGCTAAATTAAAAGCGCGGATAGTTTGCGTATAGGCTTCTTGGAGATTCCCAACAGCAATAGCAACAGAGCAGAAATCTCCGTGGCTTGGCGATTTAGCCTGATTTATATCACCTTGTGATACACGTGTGGGTAATCCCGTAGAGGGTCCTCCACGCATTACATCAACAACAACAAGCGGAATCTCCGCCATAAAGCCATAACCAATTTGCTCAGATTTGAGTGAAATGCCCGGTCCAGATGTGGCTGTCATAGCCTTTACACCAGTCATTGAAGCGCCTAAAGCCACAGCAATACCGCTGATTTCATCTTCCATTTGAATGAATTTCCCCCCGATTTTTGGCAACTCCACGCTCATTTCGTGAGCGATTTCACTTGATGGCGTAATAGGATACCCGCCAAAAAACCGACAACCAGATTCTATCGCAGCGAGTGCGACAAGCTCATTTCCTCCTGTAATTAACTCACGCATATTCTCTCCTTATATTATATTGCCATAAATTTATTTTCTTTGATTTTTGCCGCTCTCTCTTGCGCTTCTTTGCTGACTTTAGCAAATGTAAATTCTGTCTTGTCAGCGACAAAAATAGCAAAATCTGGGCAATGTAGCTCACATTCCCTACAGCCAATACAACTTTCTGGATATGCTACGGAGATTATCTTGCCTAAAATTTTGTGTTCGTCCTTTCTCATACCTAACACTCCGCTTGGGCAAAGCGATACACATACATCACACGCCTTACAACGTGTCTCATCAATCCATACCGGCACATTTTGCGGTGCTTTTTTAATTCCCATTTTCCCTTCCTTTCTTTTGTTTAAGATTAACGCGTATCTTAGATTCCCTCTTTTAACAATCCGTTATTTTTAAGAATCTCAACTTGTTTTTTAACACCCTGTGCGGAAATACTTAACATTTCCTGCTCTTGCTTATTAAGTGATAATTCTACAATATGCTTTACTCCTTTTTTGCCAAGTTTGATCGGAAGCCCGATATAAATATCTTTTATACCATATTCTCCCTCTGTATATACGCTACATACGAGTGTATCATCATTAGATGTAGCAAGATGCTCAAGTATTTTCACCACCCCACTAGCAGGAGCAAAATAGGCACTTCCTTTTTGGTAGCAACTGACAATTTTCGCACCACCCTGTTTTGTTTCCTTTAATACAGATTCGCGCATAGCTGGAGTGAGTATTTCATCAAGACTTTTGCCATCACACATAGAGTGTCGCAACAGCGGCAACATCTCATCATTATGTGCGCCTATCACAAAAGATTCAATATGTTTATTGAAGTCATCAAGAATCGCTTTGCTCTCATAAGCAAGTCTAGCCCCATCAAGTAATCCTGCCATACCAAAAACACGGCTTTTATCAAATCCGCTCCATTGCTTTGCCACAAGACACATTACATCAAGTGGATTGGATACAACAATAAGCATTGCAGATGGTGCTACTCTAGCGATATTTTGGGCAATCTCTTGCATAATGTGAGCATTTTTAAGCAACAAATCATCACGACTCATATCTAGTGTGCGTGGGAATCCTGCACTGATAATAACAACTTCACAATCTGCAAGCTCTTCATAAGATTCGCAACCCTTAACACACACAGGAATATCAAACATCGCTGCAGCTTGAGATATATCAAGTCCAACGCCCTTACAATGAAGAGAATCAATACTAAAAAGAAGGAATGTTTTTGCAACTTGTCGCATTGCACCTAAAAACGCGATATGAGAGCCGACATTGCCAGAACCACCTACAATACCAACCTTATTGAACATCTATTCCTTCTTTCCCTAAAAGACAAAAATTTGTTTTGTTTTATTATAGAAACATAAAAGTTAAACAAAAATTTTAACTTGCTAACTATGAAACAATTTAACTTAAAAGCAAATTAAAAATTAAAAATGGCTTCGATGTTCTTCATAAGTTTTACTAAATTTATGTGTGCCTGTGTTTCTATCTCGCACAAAATAGAGATAATCTACTTGCGCGGGGTTAAAAACTGCCTCAATAGCCTGTAAGCTGACACTTCCTGCAGGATAGGGTGGCACACCTTTGTATTTATAAGTATTATAAGGGCTTGTATCATTGCGGATTCGCTCGGGTGTTACTTTACTATGTGAATACTGCCCGTAATTAAGAGAGCCATCCATCTGTAAGGGCATATTTTTTTTCAAACGATTAAAGACTACGGCAGCTACAAGGGGCATTTCTTCATTATTTGCTGCTTCTTTTTGTACCACAGAAGCAATTGCCACTTTTTGAAACCATTCTTTTTGATTATATGCTCCAAGGAGTTTAATGGCATTCTGCTCGTGTTTTTTTATAGAAGTTTCATAAAGAGTGAGCATCATCTCATCTTCATTCATACCAATAGGCAGCTGATAGGTATCGGGGAAAATCACGCCATCAGGATATGGAAAATACTTGTCGTAGGCTGTTTGTAGCTCACCAATGGAGAGATTAAAAGTCTGTGCTAAAACGCGGATAAAAAAATACATCGTCTCACCCGGAATCAAAGTAACTTCCTTTGTCGCAGCCTTTGAGCTAACAAGAGCCTTAAAAAAAGCACCCTTAGGCAATATCTCATTTTTCATATCAATGAATCCACTTTGAGGCTGTCCTAAAAAATGGATAAAAAGCGTATCGAGCTTATTGAAATGCCCTCCATTGTCATTTAAGTATGCTATAATCTTATTCAGTGAGCCTTTAGGCAGATTTAGTATTCGTTCAGTTTGCACGGGTTGAAGCAAATAAAATAAAACGGTTATAGCAATGATAAAAATAAAATCTAAAAATATTGCAAGTATTTTTGTTTTTTTGGGCATTGTACTTACACTCTCTGTAATGGGATATAAGATTCTCTCCAATGGTGTCTATAGCCCTTCACTCACGCTTGGAAAGATTCAGATTGATGGATTGTATCTTAGATTAAATAACAAGCTGATTTTGAGTATTAATGAAATCAATCTCTCAGCATTGCAAGCCTCTCAGGCATTAGAAGAGGAAGATGAAGAAGATGATATAAATGCTGATGAGGTGCTTACTTGGATTAAGCGATTTTTATTTGTGCTTTCATACTTTGAACAAATTGATATAGAAAATATTGTTTTAAATGATAATCATAAACGCAGTGTGCATTATGACGGGGTGGAATATAGCATTAACACGCCAAAGGTTCTAGCAAAATTTGCAGTTGAAAACGATAGTAAAGCAACACAATTGCATATTACACAGCTTGAAATTATTCGATTTGGCATACAAATACAAGGCAACCTTTCTTATCAAGGTGTAAAAAAAACTCTTGAGATGGATATAGCTATTTCGCCTAAAGAACCCACTAATGATGTAGAGCAGCCTACTCTCTATATACGTGCCATTACAGATTTTTATAAGATTGATTTGGAGGCTTCATCATCACATCTTTATAATCTTGAAAGCATTAAGCCCTTTATCACAAAGCTCAAAAATAAGACACTCAATGATTGGCTTTTTAAAAATGTGCATTATGATGTGTTAAAACTTCACGCTTTGCGGTTTCAAAGCACATTTGATAAATATTTTTTTACCAAACTTCAAAAAACACTCGAGCTTGATTTAGCTATAGAATCTCCTAAAATATATCTTGCTCCTCATCTTCAGCCTATTACAGCTACACGTATAATCGTATATATGCGTGATGAGAACTTGCATTTTTTACCCAAAGAACCATTTTTTGCAAATACTAACCTAGAGGATTCTAGCGTTACAATCAGCAATATCTTTACACAACCGCTTGGGGTTAAAATCTCTATTGCTTCACAAAATGCAGCCCTTAGCGATGAGCTAGCCAAACTTTTAGAAGTATATGATGTGAAGCTTCCTATAAGAAGTGTAGATTCTACCCTAAATGTTAAACTTGATATCGATGTGCAAAATAACAAAAAAGGCACAAATGTATGGCTCAATGGCAATATTGGTGCTCCACATACAACTTTAGTTCTAGGGAATCAAAGGCTTATACTCCATAATTTACAGCTTGTCTTGGCACATAAAGCCACTCAAGGATATATACAGATTCTCAATACCAAAGTTGATTATGCTAAAAGCATACAGGGGACATTGAATGTGTTATGGAATCTGCAAGATTCTACATTAAATGGAAATTTTTTAATCGATAAGTTTGCGCTTAATTCTACTGCATTTACCCACAATATAGAGACGCTTAAAATTCCCGAAGGAAGCGATGAACTGACACAGCGGATTATTCAAGCTATTTATGAAGATTCTAAAAAAGGTATGAGTGAGGATATTTTACACATTGATGCCAATGAACTTAAAAAAATTACATTTACAGGCAATCTTGGTGGGGAACATAAAAATATCACTCTGCCTGATTTTGGACTCAATATAAATATAGGCGATAGCAGTATATTTGAATTAAGCGATATAGCTAAGATATATCGTTATTCGCCTATGTTACGCTTTTTTGAAATCCCTAAGGGCTATATAAAAATACAAACCAAAGATTTTGAAACATTTGCCATAAATGGAGAGGTAGAGGATCTAAAATATCCCCTTTATGATAAAACAGGAAAAAAACTAAGACATTATGTACTTGAAGGCGTGATTAACCCAAAGGGCATATTTATTGGCTCACAGGATAAAAAATTTCGTTTTATTAAAGAGGGCAATATTGTCAAACTCATATTAGATGGCTATAACTTACGTATCGATGAGGTGTTTTCAAGCTCTGTCCCTCTCCTTGCTCAAATCAATCAAGAAAATGAAGTAAAAGAATCGCTCACGCCAGAGCAAAGACAGGAGCAAGAAGCATTTTTAAGGGCTAAGCAATCTTATGAGCAGAAAAATAATATCTCCCCTCATATTACCTATGTCGAAGCAGCTAATATGGACTTTTATTTACAAGATTATATGATTCCATCAGACTTCGCATCTATAGCTATACGCGATGGTCTGATACGTGCGGATATTACCTATGGTAATGGTGTGGCAAATGTCGATATGGCATATTCTCAGGCTAATTTACGACTAAGTAACTTTAGCGATAAATTTCTTAATCAAGTATGGCAGAGAGATATTTTTAGCGGAGGGCTTTTTAACTTTAAGGGTGTTTATAATGATGGGGCATTAAAAGGGCAAATTAGTGTGCAGAATACAACATATAACGATTTATCTATTGTGCAAAATATCTTAGCGCTCATTGATACTATTCCAGCATTGCTTACTTTTAGAAAGCCCGGACTTGGTGCTAATGGCTATGAAATCAAAAAAGGCACAATAGATTTTATGATTAATAATGAATTTTTGGTGCTTGAGAATATCGATTTAGTAGGTAGCTCTATTGACGTAGAGGGCGGTGGATTAGTAAAGCTTAATACAAAAGAATTAGATGTAGTACTTAAGGCTTCTACACTCAAAAGACTAGCAGATATTATTGATAAGATTCCACTTTTTGATTATGTGATTTTGGGAGATGATGGGAAATTTGCCACAGGGATTGTAATGAAGGGCACATTAGATAACCCTAAGAGCGAAGTGAGTGTGGCAGAGGATATTTTATTTAGCCCATTTGAAATGGTAGGGAGAATCTTAAAGCCTGTGGATAATTTTTTAGGTAATCTTTCAAATGCGCTCGAATCAGGCGTAGAATCCCTACCCATACCGGAAAAAGAACGAAGTATAAATATACCCGATACACCTATGGAACCTGAACAAGATTCTCAAAAAATAGATACACAACAGCCAGCTTTAGAGGAAAAAGAGTTAGATTCCTTATTGAATGAACCCAATCTACCACAAGAAGAGGAAGAAGCATTAGATGAGAAAGAATAGGACAAGCTGTTTTTGGATAGAATCCATTATGCCTTTGCTATTGTGCGAATCGCACCGCATTCGCACGGGGTGCTAATCCACACTTGTAAAAAGGGGTCGTAAGATTACCCGCAATTACCCCTAATAAATGGCAAAGCCGCAAGGACAAAGTAAAACTTCCTGTAAACTAAGGCTTTGCCTTAGTTTTACTTTGTAGGATTTCATCATGCGCACAAAGTATTCGTTGGATACCCTCCCGCTCGACACTTGCAAACTCATTTTCTAAGGCATAGAATCTCTAATCTATCCTATTTTCTTTTTTCTATAAAATAATGTGGGGGTGGGGACGAGAGAGATATCCAACAAGCCAACCTCGCATACCAGTAAAATTATGTAGTAGCGATAACCACAATAGTGTAAAATACGATAAAAATATGTAAAGGATATACTATGACACTCTATGATTGTGCATTGGGAAGTAAATGCAGGATTCTTGATTGCAAAACACAAGATGAAGCCTTAAGAGATAGATTTATCTCTTTTGGGATTACAAAAGATAAAGTATGTCAGGTGCTAAGCCATTCTATTGGGCGTTTAGCAGTGGCAGTGCTGATTGAAGGCACACGGGTGGCTTTGCGAGACAATGAGGCAAAAATGATTATTGTTGAGCCACTTAAGTAATGCTAGGGGTTATGTAATGGCAGATTCTAAAACAAAAGCAACATTTAAAAAATGCAAGAAAAAAGATGTGCAGACTATCAAAGCACTCTTTTTAGAGCATTATGCTAATGCAAAAACAGAGCTTGTGTATCATAATTTATATGAATTACTTGTTTGCGTAATGCTTTCAGCTCAATGCACCGATAAACGTGTGAATCTCGTTACCCCTGCACTTTTTGCAGCATTTCCTAATGTAGAGAGCTTAGCAAAGGCGGATATAGAAGAGATAAAAGCACTGATTAAATCTGTTTCGTTTTTTAACAATAAAGCAAAACATCTTAAGGCAATGGCAAATCAGGTGATGAATGAATTTAATGGGGCGATTCCTACGACACAAACAGAGCTAAAGAGTCTTGCAGGTGTGGGGCAAAAGACAGCCAATGTCGTGCTAATAGAATTTTTAGAACAAAATTATATGGCGGTAGATACGCACGTATTCCGTGTGTCTCATCGCTTGGGCTTAAGCGGGGCAAAAAGTGCAAAGCAAACAGAAGAAGAACTCACACTTTTGTTTCAAACACACCTTGCTACGCTTCATCAAGCATTTGTGCTGTTTGGGCGATATACGTGCAAAGCATTAAAACCGATGTGTGAAGAATGTTTTGTGAGTGCATTTTGTCAAAACAAATCAAACTTCAAGCCCGCTTGAGACAAAATATTATATAATACATAACATTTCATTTTACGACATTAAAGGTGGTAAGCAATGGATATTATTCATAATAGTTTTTTTGATGTTGTGCAAAATAGCATTAGTAAGACACCTCGCGATTCTATTATGCCGCTTAAAAAGGGATATTTAAGCAAAATTAGTATGCTTGGGACACATAATGATGTATTTTTGATTTTCAACAAAGCCTTTTTACGACTTTTTTGTGCTGCGTTTTTGAGTGATGAGAATCCTGATGAGCAAACACTTGAAGATATGGCAAAGGAACTAGCCAATCTTGTTGTAGGGAGAGCAAAAGTGATGACACAAGAGGTGGGAAAGAATTTTAATATCTCTACGCCTGATTATTTAGGACATCGTCTAATTAAAAATTATGATAAGGGGCTGCATTTTCGATTAGGAGCAGGACGATGCAGTATTTATATGCGGCGAACATATTAAACAGAAGATAAGGAGTTGCAATGGCGGGAGAAAGCATTTTAGATAAACAACGTATCCATACAGCTAAGGAAATAGAGCTCGCTACATATCTTGAAGATATGATGAAAAATTATAGTGGGCTTTTAGATATGGGGGTGTTATTCAATGCTGAACTTGGCAATGCAAAAATTTCTTTAGGAGAGATTTTACGTTTTGAGAAAGGCTCTATTATCGATCTTGGGAAACCTGCAGGTGAAAGCATAGAGATTTTTGTAAATGGTCGTATGGTGGGTAAAGGCGAAGTGATGGTATATGAGCGCAATCTTGCCATTCGTATTAATGAGATTTTAGATTCAAATGCCATTGTATATTATCTCACACGTGAGTTTCAAGTGTAGATTCAAAAAATAAGCAAGGATATTACTATGAAATGGCATATTGTATTTTTATGTTATATATGTATGATACAAATGCTCTATGCAGATATAGAAGTGCGTAATATCGAGCTAAAACAGAAGGGTGAGACATTAGAGATTTTTCTCAACCTTTCTAGTGTATATGAGAAGTCTCCATATCTTACCCAACAAGATGGCTATAAGGGCGTAATCTTCCCAAATCTAGGGGCAAAAGCATATAATGAAAGTTTTAAGAATTTTTTTATAACCCAAGTGCAGATTTTTAATATACAAGAAAGCCTCTATATACTTGGTGTAGGCGATACACGATTTATTGATGTAAATGTAAGTAAAACGCCTCATATTTTAAAAATTGTTTTTCAAAGGGTTACTCCTCCTCCAAGCGAGATTGATAAACTACTGCAAACATCTTATTCATCACAGATTCCAAATATCAATATAATCCAGCAGCCTATTACCCCTACACCTCCGATCTTAGACATAAAAACTGATAGTCTAATGAATATACTACCCTTCAAAAATGATTTAGGGCTCGATACGTGGCGATATGTAGCTGTGCTTGGAGTAATGGCTTTTTTAGTGTTAATATTATGGATAGTCAAACGCTATGTCGTGCATAAAAAACAATTTAGTAGCTATTTTGATACCCTTGCGTATAAAAAAGATGTATTTGATCCAACAAAGATAGAGGTTATCTCCCAAAAGCATATAGATTCTAAAAATAGAATCCTCACCATACAATCAAATGGTTATCGTTATCTAATACTCATTGGAGCGACAAGCACGACACTTATTGATCGTTATCTTATTCCTCAAAACATCACTCACGAGGAAAAGTCACGTTTTGATGATCAATTTGCTAAACTCTTAGAACAAAAGCAAGAGCGGCTTTCTAAGTATCTTCACAATAAGAGCGATAAGCTATAATGGCGCAAACATACCCTATCATCTTGCGGTATAGGCATTCACATTTGTGGTTATGGCTGCTCATTTCTGCCATTATACATATACTTATACTGATTTTACTCTTTGTGCGCTTTGAATCTATGCAGTTTAAGAAAGGCGCATCGCAAAATCCACATATGAAAGTGGCGGGATTCCAAATTCTAGGAGGGAATGAATACCCCCAAGAATCTCAAGAACCCAATATGCCATCTCCCGCACCTTCTGCTCCTCCATCTGCAAAATCACAAATAAATAAGCAAATGGGGAAAAACTTTGACTTACGATCTTTAAGCCTTTATGATGGTAAGAGCAGAACACCACAAGATAACACTGTTAGCACATCAAGCCATATCAAAGCTCTAGCAAAATTCCCAAGAGTGGATCATATCACCAAAAGAGATATTGAAGATCTTTATGGAGAGGAATTTGGGGATTATGGAATAGCTGAGCAAGAGTTTTTAGTGAATAATTTACGAGATATAGGGCGCATTACGCAGCGGTATTTGCAATATCCACCAAGTGCTGCGCGGCTAGGGCAACAGGGCGTAAGTGCAGTGGAGTTTTACCTCCACCCTAATGGCGATATTAGCGGATTAAAAGTGATTGTCTCGAGTGAATATATGCTTTTAGATCGCAATAGTAAGCGCACAATTGAAATTGCCTATAAGGATTACCCACACCCAAGCACAAAAACCAAAATCCGCATTTTTGTAACCTATGGATTATATTATTATGGATACTAAATTGCTTATTTGCCAATATATAACACATATTGATACATAAATATTAAGTGGCTAAATAGCGAAAATTTCATAAAAACCCTTTTTATTTTTGACACTCTCTTTTGGTTTAATTTTAACGCAAAAGGAAAGAGCATAAAAAGGATTCTATTAAGTGGAGCAGTAGTAATGCTCTTAGCAGGTTGTAGAGAGGATAAACTCGCACGAGAAGATATTGTATGTGTATTTGATAATGCTTATAATAGGGATTTTGGTGGCACAACCCCAACACAAGAGAGCGTGTTTAGTTGCACCAATAAAGCAGGAGGAAAGGATAAGCGATGTCTTAGAAGTAGATAAAAGTGATAAAGACAGGAAAGATATAAATAAAGTCTATTTTAAAGATGGGTTAAGTACAAAATACAAAAGAGAATGGGATAATAATAAAGGCAACAAAAGAGGAAGCTCTCTTTGAAAATAGTAAATTTTCTAAAGGAGTGGTAAATGGCAAAGAAGAATATGCAAATTATACTACATATGCAATCAAAAACATTGTTCCCAAAAATAATTTTATGGCAAGGGAATCTCTTGCCATAAAATTCCTATGAGTAAATAACTTCCAATTTCCCTATATTTTACGCTATAACCCCTCAACAATACTAAAAGAGCATTACTTACCATAGGCTTATTATTATCCATAAGCATAAATACCATTAAGGCAAACTTACCTGTTATAGATATACGCTCTATCGCTCAATCTATTTTGCAATATTCGCAAATGGTGCAAGAATTTGTCAAATATGAAGCAGAATTAAGAGCTTTGGGCATAGGATCCAGGGAGAGTAGGCAGTATTTTACAAGGTTTAGATGATATAGGTAGAGACCTTACAAGCGACATTGATAGCCTTAATAAAGAGCCAAATGAATTTACAAAGATACTTGAAAACGAGTGAGATTGTCAAAGCACCTCAAAGATTCTTGCGGTTGATAGCTGCATAATAAGCTAGAGTTTTAAATATACACAAGGAGTGAGAAATGAATAAATTATAATTATGGGGGGGGGGGTGTTTTCTCCATTACGCAGCTTGATGGTATTACTTTTTGCCTTTCCTTTTGTAGACATATTGCTTCCGCTTATGTGTGTTTATAGAATCTACCACATAGTCCGTAGGGGCGATAGCATAGCAGTATTTTGGATAGCATACTTGGCATTGCTTTATGTTATGTTGTAGCATTTTTTATTTTAGGTATGGCAAGTTTTCACTACTTTGTCCCTGCAAATGTGCTAAAGTGCTTATATATGCTCTTTTTCTGGAATCTCTACAAAGAACATATATTGCATAGTATCATCACAAAGTGTATTCACACGCTATGTGCTCTTATTTTTGTTCTTAATATATTACCCCAAAGCTTACATTATTATAGTTTTAATAAGATTCAAATGCACAATTACGAAGTGGCATTGCATTTTTTACCGACTATGCTACTACATCAGCACAAAAACCAAAAGTGCATTTCTATGGATTTTATGATAGTGGATATAATCAGTGGGCGTATGCAGCCTATTATACACTTTTATCTCTATTGAAGGGGAGATAGAATTGAAGCCACAAAAAGCGCTATCTCTGCTTTTTGTGGCTTTGGGTGATGTGTTTATTGATGATAAAATAGCAAATACATCGCTCTCACAATATGAAATTCTCTTTGAAAGTAAACATTATAGCTCTATATACCCCATTACAATCTTATAAGCTTAGGAGCATATCTTTTGCAATACATAGGTATAAGCCATACTCTAAGCAATAAGGGCAATATCTTTAGGCTGCCTCAGCAGGTTTATGTTCTTAAAGTTTCTTAGTCTTGTAAAAAATCTTTTAGAATCTCCGCGTGAAGCACGACTTCGAATGTGAGAATCTCATATCGCGCGAGATTGTGCCGCGTAAAAGGGTCATTTTGAGAAAAGGTTATTGCCTCATCTTTACTTGCAAATTTACCGATGATAATCCCGCCATCTTTTGGGATTCTAGGACCTGAAGCAAGTAAAAAGCCCTTTTCATAGCCCATTTTAAGATAAGTGCGATGTTCATCTAATCGCTTAAGGATTTCCTCAAATGGCTGTGTATAATGCACGAGACAGACAAAAAGCTGTGGCATATTTTCTCCTTTTATTGATTTGAAGCTAGGGGTGGCTTTTCGCCCTCTTTATAGTTTTTGAAAATATCTTGGGTGATTTTATAGCTGCAAAATTTTGGTCCACACATAGAGCAAAATTCCGCGTCTTTAAACACTTCTTGGGGCAATGCCTCATCGTGAAATTCTCTCGCTCTCTCCCCATCTAATGCTAATTCAAATTGTCTATTCCAATCAAAGCTATACCTTGCATCACTCATCGCATCATCTCTATCTCTTGCACCCACTCTGCCTCTTGCAATATCTGCGGCGTGTGCGGCAATTTTATAAGCGATAATGCCCTCTCGCACATCATTTGCATTAGGTAGTCCCAAATGCTCCTTTGGCGTTACATAACAAAGCATTGCCACGCCCTTCCACGCAGCTACACACGCCCCAATTGCACTTGCGATATGGTCATACCCCGCAGCAATATCTGTAACAAGCGGTCCTAGCACATAGAAAGGTGCCCCATTGCAAAATTGCTTTTGCAATTCCACATTGCGTTCAATTTGATTAAGCGGGACGTGTCCGGGTCCTTCTATCATCACCTGCACGTCAGCATTATAGGCTCTTTGTGCAAGTTCGCCTAGCACTTTTAGCTCGGCAAATTGCGCTTCATCACTCGCATCAGCCAAGCAGCCCGGACGCAGAGAATCCCCCAAAGAGAGACTCACATCATATTCTTGACAGATTTTTAGAATCTCATCAAAATATTCATAGAAAGGATTCTGTTTATGATAATGCAACATCCACGAAGCCATCAAGCTCCCTCCACGACTGACAATACCCATTTTGCGTTTTGCTACAAAAGGCATATGCTCTAGCAAAAACCCACAATGAATCGTAAAGTAGCTCACTCCTTGCCTCGCTTGTTTTCGCAGCACTTCTAGCATAGTGTCAATATCAAGCTTTAATACATCATTTTGCACATCATGCAAGATTTGATACATCGGCACTGTGCCAATAGGCACACTTGAAGATTTGATAATCGCCTCTCTAATCTTATCCAAATCCCCACCAGTGCTTAAGTCCATCACCGTGTCCGCACCATATTTGATGGCTGTTTGTAGCTTTGCCACCTCATCATCAATATCCTCTACAATCTGTGAAGAGCCTATATTTGCGTTAATCTTCGTGCGTGTGGCTATGCCAATCCCCATAGGCACAAGATTTCTGTGATTAATATTTGCAGGGATTATGAGCCGCCCACGTGCGACTTCTTTGCGGATTAGCTCTGCCTCTAGATTCTCAATATTTGCAATATAATGCATTTCCTCTGTAATAATGCCATTTTTTGCGTAATAGAGCTGTGTGGGAATGCTATCCTTAGTGCGTTTTTGCATCCATTGTGCTCTCATATAAAACCTTTATTTATGAAGTAAATTTGTTTGTTAAAGTATGGTGTTATACTAATGAAACTTACAAAATATAAAGAAATTCTTTAAAAAAAGTTAAACAATATGGGAATTTAAGTAACAATTTTTAGTTTATTTTTTGTTTTCTAGTGTTAAAATAATATCTTTACTTTGAATAAATCTATTTAGGAATTTATCTTGGATTGGGAAAAAGTTTCACTCATTATGATGGCAGCGGGCGATTCTACGCGGTTTTGCAAGGATTTATCTTGTAAAAAACAGTGGCTTCGCATAGATGAAGAGCCATTATGGCTTGTGGCTACTCGCAAAATACTGCACTATGCTTTTCATCAAGTGTTTATTACTGCCTCACCTGCGGATTATGCGTATATGCGCAGTATGTGTCCTAAACATATAGAAGCAAAAAGTCGATTCTCTATACCTTGCAATATCGTGCAGGGAGGAAATACACGTACACAATCATTGCGTAATGCCTTGCAATGCGTCGATACACCTTTTGTTTTGGTAAGCGATGTCGCACGATGGAATACCCTTGAAGGTTTGCTTGATATGATGGAAAATGAGATAAACCAAGATTCTACAATAGATTGCGTTGTGCCATTTTTGCGCGTGGCTGATACGACTTTTTATCAAGGTGATTACCTTAAAAGAGAGGATATAAAGCTAATCCAAACGCCGCAGTTAAGCAAGGTTAGCATTTTGAGAGAAGCGCTAAAAGATGAAAATAAAGACTTTAGTGATGAGAGTTCAGCGATTCACGCTTTAGGTGGCAAAGTCGCCTTTGTAGAGGGCAGCCCATTGATGAATAAAATTACCTTTGGCAGCGATTTATCCTTTCATATTGCTAAACTCGCACCCCCTAGTTCAAAAACATTTGTAGGACAGGGCATTGATGTGCATATGTTTGAAGATTCTAAACCTATGTGGCTAGGGGGTATAAAGATAGAATCTCCCTTTGGCTTTAAAGCACATAGTGATGGAGATGTTGTCTTACACGCACTTTGTGATGCGATTTTGGGTGCGATTGGTGGAGGTGATATAGGACAGTGGTTTCCCGATACAGATATGGCGTATAAGGGGGCAGATTCTAAAATACTTTTAAAGCAAATTTATACCTTTGCTCAAAGTGTCGGGTATGAGCTACATAATGCAGATATAAGTATTATGGCGCAGATTCCAAAACTCGCTCCCTATAAAGAATCTATGCGTCAATGTATAGCAGATATTTTGCAAGTGCCTCATAGCCGCATTAATATCAAGGCGACCACGACAGAGGGCTTAGGTTTTGTAGGGCGTAAAGAGGGTGTATGCGCTCAAGCACAAGTAAGTATGGGATTTGTCCATTGGGGGCATTTTATATTAAAGGAGGAATTATGAATAAAATCTATCATAAAGAGGAGTGCGTATGAAAGTGTTAATTATTGAAAATGAAATTTACTTGGCACAAAGCATTGCTAATAAGTTAAGCGATTCTCGTTTGGAGTGTATCATAGCCCATTCACTCAAAGAGGTGCAAAAAGACCATTATGATGTGATTCTCGCGTCATTTGGCACCATTAATGAAGGCTATACTGAACTCAGCAAGGCATATCCACAGGCGATTATTATTTTGATGATTGCATATATCAATGATGATACAGTGATTAAGCCATTGCGTAATGGCGTTACAGACTATATTGTGAAGCCTTTTATTGTAGATGAATTGATACGCAAGATTACACATTATAGAACCTATCGAGAGATCAATGAAGAGATTGGATTTTATAGAAATTATTTTAGTTTCATTGAGCGTGAGCTAGGCACACCAGAGCCATTTTTATACAATCCTCCTTTTGTGATTAAGAGCAATGCCCAACGAGGGGCAGATATTTATGCTATGCGATACGCACGGGAAAAACATATACAATTTCATTTTTATTCCCTTAAAGAAGAGATGTGGAAAAGTATTTTTCGTGTGCCACCAAAGAAAAACGAAATCTATTACATTACCAATCTTGAAGAGCTCAAAAAGAGTGAGCGAAAGGACTTTTTAGAAGTAGCCCTCAAATACAATGTAATTGTCTCTATTGTCTCGGGTGAAAAAATTGCCTTTCCTCAAGTGATTGATATCACCCGTCAGACCAACAATATGGAGCTAGGCGGGGAGATTCTCTCTGTAAAAGAATATGAAAAACTCATTATTAGCAAATACGAAAATCGCTATCCTGATATTGAACTAGCCAAAAAGCTTGGTATGAGTCGCAAGAGCCTATGGGAGAAACGTAAGAAATATGGCATTATCCGCAAAAACAAAAGCACTCCCCAAGCCTAAACAATGAAAAACCATAAGCTTATCAAAGATTTGTTTTTAAGCCTTTTTTATAGTGGCTATTCTCCTAAGGCTCCTGGAACGGCAGGAAGCGCACTTGCTACGATACTAGGTGCGCCCATTTTGTATTATTCGCAAGAGAGTTTGTTTTTACTTAGTGTTTTCATAGGGCTTGTGGCAATCAAGCATATTGATTTATATGAAGAGCGCACGAATACACACGATGATAAAAGTATAGTGATTGATGAGCTAGTGGGCGTATGGATTGCTATGTCAATGATTGGATTTGGGCTAATAGAGATTCTTGCGGCTTTTGTGCTATTTAGAATCTTTGATGTTTATAAGCCCTCACTCATTGGTAGAATTGATAGAGAATGCAAAGGAGGGCTAGGTGTAGTGGGTGATGATGCCCTAGCTGGCGTATTAGCAGGCATTACGGGTATTTTATTATTTTTGCTTATAGAAAAACTATCTTTTTGATACAAATAAGCATATTCAAAGCTTACAATTTAAAGCAAAAGTCCCTATGCAGCTCCTAAAAGGAAGAAGTACATTTAAAATCTTAAGCCATAGGAAAGACTATAGGATAACTCGCATAATATCTACCACAAGAGATAGGCTTATTTCATTGTTTAAAAAGGTATATACAGGTAGTTATCACTACCCTCTACTCTATACCTGTAAAATCCCTTAATTTTTGTCTCAATAAACAAATTTGTGTTTTTTTGAGTAAAAGTCTCTATCTATGCCTTTGCTGTTATGACATAATCGCCGCAAAGGTCTTACTTCGCGTGGAATGAAACCACAACCGCAAGGTCTGCTCGGCAATATATGTCTCACTCCCCCTTATATATCCCCCCACCTCTACGATGCTTTAAGAGGTTAGCATTATCGTGCGATTTATTTTATGCAAGTGAGGATATACCTCACTTGTGGGGAAAATAGAGAATCTATACTATTTATTCTTTTGCCACCGCACCTTACTAAAAACTACGTTTTTGCCGCATTTACATTATGTATTAACGCACACTTACAACATTCTTGGCTTATGGTAAAACCGCGAGCTATAAAAGCATTTCAAAATCTCAAAACAATGTTTTTTGCGTAATTGATGGAATCTGCAAAAGCTCATAAGTCTTAGCAGTAGCCACTCGTCCCTTTGCTGTGCGTTCTAAATACGCATTGACCAGCAAATAAGGCTCTATTACATCTTCAATAGTCGCCTCATCTTCACTCATAGCTGCTGCGATGGTATTTAGCCCTATGGGTTTGCCTTGAGCCTGTGCTAAAATACGCAAATAGCGTAAATCTAGCTCATCAAAGCCTAGCTCATTGACCCCAAGCTCATTAAGCGCATATCGCACACATTCAAGGCTAATCTCTCCCTCTTTAGCATAGATTCCCACCTCGGCGAAATCCCTTACCCTACGCAATAATCGCAAAGCAATGCGAGGTGTGCCTCTTGAACGTCTGGCTATCTCATTTGCACCATCTTGTGAAAGTGCTTTTTTGAGTTTTTTTGCGGCGATACAAAGGATACGTGCAAGTTCCTCTACCTCATAAAATTGCAATCGAAAGCTCATACCAAATCTATCGCGCAAAGGATTTGAAAGCATACCTGCACGTGTTGTTGCACCAATAAGCGTAAAAGGGGCAATATCAAGTTTTATAGTTTGTGCAGCAGGTCCAGAGCCAATGATTATATCAAGGCGAAAGTCTTCCATTGCCGGGTAGAGAATCTCCTCAATCGCAGGGCTTAAGCGATGAATCTCATCAATAAATAAAATGTCATTTTCATTAAGATTGGTTAAAATCGCCGCTAAATCACCGGCTTTTTCAATCATAGGTGCGGCACTCACCTTGATACTACTTCCCATTTGATGAGCGATGATATGGCTTAGTGTCGTCTTACCTAGTCCGGGTGGTCCAAAAAACAAAATATGATCCAAGCACTCACCACGTTTCTTACTCGCTTCAATGGCAATTTTGAGATTCTTTTTGATCTTTTCTTGTCCAATATATTCTTCCCATACGCTTGGACGCAAAGAGGATTCTTGTGTGGCTTCAAAGTTAAACTTCTCTACCTCAACGATACGATTTGTCTCTCGCGTATCACTTTTACTTTGAATCTCTGTCTTTTCAAGGGCAATTTTTTCCATTATGAGTAACTCTCCCCATCGCTTGGGAAGGCTAAAGATTTTACATCATTAGCATACGCTTTTATAGCCGTTTTGAGCATTGCCTTGCCATCGCAGTAGCGGCGCACGAACTTAGGCCTAAAGCTATCAAAAAATCCAAACGCATCACTCCATACGAGAATCTGTCCATCACATTCTACCCCCGCGCCAATGCCTATGGTAGGAATCTTTAAGGCTTCTGTAATCGCACTTCCACAAGGCTTACTCACACCCTCAATGAGGATTCCAAACGCACCGACTTCCTGCATAGCTAAAGCTGTTTCTACCAACTCTGTGCTTTGTGCGCTATCTTTACCCTTGACTTTGAATCCTCCATCAAAGCGCATAAATTGCGGCTTTAACCCGATATGTGCCATCACTGCAAACCCTTCATCGCATAATGCCTTGATGATAGGGAGTTTTTCCATACTTACTTCAAGTTTAATAGCATCTGTGGAGGTGTGTTTATAGAATCTTAGTGCGTTTTTGAGAGCTACTTTTGCAGTGGTATAGCTCCCAAAGGGCATATCCGCGATGACAAAAGAATGCTTAATGCCTCTGCACACGGCTTTTGTGTGATAAATCATCTCTTGCATACTTAAGCTTAAAGTATCACTCTGCCCTCCAAAGCTCATATTAAGACTATCCCCTACTAAAATCACATCAACTTCCCCATCAAAAATACTCGCCATCAATGCATCATAAGCCGTAATAGCTGTGATTTTCTCCACACCCTTTTTTGCCTTTAGCGCAGTAAGGCTTAATTTCTCATCAAGCATTCTCTCCTCCTTTCAATTCCACACTCTAAGATTCACAATGCAATAATACCACGCCACATACTACCATAACAATGCCTATATATCCTAGAGTGCTTAATCGCTCTTTAAATAATATATAGCCTCCTAATGTCGTGCCAATAATACCTATCGCGCCCCAAGTCGCATAAGCTACGCTTAAAGGCAAAACTTCTATGCTAATGGCTAAAACGCTAAAAGCAGCCCATACCATTAAAATACACATTGTAGTATAGCCCTTATGTGTAAAGCCTTGCGATTTTTTCAAAAGCAAATTTGCCCCAATATCAAGCAACGCAGCGATTAAGACACAAAGCAAAGCAAGTAATTTGCGATTAAGTAAGTCACTCATCATTTTCCTTTTTGTAAGAATCTGTACTTTTTATCTCTGCGTAATTAATGAGTAAAATCCCGCTAAGAGCAAGTAAAATCCCTAATTTTTCATAGAGTGAGAGTGTCTCGCCAAAGTAAAAAATCCCTATGAGTGCCACACATATCCCGCCAAGCACTTCCCAAATTGCATAGGCTACGCTGATAGAGAGGCGTTTGAGTGAAAGTGCCATAAAATAATAAGAGAGGACAAGCAGCACATACATACCTATAATGCCCAAGATTCTATATCCCTCCGTGAGAGTGCCTTTAAGCAAAGTTGTAGCTAATACTTCAGCCAAAACCGCACAAAGAAGCAATACGTAGGCTCTTTTTAAACTCATTTTTGCCTTCTTTGTTTGCTATGTTTGCGCTGCTTTATGCCTTGAGGCAATGGCGGGAGAGAGGGCTTTTGTATGTATATAAGAAGCAAAAGTAAGCCACTTATAGTTAGCATCACGAGGCTTAAAATCTGCCCCATTGATAAGCCAAACGCATAATAGCCCATCTGCACATCTGCCTCTCTAAAATACTCACACACAAATCGCGCGATAGCATAAAGTGCCGCATAAGCCACAAGAAGCAAACCGGGCTTCTTTATGAAACGTAGCAAACATATAAGGATAACAAAGACTACAATCCCCTCGCTAAAGGCTTCAAAAAGCTGACTAGGATAGCGTAACTCTCCATTGACAAGTATGCCTATGCTTTTCCCAAAGCTCCCCTCTGACACGAGGCGTCCAAACAACTCGTGATTAAAGAAATTTCCCAAACGTCCAAACACATAGCCTAATGGAATAGAAATAGCGGAGAGGTCCATAAATACCCAAAAAGGCTGTTTTTTAAGATAGCAAAATAAAATCGCTGCTATCACAAAGCCACTTACCGCGCCGTGATAACTAATCCCGCTAATCCCTACAAACACCCCATCAACATAGGGATTAAACATCTGCCAAGGCTGCATGAGGTATTCCCACCGCTGCGGTGAATAAATCAACACATAACCGATACGTCCACCTAAAATCACACCCACTTCCACCCAAATAAAAAAGCTATCAAGATTCTCTTGTGTAACAGGAAAGCGCTCATTGCGATATTTTACAAAAGCTTTTGCAATAAAAAGTGCAATGAGCATAGCACTCACATACATAATGCCATACCAATGCACACTTATGCCCCCTAATTCAAAGGCAATAGGGTCTATATAATCATAGATTCTATTCCACACACTATATTCCAAACCTATTCCTCCATAATCTTAATTTTAAATTCATCGACCATATCTACCTCCTCAAAGAGCATAAACAATCGCAAATCATCAACAACAATTTCAATCTGCATTTTATCGACATCTCTTAATTTAAATAAATATCCAAACATATAAGAACTTAGCGGATAAGCTCCGACAAAATAAATACGTAATATATTATCCTCTGTTACAAATTGTGGAATAAGATTCTCAAGCTCAATTTTAAAGGTCAAAAACGCATCATAACTCTTTAGTTTTCCTACGCTTCGTATCACTCGTAAATCATTGATAGTCTCAATATTTAACGCCATCTCTATCCTTTGTGCGAAAATATATTATAGCAAAGCTTCTTTGTAAGAGATTAAACCAGGCTTTTCTAGTGGAAAGCGAATTTTTACTTCAGCCATAGATTTGCTATGATGTATTTTTGTCCGCCATTGTGCTTTATAAAATCGCATTATACGCTTCCCCCTACCCCCAATTACCCTTTGTATGGGTGTTTTGACAAAATGATAGCAAGGCTTAAAAGGATATGAAAATATAATCAATATATGCGTAGCCCTTATATAAAGCGTGCAAGATATAAAAAATTGCTTATGAGTGATATATGATGGTGCCTTATCTCTAGTAAAAAGGTGCATTTTATCTATACGTATAATGTGGTGCTCGATGATATTATGCAGACTCTCGCACAATACAAGTTCAAAACTATCCACACAAGTAACATAAGGTTTCAAACGAGATTCTATCCACAGAAGAAAGGAAGGGATAGCCCCAAAATGCGCTTTAAAATCTATATAATACATTCGCATTTAGGCTCTAAACTTCATAATAGCATTATTGAGTTCCTTTACTTTTTGGGACATATCATTGGCTACTTTTTGGACATTATGCCCCACACTTTGGGTAGATTCTGAAGATTTGACAATCTCTTGCATCATCTCCGCAAGTTCTTTGGTGCTTTGAGCAATGGATATATTAATATCTTTAAGACAAATGGAATTTTGCTTTGTCGTATCAAGCTTTTTATGTGTGTGATGTGCTTCATCAATAAGCGGCGCTGTCTTATCTGCAATATGAGCCATATCTTTTGTTGTCTCTTTAATTGTCTCTCCTACATTATCAACGCTCTGGGTTACAAGATTCACATTTGTAGCAATTTCACTAAGAGATTTCTGTGTTCGCTCGGCTAACCTCCTTACCTCATCAGCCACCACCGCAAAGCCTCGCCCGTGCTCTCCTGCACGAGCTGCCTCGATAGCGGCATTAAGGGCTAAGAGATTGGTTTGGTCGGCTATATCACTAATGATAGAAAGCACCGATTTGATTTGCTCTGTATGCTCTATAAGCTCCTCAACACTTCCTAAAATCCCCTGCTGATTTTGAGCAGAGAGGGTAATAAGGTTAATAGAATCTTGCAAGTTCTTTACAAATTCATCTAAAATTGCTTCTGTTTGGGCTATATCATCTCCGGTAGCATTGGCAATTTCTTCAGCATTATTTAGTTTTTCGCTGACGCTATGGGCTAAAGCATTGACTTTATCAACAAGCTCAAATTGCTCATCAGCATTCTTTGACAGCACATTTGACATATCAAGTAGTCCACTGCAAGTTTGCATATTCTCTTCGCTCACGCGCTTACTCACAGAAATAGTCTCTTGAATGGTTTGAATAAATTTATTCACATAGCCTGAGGTAATACCCACCTCATCATTACTCTTAATAGCAATACGTTTGGTTAAATCTCCGCTTCCACCTTCAGTAAGCTCCTTTGCCATATCTCGCAAACGATTAAGAGGCTTTATAAGCTCTTTTTCAAAAAATATATACAATCCTAAGAGCATTAACACTCCCGCTACAATCATTGTAAGTAAAAGATAGTTCTCGCTTACTTCAATTTGCTCATAAAAGCTTTCTGTGGAAATTTTTAGCTCAAGAACACCTAACACATCACCTTCTCGCAATATACCATCTTGATGGCAGGTCATACACGATTCATCAGCGATTAATGGCTTTAAGAGCGCTACTTTATGTGTATTGCCTTCATATACTTCTGCAAATTGGGCTGTTTTGTTGGCAAATACCTCCATCACTTTTGGGTCATCACTTACATTATCTGCCATACCAAACAAATCAATCACATTTTGAGATTTATGAATCTTAAGATGAAGCACGCCGGGTATCTTACTTGCATTAGCAAGTCCCGCATCAATCATTTCTCTCGTGCCTATATTCATACTCATACGCACTGTTTGAAAGATAGAATCTCCAAGCATTTGCGCACTTCTCTTACCTTCTTTGACAGCCATATTTTGATAGCCTAAAGAAATAATGCCATAGAGCACGCTAAAACAAATAATAATGAATAGCAGCAATGTAAAAAGCACTTTAGAGCGAAATGTTTGCAGCATTCTAAAACCTTTTTTGACTTAAGCTAATCGTTTAAGAGCCTCCCTGACAGCCTCACTCACGCTAGAGGCATTCACACTCTCAAGCACCTTATTAATCTCACTTTCTTTGAATCCAAGTGAGCGCAACGCCAAAAAGGCTTCGTGCTTGAGAGTGCTTTGCTGATTCTGTAATAATTCTGCAAAAAATCCTGCCACATCTACCATAATCTTCCCCGCACCCTTTTGCCCAATACCAGGTACTTTTTTGAGTGCGTCAATATCTTTATTGGCAATAATATTAGCAAAATGCGCAGGGGTATAGGTAGAGAGTATAGCTAATGCCACCTTTGGACCCACGCCATTTATTTTAATTAAACGCTCAAAAGTTTTTCGCTCCGTTTCTTCCATAAAGCCAAAAAGCAAATGCGCGTCCTCGCGTATAATGTATGCACAGATAATTTTTACTTCTTTTTGCGGATTGTTTTCTATCTCTGCCCTTAATGCAGAAGTGGCATTAAGAGACATTTGCACCCCATAAATTACCCCTCCTACATCAATTTCAACAAACATTGGCTCCAATTTATACACAACACCCCTTAACCCAACAATCACTTTCTACTCCTTAATGTCTTCATACTCATCACGTGGTATTTTTTGCAACTTAAGTTGTTCTTTATTAATACCTATATATGTCTCCTCACCATCATTAATAAGTAGCATATCCTTTGCTTCAGGGAAAAAGCTTTCATAAGTGATTTCATTTTCTTTCTGCCAAGGCACATCAAGCATAATAATGGCATTCTGCGTTTGCTTATCAAGTTTCTCTAAATGAGCATTGAGCTTTTTGCTCTCCTCTTGCAAAACAAGTAGTCTATCTTTCAAATATTTTGTGCGACGTAGCAATACCACATATTGCGCCACACTTTCAGTGATATTACGCTCATTAGGCTTACGATTACGTTTATTTTCCTCCATAATGACCTTAATCTTTTCCACCACAGGCTTTGTTTTACGCACAAGGGCTAAGTCTTTATTCAACACATTCAAAATGGTATTCATTGATTGAATATTTTCCTTAATGCGAGCATTAATATGCTGCACTCCTTCTTTTTCTTTTGAAGAAGCTCGAGAAGAAATCATAAAACGATTTTCACCACCACTCATATTTTTAATATGCACTTGATGAGATAGAGTAATTTTAGTATGTGAATGGAGATTATTAATCTCTACCTCCCTAGCCATTACATTCCCTCCATTAGCCTGCTCAATAAATATCTTTTGAGCATCTACTTCACCTAATTCTAAACGATTAATATGGATTTTCTCCCCAATAGCCAAACCCTTGTGCATATCAATACTGATTTCATCAGCCTTTATGGTAGCACTTTGATGGGTTTGTCCATTAATCTCTACCTTTTTTGCTATCACCTTTGCATTTTCTGCAACACTCCCATAGATTTTAACCTCTTCTGCCTCGAGCACTATACCCGCACCTATAGCATCAACATTAGAATCTGTACAAGCCACTTCTACTATAAAACCTTTTTTATCCCCTCCAAGCAATGAACCATTTTTACGCAAACTTACTTCAGGGAAGTTAAAATCCGTAAGGATTCTTAGCTCTCCTTCCCCTACGGCGACATAGCCATCTTGTAAGGCATAATACGCTATTGCCTCTTGTGTATCCTCACTTCTAAAATCACTTTCTTTGAATCGTAGTTTCACTTCTGGTATCCCAGCCTCTTGCTTTTTTACATGGATATATTCTCCTTTAAGATTACGTCCACTCATACCTTCTTGTGCTTTCATACTTAAACCCACTAAATCACCACTTTTTGCCGCATATGAGGCAAATTCTAACCGCTGCTCGTGTGAGGCATTCCATTCATCTTCAAGGACAAATTTAAACGCACAATCCACATTTGGGATAAACCCTCCTGCTTTTGCAATTACTATACGTCGCGTAGATTCTATCTTGCCACTAATAGAGAGAGAATTGAGCAATTCTTTAAGGGATTGGATTTCTTCTTGGGTATCCTTGTCAAAAAGCCTTATGATAATATGCTGGCGAATCTTCTCTCGTGTGATTTGTGCATATAATTCATTAAAAAATGCATCATCATCACACACTTCTAAACCCGCCTTAAGCTCCAAGCTTAATTCATAGCATTCGCTATCCATATGCAGCGCAACAAATGGGGCTAAATCACCCTCTTTAATCCCACGCAAGACAATGTCATACACTTGCCTAATCTCAAAGGTATTGTCATTATATTGTGCTTCATTTCCCAGAATCTTCGTGCATTCCTCTTTAGAGAGCATATTAAAGTCTTTCTTTTTCTCGCCACGATAGAGTGTGTTAATATGTAATATATCAAAGCTTACCATTTGCTCTTCAATCGCATAGGTATCGCATATTTTTTTAAGCTCAACATTGACATCAGTGCAGGCTTTTATAGAAACTGGTTCAAAGAGTTGCATAAACACCCCATAGCTTAAAATTTGTCTATTATAGCTATAATTCTACAACTTTTCATCTTTAAAACAAGGTAAAATGTGATTAAAAAGGCATTTTTAACAAATAGCAGCGGGATTTTACTCTCTCGAATTGCCGGATTAGTGCGGGATTTATGCACAGCGAAAATACTGGGGGCAGGTGTATATAGTGATATTTTCTTTGCTGCTTTTAAGCTTCCTAATCTCTTTAGACGAGTTTTTGGTGAGGGGGCTTTCACACAGAGTTTTTTGCCTAATTTTATCCATAGTCGCAGGAAAGGAATGTTTGCCCTCATTACATTTCTTATTTTTGCATTCTTTATACTTATTCTTTCTATGTTTGTGATGTGCTTTAGTGGATTTTTTACCAAACTCCTCGCCTATGGCTTTGATGAGGCGACTATAAACCTCGCTAAACCCATCGTAGCCATTAATTTTTGGTATTTAGAGCTTGTTTTTATCGTTACTTTCCTCTCCTCACTTTTGCAATACAAAAATTGCTTTTGGGTCAATGCCTATAACACCGCACTTTTAAATCTCTCAATGATAGCCGCCCTATTTTTAGCCCACGATAAAGATTCTATGCAGGTGGTGTATCTACTAAGCTATGGCGTGATATGTGGCGGGATAGCGCAGATTCTTTTACATTTTTATCCGCTTTATCGCTTAAGATTTTTTAAGCTCTTATGGGTAGGCGTGATTGAATTCTGGCAATGGTTTAGCGCCAAAGAGACAGATTCTAAGATAAAAGTGCGGATTGCTCAAGCAAAGCAAGATTTAAAAAGTTTTTTTAAACAATTTTTTCCTGCTATGCTAGGTAGCTCCACTGCACAACTTGCCTCTTTTACAGACACACTGCTTGCCTCATTTCTTGCTGCGGGGAGCATTAGCTCACTTTATTATGCAAACAGAATCTTCCAATTCCCCCTAGCCATCTTTGCCATAGCCATATCCACCGCACTTTTCCCCCTCATCGCAAAAGCGATTAAAAATCAGCAAAACGCACAAGCCCTTAAAGCACTAAAAAAATCATTTTGGTTTTTGTTTATTGTGCTTTGTATGTGCGTGGTTGGGGGCATTTGGCTAAGTCCTGAAATCATTAGCCTCTTATACCAATGGGGGCAGTTTAGCGCGGAAAACACGCTCATTGTATCGCAAGTTTTTAGCGCATATATGATTGGCTTAGTGCCTTTTGGTTTGAGCAGAATCTTCTCTCTGTGGCTTTATTCCTATCAAATGCAAGGCAAAGCTGCAAAAATTTCAGCCATATCTTTGCTGTGTGGCGTTGGATTTTCACTTATCCTTATGCACCCCTTTGGTGCGATGGGCTTGGCATTAAGCGGGAGTTTGAGCGGCTTTGTGCTTTTTATTCTTACCATTAGAATCTTTGGCTTCAAGCGATTCTTGGATATAATAAACCACAAAAAAGCGTGGCTACTCCTTATTGGCATTATCAGTATAGAATCTTTACTTTTATATTGGCTCAAGCCCTATGTGAATGATTTTGTGCAGACATTTCATATTTTTGTGAGGAATTTAGTATGATTACCCTTTTTGATAGCGCGAAAAAGCAAAAAGTCTCTTTTGAGCCTATATGTGAAAATCAAGTGCGACTTTATGTATGCGGTCCCACGGTTTATGATGATGCACATTTAGGGCACGCGCGAAGCTCCATAGCCTTTGATTTGTGGCGGAGGTTGTTTATCTTTCTAGGCTTTGAAGTGATTTTTGTTAAAAACTTTACTGATATCGATGACAAAATCATTAAAAAATCCCTCCAAAGCGGTATGAGTGTAAATGAACTCAGTCAAAAATATATCCATTCATATCTTAAAGATATGGAGGCACTGGGCGTTTTACGTGCGGATATAGAGCCAAAAGCCACGGAAAATCTCCCTCAAATATGTGAAATGATAGAATCCTTACTTGCTAAAGGCTATGCATACACAGGAGAACATAATGATGTATATCTAAGCATTCATAAAGATTCGCTTTATGGCTCACTCTCCCACCGCAGCGAAGATTCACACAATCAAAGTCGTATCCAAAACGCACAAGATAAGCTAGAGATTAATGACTTTGCATTATGGAAAGGCTACAAGGGCGAAGATGATATTGCCTATGAAAGCACTCTAGGCAATGGGCGTCCAGGGTGGCATATAGAATGCTCGGCGATGGTTGAAAGATATCTTGCCTATAAAGACAAGCCCTATGCGATTGATATTCACGCCGGTGGAGCGGACTTGCTTTTTCCACATCACGAGAATGAAGCCTCGCAAACACGCTGCGCCACAGGGCGAGAGATTGCTAAATATTGGCTGCACAATGGCTTTGTCAATATCAATGGCGAGAAAATGAGCAAATCACTTGGCAATAGCTTTTTTATCAAAGACGCGCTCAAAACCTATGATGGCGAGATTCTGCGCAATTATCTTTTAGGGGTGCATTATCGCTTGGCACTCAATTTTAACGAAGAGGATTTATTGCAAAGCAAAAAGCGATTAGACAAGATCTATCGCTTAAAAAAACGTATAGAATCTGCTCATCCAAACACAGAGGGTAATCACACAGAGGATTTAAGCCATCTCTCTAGGCTTAAAACCATCACAAAAGATGCCGATAAAGCCTTTTTACACTCACTCATTGGGGCATTAAGCGATGATTATAATATTTCAAAGGCACTTAGCATTATTGAAGATATGCTCTCTCATAGCAATGATATGCTTGATAAGAATCCAAAGGACAAAGCCCAAAAGCAAATCATTAGGGCAAATCTTGCGTGCGTGGAGTTTTTACTAGGATTAGGTGGCAAGGTGGCACAAAGCTACTTCCAACTTGGGCTTGATGAAGCGACAAAAGCACATATAGAATCACAAATCGCCAAGCGTCTTGAAGCCAAAAAGGCAAAAGACTATGCCTTAGCTGATACAATCCGCGATGAGCTAAAGAATCAAGGTATTGAGATTATGGATACCCCCTCTGGCTGTATATGGGAGAAGGTGTAGATAAAGGATAGATGAAGATTCTCTATTTTATTATCCCTTTGCTATTGCGATGTAATCGCCGCATTTGCTCGGAGTGCTAATCCAAACTTGTAAAAGGTCTTGAACATAAAGAGCTAAGCCTTTTATTTCCACCTGAGGGATAAAGCAAAACTCCAATTTCGCCTTGTTTTGCCCTTGCGGGATTTCATCAAGTGAGATTCTAAGGTTTAGAATCTATTATGCCCTTGCTGTTGCACTTTGTGCCGCAAGGGTCTTGCAACTCAAAGCAAAGCTTTTTGTTGCGCCTAAAGGACGCACTTATCATCGCACTTCATTTGGTTATCAAGTGGGTTTTTAAGGTTTAGAATCCTAAGTCTATCTATAACCCCTACTCATATTTACCCATTGTAAAAGACGATAATATAAAAATATTTTTTTCTCAAGCCTTATTAGCATAACAACTTATAATATCTAATCTACACAAACTACATATTCTCACAAACCTAAAGAGTGTGAGCAAAGTTCATCATACCCCACACCGCAAAGATATAAGCCTTGTGGTGAGATGGGGTAAGCATAATGCTGCTTTTGTGCTAAAAGCTGCTCTTGCAAGTGTTGCATACTCATCTCTCCTCTACTCACGCTTAAAGCCGCGCCTACCATAAGCCGCACTTGTGAACGCAAAAATCCATTCCCCCGCACATACACGACATCTATACTCTTATAGCGATAATATTTTATATCAAAGATAGTCCGCACATTACTTTGTGTAAAAGAGCCATTTTTTTTAAAATACAAAAAGTTGTGCTCCCCTTTAAAACAATGCAAAGCAGCGATAAAACGTGCCATATCGCCTATTTTTTGATGTGTCACATAAGATGAGGCAAAAGGAGGAGGAAAAGTGGGAGAGAGTAAAAAACGATATGCCCTCCATTTGGCATCAAAGCGAGGGTGGAAATGATGAGGCACTCTTTTAAGTGAGCGTATCATAATATGCGGATAAAGCTTTGCATTTAAAAGTGAGAGCAAGAAGGCAGATTCATATCGATGCAAATGTGAGCTTTTGAAGCTAATCACCTGCCCTGTGGAATGCACACCCTTATCTGTGCGTGAAGCCCCTAGAATCTCCCCGCTAATCCCTACACGTCCTAAACCCTCTTGCAATGCACCCAACACACTTTTTTTATGCTTTTGCAAGGCAAATCCGCTAAATGCGCTCCCATCATAAGCTATCACGGCTTTATAAGTGTGCATTAATAAAACTTAGCAATAAACTTTTTATACAAAAAAAAGCCCAAAGCGAACCACACAAGTGGTATCAATACCATACCTGTAAGTGGAAAATGCTCTGAGGCAATATATACAGCAATAAAATAAATTGCTACTGAAGCAATAACATAAAAATATGATTTATTAGAGCTAAAGCGAGGATTAGCAATACCAAAGAGTGGAACAAAAAAAAGTGAAACCAAAGGAAAAAATGATACAGTAATAGCTTGAGTAAGCTTACGCGATTTTTGAGTAGTGTTAGAATAAAACGCATCGTGCCAATACTCAAATAAATCATAGCCCCTAAGTTGTGGTTCTCCCACATTTTGCCGCACACTCATCTCCTCATAATCGACTCTTTTAATCTCTTCAGGAGCGGCAAAATATGCGCTGCCTTGCGTTAAATGAAGTTCAAAAAGCCCTTGATTATTACTTGTCTTACCCGATTGCGCGATAATAAAAGTATCACCCTCAAAACCATTTTCAGAAAATAAAATAAGATTCTTATACATACGATTTTGCACGCTATCGACATACACAAGCCAATTTCCTAGCTTTTGCCCAAATTCACCGGGCTTGATATTTACATCAATATCTGCTCTTTTTTTTGCCACAAAGTTTTTAGAAGCGCTATTGGCAAGGGGCAACATAACTAAAGAGAATATAAGTAGAATCATAGTAGCAAGGAGCGTAATGGGCAAAAAAAATCTCACTATATCTAAAGGTTTGCTCCCAAGCGAAAAACACACCATCAGCTCATATTCATATGCTAAACGCGATATGCCAAGCACCACAGAAGCAAAGAAAGTAATAGGGATAATAAAAAATAAACTGCTAGGTATGAGATATAAAAATAATGTGCCCAAATCCAAAAAGCTCATTTTCACCACATAGGTGCGTCCTGCGATATCAATCAAAAGCACCACAGAAGCAATAAAAAGCAGCACAAAGAAAAATGGAAAAAAAATCTGTGCAAAAGATGTGAATAGGTAACGTTTAAGCATAGAGTAAATCCCCATAAGAGAGCCACAGCATTTGCATTATCGTGCCTACAAAGATAAAAAAGCAAAAAGGAAGCTTAAGATGAATAAGATTCCTTTTATACCATATCGCCAAAAATAGTGCATACACTAGAGCAACTATACTTCCTAAGAATACGCTCACAAAAGCACTTAATGCACCAAAAGCAATACCCAAAGCACTTAGCACAACAATATCAGCCTCCCCAATAATATCCTTATGCATAAAAGATTGATAAAGAATCTTAAGGGTAAAAAACACACCCCCCACACCAAAGCCTAGTAGCACCCTTTGCATAAAGCTTTCATACACAATACTGCTTTCTAAAAATGCATACACAACACATACAAGCAATAGCGAAAAATTCAACATATCAGGCAATGCAAGGCATTTAATATCAATCAATCCTAATAGCAACAAAAACATCAATATCACATACGAAGCACCTATATCCTGCCACACAAGAACAAAAAAAGAACACACACACAGCACAAAAAAGCAGATTCTATAATACCACGATGAAAAGACAAATGACAAAAGAGTCCGATATTGTGCCTGATAGTCGATATAAAGAGCCATTAGCACTACCCCAACAAATCCATAGCATAAAGAAAGAGCTATAAATATGGGTATTGCCTCTATCATAGCTACCTCACAACACCATCTTTTACATCAACGAAAAGACATTCTCCCAAACATTCAGCACTGCCCAAAACACCATTATGTTTTCTAAAACGTTTAACTATCTGTTTGCCACCCTCCAAAACAGGAGCAACTAGCACTCCACCATCTTCAAGCTGGTCGATTATCATCTGTGGAATGGCACTAGCACAAGCTGAAAATAAAATCGCATCAAAAGGCGCATATTCTGCCCAACCCCTCTGTCCATCATCAAGTTTGATGAAAATATTATGCACTTGCAATGCCTGAAATCTCTGTCTAGCTTGTGAAAGTAGCTTATCAATACGTTCGATACTAAATACACGGCGAAACAAATAAGAAAGCACCATCGCCTGATAACCGCTTCCACAGCCAATTTCTAATACAGAATCTCCACCATTAGGAGCAAGATACTCTGTCATTTGCGCTACTGTGAGCGGAGAACTGATATATTGAGATTCTGCCATAGGAAGAGGCTTAATGTCATAAGCTAGATGCTGTGCAAATCCTGTGGGAATAAACCTTTCCCTATCAACAGCACAAATTGCTGTAGCGACTTTTGGCGAGAGAGGGAAAATCTTTTGAATCTCATTGCACATTGCTCGAGCAGCAAATTTATACATTAATTTATCTTTATATTGGTATTGATATATTTTCTCATACGTGAAGTCTCACTAATATCGACTTCACACGCCACAAATGGCTTCTTGTCATTTTTATACACAATACCATAAGGTGTGATAATCGCGCTTCCCTTTGCCATCACATCATTAGCACTATTGCTTGCCATTACAAAAGCTTGATTGGCTATTGCTAAAGCTGTGGAGAGCACTTCAAAGTGATTTTTACGTGCTTTAGCCCATTGCGCAGAAACAAATATAATATCTGCTCCTTTTATCTGCTCCCATAGCTCTATAAAACGCAATTCAAAGCAAATGAGAGCCGCACATTTGATACCATCAATCTCAAAAATGCTTATCTCTTCTTTATCCCCCGGGCTAAAATGCAGTTGCTCATCACCGAGCAAAAAAAGCTTATTCTTGCTTTGCTTATGTATCATCTCACCCTTATGAAATACCTTGAGATTATTGAAAAATTTTTTATTTTTCTCCTCAATCATTGTTATAACCAATGTATTTTTATATTTTGCACTGCATTCCAAAAGCCGCTCGGTAGCAAGCTTTGAAAATGTGCTTGCCTCACTCATTTTTTGATAAGCAAATCCGCTTAGCGCCACTTCAGGCGCGCAAACAATCGCGTCCTTACCACATTGAGCTACAAACTCTTCTACATATTTAAGATTCTCTATAAAGTCCTGCCCTGTCTTCATCTGCATACAATATAATTTCTTAGAAATCATCAAAATTAATGCTCCCTTTTGAATAGTTTGTTACCTTAGCTTCGAAAAAGTTTGTCTTTTGATCATTGAAGTTAGCAAACTGATCTACCCATTTAATAGGATTCTTAGAATGATAAATAGGCTCAAAACCTACTGCTTTAAGACGAGTATCGGCTAAAAACTGGATATATTCACGTATAATATCTGCAGTTAATCCTAGAATCTGCCCTTGTGTGATATATTCACCCCAGCTTGATTCTATATCCACAGCTTTTTTAAACATCTCTATGACCTCTTCTTCAAGCGCGGGGGTAAATAAATGCCCCTCCTCCTTGCGCAAAGCATTAATCATATTTTGAAATAAAAGCAAATGCGTTACCTCATCGCGTTGGATAAATCGTATCATTTGTGCAGAACCTAGCATTTTCCCGCTTCGCGCTAATGTATAAAAATATGAAAACCCACTATAAAAATAAATCCCCTCTAAAATTTGATTAGCAAACATCGCTTTGAGTAAATTCAGCTCATTTGGATTCTTGGCTAATTCAATATATACATTTGCGATATTATCATTCTTGCTTCTAAGCTGCATATCCACACGCCACATATCATAAATCTCCTCCGTGTTTGCCGAGATAGATTCTACCATTACCGCATAACTTTGAGAATGCAAAGCCTCCTCATAAGCTTGCCGCACGAGGATAAGATTAATCTCTGGGCTTGTGATATAGGGATTAACATTATCAATTAAATTATTTGTCTGTAATGAATCCATAAAAATAAGTTGCGCCAATGCCCTATCATAGCCGAGCTTCTCTTGTGCGGTTAACCCACCATTGTAATCACGTTTGTCCGGATTCATATTCACTTCTTCAGGAAACCAAGTATTAGCAAGCATTACTTTCCATAGGTTATAAGCCCACTGATATTTGATTTTATTAAGTTCAAACATACTTGTAGGATTACCGCCAAAGATACGCCTTTCATTCACACTCTCTGTAGATTCAGGGTTATAAATAAGCTTACGTGCAATAGGCTGAAGAGCTTGTGCTTTATTCATTGAAATAACCTTTAAAAGAAGAAAAATAGAGCTACAATTCTATTTATTTCAGGCTTAAATTCTAATTTGAAAAGCAAATTGAAATGAGAAATTTAAAAATATAGAGAGAAGCGATGGTGCGGGAAAGAGGACTTGAACCTCCACGCCTTGCGGCGCCAGATCCTAAGTCTGGTGCGTCTGCCAATTTCGCCATTCCCGCAAGAAGATAGAAACAAAGTGTGGATTTTACTTATTTAATCTTTAAACTTTACTTAGAATCTAACCATTGCGTGATAGCTAGAGTAAGTTCTGCTGTGCCTAAGCCCAATGTAGATTCTATAATATCACTCTTGCCGTGTGGGACAAACTCATCTTTTATCTCAAAACTTTTAAGTGATATGCCCTGTATGTTTTCATCAGCGATACATTCTAAAATCGTGCTACCAACTCCACCCATATAATAGCTATCGCTAAACACACACACGTGCTTGTGATTTGCAAGTAATTGAACTAATGTTTGCCTATCAAGGGGCTTTACAAAACGCAAATCTAGCAAACTTGGCTTATAGCCCTCTTTTTGCAATGCTTTGCATACTTGATATGCCCTCCCCACACCATTACCATAGCCTATAAGCAAGAGATTTTCCCCATCTATTAACAACTCCGCCTTCCCTAGCACAAAACTACTTGCGCTAAAAATCCCATCATCAAGCACAAATTTACCACGTGGATAGCGAAAGGCGCAAGGCGAGGTATTATGGTGATAGGCAAAATCCACAGCCCTTTGCAAACTTGCATTATCACGTGGAGCAAACAGCACCATATTGGGGATAGGACGCAAATATGCAATATCAAAAAGCCCCTGGTGTGTCTCGCCATCTTCACCTACAATCCCTGCCCTATCGATACAAAACCGCACAGGTAAGCCTAAAATCCCTACATCATGGATTATTTGGTCATAGGCTCGTTGCAAAAATGTAGAATATATCGCTACAAAGGGCTTAAAGCCCTCTTTTGCCATTGCCGCCATTGAGGTAACCGCGTGAGCCTCACAAATGGCTACATCGATAAATCTTTTTGAATCTTTTTCTATAAGCTTATCTAGTCCTGTGCCACTTGGCATAGCAGCAGTTACACCCACGACTTTTTCATCACTCATATAAGTTGCTAAAGATTGGGCAAATATCTCTGTGGGCGATGTATTTGCCGCTTTTTTAAGCAAACAGCCTGTGCTGATATCAAAGGGACCTACTCCGTGCCATTGCTCAAACCGCCCTTCTGCAACATCATATCCCTTGCCCTTTAGTGTTTGTGCGTGGATAATCACAGGCTTATTCATATCCTTAGCCTTTTGTAAAGTAGTAAGGATAAGCTCCATATTATGCCCATCAATAGGACCAATATAATCTAGCCCTAATTCCTCAAATAAGATTCCCGGAGTAATAAGTTTAAGCGATTCTTCAAATCGTTTAGCCAAATAAGTAGCAGAATCTGGCATTTTAGTGAGGATTTTCTTTATGCTTTGGCGCGTTTTTTGATACAAAGGAGAGGTAAGAATCTGCGAGAGATAATTACTGATTGCCCCAATAGGCTTAGAGATACTCATTTCATTATCATTAAGGATAATTACCATCGGGTATTTCTTATCCCCTAGCTCGTTTAGTGCTTCATATACAAGCCCCGCGCTCATTGAGCCATCGCCTATCATTACAACAGGTATTTTCGTATTTGCACCCAAACTCCTTGCTCTCCCTACTCCCACAGCTAGAGAGATAGAAGTTGAGCTATGTCCTGCGATGAAATAATCACTTGAAGATTCTCTAGGATTGCAAAATCCGCTTATCCCGCCAAATTGTCTTAAGGTATCAAAGTCTTCCCACCTACCTGTAAGGAGCTTATGCGCGTAAGCCTGATGAGATACATCAAAGATAAAGGGGTGTTCTCTCACATCAAAAATTGTGTGCATACCCACAATCAAATCCACCGCCCCAAGTGTCGAACTCAAATGCCCTCCATTAGAGCTTACCACCTCTAAGATTCTCTGCCTTAAAGAAGCAGCAAGTAATTCAAGTTGGACAACAGAGAGAGTATTTAACTCTTCAAAAGCATAGCTTTTAACCAATTCATAAGTCATATAGCCCCTCACTCTCTTTAATCGTGCATATTTTCAAGCACAGATTGCTTAAGATTCTTATATCGAGACATAATCGTGCCATCGATATTACCGCTATCGCTCACAATCACCACACCTCCCAATGATACGGCATTATCGGCGATAATCTCCACCTTTGCATTATCCTTTAGCTGCTCTTTAAGAAAGATATAATCATTAGGATTAACTTTAATTTTAATATTTGTCGCATCCATAATAGAGTTTAGCAGTTCTTTAGTGAGATTTAAAGCTATCTTTTGGGAATTTTCACTCACTTCATTAATGAGCACTTCTTTAGCAATATCTACCGAAATCGCGCTTAATTCCTTTTCTAAATCCTCTAAATGCTTTTGGCTTGATTTTAAGGCATCTTCAAGGGTAATAATAGAATCTACTAAAGTCTTTTTTTGGGCATTCACTTCAGCAAATAAATCTTCTTTTGCCTTCTCCTCTGCTTCTCTATATCCATCTTTATAGCCCTCATCTCGGGCATTTGCCACACGCTGCTCACTCTCTACTTGGAGCTTTTCAAACTGAATTTGTAGCTTTGCTAAAGAGCCGGAGAGTTCATCAGTTTTTTGCAAAAGCCGCTCCACAAGCTCTTGCTCTAAGGTTGCAATTTTTTGCACACTTGTTTCTACGGTATTTTGAATCTCATCTTGATTATGTTTGAGAGTAGAATCTTCTATATTAGCATTCTGATTTGTATCCCTGCCTACCTCAATCATATCAGATGTAATAGTCTTAAATTCATACTTCTTAATATTATGATTCTTAAGTCGCTCTTGACCAATGATATTCTCTTGATTAAGCAATGACATCGTCTTGCTCTCCTAATTGGATTAAGCCCTGTTCTGAGAGGGTTTGCACCACTTCTACGATTTTTCTTTGTGCCGCTTCCACATCTCGAACCTTCACAGCACCCAAAAATTGCATTTCCTCCATAAACGCCTCACTCGCACGTTGAGACATATTCCCCATAAACTTTTGCTTGAGATCATCAGCAGCCGATTTAAGCGCAAGCGTAAGATCCTTTTTATCCGCAATTTTAAGAATCTCTCTAATAGCATTATTATCAAGCTTGCTAATGTCTTCAAAGGTAAACATCATCTCTTTAATTTCAATAGCAAGCTGCTCGTCGATTTGCTCGATATGCGCAATTGTCGCTTTTGCCGCCTTTTGTCCTAAGCGGTTAAAGATTTCTGCCACAGAGCGAGTGCCACCCACTTCAACCTTGTAGCTTGTAAGAGATTCTAGCTTGTTCTCAAGCACCGCACTCACGCGTTTAACCACACTTGGGGAAATGTCCCCAAGATTTGCCATACGAATAGCCACTTCAGCACGCAAGTCATCAGCAAAATATCCCAATGTCTCTGCAGCACCACTTGCATCCATATGAGCCAAAATAAGCGCAATAGTTTGAGGGTGTTCGTTAATAATAAAATCTGCAAGCTGTTGAGGGCGAATCTTGGAAAGATAGGCAAAATTCTTTTGAGACTGCATTGTCTTGGCGAGTTTGTCTAAAATCGCTTTTGCCGCTTCTGGTCCTAAAGCCTTCATCAATAAGTCACGTGCGTAGTCCATACCACCGGAATTGATATATTGATTAGATTGGAAAATCACATAAAATTCTTCTAAGACAGCTGCACCAATGGTCTTATCTATACCGCTTAATTGGGCGATTTGCTTACTTACTTCAGTAATAGCATCAATATCAAGATGATGAAAAATCTCCGAAGTAATGTCATCACCTAATTGCACAAGTAAAATGGCGATTTTCTCTGACATAGATAGCTCATCATATTGTGCTCTTTGACGGGGGCTAAGTGTAATTGCCATATCTACTCCTCTTGCTTATTTTTGCCCGATACCTTCACTCATATCAAGCTCGTCTCTAATCAATGTTTGAAACAATGCTGCAATTTCTTGCGGACGCTCTAAAATCACATTGCGCATTTTCTCAAGTAACACTTCATACTTGATGTTATCTTCATCAAAGCTTGAGCTAATACCAAGCTGGTCTTCCACACGCTTACGCAATTCACTGAATCTATTGACATCATCTTCATCATCATCAATTTGCATAAGCGATTCTATATCGTCATCTTCTTCCTCTTGCACTTCTAACATACGTTCTGCAAATGGTGCAACGATTTTTTTATAGAATATGAATATAATAACCGCAACAATAACATATTTAAGCAAAGGCATAAATGGGCTTAAATATCGCTCTAAATTATTTGCAAATACTTCCCACTTATCTTTTGGATGATAGTGAAGCTGTGTCATTTTAAAAGGCATATTAATCACTTCTACTTGGTCGCCTCGTGCCTCATTATAACCAATAGCTTTTTTAATCCCTTCTAAAAATTTGTCCATATCTTCTTGTGGGCGAGGAGTATATTCTAATGTAGGCTCACCATCTTCACCTATCACTTCTTTATACGTGCCATCAATCATCACAGAAGCACTCACACGTTTCAATACTCCATATTGTTCTTTAATATCACTTACAGTTTTGCCTATTTCATTATTAACAACAACTTCACTTTCTTTCTCCCACTCCATCATTTCATCATCTTTAAGCCCTTGCACTGGACCAATATTACTTACCACACCGGGCACACCGCCAATTTGAGGCGGACGGAATCCTTTGCGTTCCTTCTCATACTCTCTCGTGCTACGGACAACAGGATTATCATCAAATCTTTCCTGTGTGGATTTGCGCACACTGAAATCAAAATCCATTGTTACCTGCGCTTGTACTCCATCGCCTACACTTGGCTGTAAAAACTTAATAATTTTTGCTTCTAAAGCATTTTCTGCATTCTGCTGGAATTTTCTTTGAAACGCTGCCTGCTTAGCTATTGCATTTTGTTGAGTTGCTTCATTATCCTCACCTAATAGCTCACTATCTTGATTGATGATTTTTACAGCCTCTGGTGTGAGCCGCTCTACTGCCGCACTCACAAGATGTTTAATCCCTATAACCTGCTCAGGAGACAGAAACATATTATCACGAACAGTAACCTTCACCGAAGCTGATGGTGGATGTCCTCCTTGCACGAAGAGCGATTCCTTAGGCATAGAAATATTGACAATCGCCTTTTCAATAGGATTAAGACTCTCAATCGTCTTTGCAAGCTCATTTTGTTTAGCGATAAGATATTTCATATCTTGCGTGAAAGGTGTTTCTCCTACACTATTTTCAAGCAAAATATCAAAACCTACATTCTTGCTTGTTTTAGGCAATCCAATAGAACCCATAGCAATCCGCTGCTCATAGACTCTATCTTTTGGCACAAGGATAACGCTATCATTTGGAATCTTATAGGGAATCTTCTCTTGCTGTAATTTTTGAAGGATTGTCGCACTATCCTCTGGATCTAGATTACTAAAAAGCACTTCATAATTTTCATATTCATTTCTTGTCTGCACAGGGAAAAGTATGAGATAAGTTAAAAAACCAATAATCACAACAAGAGTAGTAAGAATAATAATACGCTGCTTTTTATTAAGTTTGTTTAAAACTCGCGTTACTTGTTCAAAAATTAGTTTTAAATCCACAATTGCCCCTAGTTATGAGCTTTTAAGTATGTTTGTATCATCTCAAGGACACGTGTATTTTGCCACTGCATACCAATAGTAATACGAAAAGCACTTAACCCATACGAATGCAAATCACGCACAATTACACCCTTTTGCAGCAGCCATTGGCATAAATGTGTAGATTCTATATCTTTATGCGAAAATGTGATGAAATTCCCATAAGAAGGGATAAAGTCTATCCCATTTTCTTCTGCAAATTGTTCATATCGCAACATTTCTGTAGCATTAGATTCTATACACTGCCTTACAAACACATCATCTTCTAGGGCGGCAATAGCAGCGCACAAGCTTAGAGTCGTGATATTAAATGGCGGACGCACCTTATAGAGCATAGAAATAATAGATTTATTTGCAATTCCATATCCTACACGCATACCACCCAACCCATACGCCTTAGAAAATGTCCCTAGATAAATCACATTGCTAAAACGTGCGATAAGCGCAGCTGGTTCAAAGGCTTTTACACTATCTTTGAATCTTGCAAATTCTTGATACGCCCCATCAATCACCACAAGCGTATCTTTATCGATTTTACCGATAAAGTCCTCTACTGCCTGTGCGTCTAAACACTCACCTAAAGGATTATTTGGCACACAGAGAAATATAGCACTCACTCTTTTACCTTGAGCCCTTGCCACATTATAAAGCTGCATAAACTCATCTAAATTATGCGCATCACTAGGAGTTTTGCAAATCTCCACACCTACAAGTTTTGCATACACTTCATACATTGCAAAAGTCGTCTTTGCCATTAGCACACAAGCATTTGTGTGATCCAAAGCCTGCATACAAAACTCGATGATTTGATCACTCCCCGCACCAATAATAATCTCTTTTGAGTCTATATTAAAGCGTGAAGTAAGAGCTGCTTTTAGCGCATACATAGAATCATCAGGATATAAATATGCCTTAGAGGCATTTTGCTCTAAAATTTTTATAACTTTAGGCGATGTGCCATAGGGATTTTCATTACTTCCTAACTTAATCACATCTTCTTGTTTAATGCCATATTCACGCATTACAAGCTCAATAGGCTTCCCTGCCTCATAAGTTATAACTTGCTCTAATGTCTTCCTAAACACACCCTTTCCCTCGCGTTTAAATAACTTTTAATTTTTTAGGTTTGAAATCGCTCATTCTATCTCAAAAGACTTAAAGATTCTATTAAACCTATGCTATTACACTTTGTGCCACACAGTCCTATAATAGGGGAGTAAAACCTCTATATATGCCTAAATAACGCACTTATAACTAAAGCTAATGCTTCATTCAATCATATTGCTTTCTTTGCTGTTGCACTTAAGCGCTACATCCGCACGAAATATTCGAGGATATGCTTCTCACTCCCCTTAAATATATCGCTCGCCGGATTACCCTTCATCCCCTACACCGCTTTAAGTAGTTTGCACTTCGTGTGATTTAATTTTATATGAGTGAGGATATGCCTCACTCGTGGGGAAAATAAAGAATCTTTAGTCTATTATGGCTACGCTGTTGTAGCTAAAGCTACCACGTATTCCTGCTTCGCGCGTGAACTTATTAACTTATTAGGTAGTGTAGCTACTCATAAGTTAAATTTTAAGGTAAGGTATAGATTCGCTCATCCATTATCACTACGCTTACGCCTTATAAGGATTCTTTCCCATTCCCCAATCCTTAAAGCTTACCCTTTTAATAAATTTGATACAATGGCGCATTGATTCCACACACAAGGCATAATATGCAGCACATTTTTCGCGAGTATGATATACGAGGCATTTTTGGAGAGGATTTAACACACGAGATAGTTTTTGGCATAGGGCAGCTGCTTGGGGCATATATTATAGAATCTAAGCTCTCCCCATCAATACATATCGGCTATGACGCACGGACACACTCACCTACACTTTTTACGTGGCTCAGTGAGGGCTTTAGGGCAGCGGGGATTGAAGTCTATATGCTTGGGCTTATACCCACACCTGTGGCATATTTTGCCACTTTTAACACCATCAACTCTATCACTTGTCCGCATTCTGTGATGATTACAGGCTCACACAACCCCCCACAATACAATGGCTTTAAAATTACCATTAATCGCGCACCCTTTTACGGAGAGCAAATCCGCGCACTAGGGGCAAAATTAGCACATATACTCCCTCATATCTCTCTCCCTAAAGATACAAACTCCCCGCAAATAGTGCAAATTAACGCAAAGGAAGCCTATATTCATTATTTAAGTGAGCATTTTGCCCATCTTAAAGACTTCCCCTACCCTGTCGTGTATGATTGTGGCAATGGCGTGGCAGGCGTGGCGATTACACAAATTTTAGAAAATCTTAATATCCGCTACACACCGCTATTTTTTGAGCCAGATGGCACATTTCCTAATCACCATCCAGACCCAAGCGAAGAGGAAAATCTTACCCAGCTCAAAGCAAAAATGGCACAAGAAGAGATCCCCATCGGTATAGCCTTTGATGGCGATGCGGATAGACTAGCCTTGCTTACAAGCGATTATCATTATAAGGGCGATGAATTAGCGATTTTGTTTGCCAGAGAGATGAAGGCACGATTTTTAAGCCCTATTGTCATTGGCGAGGTGAAATGCTCTCAAGTGATGTATGATGAGATTAATAAAATCGGCAAAGCGGTGATGTATAAAACCGGGCACAGCAATCTCAAAGTAAAGCTAAAAGAGCTAAACGCCCATCTTGCCGCAGAGATGAGCGGACATTTGTTTTTTAATGATAGATATTTTGGCTATGATGATGCCATTTATGCCTCATTTAGAGCTTTAGAACTATTTTTGCATTACACGCCGCAGGAGCTAGAATCTCAAATGGCGCACTTGCCTAAACTTTATAGCACTGATGAAGAGAAAATTCCCACCACCGAGGAGCAAAAGTTCACTCTTATCGAGGGGCTAAAAAATGTGCTAAAAAATCCACCTAAAGACTTTCCACCGCTTAAAGCCATTATTGATATTGATGGATTGCGCGTTGTATTTGAAAATGGCTGGGGATTAATAAGAGCGAGCAATACCACACCCGTGCTTGTTACGCGATTTGAAGCCACAAGCAAAGAAAATTGTGAGCTATACAAAACTAAGCTTCTTGCCCTGCTCACAAATCAGCAACTAGCAAACCAACAAAAAGGATAAATATGCCCCCTAGCCTCATACTTCACAATCCTATGGATATGCACCTGCACTTACGTGAGGGTGATATGCTTGCCTCTGTCCTACCCTTTAGCGCACAGCCCTTTAGTGCCGCAGTGGTAATGCCTAATCTTAAAACACCCATTACCACCACCGCTCTAGCCTTTGCCTATAAAGAGCAAATTACCGCGCTTAGTCCCCACTTCACACCATTAATGACTATCTTTCTCACGCCCGAGCTAGACAGGGCAGAGCTTATGAGGGCAAAAGCTGCAGGCATTAAGATTCTAAAACTCTATCCCAAAGGGGCAACCACACAGAGTGAAGGCGGTGTAAAAGATATACTTTGTGAGAAAACATTAGAGATTTTTGCTCTTGCAGAGGAGCTAGGCTTTATCCTCTCTATACACGGGGAAAGCAATGGATTCTGTATGGAGAGGGAGGCTCAATTTTTGCCCATTTTTGCCCATATCGCGCAAAATTTCCCTAAAATGCGCGTGATTATCGAGCATATGAGCGATAGGCGCAGTCTTGAATGTATTGAAAAGTATGATAATCTCTACGGCACACTTACCTATCATCATATCAGTATGAATCTTGATGATGTATGCGGGGGAATGCTTAACCCGCATCATTTTTGCAAACCTATGCTAAAGACAAAAAAAGACCAAGAAGCTCTCCTCTCTGCTGCATTGAGCGCACATAGGAAAATCAGTTTTGGTAGTGATAGCGCACCGCATTTAGAGAGCGCAAAACTCAATCCAAAAGCAGCTGCGGGGATATTCTCTTCTCCTATTGTGCTTCCAGCATTAGCAGCACTTTTTGAATCTCATAATGCTCTAGATTCTCTCCAAGCCTTTCTTAGCGATAGAGCCATAGAAAATTATAGCTTAAGTGATTTTGTGCCTAAAGCCATTACATTAGAAAAAGCTCCTTATGATGTACCTTGTGCCATTGATAGCCCATTGGGGCGCATTATCCCTTTACGTGCAGGAGAGAGCCTTTTATGGCGCATTAAGGCAGATGATGAGTGCTAATCTGCCTTGTGTGAGTATTATTACCATTGTTTATAATGATAGAGAGCATATCAAAGATACAATGGATTCAGTTATCAGCCAAGATTATCCTATGATTGAATATATTATCATCGATGGAGCAAGCACTGATGGCACAAAAGCATTTATAGAATCTTATATCGCCTCTATGTGCAATATAACGCTTAGAGATACACAAAGATTCTATATGGAAGCCACTCATCGCACAAAAGCGCATTTCACCTTTAAATTCCTAAGCCAAAAGGATAAGGGAATCTATGATGCGATGAATAAGGGTATTGATTTAGCCACAGGAGAGTGGTGTAACTTTATGAATTGTGGGGATAGATTCTACGCACACACCACCATAAGAGAGCTTTTTGAACGCTACTTATTAGGCAGCGGGGGGGGGGCATATAATATTATCTATGGCGATACGCACATCATCTATGATAGTTCCCACTCAAAAATCCTTTATGCACATAATACTTCCCACAAATATCATCATCGCTTCATTCATCAATCCGCCTTTATTGCTACTTCATTAATGAAACGCTTTAAATACGATACAAGTTTTCAAATCGCAGGAGATACGGACTTTTTCACCAAAGCCTATAATGCCAAATATACATTTATCCACATTCCTGTGATTGTCTCAAGCTTTGAAGTCATAGGGATAAGCTCACAGCTCTCTATGCAGATGTTTAAGGAGGATTGCAAGATCGGCTATAAATACAATCGCCTTTTCCCTGTGTTTCTCGCCCTCAAATACATTTTTTATATTATCCCTAGGGTATGTATCCGCAATGCAGTCCCCACAAGATTCCGCAATCGTGCGAGAATCTTGTTCAGCAAAAGACATAGCTAAGTTTATGTAGCACTCGCGCAACTTACTATTCCTAAGGTATGCTATAATCTTTGCTTTAAGATTCCTTAACCTACCCTAGAAAATAATTAGGAGAGATGATGAAAGAAATAAAAATCCATTTTTGTGATTTTGGCGATATGGAGGGGATTGCTAAAAAGATTATCAATATCTTATCCTCGCATTTTGATGTGATACTTGACAGCAAGAATCCCGAGTATCTCTTTTACTCTGTGTTTGGCGTGTGTTTGGCGTGGAGCATATCCATTATGATTGTGTGAGAATTTTCTACACAGGAGAAAATATCACTCCTAACTTTAATATATGCGACTATGCCATTGGGTTTGAGCATATTCAATTCCTTGACCGCTATATACGCTATCCACTCTATCTTTTTTATGAAGCAGATTTTGAAAAAGCCTTGCATAAGCACGAAAACATATCTTCAAAAACACTTCAAAACAAAACACGATTTTGCAATTTCATCGTCAGCAATGGTAGGGCTGATCCCTTGCGAGAGGCTACATTCCGCGCACTCAATGCTTATAAAAAGGTAGATTCAACAGGAAAATACCTCAATAATATCGGCGGAGCAATCAAAGATAAATTTGCCTTTCAACAGCAATGCCTTTTTTCACTTTGTTTTGAAAACTCCTCTACCCCGGGCTACCTCACAGAAAAGCTTATCCAAGCTGCTGCCGCGCAAACTATCCCTATTTATTGGGGCGATACGCATTTGCAAGGCAATATAGAATCTAGCGGGGGGGGGGTAAATACAAAAGCTCTTGTGTATGCGCATAATTTTCACAACACCCAATCCCTCATAGAATATATACGCCATATTGATACTAATGATGAAGCCAAGCTTAATATGCTTAAAGAACCACTTTTTTTAGACGCAGGGCATAAGGCATACTTTGATAAGACATTGCAAACATTCCTTCTCTCCATTATGGAGCAACCCTATGAAAAATCCTTTAGAAGAGGCAGAGCCTGCTTAAGACTATTTGAAGAGCAAAGGTACAAAAATTATATGCGCGTGCTTGGGATATTTAAAAAGGCAAAGCAACACTTAGCTGCCCTTAAATCTTATAAGTTTATATAAAACTTTTGCTATAATCTCCCCTTTATTTCACTTGCAAGGTTTGATATGACTACCACGCCAATAAGTGCCATTTATGGCGATACACTTTTTTATATCAGCGAACAGCACAGCAAGATTCCACATATTAAAAGTAATCCCGCGTATCGTATGCCCTTTTGCCACCAAAGTGTATTTGTTAAAACCTCACTCCTAAAGAAATATCATTTTGATACAAGCTTTAAAATCTGTGCAGACAATGCCTTTTTCACAAAGATATACAATCAAGGAAGCCGTTTTTACTATGTTGATATGATTGTGAGTGTTTATAATATCTATGGCATAAGCTCTAAGCCAAGTTGGCAATTTTTCAAAGAAGAATTACGTATCATCTCTGCGCACAATCCATATCATATTCCTATTTTTATCTGCAAATACGCATTGTGTCTCATAAAATATACCATCAAAATGCTTTTACCCACAGCCATATCGCATAAGATTCAAAGTATCTACAATGCTAAATAACCCCCTTATCTCTATCATTATCCCTGTGTATAATGTCGGAGCATATATTGAGCGATGTTTGCGCTCTTGTATCAATCAAACTCTATATGATATTGAAATCATTATCGTAGATGATTGCGGGAGTGATGATTCTATACATATTGCTACCCAGTATGCCCTATTAGATAAGAGAATCCGCATTGTCCATAATCCGTGTAATCTAGGACTATTCGCCGCGCGTATCACAGGAGAGAGGATAGCCAAAGGACGATATATACTGCCTGTTGATGGAGATGATTATATCAGCCTCCATACTTGCAAAATACTCTACAAAACACTTTATACTATCACAAACGCGCCCATTAAAGCCCTAAGGCTTATAAAAAATGTAACGGGGGGGGGGGCATAAGATGAATACCCCCATTATCTCGCTTATTATCCCTGTGTATAATGTCCGTCCATATATATCGCGTTGCTTAGAATCCTGCATTAACCAAAGCCTAAAAGAGATTGAAATCATTATCGTAGATGATTGCGGGAGTGATGGCGCAATGGAGATTATCAAAGCTTATGCGACATTAGATTCTCGCATTAAAATTATTCATAATCCACAGAATCTAGGGACTTTTGCTGCACGTATCAAAGGGGCAAAAGAAGCAAGGGGGTTGTATCTTAGCTTTATTGATGCTGATGATTATATAGACTTATATACCTGTGAAAAAGCCTATCAAAGAATCTTGCAAGAGGCTCAATGCACCTCTTACTCCCCTCAAAATATACAATCCTATGCCCCCTACCCCCTGCAAGATTCTCTCCCTGATATTGTCTTTTTTGGTATGCGCTTTGAACCAAGAACCTTTAGGCGTGTTAGTCCTCCTGTGATTACAAAGACACTCTACGAAGAGGAGGTGCTTAGTGAAGTCTTCGCCCATTGTGCCACACCTCCGTGGCACATATGGGCGAAGCTTTATAAAGCTTCGCACATAGTGCACGTCATCGATTTTATCGTAGCACATATGGGCGAGAATCCTCGCCTTACTATGGCAGAAGATGTGTTAAAAAGCTTTTGGCTATGTGCTTTAGCACAAAAAAGCATAGGCATTAAAGATAAACTCTATATCTATTGTGATAGCGCTGCCTCTATCACACGTAAGACCGACATTGCCACACGTGATAAAAAAATCGCTGATATTTCCTGCGTGATTAATGAGTTAAAAAAACTTAACCAAATACCGATTCTCAAAGCAAATCCTGCCTTTATCCCCGCACAAACCCACGCAATCAATATCCTAAAAAGTGTGCGAGAATTAGAATATCGCTATGATGGGCTATTAGCTAATGGGGGGGGGGGTATAAGATGCTTAATTCCCTACCTCAAAGCCTGCATTCGCTCTCTTGCCTTTCATCGCAAATGGCAAACCTATGTGAGAATCCTAGCAGCCCTCCTCACACTGGGCAAAATCAAACTCTAAGCAAAATCGCTATCATTATCCCTGTATATAATGTGCAAAGTTATATATCGCGTTGCTTAGAATCCTGCATTAACCAAAGCCTAAAAGAGATTGAAATCATTATCGTAGATGATTGCGGGAGTGATGATTCTATACATATTGCTACCCAGTATGCCCTATTAGATAAGAGAATCCGCATTGTCCATAATCCGTGTAATCTAGGCACTTTTCACGCTAGGGCAAGGGGTATCCTAGAGGCAAAAGGTGAGTATTGTATGTTTGCCGATCCTGATGATTATCTGGCTCTAAATGCCTGTGAAGTAGCCTACCATACGATAGAAGAAAAACAAGTAGATATAGTGCATTTTGGCATAGACTATAAGCCTAGAGAGCTTAAGCGCATTAAGCCCATCGTGCATAAAGGAAGGCTTGAGGGTGAGGCTATGCGCTACTTTTTAAGTGCGGGGAATAATACACAAAGCCTTTGTGATAAAATCTACCCAAAAAAGATTTTACTCCAAGCCCTGAAATCCTGTGAGTTTGCCCCTCCGCTCAATATGCTTGAAGATGGGCTACTCGTGCTAGTAGCAAGTCTGCACTCTCATAGCTATTATGGAATCTCCCAAAGCCTCTATACCTATTGCCATAACCCCCAATCCATCACTAAAGACAAAAGCCCAAAGCGATTAGCGCAAAAGCAATATTTTTTAGACAAGCTTTTGCATATCACTTCACATTTATGCATACTCTACCCCCATCATCACGCACTTATTTACAAGTATCAACGCAAAGTCGCCTCCACATTAATGATAGAAAGCAGGGATTTTAGCTCCTTTGAACTCTATGCCTCTATGCAAATTCTTAACAAACACGGCTTTAGCAAGACTTGCGATATCCCCCCTTATGTGAAAAGCACTATCCTATCGCTTCTCTATGCTTTCAGGTGGCAAAACTGCGTTCGTCTTTTTGTCTTTATCTGCAGCTTTGGCAAATGGCGGTTATAAAACAAATATTAAGTAATCCTACTTTATAATCCTATCCTCATCTTATCTTCTTAAGGATCTTTATCTTATGTCAGCAAATCCCATCACGCTACATTGCCTTATGTAGAAAAGGGCAGATATGTCGCCTAGAATCTCCCTTATTATCCCTACCTACAATACCAAAGATTATATAGCCATCTGCTTAGAATCTTGTATAAACCAAAGCTTTAGGGATATTGAGATACTTATTATCGATGATTGCGGGAATGATGGGGCAATAGATATTGCAAAATCCTACGCTAAGCGCGATTCTCGCATTAGAATTATCCGCAATTCTCAAAATCTAGGCACTTTTGCTGCACGCATTGAGGGTATCAAACACGCCAAAGGAGCATATATCTGCTTTATAGATGCTGATGATTATATAGAATCTAAAATGTGTGAAGTCCTAGAGCAAACACTATTAGCGCACAAAGAGCCTGATATAATCCACTTTAATATACACTATAAGGGCAATAAAAAGACTTCGCTTCTGGCAAATGCTGCACATAAACTACGCTATATCCTGCCTATTGGGCTCTCTCTCAAGCCATTAAGCAATACAAACATTGCTTATAATTTTTTCCTCAAAAACTATCATTTTCCTAAATTCACACTTTGGGATAAATGCTTCAAAAGCACTCTATTAAAGCAGACTCTACCACTTATACAAACCTATATCCCGCTAAAGCTTATTATGGCAGAGGATATGTTGCATTTTTTTATCATCAGCCTCTTGGCTAAAAGCTATGTGGGTATCAACGCACGACTCTATGTGTATTGCCTCAATCATATCTCTATCACGCAAAATAAAGCCAAAGTAGAGAAAAAAATCCTTGATATGCGCCATATTATCCAAGCTCTACATACTCTTGCAAAAGAGCTTGTAGTGCATAATCCTCTCGCACCTAAAATTGCCAAAATAATGGGGAACAACCTCGGCTCACTTATGATTTTAGAATCTCGCTTTTACACTCCGCAACACTATGGAATGAATAATAAAATAAACAGGGGGGGGGGCAAAGCAAACATCGCTCCTAGATATAATACGTACTCATCTATCACCCCTTGTAGAGCAAAACCTTATTGCTCCCTTAAAGCCTCTGCCATTTTACACAGGCATTTGTTCGCCCTATATGCTTTGCTGCATACTATCCTTGCAGTATTGGAATCGCTGCCTTACTTATATCCGTCTAAGTGTATATATCCTAAGCTTTACACATATCAAGCTCTAAGCACCCCTACCCCTCATTTTATTCTCTTAAGGCAGTCAAATGCCGCCTAGAATCTCCCTTATTACCACTGCTTTTAATGCTGCTTCTAGCATATCCTATACACTCGATTCTGTGCTATCGCAAAAATATAATGATTTTGAGCATATTATTATTGATGCTAAAAGTAGCGATGAGACCTTGCAAATTATAGAATCTTACCGCCCACGTTATGAAAAAAGGGGCTTGTCCCTCATAGTCATAAGCCAAAGCGATAAGGGTATATATGATGGTATGAATAAGGGCTTGAAATACGCTAATGGCGATATTATAGGCTTTCTTAATGCTGATGACTTTTTTGCTTCAAATGATGTCTTAGACTTTATCGCTTGGGGATTTGACAGACCCGATAATGTGCAAATTATTTATGCTAATATCACATATATTAATGCACACCATAAGCCCCTGCGCCCCCTTAAAGGCAAACCATTTAGCCGCCTTGGCTTTATGTGTGGATTCCACCCGCCCCACCCTAGCTTTTATGCTAAAAAGCGACTTTATGAGCAGTATGGCAATTTCAATCTCAAGTTCAATATTGCTGCAGATTATGAGCTTATGCTGCGGTTTTTATATAAATATGCGCTAAAGAGCTTTTATATCGATAAATGCTTTGTAAAAATGCGCGTTGGCGGGGCTTCAAATGTGAGTTTAAAAAATATATTTAAAGCAAACTTGCAATGCGCCCAAGCGTGGAGGGAAAACCACCTAAGCACCCTGCCACTTTTTATCTTGCTTAAGCCACTCACTAAGCTTAAAGATAGACTAATTATGCTCTTTAGAAGCAACGGGGGGGGGGAGGGATAGAGTAGGATTTATTGCCCTTTGGTATTTTACTTTCTATCGTTCATTTTTATCGATTTTTTCTCCCTCTCTTTTTTCTCAACTCGCACATCCTTACTTTGCCCTATTATCGCTTTTCTCTTATCCACTAGGTGTTTTCACACCCGTTGCCAAAAGCCCTTTAAGGCTGCAATATGCCTAGATTTTATCTTTTGGGGGCTTGCGATTGCCCTAATCCTAGTGCGATAAGCAAGGCTCAAATCACACTTTGGGACAAGCAAGGCATTATCACCTATCTAGGGGAAGCCCACGATGTCAGGGAATTTATAGAATCTAGCTCTTGTATTGTGCTGCCAAGCTATAAAGAAGGTGTTCCGCGTGTATTGTTAGAGGCTATGAGTATGGGGAAACCCATCATTAGCACTAATGTCCCGGGCTGTAAAGAATGTATCGCTCCACCGCTTAAAGTCTATAAAAACCTCCTTATAGGGCAAAATGGCATACTTATCCCGCCTAAAAATACTCAAGCCCTCATAACAGCTATGAATCTCCTCACCCCCACACGTATAAAAGAAATGGGTAAAAGGGGGAGAGACTTTGTCAAAAAACGTTTTGATATACATAGAATTATCTCACATTATCTTTGCACCACAGCCCATATTATGAATGATAAGCCGCCCAAAGCCAACTCACAAGATTCTAAACCTATCCTTGCCTTTGTGAGTAATACCTCCTATGCGATGTATAACTTCCGCTTACAAGTCCTAAAATCCCTGAAAGATAGAGGCTTTGACATACACATCATCGCCCCTTTTGATACAAGCACCCCCAAGCTACAAAATGAGGGCTTTACTACACATCATTTCTCTATAGATTCTCGCTCACTTAATCCTCTCAAAGATATACGCACCCTCTATCACCTCACCCATACTTTACGTGCACTTAAGCCTCAAATAGTCTTTAACTACACGATTAAACCCGCTATTTATAGCTCTATGCTTTGCAATACTCTAAAGATTCCCAATATTGCTATTATCACAGGGCTAGGCTATGCCTTTATCGAGGGTGGCATAGGCAAGAAAATACTGCATTCCATCGTGTGTAAAATGTATCGCTCTGCCCTCAAAAAGACATATCAAGTATGGTTTTTAAATACTGATGATATGCAGGAGTTTTTAAACCATTCTCTTATCAAGCAATCTCAAGCCTTTTTGCTTGATAGCGAGGGGGTGGATTGCCAATACTTTACTTCCTCACAATGCACCAAAAATAAGCAAGATTCTAAAGAAATGGTGTTTTTACTCATAGCGCGAATGCTGTGGTATAAAGGTGTAGGTGAATTTGCAGAAGCAGCAAAGATAATGCAGGATAAATAATAGACTAGAGATTCTAACCTTAGAATCTCACTTGATAACCAAACGAAGTGCGGTTATCAAGTGTATCCTTTTGTCCTCAAGGGCTATTGCCCTTTGCGAGATTAAATCCCTTCGGGATTGAATGGTGCGAAGCAGATTTTATATCTGCAAAGCAAGACCCTTTGCAAGTGTGGATTAGCACTTCGTGCGAATACAGCGATTACATCGCAACAGCAAGGGCATAGGATAGACTAGAGAATCTCTACCTTTTAAAACTCACTTTGCAAGTGTGGAGTGAGAAGATAATCCAGCGAACACTTCGTGCGTATGATAACCAAATCAAATAAGGCAAGTTGAATAGGTTTAGATTCTATAATCCCACCAATATTACAATTAAGAGAAATATTTCCAAACATCATTTTCAAGGAGCAGCAATGCAAGATATAATCATACAAAACAATCAAACTTTCATCTCAAATAAAGACAATCTTAGAATATTTTATGATGTGTATATGCCCTCTCACAGCTTAGAATCGCCTATCGTGGTGCAAATTGCGCACGGTATGGTGGAGCATAAAGGGCGATATGAATGGGTAGGCACACATTTAGCAAAGGCAGGTTATGTAGTGGTGATCAATGACCACAGGGCGCACGGGAAAAGCATAGATTCTACTTGTGCGTGGGGCGATATAGGCAAAAGCACTCAAAGCAAAAGCACTCAAGAGACACAAGGAAAGCAAAGCGGTATGCACTATGCAATAGATGATATGCATCAGCTTACATTGATTACAAAAGAGCGATTTAAACCTAGCAAATATGTGCTGCTGGGGCATTCTATGGGTTCTTTGCTTTCACGTGGATATATCAAGGCTTATTTATACGAGCTAGATGCCTTGATACTTTCAGGTTCTCCTGCATATAATCCGCTTGTGGGCTTAGGCAAGGCTTTAGCACAGATTCTATACAAATGCAAACTCCACACTTGGGGCAAACATTTCATCAATTCCCTCTCTTTTGGCAGATTCAATAAGCCATTTTTGCATAATAAAGATGAGGATTGCGCTAAGGGCGGATTTGCGTGGCTGTGCCGTGATAAAGATGTTATAGCAGCGTATAGAGCGGATAACGCGTGTAGCTTTGTTTTCAGCCTGCAAAGCTTTATCGCGCTTTTTGAGCTTATGCAGGAAGTGCATATCACGCACAATCTTAAAGGGGAGCATTTCCCTATATTGATTATAAGCGGGAATTGCGATAGTTGCGGGGATTTTGGCAGAGGAGTGGAAAAAATTGCCAAACAGTATCAAAAAAGCGGTTTTGATGTGGAGCTAAAGCTTTATGGCGGTGCAAGGCACGAGATTTTAAATGAAATTAATAAAAAACAAGTGCTTACTGACATTATAGGCTTTATACAAAAGACTTTGAGCTAAGTCAAGGCAATATATGAGCTTAAGCAATGTCTATCTTTCCACTTACATCATTTTAAGGATAAGCTTTTTTTACCAAAAAAAAGGGGGCGGTATTTTTGCTTGTTATCCTCGATTGGTATTTTGTTCCTGCAAACATACATCCCTGCAAGATTACTTCACCCATCTTAGAGATAAGCAAAATCTTGCTTACACTCGCAAAGCTAAGAGGTAATGAAACAAGGGGATATAGCAATATAGAATCTTAAGCAAGAAGATTCTATGATTAGGGCTTTATTTTACTTCAAGGTATAGATATGCTTATTGTGCAAAAATATGGCGGCACAAGTATGGGGGATTGTGATAGAATCCGCAATGTCGCCCAACGTGTCATTCAAAGCAAAGTACAGGGAAATACTCTTGTGATTGTTGTATCTGCGATGAGCGGAGAGACTGATAGACTTATTGGCTTTGCACAGCACTTTACGCCCCTCCCAAACACAAAAGAAATGGATATGCTTTTAAGCTCTGGAGAGCGCATTACAGCTGCACTTCTTGCTATTGCCCTAGAATCTATGGGGGTGAAAGCTATTTCCTTAAGCGGCAAAGGGGCGGGGATTATAACCGATAATTTTCACACAAAAGCACGTATTGAATATATCGACACAACAAAAATCTTTCACTTTCTTAATGAATGCTATGTCGTGGTTGTAGCAGGATTCCAAGGTATCTCTACCAATGGTGAGGTAACCACACTAGGACGTGGCGGGAGTGATCTCTCTGCTGTGGCATTAGCCGGTGCGCTCAATGCTGATAAGTGTGAGATTTATAGCGATGTTGATGGTGTTTATACCACAGACCCACGCATTGTCAAAGAGGCAAGAAAGTTAGAAAAAATTAGCTATGATGAAATGCTAGAGCTTGCCTCTATGGGCGCAAAAGTCTTGCTTAATCGCTCTGTGGAATTAGCAAAAAAGCTTAATGTTAAGCTACTTTGTGCGAGTTCATTTACCCAAAGCGAAGGCACACTTATCACTAAAGAGGAGGATATAATGGAAAAACCTATTGTAAGTGGCGTAGCACTCGATAAGAATCAAGCACGAGTAAGTCTTGCTGATGTGCTAGACCGCCCGGGTATTGCCGCAGATATTTTTGGGCTTTTGGCAGATAATAATATTAATGTTGATATGATTGTCCAAACTATTGGACGTGATGGTAAGACAGATATTGACTTCACTATCCCCAAAACAGAAATAAGTCTAGTGCAGCAAGTTTTAGAGAAATTCAAAGATGATTTTGGCAATATCGAATATGATAACAATATTGCGAAAGTCTCTATTGTGGGTGTAGGTATGAAGTCCCATTCAGGAGTGGCAAGCACGGCTTTTAAAGCATTGGCAGAGGATAATATCAATATTATGATGATAAGCACGAGCGAAATTAAGATTTCTATGATTATTAGTATCGAATTTGCCCAAGAAGCCGTAAGAAAACTCCATAGTGTATATAAACTTGAGCAGTGATTGATACCCAAAAGGGCAAATATGCAAAACATTAACGATTGGCTTTTAGATACCATACGTGAAGATGAAAAAAAAGGTGTGATGTGTGGCTGGATAGAGGAAAAGCGATTTTTATTTTTGCGTGATATGGCACGTGTCATTTCACATATTATGAACGGTGGTAGCCTCATTGTCCTCACAGATGAAGCCCGCAAGTGGTTTGGTGAATACATTATCCAACATATCAATCAACCACACAAAGGACGACCATTTTTCCCTATTATTCAAATTAAACATTTGCACGATATGATAGATTCTAATGCACAAGGTGATGTGAGAGGATTTAAACTCATTAGTAATATGCTTGATATGATGTATGCAAATTATAGATTCTGGTATATTGGCAAAAAAAATATGCGCGCAAGCTTTGCCAAAAGCTATGGTGATGGGTGGTATTGGATATTTGATGAAAATGATATGTTTAGCCCTACTGATGAGCATTTAGATTATAAGCTTATTAGTCTTTTTAAACTCTTTGACAGAGCGATTCTAGCGGCTATGCTGAATAAAATTTCACTTGATATATAAGGGGCTTCAATGATAGGACTTATCCATATCACACCCCTTATGGACGAGCTCATAGAGGATCTTATAAACAATCGCGACCCGCAATATTACAAGATTTTTAGGGAAGAAGATTTAAAAATTGATATTGCCAAAGAAATAATCGCACAAAGCTATCTCACTTATGAGCAGGAAATGCTTATTGTCATTGCTGCAAATAAATACAATATCGCCGCACAAAACGCGCTTTTAAAAATTATTGAAGAGCCGCCAGAGAAAGTGCAATTTATCATCATCGCTAAAAATAAAAATGCCCTTATCCCCACTATCCGCTCTCGTATGCGTCTTATAGTACATAAACACAAGGCATTTATCCCACCCTTTGAGCTCGATGTCAAAAAGCTAAGCTTAGAATCTATCTATACATTTTGTAAGCAAAACGATAGCGCTAATCACAGCAAGGAGGATATTAAACTGCGGATTCAATCTTTGCTTTTTGCCCTTTTTGAGGCAAAGATTACACTCACACAAAAAGAGCTTTCTTTATTTGATAAAGCCATAGCGCTTAATCAAAATGACGCCACAGAGAAGCAAAACTACATCTTTTTGCCCCTCCTGCTTAGAATCTACCAAAAACAAAAGGGTAAAAAATGATAGTCAAAAGGCTAAATATTGCCTCCATTCCACAAGCGATACAATCCATAGGAACAGACACTATGGGACAAAAGATTATGAGTAAAAAGGCGCAGATTCTTGCCTTTGAGATACGCAATTTAAGCTTTGAAGCGGCAAATATCCTTAAGCAAGAAGCCTTAAGTGTAGGTGGGGAATGCGCCACACCAAGAGGCACTATCACACATAAAGGAGAGCATATCGCCCTGCTTTTTGGCACACAAGCCCAATTTGCAAAATTACTCCCTAAACTCGCCCTGCAGCCCTTTGGGCTAAAATCACTCAAAAAGACATTAGAATCCCATTTACGTCCATTCCATCATACGCCTGAAATAATGGCGATTGTGAATGTTACGCCTGATAGCTTTTATGCTGCCTCAAGGCAAAGTCCGCAAAGCGCAATACACAGAATCTGCTCACTTTTAGAAAAGGATATAACTTATATTGATGTTGGTGCGGCAAGCTCCCGCCCGGGGAGTGAATTGCTAGATTCACAAGAGGAGATAGCCCGTCTTAAGCCTGTGGTAGAATATATTGTCTCCCATCATCTCTATGATAAAAAATGCTTTAGCATAGATACTTATAATCCCAAAACCGCTGATTACGCCCTTTGCAATGGATTTAGCATCATTAATGATGTGAGTGGATTTAGCCATAATGATATGGCAAAAATTTGCGCTAAGCATAAAGCTAGGGCGATTTTAATGCACACTAAAGGCACACCTAAAATAATGCAGAATCTTACTCATACCTACACGCATTTATTTGATGAGATAGATAGATTTTTTATCGATAAAATCGCTACTTTTAAAGACGCGGGTGTGGAGGATATAGTCCTTGATATTGGATTTGGATTTGCTAAAAATAAGGAGCAAAATCTCGCTCTTATCAAACATTTATCACATTTTTTACATTTTGGACTACCCTTGCTTGTAGGGGCTAGTCGTAAAAATACCATAGGAGAAATCACAGGCAAAGAAGCAGAAGAGAGACTTTCAGGCACGCTTGCTCTACATTTATACGCCCTACAAAATGGTGCAAGTATCTTGCGTGCGCACGATGAAGACGCGCATATTGATATGTTAAAAATACATAAGGCAATGCAATGAATACACGAGGTGATATAACGCTCATCAAGGCATTTTTACTGCGACACGGACATACCGAGCAGGAATTAGAGAATCTTGAACGTGATGAGATGATAAACCTCTATGAGAAGGACACCCGCACACAGACATTAAACTTCTTACACTTTATAGACGAAGATTCTTATGCTGTAAAAAGCACACTTGATGAGGCGGATATTGGGGATCTTAAAACTCAAGTGCGTGAAAATGCGGATAATACTTTTATGCTGATTGAACTCATAAGAGAAGGTTTTAATCACTTTAGCTATAGCGATATTGCTGATATTTTAACTATGAATGTAAAAAATATATCTGTGCATAAATTACAGAGAATCTTGCGTATTGCTTATCGTGAATTTCAAGAAACACTTTTAGATCGAATCGCTAAACACCTCAAAGGAATGCCTATTGAAGAATATAAAACTATATTAAATTTTTATGAAAAAAACCGCGATGACATCGCACGATTAAAAAAAACTATTGCTGAACTCACCGATGAAACAAAACGACGGCAAATTGTGGATATGGCGCGTTTAAAACTGCTTGTTATAAAAGATTTTATGCCAAAAAATATTTTTAATGAAACCTACAAAGAGTATTTAAACAATATCCCCGAGAAACTTAATCTTGTAGCTGAAATCCGCCAACTCACGGGTATGTACTCTAAAAATCACCTCAAAAATATCCCTTATGAAGAACTTGAAATCTTAAAAGAGAGAATCCTTGAAGATAAAAGACGAGATGAACGTGATCAAAAAGTCTATGCCCAATATATTCAAATGCTTGAAGAATCTATGTATGGGAGCGATGAGCAGGAATTTAGCAGTGCCTGTATTAAGATTATCACAACCTCTAACCAAGCCCAACTGGCTATGGTTATGGATTACCTCAGTGCAAAAAATCCTGTGTTTCTTAACCGGTTTCATAGTCTTCTACGGGATTTTAAAAAGAATCTTAAGCATTAAAACAAAAAGACAAGGATATTATTATGCAATTAAAAGCATATTCTTACAATACGCTTTGGCAACCAAAACAAGGATAACAAATAATGAAATATATCTATATCCTTATGCTCTCTTTTAGTGTAGCATTGGGGGATTCTGAATTTGTAGATTTCAATAGACTTGAAGAGGAATTTCATATCCATAAGCCCACAATTAAGCAGGATATGAGTATTGATGAATTTATTGAACGCATAGAGCAAAACTCTACTTATCTTGCTAAATCCCGTGCGATGGCGCAAAGTCTCCTTTATGAAGGGAAGGCAAATCGTGCGTGGAATAGCCCCTATATTGACGCGGAAGTTACTCGTGTAAAATCCCCAGCTGGTGGCACACAGCCTGAAAGTCTTATTTTATTTATGCTTGCTCCACGATTGCCGTGGGTGAGCTACACTCTCTCTCAAAGCTATCAAAACAAAATTCTAAGGCAAGAAAAATCCTATGAGCTAACCAAGCGTCTCGCCCTCATTAATGCAAAACGTCTCTACCTAGACTACCTAGTCCTGAATGAGCAGCATCAAATCTACACCACACGTTATGAAAATGCCAAAAACCAGCTTAAAATCTCGCAAGTGCAATATGAAGCAGGACGTATCAGCAAAGCCCAATATCTCTTTTTCAAAAGCGATTTCCTCTCTACCAAAGTCGCACTCAAAACCTCTTACACAGAAATGCTTAACACCCTTAATGCTCTTAAAGTCATACTTGGCATCACAACTCAAGATAGCGACTTACACATTAATGGCTTAGACTTTGCATTCTTACATTCAATCGATACTCCCTATCTTGAAAAAAATTTAAAAGAAAATCTCTATTTGGATATTATTGCCCTTGATATTAAAGACTATCAATATAGTGCCAAAATCGCCTCGCAAAGCCGATTTGATAGCTTTGAAATCGGGGGTGGGATTAACACAAGTGAAACAAGCAATGGTGTGGTGTTTAAAATCAAAGTTCCCCTACCACTTACGACTAAATACGGCAATCAAAAAGCTATGTATCTTGCCTTGCAAAGCGGCGCTATACGTGAGAGCGAAATCTTAAAGGATTCACTATTAATGAATGCAAAATCCTATCTCGAACAGCTTGATGTGAAACAAGAAATCATCGCTTTAGCCAAAGATAATGAAAATAATCGTGCAGAACTCAGTGAAACCTCACGTATTGGCTATGAAGCGGGGAAAATCAGCGCATTTGAATATCTAAGTGTTAAAAATGAGCATTTAGACGCGATGATAGCTACCACACAGGCAAAACGTGATTACATATCTACACTTGCCAAACTAGAAGAGACATTAAGCTCCGTGCTGAATCTCCCTCTAACCTCATCTACAAAGGAAAAATCGTGAAAAAAACTCTATGGTTTGCTCCCTTCATCTTTATGCAATTTGCCCTCTGCTTTGAAGAGATTGTCATTTCACTTGAGGAAATTAGCAAAAATGGTATTAAAATGATTCCCCTTAATCAAGCCTTTAATACCAAGGGTGTGCCATTTAACGCTCTCATTGACTTTGATGATAAAAGCTCTACCACACAAAGCTCAAGTTTTGAAACCATTGTTGTAAATATCTACAAACGTGAGGGCGAACTCGTCCAAAAAGGAGATTTAATCTGTGATATTAGCTCAAATGAGCTAAGTGCACTCTTTTTTGAGCTTACCAATACGCAGGAGCGATTAAAAATTGCCGCTGAAAATGAAGCTAAAGACAAATCGCTTTATAAAGCAGGAGTGATCTCCAAGCGCGAATATCAATTAAGCTATCTTACAATGAATGAATTGCGCTTAAAACTTAATGAGATTAAATCAAAGCTTGATTTACTTGGCATCGACCCTAACTTTATCAAAAATGGCTCTCAAGGCAAATACGGCTTCCCTGTGGTGGCAAAGGCTTCAGGGATTCTATCCGTGGCTCCAAAGCAAAGCGGTGAGAAAATCGAAGCCTTTACCCCTTATGTGAGAATCTCAAAAAATACCGATAATATGAGCAATAATCTCCTAGGACGTATTAAAATCCCCCTCCACCTCTCGCATAATATCCAAAAAGGTGCTCCTGTCTTTGATGATAATGGCAACAGAATCGGTGAGATTGAAACCTTATCCGTGGTGATAGATAAAATCTCAAATACCATTCTTGCTACGGCAAATATCCACAATACCAATCTCAAAGTGGGTGAAATGCTAGAGGTATATATCGATGGATTACTGCCTAAGGGGACGATTCTTATCCCTTCATCGGCTGTTATCAAAAATGGTAATGACTACCTTGTGTTTGTCCAAAGTGCTAAGGGCTTTAAACCTACCAAAATAGAAGTCGTTGAAGAGCGCGATAGTAGCTTTGTGATTAACCCTAAAGGATTAACTAATCAAAACAAGATTGCCACAGGCAATATCATTAGTCTTAAAGGCATAATGGACGGACTTGGGAGAGAGTAATGCTATCTAAAATTATTGAATCTGCCCTCCGCCAACGTATGATTGTTATCTTAAGTGCAATTATGCTTTTTATATTTGGTGTGTATTCATTTTTTACCATTCCCATTGATGCTTTCCCTGATGTCTCCTCCACACAGGTAAAAATCGTCCTCAAAGCCCCGGGTATGGCGCCAGAAGAGGTAGAAAATCGCGTTGTGCGTCCTTTAGAGCTAGAATTACTTGGTTTGCCTAATCAAAAGAGTTTGCGCAGCCTCTCAAAATACGGCATTGCCGATATTACTATTGATTTTAATGATGGCACAGATATTTATCTCGCGCGTAATATGGTCAATGAAAAGCTCTCTACCACTATGGGCGATTTGCCCTCAGGCGTAAGCGGCAGCTTAGTCCCTATTGTAACGCCACTAAGCGATATGTTTATGTTCACTCTTGAAAGCGATGGCTCTATAAGCGAGGTGCAAAAGCGCCAACTCCTTGATTTCACTATTCGCCCGGCATTGCGCAATATCAAAGGCGTGGCGGATATTAACCGCTTAGGCGGGTATGCTAAGGCGATTGTAGTCGTGCCAGATTTTGATGATATGGCACGACTTGGGATCACTATTAGCAATTTAGAAGAAATACTTGATGCGAATCTCAAAAATGATGGCGCTGGGCGGGTATCACGCGATGAGGAGAGCTTTATTGTGAAGATTCAAACAGGCGCGATGGATATCCAGCAAATCAAAAGTATCCCTATTATTACAAAATATGGCTATACGCAGATAGGTAACTTTTGCGATGTGGTAGAGCATCATATGACACGGCTTGGGCTCACTACCATTGATGGCAAGGGTGAGACCACACAGGGCTTAGTGCTATCGCTTAAAGGGGCAAATTCACGTGATGCGATTAAAGATATAAAAGTCAAAATGGAGGAACTAAAAGCAGAATTACCAGAAAATCTAGAAATGCGTGTATTCTATGACCGCTCAGAGCTGACACAAAAAGCTGTGAATAATGTGATTAAAACACTTGCAGAGGCTATTATTTTGATTGTGGTTTTGCTCTTTTTGTTTCTAGGAGATGTCCGCGCAGCTGTGGCTGTGAGCGTTATCCTGCCTCTTGCTATTGCTGTGGCTTTTGTGATGATGCGCTATTATGGCATTTCGGCAAATCTTATGAGTCTTGGGGGGTTAGCTATTGCAGTGGGAATCTTAGTAGATTCTGCTGTGGTTACCGTTGAAAATGCCTTTGAAAAACTAAGTTTAGCTAAAAACTCACATAAGCTCCACACGATTTATCGCGCCTGTAAGGAAATCTCCGTATCTGTTTTTAGCGGAATCCTTATTATCATCGTCTTTTTTGTCCCTATTCTCACTCTTGAGGGGTTAGAGGGCAAGTTCTTTGTCCCACTTGCTCAAACGATTGTATTTGCCCTGCTTGGCTCACTCATACTCTCTATGACCGTTATTCCTGTAATTAGCTCATTTGTGTTAAAAGCCACATCACATCACGAAACCAAAGTTACACAATTCTTTCATAGAATCTACGCTCCTATGCTGCATTTTGCCCTCACAAAGACAAAAATTTTGCTTTGTGGAGCGGCAGGCTTCCTTATTTTAAGCTTCTCTCTCTTCCCATTTATAGGAAGTGCCTTTATGCCTACCCTGCAAGAAGGCAATTTAGTACTCAATATTGAATCTAGCCCCTCTATCTCGCTAGAGCAAAGCCGCGATATGATGTTACTTATACAAAAAGAATTGCTAGAGAGGGTGCCAGAGATTAAAAGTGTTGTAACACGCACAGGTGCTGATGAAGTGGGGCTAGACCCTGCAGGATTCAACCAAAGCGATGCATTTATATCCTTTAAACCTAAAGAGCAATGGCAAGCAAAAAATATGGAGGAGATAGAGGATAAAATCCGCGATGTAGTGAGTGATTTTAAGGGTATGAATATTGCCCTTGTGCAGCCTATTGATATGAGGATTTCCGAAATGCTTACCGGTGTTCGGGGTGATTTAGCCATCAAAATCTTTGGCTTAGAGATTGAAAAGCTCAACGAGCTAAGCACACAAATTGTAAATGTTCTCAAAAACATTCAAGGCTCGGCTGAAGTCTTCACCACACTTAATAAAGGGGTAAATTATCTTTATGTAACGCCCCAGCACTCCGTAATGGCAAGCACAGGTATTTCAAGCGATGAGCTTACCAAATTTATGCGCTCTAGCCTTGAGGGCATTATTGTTACATATATCCCACAGGGCTTTGCAAGAATCCCCGTTATCATTCGTCAAGATGCCGATATTGCCTCGGATATTACCAAGCTTAAAAGCCTGCAAATGAGTTCATTAGATGGGAATCCTGTGCCTATTAGCTCGGTAGCAAACATTAAAGAAGTCGATGGACCCGTGCAGATTCAAAGGGAGCAGTCTAAGCGCTATAGTGTCGTGCGAAGCAATGTGATAGGGCGCGATTTGGGCGGGTTTGTCGAGGAAGCAAAGCAAAAAATTGCCGCACAAGTAGAGCTGCCAGAGGGTTACTCTATTGTCTATGGAGGGCAGTTTGAGAATCAACAGCGCGCTAATAAACGATTCTCTACCGTTATTCCACTTAGTATTTTAGCTATATTTTTCATTCTCTTTTTTACCCTTAAATCCGTCTCTCTCTCTTTGCTGATTTTGCTCAATATTCCCTTTGCCGTTACTGGTGGGCTTATCTCACTCTTTTTATCGGGGGAATATATTTCTGTCCCTGCTTCTGTGGGCTTTATCGCACTTTTTGGTATTGCCGTTCTCAATGGCGTAGTGATGGTGGGCTATTTCTTGCAACTACTTAAAGAGGGATATAGCCTTGATGATACGATTGTAATTGGGGCAAAGCGGCGATTACGTCCGGTGCTAATGACGGCATTTATCGCAGGATTTGGGCTTGTGCCTATGCTGCTCTCTTCTGGTGTGGGAAGCGAAGTGCAAAAACCCCTAGCTATTGTCGTTCTAGGTGGGCTTGTAACTTCCTCAATACTCACATTGCTTATCCTCCCACCACTCTTTAGAATAGTCGTGCGCAAAATTGGCATATAGCCTCCTTATGCTTTGTAGGGATTCTATATAATAATGCAAATAAAATTGTGTTTGTTTGAATTGAAATATTGATGGTTTTTGTTTGATTTTTTACAAACACTACTTTGTTGAGATTCTTTTTCTATTAAGGGGGAGGGGCTTAAATTTGCAAGTGTGGATTAGTGTTTCACACAAATGCGAAGTCGCTCCCTCCCCCTTAAAAATCCCCCACCCCGACAACGCTTTAAGAGGAGGCACTATCGTGCAATTAATTTTATACAAGTGAGGATATACCTCACTTGTGAATAAGCAATTTTGAAATCTTGTTTGTGCCAAAAACGATGGGTTGTTTTTTTGATATTTAAAGATCTCAAAAAATATTTTTACTTTAATGCTTTTAATATCTTTTATCGCAAAAAGATGTAGTCCGCATATCTCACTAAAAAATAGAGGAAGCTATCCCTCTCCTTGATTATATTTCTTATTTTATAAAAATTTTAGTATATTAATACATATTAAAGAACAGCATTACTTTAAAAACCAAGGATAAAGTATGGCACTTAGCATATTAGAACGTCTGCTTATCATTTATGAGCGCTCCAACTTTAGCGTTTCACGTTTTGCGCAAATTATTGGTAAAGACAGACGCACACTCACTTCATGGATTGACAAAAGCGTGAACAAAGAGCCTTCAAAAGATGTGCTAGATAGTATTACGCATTTTTTCCGCTATCCCCAACGTATTTGGGATAAAGATTGCGATAATGAGGAGTTTTTCGCATTGCTAACACAGATTCCAAAAAGTGAGATTAGAATCATCGACAAAGGCTATGAAGGAAGTCTAGAGTATATTTTAGACAAAGAATCTAAGCGCCGCTTTGTGATACACCCGCGTTTCCCCTCCCCTGCTTATCGCGATAAAGTCGTTACCTTTCCTTATAAATTCGGGCATTCCGCACACGCCGCACATTTACGACAAATGCGCTACGAGCTAATGCTAGAACATAGCTTTGTAAGCACAGAGTGGTATAGTATAGAATCCTTGCTTCGCTTTGCATTCTCCCCCATTGGTAATATTTACAGCATTAAGGAGCGATTGGCTATTTTGGAGCTTATGCTGGAAAGCTTTGAGGATAACTACAATAAAAGTTTGTATTTGTTTGATTCGTATAGCACAAAAATCTTTGGCGTAGATACGATTTATCTCTCTTTGCACCCTAACGAATCCTTGATGTTTTTTAAAATGCCTATAGATTCTATGATTGTAGAGATTAGCAATAAACCCCTCGTGCATAGAATCCACAAGCATTTTACGTCCCCTTCACACGCCCCAAAGCACATTCCTAAAGACTATGCGCCGCAGATTCTTAAAATATGTATAGAATGCCTAGCTAATAAGCAAGATATGATAGCATTTTGCAAACTCATCGCGCACAATTCGCCCTATACGCCACTTTTTTTAAGCAGTATTGCTAAAGATATGCACCATCTCTTTGAGGCATAAGCCTAAGCAAGACAAATCACATTATTGTTAAAAGCAGCAATCAACCCATAGCTTAAAGATTATCTCTATGGATTATGCTTGTAGAATGATAGAATCTCACCCAAAGGAGCAAGATTCTATAAGAATTAGAATTGATAGTCAAAGGCAAAATATAAAATAGCCGGTATCTTGATGCTGTGCGTAACATCAAGGTTAGCATAAGTACCCCAGGGTTCTGTGGGGCGTGTGGCATTTGTAGAAGTAGAGGCAACCCACTTAACATAATCTATTGGCGAGAGTTTCACCCCTAGCTCCAAAGAAGCTTTTTGTGAGAGCTGTTTAATCACACCAAAATTCACAAAATAAGGCTGTGTAGTATGCTTGTCAAATTTTTTAATCAATGAAGCAAAATCGCCAAAGCTAAAGCCATAACCCCCACCGACAAACACTCCCCACGCATTAGGTTTATTGCTAAAAAGAGCATATAATCAATATTAGCAACCACTTGAGTATTTTACGCCTTATAGTCAATGGCTGTGTAGCTTCCAGAATGCAAGATGGCGTAGAATCTTAACCCTTGTCTTTGGCTAAACATAGCATTATAGCCCACACGTAAGCCATAGAGGAAGTCATAACTCGTTGTATTATCAATATCTTTACCTTCGTCTTCAGGGACTTGAAAATCAATGCCATAAAACCCGCCATAATAATGATTTTCTATCGTGTATCCATTAAGGCAGCTCCCAAGCATACCGCCAATAAATAAGCTACTCTCCTTCGCACCCAATGTGCCAACACACAACAAACTTAATAACATAAATATTTTTCATTCTCTCTCCTTATGTGAAATCTTATGCAAGAATCTTGCTAAGCCTTGCTGGTATGAGAGTACATCAAATTTGTTTTTTTTTTTTTGATTAAGAGGAGGCTAATATATGTCATCTTAGCCTATATTGTTACTACTTTACACATAAATAAGCTGCATTAGGGAATACGATGAGTTTTAGCAAAATATAGTATAAAGATTCTGTATCTGTTTGCTTACACTTTAGTATAAAAAATTGCACAAAGTGGAGATTTGACTTCACACGAAGCTACAATAGCAAAGGCGTAATAGAATAAGCCTAAAGGGTAGAGAGGTAATCTCTATTTTAGAATATTTTTCATTTTACTTAAATGAATTGGCTTACTCTTTTGTTCTCTAGATTGTTTTGAGTTTTGCAAACTCTCGCTAATGCAAAAAGAATGTATTAATCTTTATAATGATAAGCAGAAATAATCACCCCACAAGCCCACAAACAAAGAAAAAAGCAATAATCAATCAAAACAAATCGCTTTATAAATTATGAGAGAAAAAATATTTTACAAAACTTTAAGTTGCAAAACGTAATGATTAAACCATTTATTTCGTCATTTTTGGAATAGCAATAACTTTTTCTATGGAGGTCAATTATGAAAAAGATAGCTTTAGGTTTTTTAGTTCTAGGACTTACTTCATTAAGCGCAATAGAATCTGCGCAAAAAAGTGAGCAAAATATCAACTTAACACAAGAGGATATGAAAGCACTCTTCATATCCCATAATGTCAATGCTATTGTGCTAACCCAAGAGGAAATGCACAATACCCAAGGACAGGGCTTTCTTGCTTCTCTTGGTGTGGGATTTCTTGTTGATGGGCTACAATGGGGCTACAACTGCATTTTTAAGGGAAATTGTAACGATTGGTATGTAAGCGTTAGGCTTTAAGCTATGGGTAAAACCCTTTTTGTCTTCTTGCTTCTTGTAGGCAATGCTCTTGCCTACACCTGCAATACAAGTTATTATGATGATGACCGCCTAGGTATAGGTGCACATTATAGCAGCCTTAAAACTCCATTGTCTCAAGCGCACAACACAGGTGCTTATCTTTCTATATATTCTGGATATCATTGGCAAAGATTGTATTTGGCTGTTGATACTCTAGTGGGTTTTACACGTCCTATCTTTACATCTTATGCCGACTCTAGCACTCACAAAGAGAGTAAAGCCTATTTCTTTAGCTCTGTGGCAGCACATATTGGGTTAAAACTTGGCGAGAGAGATAGGCTCTTTTTTATTTATCTTGCACCACGAATTGAGGGCTATCGTTTTAACCAGTATGAAAAGGGAGGATTTACAGCGGGCTATGTATCTGTATGTCCTTCTCTATTTAATCGCACCACTCTTACAGAGCGTTTAGCATTTGAGGCAAATTTAGGCATAGCTCCATTTGTTGCTAGACGTTATATGGGTGAAGACTTTGAATCTATGGCACCTAGCCTTGATGGAAGCTATAGAATCGACGCTTCTATTGGGCTACTCTTCAAACGTAGTAGCCCTTATAGTAAGAGGACAGATTTTTATGTGCGTCTTAATGGCACATTACTCAATAATAAGTCCTATATACATTCCTCTTCTCTTACACAACCCGCAAGTAAGGATTATGCACTTATGCTAGAGTGCGGTATGGTGCTTGAAAATCTCTTCCGCTAATATCCTCCAAGGATAAGAGTTTAATTCACTTTCTCTTACCCATCCTGCCTTAAATTTTACAAGATTCCAAAGATTATAATCCACACTAGATTCTTAACACATATTCATCTTGCTGTGGGCTTAAGTGGAGGCGCACATTATATAGGGTACTTAGAGCAGATTCGCTTAAAATTGCTTTTGCGTCTCCAAAGGTCGCATTTGTAGAGCTATGAAAGCTATCATCGATTTTGTGGAGTAAAATTGCCTTATGTGAGAGAAATCGCGCGTGAGAGGGAAAATGTGTGTTTAAAATCACGCTTACGCCATTTTGGGAGCATTGCTTGAGAGTATCGCATATTGTCTTTTGATTGAAAAAATCAAGGTTAGATTCAGGCTCATCTAAAATCAATACGCGAGGCTTTTTGACTAACGCACGGGCGAAAAGCACCATTTGCAGCTCTCCGCCACTTAAGGCTAGGCACCACTTTTGCGCTAAATGAGATAGCTTCAGCTCATCTAACATCGCTAGAGAATCTTCAAAGTGCTTTGCCTTAGGCTTAATACCCACAAAAGGATTACACCCAAGAGCCACCATATCAAGCACTTTCATGTCAAAGCTATAAGTCTTTGCCTGTGGCACATAGGAGATAATCTTCCACATCTCCTTGTGTGTATAATGCCCTAAAGCCTTACCCATAAGCAGACTTTCCCCCGCGCTCCATTTGAGCAGCCCTACCATACATTTGAGCAATGTCGTCTTTCCCGCACCATTGCGCCCTAGAATGCTTAACACCTCTCCCTCCTGCAGAGTGCAGTTAATGTTTCTTAGAATCTCCTGCTTTTTGCCCTTGTAGATTCTATAAAATGAGGCATTATCAATCCTAAGCATATTATTAGCTCCTTTTACTTTTACGCAAGATGTAGATAAAAAATGGCGCACCAAAAAGCGAAGTAAGGATAGAGATGGGAATCTGTGAAGCAGACATCGTGCGCGAGAATGTATCCACCACGACTAAAAATAACGCCCCTATAAACAAACTCAAAGGCACAATCTTGCTTGTATCATTGCCTACTATAAGCCTTGCGATATGTGGCACAAGCAGCCCTACCCAGCCTATCACACCACATACACTAATCGCACAGGCAACAATCATCGTGCTTGCAAATATGCTTAAAACGCGCAAGAGAGGTAGATTCACACCTAGAGAAATCGCCTCATCATCTTGCAGCATTAAGAGATTAAGCTTCCAGCGCAAGATAAAAATTACGCCTATCCCCAGCATAATACCCACTAAACTCCATATCACATACGTATCTAGCGAAGTATCTAATGAGCCTAAAAGCCAATAAGTAATGCTAGGCAAAGTATCCTGCGGGTCAGCTACATATTTGCAAATGCCAATCAAGCTTTGAAACAACGCGCCGATGATAATCCCGCTTAGAATCATACTTGTAGTTTCATAGGGCATATTTTTGTTATAGCCTATCAGCACGACTAAGGCTAAAGAAGCTAAGCCAAAGATAAAGCCTACAAAGCTAATATAGCCTATACTTAACCCTAGCAGCAGCCCAAGCACCGCGCCAAAGCTCACTCCGCTTGTAACGCCCAAAATATCAGGCGTGGCTAGAGGATTCCTAAACAGACTTTGAAATGCCACTCCCGCCGCACTAAGCCCCGCTCCTATGACAATGGCTAAAATAATGCGAGGCAGACGAAAGGAGAAGATAATATTACTCTGTGTCTCATCGCCTTGTCCTACAAGGCAATATAGCACATCAATAAGGGAGATATTATATCGCCCCACACTTAAGCAAAAACTCCCCACAAGCGCAATAATAAGAATCCAGCCACTATATAACACCAAAGGCTTAACAAGATTCATTAGTAATTCCAAATATATTTCACAAATACATTTCTACCGGGCTCAACAAGCGGATTGGTAAGCGCGATATTATGATTTATGCTTTGCACCACCACAGGATTGCGGCCTATACTATCAAAGAGATTACTCACCCCTACTAAAAGCTCCATATCTTGCGCCCTCGCGCTAAAGCCCCCTAGCTTTAATCCCACATAGATATCACTCATCGTATAAGCCGTAGTCTTGCGCTCTTCACCCACATCTATGCGCGTTTTTGTTCCATAGGCTCTTTGCGTCCAGTGTAAATGCCATTTGCGGAAGTTTAAATCAAAAGAAACCTGCCCATAAAGTGGTGCAAGATAGGCAATAGGCTTTTTATCAGTGATATTTTGCCCATAGTTATACGCTCCTGCATAACGTATCACAAACACATCATCAAAAAAGCTATGTCTGCCCTCTAGCTCCGCTCCGGTGATATATGCTCGTCCCACATTCTCATAGCGATACAAATTTGTAACATTTGTAATGTTAGCATTTTGATAGGTGCTAAGGGTCAGCATATCTTGATAGTAAGTAAAGAATCCTATTAATGAGACAAAGTGATTATCACTTTGGATTCTAAAGCCAAATTCCGCGCTTTGTGAATACTCTGGTTTAATGAGCGGATTTGCTAATGTAAGCGAAGAGTTGCCTCCGGGAGTGGTTTGCATACGAGTGCCTGCGGCTGGGGCTTTGAAATTATGCGAGATATTGATCACATTGCTCACATAATCATTAAAAAATAGCACAGAGCCAAGCGCACCTGTGATTGCGCCATTGTGGATAATGCTATTTTCATCTAAGAGTTTTGCGGATTCTATATAACTAGCTTGATTGTTCCCTCCTGCAATCTGTGTATTTTCCGTGCTTGAGCGGGTTTTGGAAATAGTGCTTAGCACATAATCCCCGCGCAAAGAGGCAGAGAGTATCCAATTATTTGTCGCGCTATAATCATCTTTTGCAAAGATGGCAAAGTCTGTGCTGGTGCTGGGACGATTGGTCGTATTGGCAGCACCGCTCCCAAGATTAATCTGTCGCACTTGTGTGGGTGAGATAGCACTTTCAAACTCCACGCCATAAGCGAGACTATGCTTCCCTATCACACTATTATAGATAAGCCTTCCGCCAAAATAATTATTATCATAAACTTTTTGGTGGATATTTGCGCCATTATTAAATGCACTGCGATTATTCCAAATATCCGTATCCCAATGGCGATAGTACAAATAACTCTCCATAGAATCTGCAAAGCTTAGATTATAAGACTTCGCGCCAATGCGGAGATAATATTCACTTATAGGATTTTCGCTCATATAGATTCCATAAGAGCTTCCCGGAGCTGCGCCATAACCTCCTGCGCGATGAGATTCTATCCTTGTGATACGCCCTTGTGTGTAATAACGTGTGGCATTCTTTGTATAGCCGATGTTAAAATCTATGCCATAGTAGTTAAAAGATGAGTTTTTCGCCTTGTTGCTGCCATTTTCGGTGATGGGTGTGCTGTAATCACTCGCAGTCTTTGCTCCAAAGCCAATAAGCATATCCCAGCCTCCACCTCCGCCTAATATCTCTGCCCTCCCGCCAAAGAGATTATTCACACTACCATACTCTAAAGCGCGGATTCTCGCTGTGGCTTTGAAAGACTCGCCCCCGATATTGTAATTTGACGTGCGAGAGCGGAAGTTAATCACGCCATTTTGCGCATCACTCCCCCAAAGTGAGCTAGCCGCACCGCGCAAAACTTCTATACTCTCAAAAGCATAAGGATCTAGGGTATTAAACTCTAAAGTAGAGCGTCCAGAGAAGCGCACTCCATCAATCATTATGATGGAGCGTTGATTATTACTATTTTGCCCACGGAATGTAATCTGCCCATTAATCCCACCAGAGCGGGAATACAAAATGCTCGGGACATTTTCTAGCACACTTTGGATATTACCCGTGCTCGATTCTAGCAATGTATTGCTATCAACAATACTGATTTGCTTACTTTGAAACTCTAGTGGCAACTCACTTGAAGAGACTTGCGCCTTGATAACAGACTTTTCAAGTTTCACATTTTGTATATTTTCATTCTCATTACTGACTTTTGAATCTTGCATATTATTCTCTTGTGTAAAACCAAATGTGCAAAAAAGTAAAGTAGCATAGATATATGTAAAATTGGGAATTGTGGCTTTCATTATGCGTCCTTTTAAGTAAAAATTAAAATTAAGAGCGGTTATTGTATTGAAAAAGAAAAAAAAACGCAATAGAATTTCCAAGATTCTTAAAACAACACAAAAGGAGAAAAAATGGGTACGATGATAGATTCCTGTAATGCAGAGGAAAACCACAAATTAGAGGCTTTTTATCAACATAAAGAACTCAATGCTTTTGGCAAAATTGCCTATATTGACACAGGGAGCTTGAAAAGCCAAAGTTTGAGTAAGCATTTCTTGTATCGGCATATTTTAGAATATGTGAATCTCTATGAAGATTTTAAAGATATAAATTTGCTTGAGTTTTGCTCTATTGTGCTGCCTATGGGGATTGATGAATATTTTTTGAGCCTCTTTAGAGATAAGATTTTACATTATTTGCAGTCTGGTGGCGTGGTGCTGTCATTTATGAGCGATTTTGAGCGCATTTTACCCCATAGCAGTGGCTATATACAAAGTGCTATGCCTATCGTTAAGCGAGTGGTGAAGTTTGAGAAAAGCCAAAGTGCAAATATCATTTTTGAAGGTGTGAGGAAGTATGATATAAACTACCGCATGGGCGTTAAGGGCTTTTTCAATCGTGGGTATTTTGATGTGAGTGAGCTGCCTGATAGTATCGAGTGGATATTAAGCGATAATGAGGGGCGATGTGTGGGCTATATCGATGCAGATTCTACCAATGGCGTGATGCTCCTAACCGCAAATGCGGATTTGCTAAGCTTTGGGCTATTTGATAACACCACAGCAAGAAAAATGGGGCTCAATCTCCTCAAATGGCTTTTGCAAACCTTGCAAAAAAAGGACTACAAAGCCCTAAGGCAAAAGGCAACACAATATCCAAATAACGATGATGTATCACGCATTCCTGTAGAATCTTATCTTAACTTTAAAGCAGATAAAAGTAAGCAAAGCCTCTCACGCCCAGAGCTTAAAAATGCCATTATCACAGGCGGAGGCTCGTTCCATCGGTATTTTTTCAGTAATAAAAATGCAAAATACGCGCATTTCTTTAGCAAACGTTGTCATTTTTTGCATTTAGATTCACTCAATTTCAATGATTTTGATTACATCGTCCTTGCTTCAAGATTGAATGTAAAATACCTTAACCCGCATAAACAAAAATTTTTAGACTATCTGCAAAATGGAGGGCATATCATCTCTTTTGGGGAGATTATGGGGGATTATCTGCCTAATGTAATATGGAAAGATTATGAAGTGAATTTCTGGTGGTGGCTCATTAATGGGGCGAATATGCCCTTATATGCGCTTGATGTCAATGGAGAAAAAACAGAGGAGAAAACCACTCAAGGATTATTTAGCAAAATCCCTGTGAGTGTGGCGAAATGGCATTGCCACGGGGCATTCTACCCACCTCAAAATGCCCAAAAGATTCTCATAAATGAACTTGATGAGAGCATTATCTATAAAGATACTTCATTTAGGGGAAACTTATATATCACTTCACTTGATCCTGAATTTCACTTAGGGCAGGGCTTTATGCCTACAACAGAGCCGTTTTTTGACGCCTTTATGCAATGGGTGGAGGAAGATATTTTACGCACAAAAGGGAATCTATGAAGTTTATTGCATATCTTGCTGCTTTAATGCTTTGCGCGAGTGCGTGGGCGGCATATCCCTATACACATATAGATGACAAAGGCTATAAGACTACTATCGCTAAAAAGCCCTCACGTATTGTCATCGCTGGAGGTATGTGGCCCCTGCCCTCTGTGATTATGCTCTTAGAACATAGTGCTAAAAGCATTGTGTATATGCCAAAGGCAAGTAAAAACGCGCTAAAAGCGTCCTTTATGCTAGAGCTTTTCCCCCAAATCGCGCATATCAAAGATGGAGAGAATGAAAATATAGAGGAGCTATTGCTCTTAAAGCCTGATTTGTTTATCTGCCATAATGCAAACACAAAGCTATGTCAAGCGATGAAAAAAAGTGGGATTCCCACCATAGAGGTAAGTGTGAGCGCGTGGGGATATGACTCATATCAAAGCATTAAAGGTTGGCTCACGCTTCTTGCGCCTATTTTAGACAAGGAGGAGGTGGCGGGACGATTTTTAGACTATACGCAGGGGATTCAAAAGCGGCTTGATGAGGCATTACAAGGAGAAAAAAACAAGCCTAGAGCCTTAATCATTCATCATTTTGATAATTATCAATCGTTTTCAGCGGGTGGAATCTTCGCTAACTCTTTGTTGCAAAATAGCGGAGCGGAAAATGTTTTGCAGGATAAGGGCATTGTGAAAATGACGCTTGAAGAGGCATATAGGCTTAATCCTGATATTATCTATCTTAATAATTTTAATACACTTTTGCCAAGTGATTTGCTTAATAATCCCCTCTGGCAGCCACTTCTTGCAGTGCAGAATAAAAGGGTGTATAAATTCCCTCTTGGCTCTTATCGTCCCTTTGCTCCTAGCTTAGATTTGCCTATTGTTTTATTATGGCTCTATCAGCATAATTACCCGCAATATGCAGATAACAAGGCACTTTTAGCCCAAACGCAGCAATTTTATAAAGATATTTTTGCCATCTCGCTTACACAAAGGCAAGCAGAAGCCATATTCACGCCTAAAAAGGCTGCTGGGGAGATAAAATAGTCTCCTCATAAGTATAGAAATTATGGAGATTGAAGCAAATTACTCGTATCAATCTCAAAATCAAAAAACTCGGATTCAAAATTACTATTGGCTATCTTATCATAATGCTGCACAGCAGCCTTCATATTTTTACCCTCTTGATAGAGTAAGCCCAAAGCATAACGTGCCTCAAAATTCGTAGCAGATTCTATCTTAGCAAGTTGCAACAATGCTACAGCATTCTCGTGGCGATTTGCCCCCATTGCAGCGATAGCAGCTAAAAAGCGCGTTTGAGAATCTACTTCGTGTAAATCGTCAAGCAATGAGTTATAAATCGCAAAGGCTTTTTCAAAATCATTACTATAAATATAAGATAAGCCCAAAGCCTGCAAAATACCATTACTCGTTTGTGTCTCTGCTATAACCTTTGCTTCTAATTCTTCTTGGACAGAGTGTAAAGAGCCTGTTACAAATCCGACATAAATATAAAGCTCCCTTGCAAGCGAGGGTCCATAATAAATAGAGCGCATATCTAATTTTTTTTCCTTATATATTGCATTCATTTGCAATGCGACATCTTTAAGATTTACACGAAATCGCTTACCTAGCTCATACATTGTATTCGCCACAACATCATTTGTATAGATTCTTTTCAAATATTCAAACGCACCCACCACCTGCTTTTCATTCATAGCATAAATACCATAAACTGCCTGAAGTGCGTAATAGATAGGTTTGCGCTCATAGGGGGCTTGCTTTTGCAAATCACTAAGCCAATCAAGCGAATCAAGGGGTGAATCGCTTGTATAGCGAAAGAGGGAGAGCAAAAATTGATATTCAACTTTATTAGTAACGTTCATATCTGCCATATCTGCTAAATCGCTAGAGATTGAATGACTTAAGCGCGTGGTATCTCTATAAGTAAGCTCTGCACACATAAGTGCAAAAATCCCCGCGATAAGATTATTTGAATCCAAATGATAAGCACGAATAAAATGCAAATATGCATTGTCAAAATCACTCATTTGTGCATAGAGCAGCCCCACATTATAATGCAAAACAGAGTGATTAGGATAGGTTTTGAGCGAAGATTCCATAGATTTGAGGCTTTGACGTATATCTTGCCGTAGCGCTAACGTGCGTAAATCTTGAGCAATTGAGCGATTAATCTGTGAGACTTTCTGCCCCTCTTGCAATGTGCTTTTAGCATTTTGAATATTATTTGCGTGAGCATTAAGATTTCCATCATCTATAATATCAAGTGCCTTTTGCGCATCAAAAACCAAAAAGGGCGCATAATAAAACAAAATCTTATAACCTAGGATTTTATTATGCTCAAAGCGACGATTCCAAAAATTCTCTTGAGCGAGATTAATATCAAACAAATCATCGCGTAACTTTACCTTAATAGGATAGACATCAAACACCTTTGCGTCTTCCTCTTTTGCATTTAATCTATCCAAAATGAGTGCGCTCTCTTTGTAATTATTGTTTTTGAGTTCAATAAGCTGCAATGCCATTAACGCCTGTGGATCGCCTGCGTGTGAGGCAAGATACTCATAGAGATATTGCCGCGCTTGAGTGTATTCCCCAAGTCGCGCGTGTAAAAGTGCAATAGCAAAATTATCATCTTTATTCGCTACTTGCTTGAGTTGAGCAAGGGCATTATACTCATCACCAAAAATCAAAAATACCTCTGCAGCCATCTTTTTACTCTCATTTACATAACTTTTGCTGCTTGGGTTCAAAAAGGGTGAGAGGGATTCAAAATAGAATCCTTTGTAATATTCCAATAAGCCATACAAATAGGAGTAAAGGGGTTGATTAGCCACATAGAACAAATAGCTTGAGCTAATGCCTAAATAATATTCATACAAATTCATATTACCAAGCATATATGCGCTATATGCCGCATTAAAGGCGCTCACGCTAATGTCTTCTCCCACGTGAATAGCCCCATCAAATGAACGAATAGCCTGCTGATAATCCCCCTCTTTAAGCTTAATCACACCTAGGTTATAATATGCAATAGATTGTGAATACACAGCAATATTTTCAAACAAATGCAATGCCTCTAGCTTATCACCCTGCTCATAGAGAATATTTGCCTTTTTAATCATATTGCCTAGTTCCGCTCCATCGACTTCGGGACGCTTTTGCTCACTAAGGATAGGTGCTGGCTGAATAATCTTGCGTGAGATATTCTCTACATCTTGGGCTTTCTTAGGTGAACTTACGAGTATCAAAACGATGAGTAAAATAAGAAGAATAACTACCAACGCCCCAATAGCAATAAGCCCAAACAGCATTATTTTATTATTTTTTATCTCATCAATAAATGGCTGAAATTTCGTGTTTAAGTTTGTAAGTAAGCCTGTAGCTTTTGCTTGGGCTGGGTCATTGGCATTAGAATCTGGGGCATTATTGTTTTCTGTCCCATCATCAAGATTGATTACTTCATCTGCCATAACATACCCCTAGAGATACTTTTGCAACACTTCAGGGATAGCAATACTCCCATCAGCTTGTTGATAATTTTCCATAATCGCAATGAGAGTGCGCCCAACGGCTAAAGATGAGCCATTAAGCGTATGTGCGAGGGCATTTTTACCATTTTCTTTATAGCGAATCTTTGCCCTCCTTGCTTGAAAATCCCGCGTATTTGAAATAGAGCTAATCTCACGATAGCAATTTTGCCCGGGTAGCCACACTTCAATATCAATCGTATTACTCGCGCTAAAACCCAAATCCCCGCCACAAAGCTGTACTAAGCGATAAGGGAGATGAAGCGCACTTAAAATCCCACCTGCTGTTTGCACCATTTTTTCCTGCATTGCTTCACTTTGGCTAGGGTGCGTGATAGCTACAAGCTCTACCTTATCAAATTGATGCTGCCTTATCATACCCCTTGTGTCACGTCCCGCGCTTCCCGCCTCTTTGCGAAAGCAGGGCGTATGCGCAGTAAGCATAATAGGGAGATTCTCACTTGGGATAATGCTATCTTGGTAGAGATTGGCAAGCGTGATTTCCGCTGTGGAGATGAGATACAAATCATTTTCACTCTCCTCATCGTCAAATTGAGAATCCACCTTAAACATATCGTTTTCAAACTTAGGCAACTGCCCTGTGCCAAAGAGTGCTCGGGCATTGACAATCACAGGCGTTACCACAGATTCAAATCCGGCTTTTTCATTATAGTCTAGCATAAAATTAATCAACGCTCGATTGAGCCTAGCTCCCATACCTCGCAGCACGGAAAAGCGGCTTTTAGCAAGTTTCACACCAGATTCAAAATCTATCCAACCATTCGCCGCGCCTAGCTCCCAATGCTCTTTAGGAGTAAAGTCAAAGCTCTTAGGAGTAAGAATGCGTCTTAACTCTACATTATCATTTTCATCTTCTCCCATAGGAGTGGCACTATCAGGCAAATTAGGGATAGTGTAGAGAAAATCTTGCAGTTTTGCCTCTATGGCGTTAAGCGTGGATTCTCTTTCGCTGATGGCAATTTTATTACTATCAAGGGCTGCTTTTAGCTCACTTACATCTTTTTGCTCTCTTTTATATGTGCCAAAGAGTTTGGAGGTTTTATTTTGAAAGGCTTGGAGATTCTCAAGCTCTTGTTTGCAGGTTTTATACTCAATAGTAATATTTTTTAGCTCATTGAGCAATTCTTTGCTTACTTTTTTAATACTAAGCTTTTGACTAATTACTTCAAAATCATTCACCAACGCCTTTGTATCAATCATAGCTTTCCTTTGCTTACAAATTCATCACTTTTAATCTATCACATATGGTAGTCAAAAAGCATTTTTTATTCCCAAAGGGATATATAAAGCACCTTATATAATAAAGTAAGTATTATCGAGAGTTTATAGCTAAGCTTAAGAAAAAGAAGAGAGGAAGCGCTATACTGGGAGAATTCTCCCAGTATATTTAATCTCTATTGGTAAGACCAATGAGTGAAAGTAAAGATACAAAAATATTATAGAAATCAAGATACAAGCTGATAGCCGCATCAACAGGGCTTGTGTATAAACCACGGATAATATTTTGTGTATCATAAGCAACATATACGCTAAAGAGTATCGCTGCCGCGCTTGAGATAAGCACTTGAAACATAGAGCTGCCAAAGAAAATATTAACGATTGAGCAAACGGCAACAACGATTAATGCAATAAAAAGCATTTTACCCATATTAGCCAAATCTTTGCGTGTTTTGATACCAAAAATGCTCATCACACCAAATATGATAGTACTCATCGCAAATGCCATAGCCACCGCACCTGCGCCTGCCTTGAGTGCTACCATAGCTACAAGAGGCGTAATAGCCAAACCTGTAAGTGTTGTAAAGATAAAGAGCATAGCGATGTTTAAGCCCGGTTTAGAGCGAGAAAACATCAAGCCAAAGAGAGCTGCGATTTCAGCGATGAAAATAACCATACGATTTTCAAACACCATTTGAAGATTCATAAAACCTACCATCGCCCCAATAAACGCAAAAAACAAACTTGCAGCAAAAAAGATGTAAGTTGTTTTCACAAACCTTACCAATGCACTATCCTGAGCGGCAACACTCTCTGCTGAAGCGTGTGTATTGCTCATATAATTTCTGTCATAAAGTCCCATCATTTCTCCTTTTGTTAAAAATGAATGGCGCATTATGCCACATTTTTGCTAATAGCCTAAAAGATAAATGACAAACTTCTAAATTGCCTTGTTTTATACCTCAACCTCGCACAAACGCCTTAAACAAACTCGGTTTAGCACTCATAAAGTGGAATTTATTATGTAGAGTTTTTAGTGCATTAAAGAGATTTAAAGAAATGTCTAAGCCTACCTTTTTCTCCTCCTCTACACCCACATTATGCGCCTTTTCAAGCTTTTGCACCCATTCATTAGGAATATACACCCCGGGCAATTTATCACGCAAAAAAATTGCCCCCTTGTAGCTCATCACCGGAAAAAATCCAAGTATGAGCGCACAAGCAGTGCCTTGCTGTGCGTTATACCTTTCTAAATGTGTGAGCAGAAACTCCGCTGCCTCTAGTGAATATACCGGTTGGGTAAAAAGCGCATAAACTTGAGAAGCGTTTAGCTTTTTGTGAATCTTATTAATAAGACTTTGAGGATTATTTGCATAGGCGTTGATGACTTGAAAATTATAGATTCTATCTACGCTCTCTTTGAGCATTTTGCCATTTATCGCTTTACCTGCATTTAGCCCATCGATGATAGAGCCAAGCTTCAAGGCATTATCCTCAAATACCCCCTTTGCCTCCGCACAATCCCCAAGCTTAATATTATCGCCCGTGAGTGTTAGAAAGGTGCGCAAACCAAATTCATTAGCGGCTAAAAGATCGCCGCAAAGGGCAATAGAGTTCCTATCACGCATAGAAAGCGTGCAGATGACTACCTTATTAAATTTTTGCTGTAATTTGATAGAGCTTAGAATCGATGACGGCTTCAATCGCGCTAGAGGCGAATCTGTGCAAACAAAGGCATCAACACCTTGCGTGTCTTGCAGCTGCTCTATAAGCTGCGTGCCAAGCCTAGCACTTAGACTTGGCGAGATTTCTAAGCTTAAAAAAGACTGCCTAGATTGAATCTTTTCTATCACAGATTCTACATTCATCTCTGCCCCTTGCTGTGTTTCAAAAGCGGATTCTACAAGCTAGAGCGCACTTTTTTCACGGCTTCAACGATATTAGCTAAGCTAGGCTTAACTTCCTCCCATTTTCTTGTCTTAAGCCCGCAATCGGGATTTACCCATAATTGCTCTTTAGGTAGCACTTCAAGCAAGGCTTTGATTTGCGCCTCTAGCTCTACGACACTTGGGATTCTAGGGCTGTGTATATCATATACGCCCGGTCCTACTTCGTGTGTATAGCCCACCTCTTTAAAGATTCTAAGGAGTTTATTGCCACTTCGCGCTGTCTCAATACTTATCACATCAGCATCAAGGGCTTCAATGGTTTTAATAATATCATTAAAATCGCTATAACACATATGCGTGTGAATCTGCGTTTCTGCCGCTGCTATGGCAGTAGAGGTTTTAAAACACTCTAGCGCCCAATCCTCGTATGCTTTGATATTTTCCCCTCTCAAAGGATAGCCTTCTTTAAACGCCGCCTCATCAACTTGTATGATTTTAATCCCTGCTTTTTGCAAATCATCAATCTCATCAGCGATACAAAGCGCGATTTGCTCACATACTTCACTTCGTGGCAGATCATCGCGCACAAAACTCCAGTTAAGAATCGTAACAGGACCTGTGAGCATACCCTTCATTACCTTGCTTGTGAGGCTTTGAGCAAAGCTTATCCAATCAATTGTCATAGGTTTAGGACGATGAATATCCCCAAAAATGATAGGTGGCTTCACGCAGCGGCTTCCATAGCTTTGCACCCACGCATTAGCACTAAATGTAAAGCCATCTAGCTGCTCACCAAAGTATTCCACCATATCATTGCGCTCTGGCTCTCCGTGCACAAGTACATCAATGCCTATCTCCTCTTGGAATTTCACACAATCCTTGATATAAGTTTTTATGCCCTCCTCATATTGTGCCTTAGTGATTTCACCTTTTTTATATCCTTGACGCAATGTGCGAATCTCACTTGTTTGAGGGAATGAGCCAATAGTCGTAGTAGGCAAAATAGGGAAGTTAAAATGCGCTTTTTGAATCTTAATGCGCTCTGCAAAAGATTCTTTGCGTTGCTTTTGTGTGTAGTTTTTTACACGTTGACGGATAGCCGCGTTATTGGTTTTAGTAGAATTTTTACGCAAGAGGTTAATGCGCTTATTTTCTTGCAAAAATGCCTCCTCATTCCCGCCCTTAAAGGCATTCTCTAAAACGCAGATTTCTTGTATTTTCTCACACGCAAAGCTAAGCCAAGAGAGAATCTCTGCCTCTATCTTATCCTCGCCCTCTTTGCTAAAAGGCACATGTAAGAGTGAGCAAGACGCACTCACCACGATACGCTCCTTAGGGACAATGCGGCTTATAGAATCTAAAAGGGCAAGTTTAGATTCTAAATCTGCCACCCAAATATTGCGCCCATCAATCACCCCCGCATACAGCACCTTATCGCTTTTAGCAATAGATTCTAAACTCTCTATATTCTTTGCTCCTGCGATAAAGTCAAGCCCTATGCCATAGATATTGGTTTTTAGCAGAATCTCAGTTAGCTCGTTGCTATGCTCAAAAAATGTGCTTACAACCGCCTTAATGCCCTTTTGCGTGATGTTATTATACATACACTCAATCGCACTTCCCCCTTGAGAACACTCCAAGCCAAAGATACCCGCATTAAAGCCTTTAACAAAAATAGGCTCACTAAATTCCACCAAAACTTGTGAATCAAGCGTGGCAATTTGCTCAATTAAGTCAAAATACGCGCTTTTTAACTTTTTAAATACCGCTTGTGGCTCGCCCTTGATAATCTTACTCAAAGCAAAAAATGTGAAAACGCCAATGAGCTGAATCTTTGGATTATAGCCCAATGCCTTTGCTTCTTTGTATTGCGCGATAATGCTAGTCGCATCGGCTTTATACTCATCATCAATGCTAAGCTCTGGCACAACATAATGATAGTTTGTGTTAAACCATTTTGTCATTTCACAAGCCACGCCATCTTTATGTCCTCGCGCCATCGCAAAATACCCCTCTAAACCGCTTAAGTGCTTAAATCTCGCTGGTTTGCACCCAAGCGCATAGGCTAAATCCAATACATTATCATAAAAGCTAAAATCATTTACACACACATAATCAAGCCCTTTTTGCAGCTCCCAATGCTTAGCACGGAGTGTTTTTGCTACTGAATCTAATTCCTGCTGACTACACTTCCCGCCCCAAAAGCTCTCCAACGCCTTTTTTAACTCTCTATTTTTCCCAATACGTGGGAATCCTAAAATGCTACTCATATAACTCCTTTTTGAATTTTTTTGTATTTTTACCAAAAATTTATAAATACAATATGTAATTTAAATTTTTTGTTTATAGATTTACGGCTTTTATTGCTTGTAAATACATCTATATACCTAAAAATAGGGATTCTAAAGTAGGATACAAAAAGTAGCATTACAATATGTAATTTAAATTTTGCGTTTGAAAGCAAAAAATGACAAAACATTGCAAAGTCAATATGGAGATATCCAAAGTATAGAATTTATTTTCTACACTGTTGTAGCTAAGCTGCTATTTTCTTTATCAAGTAAAGTTTTATCGAACAAATCCTTAGCAACGGCAAGGGTAGTTGAAATAAATAGTGTGTAGGTCAAGCCTACTACGAGTATTAAAGCATAATGTAAAAAAGCGGGGGGGGGCTTACAATCATTTATATTGCCCACTCCCCACGAAGAGGAATACGCGCCGTGGCAATATAACAGCGCGATAATTAAAAACTAAGCTAGAATACATACGAATAACCCAATGTGCCTAAAACATTTGTGAAAGATGTGTTAGCACCTGCATCAGTTTGCACATTAGTATAATCTATAGGCAATATTTTGGCAAGGACTTCAAAGCGATGTTTACCTACACTTAAAAACACTCCCGCATTAATTAATGGACCAGTTTTTATACCATCTTGTCCAGAAAAATTGTCTTTATACATAAGCACAGCATATCCAAGCCCACCGATCAAACCAAGACTACTTGTTTTATCTTCTCCAATGCTCATACCTACCATAGCATCAATGTTTAAACCAACTAAGATGAAAGTTTGTGTGGCGAGTTCAGCATTAGCACCCTTACTTGAAGCAAATCCATTGCCTGAATTCACATTAAGATAAGCGCGAAATCCTGATTGCGGGCTAAGGAACTTTTGATAACCTCCCATAAGCCCTGCAGTTGCAGCAAACGAACTAATACTATCGCTACTTCCTGTTGTGCTATTGCTATAAGGTAATCCTCCTCCAAGACTTACACCCACAAGAAATCCTGTTTTTTCATCTGTACTCTTTTTATTGATGGATTCTTGGTGCTTTTTGATGATTTCTTTTGCCTTTTGATAATCTGTCCATTGAGATTTTTCATTCCCACTCTCGCTTTTTTCATCCTCCTCATTAGCTAATGCCGCTGTATGTAAGCAGCAAAGCAACAGCAAACCTATTTTTAACCAATCCTTCATTTTTTACTCCTTTTTTTTAGAATGGAAAGAACATTGTATCATTTTTTTTTAAATCAATTTTTTTACATTTTATTGTCATTTATATTATTTTATATACTATTTTATACATTTTTAGTGAGATTATTGAATATTATTTTGAATTATATTATATTTTAAAATAATATAAATTAATATAAGTGATACTTTTTACAAAACAATTTCCACCCTATAAGCCCTCAACAACAGAATTTTCACCTCCTTAAATTTATGAAGATTAGATTCTCTATTTCCCTCTCTTAGCTAAGAAAAAAAAAGGGGGGGGGGGTAGAAAAGCCTAAGCCGCAAAATCTACGGCTCTCTTTTATATGAGGGAGACTGGAAGGGAAAATTAAGAAGATAAAACTTCCATAATAAAGAAAAAAAAGGGACTTTTCTGTGGAAAGGGAAAGTTTTTGGATAAGATATGAATATGCAAGGAGAAACCACAAAATATCCATAATTGAGAGCAACAAAAAATTCTTTTTGTAGAGGAAAATAAGTATTCACCTAAAATGCTTGTGCGCTTGTACTTACCTTAATCTTATAGAAAAATAAAAATAAGCAAAGATGGAAACTTAGTAAGTGATAATTTAAGGTTTGAAAGTTAAATCTATGGCAGAGAGGAAGGGATTCAATATTTTTCTTAACAAACCACGATATACACGCTTTAAACTTTATTATGTCCCCAATCTGTCCCCGCATATTCTAAAATTTCTATAAGCATTATGTCTTATCAATCTGCATAGCTATAACTATAATCTGTAATTGCCTTTGCCACATCATTTGCATTAGCACTTGTGGTGATATAAATGGTTTTGTTATCATTAATCTGTCTGCTTTGTGTGGAGTTATAGAAGCTTTGGGCATTTTGTGTTTGCGTGGCAAGTGTGCTATCGACTAAGCCCTGTGTATTTATGCTTGACATAGAATCTTCTGAATCTGTAATCCCCAAAAAATCAGTAACTGCCCTTGCGCCGCTTAGAATCTTATCAATACCTTTGGCAATAAAGCCAAATACTTCTTCAAACCATTGCACGACTGGGGATATTGCCTCTTTTATCCATTCCCATACAGCTACGAGCTTAGGTGCGATACTTTCCCAATTCTCTAAAACATAGCTTATCGCTAAGCCTATACCTACTATCAAAGCCCCTATTCCTGTTGAGATGAGTGCTCCTTTCACACTCCACATACTCACCTTAAAGACTTTAGCAAACAATGCAGTGCTTATACCCCACGCTTTTGTGGTGAGATTTGCCCCAAAGGTAGCTAGAGTATAAGCTTTTGTAGCTATGGTGGAATATATAAGAGCAATGCGATGTCGTGCAAGGGATAAGGTATTACCTATGGTAGTAAATCTTAAAGCGATAAGAGATTTTGTTAAAGGATAAGTGAATAGTGTCCATAAAGCACTTGCAGACTTTACAGCAATAAAAGCTATTTTTAAGGCAAAAAGAGAGCCAACTATTGCTCCTATTGCCATTGTTATTGCAGGAAATCGTTCAAGCCAAATCGCTATTTCGCTTGATACAGAGGCGATACTTTTCATAGCACTTGCAAGTGGGGGTAAAAATACACTTCCCACTGCATTAGCTATTCGAGTGAGGCTATTTTGCATTAGCTGTATTGCATTAGCTGTGGTATTACTCACCTCATCAAATTCTTTTTGCATAGAGCCTAAATAATTCTCTTTATTTGCCACAAGGGCTAAAATCTTATCAAACTCTCCCATATTTTCTGTAATTTGTGCTATTTTTGGTCCCGCTTCCTCTCCAAACATATTTTTAAGAATGCCTATTTTTTCACTTTGCTCTACATTTCCTATTGATTTTAGCACTTGAGTTAAGCCTTGCAATGGATTATCATTCATTATTTCTTTTAGCTCCTCCCCGCTTAAGCCTATTTTTTCTAATGCACTCTGAAATCGTGCTGTGCCACCATCGGCATTGCCTAATACGCTTAACATTTTATTGATAGCAGTCCCTGCTTGGTCGGCTGGAATCTTCATATTAGCAAATGCTCCTGCAAGTCCTGCTGTTTGTTCGCTACTTAAACCGATAGTCTTTGCCATACCACCTATACGCCCTAAGATTGCTACTACTTCTCTAGGGCTTCCCGCACTCTTTGCCCCGATATAGTTAATAGCATCGCCTAATTCTTTGACCTCATCAATGCCTATACCCATTTTTTTCATTAATCCCGCTATGGTATCTCCTGCCTCACTGGTATTCATATCAAAGGCAGTGCTCATTTTTGCCACGACATCAGTAAAAGGGATAAGTATATTTTTTTCTAATCCTAATTGCCCTCCACTTGCCACGATTGCGGTTAAATCTTTAGCTGCGAGTGGGATTGTTTTTGTGAGTTCCCAAATCTCTTTTTCAAAACCCTTTAATTCCTCTTTACTTGCAAAATCTACTACCTTTTTCACATCTGCCATTGAGCTTTCAAACTCCATAGCCACTGAAATAGGCTTACTTACCATACCCTTAAAAGTAGCGTATGTGCCAAGTATTTGATAACGCATAGAATCTATTTTTGCATTCGCTGCACTTAAATCCAAGTCTAGTTTTACTCTCATTGCTTCTTTTAATTTCGTTTGCATCTCCTTAATGCTTTGAGTAGGCAATTTAGGTCCTTGTAATGTCTTGCCTATGTTGGATTCTATTTTAAACTTATCCTTGAGTTTGTCTAAGGGGGCATTTATGGCTTTGCTTAAGCCCTCGCTTGTATCTTTGGTGATTTTATCAATAGCTTTACTTAATTGGCTCAATTCAGGGATAAGCTTTAAAGAAATTTGCGTTTGCATAAAAGTCCTTTTGTGGTATAATCTAGCATTATAAGATTTTTAAAACGCAAGTAGATGATAAAATACACTACCAAAGGAATTCTATGGGTATCTCTGCAATGGGTGAAAAGATTACAAATCTTATTACCTTTACATTCTGTGTAGCTTGGGCGATAGGAACAATGATATTTATCTACGCACTTCTTAGTGGGAATGAGGCAATGGAAGAGATGGGATTCTTTATAGTTGCTGGTGCTATTTTGCTTACTTTGTGTGTGTGCGTTATGGTGGTTACAATCCCTGAAGTTGTGCTTTTGGCAGCCTATATCGTGTATTGGACATTTTGTATATTAAGATATATCACTAGGAGAATGTATCGCATTTTTAAAAGACTAATGCGTGGTAATCTCGCAGTGGGTGAGGTAGGAGCGCATAAGAAGCACATAAAAGTAGAGAGAGTGGCAATGTATAAAAAGCTATGTCTCTATGAAAAAGCTATGCAAGAGATAGACCCAAAACCCCTTTTTATTCCTTTTTGGGTGAGTTTTTGGGGGTTTGTAATGGGGATTGTAGGGTTTATATTTTTGAGCACTCCTGTGGGGATTTATGGACTTATATGTGCATTAGCAGGAGTGATAAGAATACATTTTATCTTGCGTTCATATATAAAGGCTCATATACAGATTTGAGGGGGCTTAAAAACGCTATCATTGCAATAAAAAGGCAAGGCAATGATAAATATTATACATCTAAGTAGAGCTAGGCAAAATAGGGCACAATTTGAATACCTCAACGACTTAGAAAAACAAGCTCTTCAAACACCGCTTAAAAGTATCTCTCCTAAAGAGAATGAGAAAATCATTAAGATTGATAAGTTTATTTTTACACCCTTTAGTAATATAGAATCCCTTGATTATGAGCTAAGTCTTGGTATCTCTAAGGTAGAAACACTTTCACAAAACTACTATCTTAGACTTGGTGGGAATGAGGAGAGGATAAGCTTTGAAGCAAAGGTTTTTGTTGAGTACTTGGAGCATTTTAATGGGTTTGTGGATAAAATTAAAAAGCGTGTGCCTTTAAACTTCTCTACATTAGAATCTAATACTTTGCGTAAAATTATCATTGATAAATTTAGCTCTAAGACTAAGGATTGGCTTATGGATTCACGAAGGAATGTCGTATATCATACAAAGGAATTTAGCATTAGCGGGGTGCTGGTGTAGCACTCCCAATCTTTGATGCCAATCCTTGCCTATCAATAGAGCAACAACTCACACCATTAAGCTTTGCATATCCTTTATATCGCCACTCTCTATGTATTTTTGAAAGCTATACATAACAAACTTTTGCGCTTCTAAGAGCGAGACTATACCCTCAAGATGAGGGATATAGCTAAAGCTATCTTCAGGCATACTCTCTTCATATTCAGTGATTATCAAAGAGAGTAAGAAATGAATCTCCTCATTTCGTTGTTTAAAATTTTCTAACTCATCAATAAGAAACCTAGAATCTATGCCAAGCTCTTCTAAGGGCTTTAACTTATGTGTAGTGCTCATTTACGCCTCCTTTTCTGTTTTAGATTCTAGCTTCTCTATGCGCTTTTGCAGTCTATCTACCCAAAGCACAAGCCCTACGATGATAAGCACCTCTGTGATGTCTAAAATATAACCTACTATTTCCATTTTTACTCCTTTATGGTAGAATCTCAATAGGACAATTTGAATCCCCTCTTTAAGAGGGGAGAAGCTACAAGGCTTCTAAGATTTTGATTATCAAATAGATAATCTTTAAAATTAGCACTGCAGTTACTAATCCTTTCATTTTGTCCTATCTCCTTTCGTTGGATTTAAATTAACTAATTTAGTTAATTTATGCTATAATTATATATTATTTTAATCATTTTGTCAAGACTTTTCAAAACTTTTATAATTATTTTAGTTATATTTTGTTATATTTATAACTATAATAATTAAAAGAGGTATTACTTGATGCAAAATACAGAGTTTGAGCAAAAATTAGAGCAGTTAGGACTCTCTAAAAAAGAATTTACCGCTATTGTGGGAATGCCCTATCAAACGCTAATGAATTGGAAACAAAAGGAGCAAACTCCTATTTGGGTAGATTCGTGGCTAGAGAATTACGCTAAAGCTAAAACTTTAGATGATGTCGCTAAATCAATAAGACCCTATTTAAAAGATAAAGATGAGGCATAAAAACATATAGCTACCGCTCACTTTCAAATTCTAAACTCATATTCCAAGCTTTAGAATCTAAAGTGTGCGTTACTTGTGTAATGATGTGTGTGCTTGTGGTATTATCTTTTGTAAGTGCTAAATATCCTCCTGCAAAAAGCACTCTGCCTATGGCACTAAGACTACCCTTTAGCTTTTTAGCATTAAGCATTTGTAATCTTGTCGTAGCCATTTGTAAGGCGTGATTATCATCTTTTGCTTCTCTACTCATTTTGTAAATTGGCACACCTTTGCCGACTTTAACATTGCGCGTGTTACCACTCTCATCTTGATAGGTAAGCTCTACGCTTTTATAGTGCATTTGTGCGAAATGCTCTATCTCTAAGCTTAGAGTATCTGCTGCATTGATGTTATAAACGCGCCTATCAAATCTTTTATCCCTATCAATGAATATAAGCGTATCGTTTTTTACGCTAAAGCTACAATCAAGCTCATCGGCTAATCTTTTGCATAGAGCTGAATCGCTCTCATCGATTTGTTCAATATAGGTAATTGAATCTTTATACTTAAAATCAAGCTTGGTTTTGAGGTTATTTTCTCTTGCAACTGATTGGAGGATTTGTGCATAGGAGAGGTTTTCAAAACTGCGACTTTTGAGGATTTTAAACTCTTTGGTGTAATCAATACTCGTAGCTTCTATGGTGTAGTGGTGTAAGTAAGATTCCTTAATACTACTTACATAAAATGCCCCCATAAAATTAAGGCTATTCCTTCCTAAGAGGAGTTCGATTCTATCACCAAAGCTAGGGAGTTTAGAATTTGGGGCAAGGGTAAGGCTAAGCATATCTACATTATCTTTTTCATAATCCATATAGCTTAAGGATAGGATTTTCATTTGATGTTTTGTGCTACCTTTGTGTGTGAGCGCAAAGTGCGGGGCAATGTATTGTTCTATTCCCATATTCCTAGCACCACTTCGGGATTTTGTTCTATTGTAAGATGAGGAAGATAAATGACTTCACCTCCCTTACATACTCCATTAAAATCTTTATCAGTAAGTAAGTGTTTATTTGCCAATATAAAGGCATTATACCCACTCTTATAGCTATTACACAATTTTATATCTTTATAGTGTTGTGCATAAATGGAATCTAGTCTATCGCCAGATATAGCGAGGTAGGTTTGAGAAACTTGCATTGATTTCCTTAAAGAATAAATTGAAACATATTAGAGAGTATTGTAGCGCATTTGAGATTCTTTAATAAAAATGTGTTAAAATACCTGCAAAGAGAGGTGTAGCTATGAGATATTTATCATATTTACTAGAGGGTAGTGGCAAGGTATTTGATTTTAATGCTCTATACAATCCAAATGCACAGGATAATATCAAGCAATCTTGGAATTGTGTGGGGGAGAGTATAACAAAGGCAATGTATGCAAAAAAAGATAGAGAAAATAGACAATCAACAAGAGCCCAAAGAAAAAAGTCATAAAGTACTTCAAGCGAGAGCTTCATTTGAAGGTCCTATTCCCCCGCCTCAAATATTGAGCGGTTACAAAGATATAGACTCTTCATTCCCCGATAGGATTCTAAAGATGGCAGAGGAGGATTTACACACGAGACATAATATGAATTATTTGGGTTGGTTTGGGACTTATTCATTATCTCTTATTCTTGTTGGTGGGGGAATCTACCTTGTAGCTAATGACAAACAAATATATGGACTTATCATACTTGCTGCAAGTGCTATATTTCCTATATTGCAATTATTTTTTAAAAAGCAAAGTAAAAAGGATTGATTACTCCTTTGCTAATTCTCTTTTAAAAATCTCTAAGGCTTGTTTTTGTAATGCCTTTGTCTTGCTTTTAGCTATAAGGCTAAATTCTTTTGTCTTAAGATAATAAAGCGAGGTAGCTCTTGGGGTTTTGGTATTTTTATATGAATAAATCGTGGCTTTGTGAGTTTCAAATCCATTGTTTTGGTTAGGATTCTTGATTGCCATAAAGCCACTATTGCGTTTTTGCTCTGCCTTACTTGTGCCTTTCCTTGCCCCTAAGAATGCTCCTTTGAAAAATACTTCCTTGCCTTTAGCTACTTTTACCCTAACCCCTGTTTTATTTTGGAATCGTTTAAAATTATTGATAGAGAGCTTAGTTTTAGAAGTAAGAATACTTGCTTCTAGCTTGTTTTTATTGGCTTTGGATATTTTAGTAAGATTGCGTATTTTTTTATGAGGCAAGTCGTAGTCTTGTTTAATTAATTCTCTTTGCGCTTTAGCACATCGAGTAATAGTGCGATTAAGTGCATTTCTTGTGAATGTATGAATATCTTTTTGCCATTGCTTCATTGAAAAACCCTAAATCTTTGGCATCTCTGCAAATTTCTTAGCGATTTGGCAGTATTGCATAAATTCACTGACATTCATTGATTTAATATCACTTAAGCTAAAGTGCAAGGCATAGCCTATTAAAGCTATGCCCTCTCTTAGTCCCTTTCATCAATACCTATAAAGCCACTTACTTCATTGCTTAAGCGATTAAATTCCTTTACAGGAAGAGAATCTAAAAATTCATTGTTAATCTCCCCATCGCTCATATCAATGAGTAGGGCTTTAGCTAGGGCAATTTCATCATCTTTTGCTTTACTTCTTGCACTTTGAATCTGCAGAAGTGTAGGCTCTTTTAAAAGGACTTCTTGCCCATCTCTAAAAGTGAAAGTTCTTATCTCTTTATCAAAAGATTTTAACATTTTTGCTCCTTATGTGATATTTTTGCGGATAGAGGCAAATTGGTCAATGCCATTTATCATATATATAGAATTTTCCACATCATAGACAATGAGAGGGACCTTATTTACTTGATAGCTAAAGGTATAAACAGCCATTTCAAAGCTAAACTCTACTTCTTTAATCATCTCATATTGTGGCAATTCACCGACTTTAACGACACCACCCATTGTGGCTATGATTTGTGTGTCTTTTTGGGTAATGCCCACAGAAGTCATATTCTTTTTGACATACACGACTTTAGGGATAAGCGTAGAAAGAGGGGCTAAAAGCACTGCATTCACATCAGTGAGTGTGATTTTGGCAGTGAGAGGCTTAAGGCTTGGCAATACTTTCTCATATTTACCTATACTTGCAGTCGCTTCTATCGTATCATAATCAAGTTTAGGTGGCTCAAAAGATTTTAAGATTCCTAAAGCTCCGATACCATCAATGAAAACATTGCCTCCTGTGAAGGCTTGGGGTGTGAATTGCATTTTATAACTCCTTAATTAGCTCTTGGCTGTATTTGGTTACGCGATAGATTTTATTAACTACTCGTGAGATTAAAGGCATTTCTTGGACTTCTTGTTTGATATAAATTTCACCATTAGCGATTGCCTCATTGGTGTTTAATTCCTCTGGCAAAGAAATTTCATAACCTACAATGACATTATTGGCAATAAGCTTTCTATAAAAGCTATTGAGGTCATCTTGGAGTTGCTTTACCATATCTGCTACTTGTTTATCAATCGCTTCTTTTTGTGAGGCAAAGAGTGTTTCAATGATTGTGTCAAAAATCATAATAGAATGCAGGGATTCTATCCCTAATGCAGAATCTCGTGTATGTCTCCCCCACGCCCTAATGCCATTATCTACAAATATAGCTGTAATGCCCATATCTCTTAGTCTATCTGCCTCGCAATCCTCTCCTTGAATATACTCTATGGTATCTACTACACTGATAATGCCTTCAATTACACGATTAGAATATGTCTTGGCAAATCCAAAGTCTTCACTTGAGATAATTTTTGCGTATAATGCAATAATAAATGCAGAAGCTGGGCGGACGACTTTATCAATGCGTTGGACTTTTTGAAAGGTAATAATGGCTCTATGGGTTTGGATAGATTCTAAAGATTGTTTGATTGCTACCTCATCGGTGGCATTGAGCTCAATAGCATAATAAGCGCGTAATGACGAAGCGATGCTTTTGAGCTTTTCATAAATGCCTAAATCATTATATTCAACGCAAAGAATGAATTTTGGCTTAATACTTAGCTCTTGCTCGGCGTTTTTAAGCGCAGTGATAGCATTGAGGGCTTTGTTGATATTTTCTTGCGTAATGTCTTCACTCTCTCCTAGAGTTTTGCTAAAGACTGAAAGTATGATTTGCCCCTCTGCATTTGAGGCTTGTAAATCTTGCAGGGTATTTTTGATGCTTCCTCCCCCTACTGCTTGTAGTGCTTCCTCTACGCCTCCATAATAATATAATCCACTTTGCAAGGTGCTATCATCACCCACGATAGCAATAGGATAAGAGCTTTGAATACTATAACTTGCAGGTGAAGCGTTGTGTAGCTCAACATTGATTCCATATTTACTAGGCATAAATTACTCCTTGCTAAAAATTTATAAAGATTGTAGTGTGTATAAGACGCAAACACATAAAAGCTTCACTCACCTATACAAAAGCTTAAATCTCTTTGTATCATTTCATCATAGATAAGAATGTTTTTAAGGTCTTTTTGCACATCGCCTGTGTAAGTTGGTTTTGGTGGTGGTGTGATAGCGCATTTTGTAGGAATGAATACTTCTTGTGTGGTAAGCGTAGTAGCACAAGAAGAGAATAAAAAAGGCAGGGCACAAATGCCTAGTGATATTTTATAATTCATTTTTCTATTCCATACCAAATTCTTATATCCTTTTTAATAGCTTCGAGTTGGCTTTGAGCAGAGCTATCTTGAAGGGGTTGGCTTTGATATTTGGTGTGTATTTGTTCTCTGGTGGAATCTCGTTGTTTAAGATAACTTTGTGTCTCTAGTTTAAGGGCATTAATTGCTTCATTTTGCCTTTGCAAAGATTGAAGTAGGATTAGATTTTCATATTCTTTTTTGGCTAATTGGGCTTTGGTATGGGTGTAACCATAGAGCATAAAAAGAAATAATCCTGCACAAGAAGCAATCGCAGTGTATTTGAGGGTAGATAAAAAGGGCATCAGTTTTGAATCTCTTTCACATCTAAGCAATCAATATTTTCAATGCCAATTTTCTTAACCAAGTCAAAAAATTCTTTACACGCTACAATAGATGAGCTAATTGTGCCTGTGCTATCATTTTTACTTTTGCCAAGCAAGATACAGCCCTCTGTATCTTGTGGGTAATTACCTACATGGATTAAGATTCTACGATTTCTAAAAGTAGGCAATACATTATCACAAGTTACCCAAATAGCAGTATTGCGTCCATCTTTCATTTTATATTCAGGGTGGTTTTTTGCAAGTGAAGCATTCTTACCACTACCTGTCCATTCTAGCTTATATTCTCTAGCTACAATACGCTTATCTTGCTTTGGTGTGTCAGTAGATTCACCGATATTCTCACAAGTAAAGCAACTCCATATCTCTTTTAAAGTGCCATTCTCTTGCACTTCATTCACACTAAACTTACCCAGTGTGGAATCCTCAATTTTTGCTACATTAGGTTTCTTAACATCTTTGTGTTCGCTTAGTCGTTGAAGTATTATTTTGTATTTCATTTGGTAATCCTATTTTATTTGGCATTAAATTTATTCTCTAGCCATTTGATAGCAAGGCGACTTATGGTATCACTCCCCAAGAATCCAGCTCCACCTCCTAGCATTACGCTTAAAGAGTTAGGCAGTCCAAAATAAAGGGCGATTTCATAAAAAAGAAATGTTAAAAACATTGAGCCAATCGTAGCAATAATAAGGCGTCTAAAAAACTTTGCTTTGTCATTTTTATCCTCTGCATCATAGAGTTTCAAGGCAGTTAAAAATCCCATAATCAACGACATTATCACTACCCATATATACTCAAAGTCAAATTTCATAACTCACCCCTTTTGCTTAAAAAGCATTAAAAATATAAGAGAGGCTACAATGCCATTAATTGAAACAATGCAGGTAATAAAAGTTGAAATCTTTACATTTAAAAAGCTTTGGTGGGTGAGTGCATTGAGGAGACATTCAAAGCTTTGTTCTACCATACAAGGAGAAGCTTCTTCCCAAAAAACTAATGTCTCAAAGTATAAAAATAGACATAGCAATATACTTACGACAAATGCAAGGGCAATGCACCCAATGAGTATAAAATAAGTGGTTTTCTCTGTAAATCTTGATTCAATATTCATTGATTATTCCTTTGATTGTATATTTTCATAGTAATCCCAGCTCACTTCTTGTATCGCCTCTACATTCTGCAAATTCTCTACATAGTTTTTAAGCACACCACATCTAAGAATGATGTCATTTTTGTGCTCAAGCCAGTCAGTATAAACTTGCTTTAATTGGGCTTTAGTATGAGGCAAGGGAGCTTTTAGCCCCCCTTCTTTTGCGCAGCGAAAGGGCATATCTTTATTCATAGCTACTGCACCCATTAGGTTCATTTGGTCTTCTAAACTTCCATCATAGATATGCTCCTCTCCTAATGCAGAGCTTTTGAGTGTTTTAAGTTTTGAGGCACAAAGTGCATTAAGCTCTTTGATTTTTTGCTCTTTGGCTAGGTTTAATTGTGATTGTGCGATTTCTTGCAACCTATGAGGTAAAATATCCTCTACAAAAGGGGATTGTAGGTTTTCTCCCTCTACATAGGCTTTGCCATTGTCTTCACCTAAATAATCAAAGTTTCCTTGCACTTGGGTAATATGACTGACTAAGATGCTATAAATCTTTTTCATTAAAACTCCTTTTAGCATTGTTTTTGTAAAGTTTGTGTGGCAAAGTTAATGTTTCCATCTAGGTATGCCCCACAGCTATATATGCAATCATTGCATAAAGCTACGAGATTGGCTTCGCTACCAAAAAAATACAGATGATAATCTTTAAGGTTTGCAGGGGTATAGCAAGGCACAAATTCTCTTGTGTTAGCAGCAGTGCCTATACCTAGACTCCCATCAGTATTAAATCCAAAAGCTAAGATTGTTTTTGAATTTTTAAGCACTACATAAGCCCTTGTATTTGCATTGTCGCTAAAACAGAGACTTTCTACATTTTCTAGCGCAATACTTGCCATTTGGTTTGTTCCACTTCTACTATCTCCAAAGCCAAAGCCTCCATAACCCCAGCTCCAAAGAGTGCAATCTTCATCGAGTGCAAAGCAAGTGCCATTGATACTTGAAGCAAATACTGCCTTAATATTCCCTAAGTCATCACCATTTTGTTTTAAGATTCGTAAAAAAACACTTGAATTACTTGTATTGCTTTGTGAGAGTTGGCATTGCGCGTTATATCCAGCCCCACGAATGCTTTTGTCTTCTAAGGTAATGAGAGAAGTAGCGGCATTAGTGCCAACGCTTGTGGAGAGAGATGTTACTTTAGCATTAAATGTTGTTTTTGCAGGAATTGATACATTATTTGTGTGGTTTAGCCCTAAATTACCACTGCCATTATAACCCCAGCTCCATAGATTACCATCTCTATCAATAGCTAGAGCATAACCAATAGTGCCATTACTTGCAAAGGAAATATCAATAATATCTCTTAAGTATGGACTCTGTGTGAAAGTAGAGGTGTTAATGGTATTGCCTATGGCTAGTTCTCCACAAGCGTTACTTCCAGCTCCATAGATTTTACCATCTTCGCTTAAAATAAGTGTGGTTTGCTTACCTGTGGTTTGGCTAAAGCCACTTAGGATTTTAACAGGTCTAAATCCTAGCTCTATTTTGATGGGTATTGGGATATTATTTGTATTACCACTCCCTGCACAGCCACTTGTATTTACACCCCAAGCGTAAATGAAATTACCCTCTTTAGGCAAGGCATAAAATACATTAAATCCGCCAAAGACTTCGATAAACTCTATATCTTGAGGTAAGCAAACGCGTGTGAAAGTTGTGCTATGAGAGCGGGAAGCTCCGCTTGTGATATTGCTCAAAGAATGCCCACGCATTAAAATATCACCATAATGCACAATATCCCCTGTATTATCCAATAAGACTTCTTGCACCATAAGAGAGCGATAAAGATGCACTTGCTTTAAGAGTCGGTAGGATTTTTTGTAAATATCTTGATTTTGAGTAATGCTAAGTAACTCATTTTTAATATTTTTGCCTAGCTCTGCTAAAGCATTGGCTTGTATGTTTAATGTGTCTTCGTTATTATTATTTAATTCCCTTACGTCTAAATGGAGTTGATTTAATTTATCATAAAGTAAAGTGATAGAATCTTGAGATTGTGTATTTGGCATAAACACTCCTTTAGTTAAAAAACTTTAAGGGGATTATATGTTTTATAAGACGCAAGGATTAATTTTTATATTTACCCCCCCCCCCCCCCCGCAATAAATACCCTCTAAGAGGAGATTATGATTAACCTCCACAGAATTTGTGCGCCCATAGATAGCAGAGCAGCGAGAAGCATTAAAATTAAATGCTGCTGCGTTGCTCCAATCAACTGTTTGTGGCGTGCCACCCGAGTTATGACCACCTTCTTTAGCAAATGCCCCACTTGTCCAGCCATAATCGTGAAAAGTCTCGGCAATGCGATATACTCCTCCTGTGATATTTGGTAAGCCCTCTCTCTCAAATGCTCCTACAAGGGAGGGATTGTTTGTTCCTTTTGTATAAAATCCTCCTTTAGGTAATTTGAAATATCCACTTGGGCAATTATCTTGGACATTTGCATTTGTGCCTACAAGATAATGATAAACGATGGGATATTTCCAAATAGGAAGGATAGCTCCTAATGGTTTATAGCCTTTGGGCAAGGCATTTCTAACAAACAAGCGATACTCTCCAATCTTGTCTATTTCCCTTAAAGATTCCTTTTGTGCAACAAGGAGATATTGCACTCTAGCTTGTATAGAATCCACTATTGTATGTGCGTAGCTTAAAAAATCTTTTTTCTCTTGGATAAGCGGCGTGATTTGCTCTACTAAAGCGGGAATATCTACTTTAGGAGGCTTGAGTGAAGCTTTGAGGACATTAAATTCATCACGACTCACATAATCGCTACTGACAAATACGACTTCATTTATCTCGCCTTTGATAGGGAGTTTAATTGTCATTAGACCACCTACACCTTCTACTAAAATCACTTGTGGTGTGGGGAGTGAGGCAATGACTTGATTATTCATATCAAGCAAGAGTATGCCATACATATATTTATCAGTATTGATAGAAATGAGATTGATTTCATAAGTAAGAATGGAATGCTCATCAAAATATCCTATATCAATACTTGCGGTATGAAAAATAAACTCCCTTACCTCATCAAAGTTCAAATCCTCTCTTAAAAGCATCTCTTCTAATGAGTTATCTTTGGGCATCTCTTTACCTACTAAAGCATAGGTCTGCACCTGCTCTCTTAATTGTGAATTCAATATATGAATGCCTGTGTTTGTTGGTATCCCTCTAATCATATCTACTCCTTTAAAAAGATATTTTAAATCTTATTCTTTTTAAGCTATGCTTTTTTATTGCTAAAGCGTTAATTTCCATAAAGCAATGGGTTCTATAAAAGTTATTGCTTGAGTATTTCGATAAAGGCGCGTAGTTTTGTTGAAACTTACACCAAAATTTGCAAGTGTGGCTATGTGTGTAGGGATTTGCGCTTGTGGAAAATTAATAGTAATAGATGTAAAGCTATCACGCAATGGTTTATATTTCTCAATAAGTCTTTGAGCTTTTTTTAAATCAATGATATTGGTCGTTGTGGGTTCAATTTGTATTTCAAAACTAAAGGGTTCTAAGTTTTCTTTAGTAGCGTGTGTTTGGATATTAATCTCACCAAAAATGCCAAATACCGCTTCTTTAATGCCATTATAAGTGCCAAGTTTGCTTTTTTTTAAAATAGGCTTTTGGCAAAGCTCAATTTTTATAGAATCTTCGCTCTCATCTTTAATATCTATATCAAAAGTATTTGCAATGTGTTGCAAGTTGCTTGTGTTTTGTTCAGGGTTATAAAAATAGTGTGAAGGGAGTTTAAAATGATTATCTATTACATCAATAAAGAGAGATTCTAAGATAGGAAGTTCTTTTGTATAGGCAGTCATTATGTTTTCTCTATATGAATAGTGCGTAATTGGTAAATAGAATCCTCTTTGATAGATTCAAAGGATTCTACTTGTGCGTTGAGGACATTTGGAGACACAAAACAAAGCGATATGACTTTATTGAGTGCTACTTCTTGCCCAATCTCAATAGAGTTAAAGAATGTTTGTATCTTATCTATAATGCTTTGAGTAATCAAAGAATAGTCAGCTTCTTTACTCAAGGTAAGTCTTATATTTAAGTCAATAATCGTAGGTTCTAATTTTTCTATAACCACTTTATCAGTTAAGGGGATATTACCTTGAAGATTATCTCTTATAAGAGATTCTGAAGCTTCATTGTCCCCATAATATACGATTTTCACTACCCCTTTACTTGGGCTAAAGGCTTTTACTTTACCTACACCTTCCACTAAGGCATAATGCGTGTAGCTTTCCTTGCTTCCTGCTGTGCTAAAAGAGGCGAGTGCATTTAAAAATCGCTTTTTTAAAGCTTCATCATCTTCGCCCTTTTCATACATAATAAATTCACTCATCATACTTATATCAGTTATGAGTGGATTATTGATTTCTAAGATAGTAGTTTCCCACTCTCCTTGTGTATCGCTTTGTGCAAGTATTTCATTTTCACTCTCTGCGCTTAATTCATAATCTGCAATGGCATAAGCAATCACACCCTCTTTGCTTACAAACTTAGAGCCTTTACTTATAAAAGTGTCTTGTTTGCAAATAATCTTTATTTTTGCTATGGGATTGCTGCCATTAAATCGCTTTAATCCTAAGAGCTTAACAAGCTCATCTAAAAAATCTCCACTTGCGTATTCAAGATAGTTGTTAGCGATAATAAAGTTTATTTCATCAATCTTTAATCCTAATCTGTAGAGAATACAAGAGATAAGAATATTGTAATCATCACTGATTAAAGGCTCATAATCAATGTCTTTTTGAACTTTAAGCTTAGAGCTAAAGTCTTGTATTATAGCTTCTCTCTCTTTTTCAAAATCAAGAGGTTTAAGGAATGTAGGCATTTTCATAGCATAACCTTTAGCTTAGTTCAATACTAAGATTCTCTTCTTGTGTGTGAATATGAAGAGTAAGGATAGAATCTTTAAATGTGAGAGTCATATCATTTGGCTTAACTCTTGGCTCATAGAGGTTTAATTGCTCTAATATCTCATCTTTAAGTTCTAGCATTAACTCTTGGCTTAAGGGTTTATCAATATAACAATCACTTAAACCAAAATATGGGCAAAGAGGCAGAGTGTATTTGCGGGTGGTTAAGATTCTATTGAGATTTTGTTCGATACTGATTTGATACATTTTTTAGGCTTTATAACTTGGTGTAAAATACATTATTTCAAGCTCTATACTTACACTTAAAGCTTCACTTGTGGCATTTTGGATTTTTTCTACATTAATGCCTGTAATGTTTTTAACCCCCTTAAATGTTTCTAAAACGCTAAGGCTTAACTCTAAGAGTGTATCACCCTGTGCTTTGCTTTGAGTAATAATATTAACTTCTAAGCCTAAGTTATGTTTCCAATTCCCACTTGTAGGGCTAGAGATTTCTGTATTGTTTTGTTTAATCACAATAAAAGGAGCGTTATTTATGTCATAAATAATGATGTCATCAAGGAGGATTTGTGCTTGTGGTATCCTCTCTTGCAAACACATTTTAAGATTCTCACAAATCTCATTTCTAACAAGCATAAGTATTCTCCTCTTTTAGAAATAATCTTTTCATTACTCGACTTTCTATTTCGATTTGATAGATTCTGTATGATTTATTGCGATACTCTATGATAGTGCCTACTTGTAAGTCTGTGTTTTCACTAAGAAGAGTAAGTAGGCTTAACTCTGTGGCACAGGTAACATCATAAATTATCTTTGTGCTTGCATTGCTTAGAGCCTTCCTTTCTCTTTGCAGGGCATAAAAACGCTCGGGCAAGATTTGGGCTATATCTTGTGCAAACTTTTCAAACGCACCACCTTGATTCAAGGCTTATTCCTTTGAATCTAAAGATTGCATTGCTTTACTTATTTTTTCTCTCAATGTCTCATCTTTGGTATTATCTTTGAATGGTATGCCTAGCTCTTTTGCCTTTGCTTCTAGCTCAATTCTCTCTTGTGATTTTTCTTTAGAATCTCCTTGTATATCCACAGGAGCTATGACTTTGCTTGTTACTAAGCGTTTGATATAGCCCTCATCTGTGCCATTTGGAAACTCTATGATAGCCCCTCTTTGATGATGGGATTTATTAATCAATGTATCATATAAAACTTTGTATTTCATTACTCACTCCTTATGATTTTGCAATAACAAAAGCATTTGCTCTCTTAAGTTCCATTCCCACATCATAGAATCCTGTAAAAATCAAATCTCCCTCATCATCTTTTAGTGCTTGAACTTGTAATCCACCCCAAGTGCCTACAAGCACATTGCTATAATCACCAAAAATAGCGTGATTATCTTTGATGAGATTATTCATAAAGTATTGATACCCTGCCACATAGGTTGCTCTTTCATTGAGGAGATATTTTTCACTGCTTTCATCGTAGTGTGTGGATTGGAGGTGAATCATTCCTTTAGAGTTAGTAGCAAAGTGTGTATTGGCAATAGAGAGATTAATGCCTGTAAGTTTGCCTCCAAATTCAAGGGTTTTCTTATAATTTGTATCGCTAAAGTATCCTGCAATGCTTTGCACTCCTGTGGTATTAAAAATCCCATTAATAGGGCAATCATCACTTTTTTCTCCATAGAGTAAATCTTCTTCTAAGCGCAATTTAATAGCTCTTTTAATTTCTCTAATGATATAGGCTTCCAAAGCAAAAGGTGTCATTCCTAACATTTGTCTTGTGATAAGCACTTTTGCCTTAAGGGTATGAGGTGAAAGAGTGATAAAATCAGCTCCAAGCTTTGAGGTGGTTGTTTTCTCCCCTTCATTAACCCAATACGCTTTGATATTGCTGTTATCTCTAGGGATTCTTTGTGTGCCAACTAACCCTGTGAGCTTATCACAAAGGCTAAGAATATTAGATTCTGCAAAGACTTGCTCAATGAATTTATCACTTCTGTAATACTCGGGAATGAATCCAGCCGAAGTGCTATCAATGCTTTTATTTTGCTCACTCTCAAAGCGGGAGTAGTAATCGTTTGGAATCTCTAGCCCATTTGTGCCTTGCTTAAACTCAATTTCTCCTACGCGCTCACCTTTTGCTACGCTTAGTGCATAATTAGCTAAAGAGAAATGGACATTATCCCTAGGGGATTGAGTGATTTTGTTTTCACTAAAGGTATTGTTTGCAATGAGGCTTTGGCTAAATTCCTTATAGCTCATTTGTGTTTCAATGGCTTTTAATGCTTTATCACTCGCATTTGCAATTTTGCCTAACTCAATGATTTGTTTTACCTCATCTTGACGCGCACTTAGTTGTTCTACTTGTGTTTTAAGCTCTTCATTCATTTTTACTCCTTGTGTTAGATAAGATTGAGATTCTTTAGAATCTGTATTTGATAAAGCTCTTTCATTGTATTGTGGCATTGTTGCCTCCTTTGTTTGATTTTGTTTGCTTAGGCAAAACTCGGATATAACTGCATTAGGGTCAGCTCCTTGCCATACTGCGCTAAGTTCTATTATTTCTCCACTTTGAATATGATAGTGTGGAAGATTGTCTATCTTCTCTTTCTCTACTATTTCACATTCCCCAAAACCTACACTTACACTATTGCTTAAGCCTTTTTGATACTTTAAGAATGCGTTATGAGATTCTTCTATATCTGGGTAAAATTGCACTTTAACCTTGAGATTACCCTCTGTATCTCTTTTAAATTCTATAATCTTGCCTATTGCATTTTCAAAGCTCACGCTATGGTCAAGATAGAATGTTTTTGCATTAAAATCTATGCTATCTGTATTGATACTGATATAGAAATCACCAAAAAATCCACTGCGTTTAATGAGTGCATTATGACTAAGTGCAGTGAAGCTAATCGTCCAGTCGTTCTCTTTAATAATGCTATCTTCAAATTGTAAGCTTAAAGGTTTTATATCTTTAAACATCGCATTCCTTTTTGTTTTTAAGTATTGTAGATTTTTTAAGACGCAAGGATTATTTGCCTTTTTTGCGTTTGGCTAAGATTTCATAGACTTCATTTTCTTTAATAAGCTCTTGAATATGAGAATCTAATTCTTTGCCCTTTTCTCTTAGGATTTCACTTAGTGTTTTTTGTCCGCTTTCTATGGCAATTTTATTTGCATTGGTTTCTTTGTATGGGTCGATATACTCCCAACCTTGAGGCTTAAAAGTGTAGCCATTGATGATTGTATGATAATCTTTGAGTTCAATATTGCCTCTTTTAATTTCATTTTTTACCCACGCTTCGAAGACTTTATTATGCAAATTGCGAATGATGAAGTTTTGCAATCCTCTAAATTGCCTCCTTTGCTCACTGCTCCCGTGTCGAATAGAGCTATAATTCACTTCATTTAAATCTCCTGTTAAAGTGCTATAGCTAATCCCCAAAGCCTTTGCGATTTCTTTATCGGTTTGCTTAATGAAAAACTCAATATTGGTTGCATTGTGTGATTCTGTAAAGTAGGGTTTGATGTCATCATTAATATAAGTCATTTTGCCTACCTCTGCTATTTGGGTAATTTCTTGATTATTTTGCTCTTCTTCCTCTCCATTATCAAAACTTGGAATAACTTCTTTTTCATTGGGGATAAAAAATCCTGTAATTTCACTTTGCAATCTTGCTCTTTTAAGCTCGGCACTCTTAAATTTATCTTTTTGAAAATTAGGATAAATCACGCAGGAGAGAGAGCTTACTCCTCTAGTTTGTGAGGTTGATAGACGCTTAAAAAAATGCAATATGTGAGAGCTAGGGATTCTTTGCACCTTTGCATCACTATCAGTGATAAAATATGCTATTGGCAGTCCTTGCTTATCAAAAGCAATGCCCTTATGAATATTTTGCGTAGGGTTGTCTATGCTCTCATCAATATTGTCGGGGTCAATCACCTTGAGGCTTAAGCCCTCTTTTGTTTCATTGATATAAATAAAACATTCCCCATCTCTTTTGAAATAGAGCAAACTCAAAGATTCTATATCCCAAAAATCAAGGCTAGAGTAGGGTATGTTTTCCCTCCATTCCCACCACTTATTTTCTATATCTGCATTAAGTTTGCAATCGTGCGTGTGTAAATCCAAGATAATGCCATTATCCCCAAAAATCTCTTTATCAAGCGTATCAAAATATCCATTGATGAGCGGGGAGCTTGTGGCGATATTTCTTGCTTGGTAGCGAATAGCTCTAATATTGCTATCAGGTGGGGCATTATGGATAAGAGATAGAATCTCACTTTTTTCTAGCTCACTAGGATAGAGGCTAGGCGAGGCATAGAATTTCTTTGGTATTTTACCCTTTTGTTTTTTAAAGAAAAAATCAAATATGCCCATTTTTATCCCCCAAAAACATATTTTATGCCACTTGGTGATTTTTTGAGCATAGATTGTTTAATCTTGCTTAGCTCATCAATGAGTTCTAGGGGTGATTTCTTTTTGATTTTTATACCATCTATTTCATATTCACTGATTTCAAAGCCATTTTTGAGATTACTTAAAACCTCATTGATAGCTTCATCGATAATTTGTATTTTTGCTTCTTTAGTCAATATAATCCTTTAAATAGCTTAAAGTGATTATAGATTTTTTAAGACGCAAACAAAGGGAAGTGAGTAAGGTGTGTGAGGGTGTCAAGTGATATTAAAGTAAGTGTAGCTTTTTTGCGTTGCCTTACAACAAGGCTAGGTAAGAGGTAGAGTAAGATTGCCCCGCTACCCTAGCGATAACGAGGCTCTTATCTTAGCTACACTTGACTATTATGAGACATAATAGTATAATGAGAGCTAAGATTTTCTGTGAAATCTTACTCATCTGTAACCTCCTTTACAAAAAGTAGGTTACTACTAGGAGGCTGCAACCTCCTAGTGCAACCTCAGCTATATTCTATCTAAAATCTCTTTAATTCTTTCTATATTGCTCGAATAATCTACTATAATTTTAATTCCTCACAAAATCTAAGCTATCTAGTTTCATTATCTTAGCTCCTGCGAGACATAGCACAAATAAATCTAATCCCTCATTGCGTTCTCTTATTTTCTCCCAACGATAAGTGCTATATCCGCTAGGCGTTTTTGTTTTTACAAGTTTTTCAGCAGTGAGCTGTTGGAAATATTCTAAAGAGTAGCTTTGGGCAAAATGACAATACCCCGCTCCCACCTCATCAACCCTAAGAAGCTTAAATACTTCACTCTTGCCTGCATAAGTGCCAATGCTAAAAAGCCTTACGCCACTTGCTACTTTTTTGCTAGGTGTGATAAAGTCCTTTTTTTGCCCACTCTCACTTGCTCCTTTAGAAGCAAAAAATCGTGCATCAAGTTTGACAAAGCTATATACCCTCTCTTTGTTGAATCCACTATCAATAAGTGCAATAGAGCTTCTTAGTTTTCTGCCACTTTTGGTATAAAATACCTCTTTTAATTCCTTATACGCCCTTCCCCAAACCTCGCTTTGTTTTGTGTCTCCATAAATAACGCTATGTTTTATCCCCCAATTTTCATAGCCTAGCCCAAAGCCTTTAAACTCAATTTCTATTCTATCGCCTTGTATATCCACACCACTCGTGATAAAGATAATATCATCACTTAGCGTTGTAGGTGTGTAATCTTCTCTCCTAGCATAAAGCTCATTTTCTTGGAATTTCACACTAGGAGGCTCAAACGATTCAGTTTTTATTGTATTGACAAAGACTTGAAACTTTGCAATATTATCTTTAGAATCCAAAAAATCCTTGACTATATCTTTGAGTGTAAAAAAGGGAGAGTATAGGGCATTAAGATAGAATCCTACTTTAAGATTTTCTCCTTTTATCTCTTTTGTAGCCCTCCACTCTCCCGCACTTACAGCTTTGTTTTTCTCTACTTCACTCCATAAGCTCCCACATTCTATGCAGGAGTAAGCTACAGATTCTAAGTTATGTTCTCCTTTCTCGCTTTGCTCCCATTTGATATTTTCAAAACTTAATACTTGAAAATATCCACATTCTGGGCAAGGCACAAAATATTTACGCTTATCACTTAGCTCATATTCAGATTCTATAAGACTATGTCCTTTAATTGTTGGGGTTGATACTTTTATAATCTTTCTATCATAATAGGTATTTGTTCGTTTTTGTGCTAAATCAATGCTGTGCCCTTCTTTGGTGTTTTCACATCTATCCACCTCATCAACGATAAGCACTTTAATAGGCTTACTCGAGAGCTTAGAGGGAGAGTTGCTCCCTACTAGAGCAAGATTCCCACCTTTGAAATTTTTAATCAAAATTGTATTATTTGCTTCTCTATCAAAAATAAGCTCCTTTAATTCTTTGGTATCTCTAAACATAGGAGCTAAACGCCTTTTGCTATAATCTTCTGCCATATCTTCTGTGGGGAGTAAAAACAATATCGTGCTTGGGTCTTGGTGGATATAATAACCTATGGCATTATTAAGAATCTCGCTTTTACCTAGTTGTGCTCCCCACATTAAAACCACCTCTCTTATATTCGGCTCACTGATACACTTCATAGGTTCAATTTGATAGCTTAGCGCGTTAAATTTACCAAAGATTGCACTAGATTCTTGGCTCAATACTCTGTATTTCTCACTCCATTCATAGAGATTGAGTTTAGGCTTAAGAAAGATTGATTGTGCAAATACTTCTTTTAATGTCATTTGTTTGCTTCTTGCAAGGTTTGTAATTCTTTATCTGTTGTGATTTTTGCTTCAACTTCAAGAGATTTTTGCATATAAATATTGGGGTCTTTTAACTCTAAAAGAATAAGCTCAATTTGAGATTGTAGTTCATCAATGACTTTTTGGCTAAGTTTATGTTTGCGTTTAATGATATGAGGTAGGGCATAGAGTTTGTTACTCACAATAATTGCAATATCTTCCAACTCTTTTGCCACACTCTCTAAAGGAATAAGCTGTCCCATTTTTTCTTTATAGCTTAGTTCTTTGAGTTTTGCCTCTGCAAGCTCTCTTCGGATTCTAACCTTACCTATATCGCTATTTTGTGCCTCTAAGTCAATCTTGTAAATTGTATAGCTTTGGATATTTTTACTTGCGTCCCATTGGTTTTTATCGACTTTGCTAAGAATCCCTGCTTTTTCAAGATTATAAATGTGCCTCTCGCTTAGGCTCAAAAGTTCGCCAAGTTGCAGAGTTGATACAATCATTTAGCTACTTTTACCTTTTGACTAAAATCTGCGTGAGGAGAGCCTGTAAATGGACATACACACTCTCCTGTAACTACTCCGCTTAAATCACTCACACTTTCTCCAAGCGATATAGAATCTGCTTGTATTGTAGCATTTTTACATTTGATAATAAGCTCTTTTAAACTGCTCACTTCTAAAATTCCATTTTCATAGGTTATGCTTGTGCCATCTGCATAGGTAATCCTCTCTTGATTGTTCTCGTTTGGGATTTTATAAGGAGGTAAGATAGAGCCAATCACAAATCCACTGCGTTCAAATTTAAAAAATATCACAACTTCGTTTATTTGTGGAGGAGTAAAATGTGTTTTAAAAGCATTGCTTGTTTGTAAATAAGGCACAAAATCACTCTTTGTATGACTATATTGCACTTTGACTTTAGCTTTATCCACCGCGATAACCTTAGCAAGATATATTTTTGCCTCTCCATACATTCATAAATCCTTTTTTGGTATAAGTTACTCTGTTTTGTATTATTACAAGCTCCTCACTTGACATTACCTCATCAAGATATAAAACTTTGTATCAATGACTTTATTTTATACTTCCTATTTGGGCAACTGCACTGCCTTTTGTTTCTACCACTGCATTTTGTATGAAATGTTCTATAAAAGCCTCACTCAATGCGTTGATAAAATCCTCATTTTCTTTACTTTTTTGAAAACCCTTTTGTTGCATTTTGTTCATTACTTCACTTGCCAATTTTGTAGAATCTAACACCTAAAGCTCCATATATGAAATGTCTTAACCTTTGAGTTCATATACAATCTTAGCTTTTTTAAGATACGAGAGTTTTTTTGATATTTTGAATGTTTTTTGCCTTAAAAACCCTTATAAAATGCCTATAATCAGTGTTTTTAAAATTGTTGTTTGAGATTTAAATTATAGATTCTATATGAATATGAAATGACTATTTTTTCTTTAAAAATCTCCAAAAACCGCAGTCGGCAACCGCGAGGGGAGGATTTGTGAAGTAAGGACCCAATAATTTAGAGAAATAAGATAAAAGCATAAACAAGATAGACATATAGATAAAATAGAAGCATAAATAAGATAAACATATAAACAAGATAAAAGCATAAGAAGAGAATATGTTGATTTTAAATCAATGCATTAGCTTAAAACTTATAATAAAGACAAGATAAGAATCTTTGAAGGTTCTCCAATGATTGAGTTCATATTGCAAGCTAAATATTGTCTTAAACCTTATGAGATTCTATAAGGAGAGTAAGAGGATAGAATCTACAATTAAGAGAGCAGGTAAGCACAACTTACTTTCTTAAAAAACTACTTTTACTTTTTTATGTGGCTTTAGTTGTATGCCTTACGCTTAGGCTTATGGAGCGTGTGGCATTGATGTGTATTTGTCGGAAACATAAGCTCATTGCAAAAGTGATATTTGTCGGAAAGTGTTTTTACTTTTCTTACAAATTAATCGGAATTTTAACTTTGGATTCTTAGAAAATCTAGGGGGATTATATAGAGCAGATTAATCGGAAATTCAGTTTGATTATACGAGGGTCGTTGGGCTTAAAAATGTGATTTTGCAATAGTTGATTTTTGCGAGGGTGGCTTAATACGCTCTAATCACACCTCTAAGAATCCCTACTATTACAAGAGATTCTAAGTCTGTGCCTTTGACTTCAAAGCTTGGGTATTCTTTGTTGCTTGAGATAAAAGATATTGATTTGTTTTGTGGGTTTTTTTGAATCTGCTTGACATACAAGTCGCCTTGATAGTTAGCAATGACTATATCGCCATTTTTAGCCTCACTGCTTCGCTCTATGAGTGCAAAATCGCCATTTTGGATATATGGGTGCATAGAATCCCCTTGCACTTGTATCATATCAAGCTTTTTATGAGGCATTTTGATAGCACTTAAGAGATTGGTATCTATTTCTATGCTCTCTTCATTTTCGTTGATAATGCCATATCCAGCGGAAGCTTTAATATTGGGGTAGTAGGTGATTTTTTGGGTTTTTACATCGTTCTTGTATTTTTTACTTCTTTTTTCTAATAGTGTCAATATAAGCTTTTCGTGATAGTCTCGCACATCAGCTTCGCCTGTTTCTATACGAGATATTTGTCTTATATTAATACCTATCTCTTTACTCAATGTATCTTGAGTCATTCCTAATTTTTCTCTAATTTCTCTAAATTCTACACCTGTCATAAGTAACCTTTCTGCATTTTGTCTTAATTATATCTTATTTTTGTCATATTTTTTATGCCTAACCTTAAGCTTTAAATTAAGACTATTGTCTTATAATAAAGCCAAAGGAGTTTTTATGACATTTGCTAGTTTTGTAGCGTTTTTGGTATTTATGTTTGTTGCTGGTGGTTCGTTGGTGCTTGTATATGCTTGGTTTATCAGTGATTTTGTCTTTAAGAGGCTCTATCTTAAAACCTTGTTTCATAAATTCCTCGAAAATAGCATACAGACAAAGACACGCACCAAGAATACACAAACTCCATCCAAGGGCAAAGAGTATTTTAAAATCATCAAGGAGTAAAAAATGACATATACAAAACTGCGCTTAGTGCGTGAAATAAGCAAAGACTTAATAACTATGATAGAGGCTTATGAGAGAATAAATCCCAATCTAGCAACTCTTCTGAAAGAAAAAAGAGCTCATCATTGCTTAGAGAATCTATCTCCTTTGGAAGTTTGCCAAGAACAAAGCACAAATAATATTTCAGAGCAGGAAGTCCTTTTAAAACTTTATAGCCTTGAATCCTGCTTAAAATATCTCCACGATACACTAATAGAGTTTCGGTCGATTGACTCTTGATAGCCTCTAGGGCTTGTTTTTCTAATTCGAATTTAGACTTTTTCATATCTACACTCCTTACAAATCTCTTTCAAGATTCTAACATAAGTAAATATTATTTTTTATAGTCATTTGTCTTGACATATTAAGACTATTGTCTTATAATTTCTACAAAATCATCAAGGAGTAAAAAAATGACAAAGACAAAAGAAGCTTGGCAAAGCTATTGCAAAGAGAGAGAAATGGAATACAGGGCAGTGTTAGCAGAGTGGTTGCGTGATAGGCACAAAGTCGCACAAGGCTTTGTAATAAGGGCATACAACTATTGCTATGAAGTCATTGCAAACATTAGGGCTTATGGAGAAGGGGCTCAAGGTTTGGAGATAAATTGGCAAAAATGGACAAAGAAATGGTTAGCAAGGAAGTTTAGAGGCATAGCCACTAAAGCCATAACAAATGGAGGTAAGCAATGAGTTTATTTACATTAAATATGAAAAAGGTATCTCAAGATTTTGGGAGCTTGAGAAAGATGGCTGATAAGCTTAACATCAAGAAATCGACAATAGACCATATCCTCTATAATAGAAAGACTCTTAGCTTTCGCAAGGATAGTGTGCGAGAGGTAGTCAATGAGCTTATCTCTAAGGGCTATCTCCTCTATGCTGATGAAGTGGGTGAAGAGGCAAGAGCACAAACAAACCAAAAAGCGTGTGCGTTAGGAGGCAATAGCCCCTCATCACAAGTAAAAGATGTTGGAGCGTGTGTAAATTGTGGTGGAGGTATGCGATGAGAGCGTTATTTTTAATAGAGTCTGTGAAAATGGGGGCAAAGGCAGTTAATGCTATTAATGCTAGAGAATTACACGAGAGATTGCACTCTAAACAAGACTTTAGCACTTGGATAAAAAAACGCTTAGAAGTCTGTGGTGCAAGGGAAGGAGCGGATTATCTTTTGATTCCATTTGATGTGGCACAAAAGGAAGTCAAAGATTTGCAAGTCGCTCCACAAAAAAATGGAGCGAAAGTGAAAGGGCAAGAGCTTAGGCTTTTTGAGAGTTTGGCTCATCTGTATGGGTTTAAACAAGACAAAGTCGTGCATAATAAAAAAGAATACATTATTAGTCTAGAGATTGCAAAGCATATTGCTATGCTAGAAAAGAATGATATTGGCAGAGAGGTAAGGCAGTATTTTATCGACTATGAGCAAAGCCATAGTGATAATTCTATTATAGAAGTGCGCTCTCTCATTGAAATTGCTAAGAGGCAAACACAAGCCTTAGAGGGTATGCAAACAAATGTAGAGATTATCGCAAAGAAAGTGCATCTTTTAGAATCTACAAAGCGTTTAGAATCGTGGCAAGAGAGGGCAATAAGCGATGAAGTGAAATCAAAGGTGGCTTATTTTATCAAAGGGCGAGAGGTAGGGCAAAAGGTCGTATCTGCCTACTATCGTGCTATTTATAGGAAGCTAAAGAGTAAGTATTATGTGCCTCGATATAGTGAAATTCCAAGTGTGAAATTTGAGGAGGCTTTAAGCTTTGTGCGTGAATTGAGCAATGATGATTTAATTTCTTAAAGGAGTGAAAATGACTTATAAAAACTTAGGAGGTGAAAAATGAATCTTAACTATCATCAAAGCCTTATTATCGCATTGAGCCAAAGTATTGTTACGCGATATGGAGCGGTGCTTAGTGAAAGAGATTTGGGCGAGATATTTGGGCTAAGTGAGGTAACAATACGCAATAAATTTACTCAAGGTGCTAAGGATTTGCCTACATACACGCAATTAAAGGGTAAAAGAGTTGTTATGGCGCAGGATTTGGCAGAGTTTATGGTGCATAATGAGTTGAGGTTTTATAATCTATGAAAGAGGCAAAGAAAATACTCTCTTACCTCAAAAAATGCTATCCACAAGAAATAAGTGTGTTTGAGGATATGAATGCGCGGGATAGGAAAGGGTATGCGGGGTATGTTTTGCGTAAGATAGAGGATTTTATTTCACCTATGCAATGGCTAGAGAGGAAATATAGTGTGGGAATGAGCTTTAACCAAATCGCACATAAGCTTGGTATATCGCATAGTGAAGTTATACAGGCGTATGAGAGTGGTATGGCAAAAATAAAGGAGATATTGATGGATATTGATTATGTTGATTTTGTAAAAAACAAGAGGCAAGAGCACTTAGAAGTTGGATTTGAAGCAAAGCTTGAATGGCTTAATCCCAATCTTTTTGAATATCAAAGAGAAATTGTGAAAAGAGCGTGTAAAAAGGGGCGATATGCACTCTTTATGGATACTGGACTTGGCAAATCTATCACGCAAATAAACTTCGCTCATTGTGTGCATAGCTATACAAATGCCCCTGTGCTTCTCCTTGCCCCTTTGGCAGTGGTATTTCAAATGCTAAAAGAAGCGCAGAGATTTGGCTTTGCTCTTCACAAAGTAGAAAATGGAGTGTTGAAAAATGGGCTAAATATCACAAACTATGAGCAATTAGAAAATATGCAAGGTTTAGAAACACTCGCTGGGATTGTGCTTGATGAAAGCAGTATTTTAAAGAGTTTTACAGGTAGCACAAAGAGAGCTTTATGTGAAAAGTTTAAAAACACTCCCTATAAACTTGCTTGTTCAGCTACTCCTAGTCCAAATGACTACTTAGAGCTAGGCAATCATAGTGAATTTTTGGGTGTTATGCCTAGCTATGAGATGATTATGCGATTTTTTATCAATGATACAATGAATGCTGGGGGATATAGGCTTAAAAAACACGCAGAGAGGGTCTTTTGGGAGTGGGTGGCGAGTTGGGCAGAGTGTATAAGCTCTCCTGCGGATTTAGGTTATGATGCAAGTGCATTTATACTACCGCCTTTAAGGGAGATTATCCATCGTGTGCGTTTTGATAATGTGCAATATGATGCAAAAGATGCTTTATTTGCACTACCAAAATCTAATGCTACTACTTTGAGCAAAGATAAAAAATCATCACTTCCTTTTAGGATAGAAAAACTCAAAGAGATTTTAAGGCAAGAAAATAGCACACCTCATCTTATATGGGTAGATACAAACTTAGAAGCTAATGAGCTAAAAAAGGCACTGCTTGATGAGTTTAGTGGTATCGTAGAGGTAAGAGGGAATGATAGTGCGGAATATAAGGCAAGGAATCTCATCGCCTTTGCTAATGGTGAGATTCCTATTCTTATCACAAAAGCAAGTATAGCAGGTTTTGGACTAAATTTTCAAAATGCCTCAAATATGACATTCTTAGGATTGAACTATTCTTATGAAAGCTATTACCAAGCTATAAGGCGTATGTATCGCTTCGGGCAAAAGAGCGAAGTGATTGTGAATGTGATTTTAGCAGATAGTGAAGTGGAGATTTTAGGTATTTTGCATAAGAAAAAAGCTCAACACGACTTAATGAAGCAAGAAATGACTAAGGCTATTTGCAAAAGTAGAAGTGCCAAAGATTTAAAAGATTCTTGGAATACTACTCTTAGAATCCCCTCATTTTTACAATCTTATTCAAGGAGCTAAATATGAAGCGTTATGCAATGGTGCAAGGACATAAGGCAAGGTATAGCTTGAAGTATTATTTTGTATGGGAAGGACTTATATACCTCAAATACAATGATATAGAGAGATTTATTGATAATAATCTCAAGTGCAAATGTGTAGATATTGTTGCGTATTGACATTAAAATAAAAGGAGTGCGTATGGAATATATCAATGAAAAAGAAAAAATCGCAATCTATAATACTGATTGTGTAGAGTTAGCAAAGAGCTTACCTGAAAATAGTATTGATTTTAGCGTGTATTCTCCACCTTTTGCCAATCTTTATACTTACAGCGATAATGTAGCAGATATGGGGAATTGTGCTAATGATGAGGAATTTTTTGAGCAATATAAATACCTCATCAAAGAAAAATTTAGAATCACTCGCAATGGTAGGCTTACTGCCATTCATTGTAAAGACTTGCCAAAATATAAGAATCGTGATGGAGCTGGAGGGCTAGTCGATTTTGCAGGGGCAATTATCAAGGCGCACGAAGAATGTGGCTGGACATATCATTCACGCATTACCATTTGGAAAGACCCTGTTATAGAAATGCAAAGGACAAAGAATCAAGGGCTTTTGTATAAGCAAGTGTGTAAGGATTCGGCTTATTCTAGGCAGGGAATGGCAGATTATATTATCGTTATGCGTAAATGTGTGTATGAAGAGAATGTGCCTGTATGTAGGGAGAGCAAGGAGAGATTTTATGATTATATTGGAAGCTCTTATTTTGCCCCAAAGATAGATAAAACCTCACTTACTCGTGATGAGGAGGAGGCAAAGAGGCTTTATAGTATTGAAGTGTGGCAAAGATACGCCTCTCCTGTATGGTTTGATATAGCGCAATGCAATGTGTTAAATACTGCTTTAGCTAAAGATTCCAAAGATGAAAAGCATATTTGCCCTCTGCAACTTGATGTCATAGAGCGGTGCATTGAGCTATGGAGCAATGAAAGGGAGATAGTGTTCTCTCCTTTTATGGGTATAGGGAGTGAGGGCTATCAAGCAATTTTACAAAATAGAGGATTTGTGGGCAGTGAGCTTAAAGAGGGTTATTTCAATATCGCATTACAAAACATAAAAAAGGCAGTGGATACAAAGCGAAATTTATTTGATATGCCTTTTTAAGAGTGTAAATGTTTAATCTAGGATAAAAGAGTAAAAAGTGGGCAAAGAGTGTCAATATAGCACAGGGATAGATTCTTATCGCTTCTGTATTCCAAAGACTATGGCTTTGAAATTCTTAAAAAAGCTAGAGTTGTATGCAAAGCTAAGGGCTACTACACGCAATAAACAAGTGCAAAGCTATTGTAAAGATAAGTTTAAGAGCCAAAAGAGTGAGAGTAGTAAATATCCCTTTAAGGTGCGTTATATCAATCTTAAAAGAGGAGTAAAGTCTTTGAGTAATACGATTTTATTCCTAGAAAATAGCAAAGAACTTCACGCCATAGCAAGGCAAAATAAAAAGAGGCTTGATTACTATGTGATGATAGTTTTTGCAGGACTTCATCAGCCGAGTAAGGATATAGAATCGAGTGTCTTTAAGATTTTAGCGCAGTTTGTAAGGAGATTTAAGACATATAGCTTTGATTTGGCTTATGATTTTGATAGTGCAATGAATATAGATTATAAGCTTAAGGATTGGTTTGGAAGTAATAGCTTAAAGTGGAGCGGAGGTAAGATTATAAGTGTAGGTAAAAGTCTCTATGGCAATGCTATCATTGATAAATCCAAATACTTTAATCTTAGTAGAATCTTGCTCTATGATAAGTATCACAAACAAAAGTATTATCACAAAGAAAAGATTCCTGATAAATTCTCACAATGGAAGCGGTTAGAGCTTACCTTTGAGCTAAGGGGTAAGTTTTTGCAAGTCATTGAAAATGAGAGTATTAATGAAGCCATAGAAGTGCTTGATGATATGGCAAAGAGCATTGGCGCGGTGGGGCTAATTGGCGTAGATATAGATATTTTAGCCAAACAAATCCAAATGCTAAGAGATTTAAGACATAGATATGTCTTTAAGGCGTGGATTAAAGAAGCAAGTTGAAAATGAAAGGAGTGGCTTAATGAGATTTTTTGTCGAAGTAAATCTAGATGATGAATATCCTTACCATATTGTAAATTTTAAAAGCGGTAAGCAGTTTTGTGCAAGTAGAGATATGTATTTTGTAAAAGGTATATGCGAAATGCTCAATTATAACACAGCAAAAACAAAAAAAGATTACATCATTATCTTAGTTGCTGGTGGATTCTTGCATATAGAGTTTTTGAAGCCTTCAAATATCAAAAAGGTTAGAAAAGAGTGGCTTAAGCAAAAATATAATCAAGCATTACAAAAGATAGAGGAGGTAGAGAATGGCATTCATTGAGAAAAAACTCTCCATTCATCTCAAAAAAGAATGGTTTGATGCTATTAAAAATGGCTCAAAATTATACGAAATAAGACCTTGCACTCCTTATTGGGCAAAGAGATTAAGTAAAGAATATGATATTATAGTATTTGCTTTGGGGTATCCTAAGAAAGGAGATTGGGAAAAGATTATTCATAAAACATTTGAGAGTAGCAGCAAGGTGTCTAAGCAAGAGATTTTTAAGTTGATAACAAGTGAGGAGAAAGTGTTTATTCAAAAAGTATTCCCTGATACACAGCACTTCTACTTGATAGCCTTTAGATGAAAGATTTTTTGTAAGCGGATTAAGGCATTTTGGGTAGAATCCATATCATAAAGGAGAGAAAATGAGTGAAAAAAGTGAGAATCTTATCAAAAAAACCTGCAAGGAGCTAGGGCTTACTTATAGAGAGCTTGGGGAGTGCATAGGGTATAGCGAGAGTGCGATTAATAATGCCTCAAGACAAGAGAATCTTAGCGAACCACTAAAAAAAGCCATAGAACTTTACCTTGAAAATTTAAAACTTAAAGAACAATTACAAGACTTCTATACACTTAAAGCAATTCTTACCAAATAACACTTTAAAAGTGTTATTTTCTTATCAAAAAACATAAATAAAACGCAAAAAATCTTGATTTTATACTTTTAATGTGTTATAATTATACCATCAAACACAAATAAAGTGTTTGAAATCCAAAGAAGGGAGATACACAAATGAAATGGTTAGATTTGTTGATTAAGTTCCTACGCTTAGTCGCCATTATCCTTTGGATTATGAAAATCCTAAGTGGATAAGGTTAAGGCGGGGTAACCCGCCAATCTACCATATTTGTGTATTCCTAATATTACCATAAAGGAGTAAAAAATGCTAGAAAATTTATTATTTGGTGTAATTATTGTTTGGCTATGTGCCTTAAGTTATAAAGTTTTTAAAATAGATAAAAAGGATTAAAAATGAGCACTACACATCAGTTAAAAGACTTACAAGAGCTTGGCATAGATTCTAGGTTTCTTATCGATGAGCTGACAAATTTTCAACAACGAAATGAGGAGATTCATTTCTTACTCTCTTTAGTAATCAATGAATATGAAGAGAATATGCCTGAAGATAGCTTTAGCTATGTCCCTCATCTTGAGGGCATAGCCACGCTTTTAGATGCACAGAGGTTTATTATGCGTAGCTTTCAAAAATACATAGAGAGTGGCGATATAAAGGATATGCAAAGCTTATAAGATATTTTTGGAAAAAATAATGATATAATTTTAGAAAATTTCTAAAAGGGAAACAATGGACAAGGTAAAAAAAGTTTGTGCAGAGCTAGGCATCACGCAAAATGAATTGGCAGAAATGATGGGGTTGCATTACACGGCTTTTTCAAAATGGAAAGAGAAAATCCCTAAGAATGCTGAAGTTTGCCTTGACTTAATCCTCGAAAATCACCGCTTAAGAGCACAAATGAGCGAAATAAAAAAAGCTCTTTTAACGCTCAAAAATTTAGAAAATTTCTAAAAAACTTCATTAATTTTTTATAATATTTCTATATAATCCTTGACTTTATTAGAAAATTTCTATATAATATGTGTATATTTTTAGAAAGGAGGTCAAGATATGGAAACCCTTACCGCACTCATTAGCTTGGTAACCGCTTTAATCCAGCTTTTGCTAGTCCTATGGGACGCAAAAAAGAAGCGAAAATAAGGATTGGGGGGTTTAAGCCCCCACCATAAAATGACCGACTGAATTTTAGCACAAAGGAGTTAAGAAATGATTGATTTAGTGCAAAGCTTGATTGTTTTAGTGTTGGTGTTGCAAGTGGTGCGATTGAGCCTTAAAATTAAAGATTTAGAATCTAAGGAGGATTAAATGGAATTGTAAATATTAGTGAATTTAATACGCTTTAAAAGTATTTTTGTAGTATAATATTGGTTTTAAGGAGATATTTTGGAAAATATAATTAAGCAGATTTGTAAAACTTACAATCTTACCTATAGGGAGCTAGGCGAGAGTTTAGGCTATGGTGAAGAAGCTATCTCTAAAGCCGCACGAACTGATAAAATCTCTACTCCTATGGCTAAAGCGTGTGAAATGTTTTTACATATCAAAGAGTTAGAATCCAAAATTTCAATCCTTGATGAACTCTCTATCATACTACAAAAACTCACATTAAAAGCGTAAAAAATACGCTAATTTTTATACAAAAATAGTATTAAATTAGTTTAAATACTTGACTTATTAGGATAATATTTGTTATAATTCTTTTGTAGGCAGTAAATAATACGGCTTATGAAAGGAGACAAGATGAAAACTTTAGATTTTATGATTAAGCTCGCAGTTTTAATCTACATCATCTCTAAGATAATCCAAACTTGGATAACCTAAGAGTAAGGGGCGAAAGCCCCCTATCGTTTTCATCTTGACGCTATTTTACCATAAAAGGAGTAAAAATGAGTGAGATTTTAGAGGTCTTGGAAGTGGTATTGTTGGCATATATTGCCATTATGGTTACAAAGCAAAGAAAGGAGGATTAAATGGAATTACAAATGTTTCATCAAAATGGCTTTGAAATTAGAGGTGGGCTTCTCAAAGATGAGCCTTATTTTGTCGCTATGGATATTGCTAAGGCATTGGAATATAGCGAAACTGCTATGATGTTGCGTAGGCTTGATGATGACGAGATTATGGAACTATCTGCCGATTTGGCAGGTGGTTTCTCAAAACACGCTTCAAGCATTAAAATTATCAACGAAAGCGGTTTATACAATGCGATTTTAGGTAGTAAAAAGCCCCAAGCTAAAGCTTTCAAAAAGTGGGTAACCTCTGAAGTCCTGCCAAGTATCCGCAAAAATGGGAGTTATGGAAGCACAAATACAGATTTACTCGCGGAACATAATCTCTTGGAATCTTGTGCGATTATGGCAGATTTTGCGCAAAATGCACATTTTTTAGCAAAAGTGCTTAGGAAGCTTGCACAAAAATATGAGGCAAATGCGCAGTTTGCAGAATCTCGCCTTAAATCAGCTCTCAAACATCGTCCCGATGTTTTGAAAAAAGCAAGGAATATAAGCAAAGATAATGAATCAAGTCGGATAGAGTTGAAGTTTTTCTTGCATTGAATAGTGCGGGGCTACTCCCATAGCTTCTCTACCCATTCACGCCCACTATTAGGGAGGAGGTGGGCGTATCGCATTGTCATTTGTATGTCTTTGTGATTTAAGAGCTTTTGGATTATTTGAATCGGCGTGCCTTTGATAGCGAGATGTGAGGCAAAAGTGTGTCTTGTGGTATGAATCACCACCCTATGTTTTCTATCCTTAGGGTCTAATTCTTTGTTAAAAAGTTCATTAAGTATCGTTTGCATAGCTCTAGTGATGGTGCGTTCTGGAGTTTTGAAAATAATATTTTCTGTATGCTCTTGCAACACTCGCTTCGCTAAAGGTGTAAGAAATGCTGTGTATTTAGAGTTATTCTTAAAATCTTGTATTTTAATAGTGTCATTCTTAAAGTCAATATCTTCTAACTTGATATTGAGAATGCTATTAAGCCTTGCTCCTGTGCTAAAAGCAAGGACAAAGAAATAATATACTTCTTTATTCTTATGCTCTTTTGCCACATGTAAAAGTTTTTCTATCTCATCTTTATACAAAAATCGCTCTCTTGCATTATCGAGCTTTAGCTTTTTGATGAGTTTTAGTGGATTTTGCATAGGGATTTTGTATTCTGTTATGGCAAATTCCATAATGGAGTGTAATCGTTCAAGGAGCTTATTGATTGTTTTATTGCTTTTGCCCTCAAGAGATAGCATAAAATCAGTAATATGCTTTGTTTGGATATTTTGCGGGGCAAATGCACCAAAAAATGGAGTGATGTGCAAAAGGCATTGTCCTTTGTAATCTATAAAAGTTTGATGTTTTAGTCTTATTTTTTGGATTTCAAGATAGCGTGTGATGATAGATTCTAAAGTAAGATTTGTGGGCGTGTGTGGCTCATTGATAATGTCCATTCTTTTTAAGTGTGCCTTTTTCTCACTCCAGCCACTAGCCTTTGTGCCAACCTTACGCTCAAATCTATTGCCATTTGTATCAGTCCATCGCACATAGTAAGCAATATCACCATTATTAAGCTCTTTGCTTCTTACTCCTTCATATTTTTGACTTGTTTTAAGTGTAGCATTGCGCTTATGATTTGTTTTATGTATCCCCATTTTACTTTTTTGAGTGCTATTTTCTATTGCTATTGTAGAGTTTCTCATAGTTTTTCTATCCCCAATCTATCCCCACTAAAAAAATATTTTGCGGTATTTTTTAGATTTTCTACAAGATTATGTGTGATTATTGCTTATAATCAAAAGAAGCGTATAATACCATAAAATAGAGTATTTAGAGATTATTTTATAATATAAAATATTGTAAGTGATAATTTAAGGTTTGAAAGTTAAATCTATGGCAGAGAGGAAGGGATTCGAACCCTCGAAAGCTTGCACTTTACACGCGTTCCAGGCGTGCTCCTTCAACCACTCGGACACCTCTCTATATTTGATGAATTATGCAAATACGGAGAGGGGATATTATCTAAAACTTGCTTAAAGATTGCTCCATCAATACCAAGTTGCGCAATTTTGGGAAGTTGGGTGGTTAATTTCACTACACAGAGTAATTTACAATCAAGCAAATAATGGTCTATAACACGCTGGAATGCCTTTGCCTTGCTTTGTACGGCTTTAGCGATAATGAGATATCGCGGGGAAAGCGCAGCATAGAGGAGCAACTCCTCAAGATTGCGAATCATCACCGCATAAGGCACTTGATTGTTATGGCAATGTGCGGCGATGTCAAAGCCTAGTGGAGGTTTAATAGCAGCACTATCAAACCACACAATGCACGATTGATGCGTATGGGCAATCTCTTGTAAGGCACTAATTTTCACAAAAGGCGTGTAGGCAATGGCAGAATGTCCTATGATAATCATTGCTTAGCCCCCTTTTCTAGGCATTTTTTAGAGCAAAAATATAACCCATCAGCAAGGAAAGATTCTCTCACAGAGGCATAAACCCCACAATGGGTGCATTGGCACATTTCTTCAATATCATCTTGTGTCTTTTTGGGCTTTTTAGCACTTTTACCACTCCCTTTTAGCAGAGGGCGAACCATCATAAAGGCAAATAATGCTAAAGCAAAAAGTATGATAAGAAATTTCATCAGAATCCTCCTTTAATCTTAAATAATCTTATAGTTTTACAAATCGCGGCTGTGCTTGTAATAATAAATGCGATTTTCCCGCACGAAGCACTCCTCTACGCTCATACTTGGCATTTCTTGGCGGAATCGCGAGCCCTTATAAAGCAAAAAATATCCATCACTTTTAAGGAACTTGCGACAAAGGGCAATAAGCGTCTTAGCGTCCATAAGGGCGCGAGAAGTGATGAGCGATAAATTATTCACTTCAGCAATAGGCACATCTTGAATCGATGTCGCCCTCACCTGCACATTTCCTAAGCCCAATTCAAGCGCGATATTTTGCAAAAAACAAGCCCGTTTTTGTCGCGGCTCTACGAGGATAAAATACACCTCCGGCTTGGCAATGGCTAAAGGAATAGCAGGAAATCCACCTCCCGAGCCCACATCCATACAACTTTTAAACTCATCAACAAATTTTAGCGGATAGAGGGAATCAAAAATATTTTCCGCCACAGATTCCATACTGCTAGCACCCGTAAGATTGTGAATCTTATTCCATTTAAGGAGTTCCTCGCCAAAGATATTAAATTGCTTGTAGCACACATCGGGCAGCATAATGTGCTGCTTAATGAGTCTCTCTTGTAAATGTATCATAGGATGAACATTCCATCGCCATAGGAGTAGAATTTATAGCCATTTTGCAAGGCGATTTGATAGAGTTCTAGGCATTTTTCCCTCCCTACCATCGCGCTTACAAGCATAAGTAAAGTGCTTTTAGGGAGATGAAAATTTGTAAGTAAATAATTCACTCGCTGAAATTCCACACTTGGATATAAAAATATATTACATTCCCCGCTTAATTGTCTGTATCGCATATAATGCTCCACACAACGAGCCGCTGTCGTGCCAATACACAGCACTTTGTGCGCTTTTTGAATCTTATTAGCACTCTCTTGTGTGAGTGAGTAAGATTCTGTATGTATATGATGATGGCGAATGTCCGCACTCTCCACACCCATAAATGTCCCCGCGCCAATGTGAAGCGTGATAAAGCACATTGCAAAACGTAGGCGCATAGATTCTAAGCTCTTTTCACTAAAATGCAAAGAAGCCGTAGGCGCAGCAACAGAGCCTAAATGAGTGGCAAACACACTTTGATAAAAAAGCCCATCATTAGGAGAATCATTGCGTTTGATATAAGGTGGAAGCGGGATATGCCCGTATTTTTGGAGCATAGCAAGCACTTGAGTGGGGCTTAAAGATTCATTATTCTGTGTGAATTGCACCACTCGCATCCCATTTTCACAGCATTGCAGCACGTGAGCGATGATAGGCGAAGTAAGAATAGAATCTATAAGCACAAGCTTATCTCCATTTTTCACACGACCTTTAATTTGTGTGAGGCAAAGTGCGGAGGGTTGTGTAGATTCTAAAAATTTGTGAAAAAAGATTTCATATTGCTTGGAGGTTTGCGTATGGGAATTATGCTTATAGGCATAGATTCTTGCCTTAAGCACCTTTGTGTCATTTAACACAAGTAGTGTCTCTTGTGGCACAAAATCACAAAAATGATAAAAATCACTATGGGTAATGCGCCCACTCTGCCTTTCATACACGAGGAGTTTAGCACTCTCTCTAGGATTAGCAGGGCTTTGGGCTATCGCACTTTGGGGCAAAATATAATCATAACTTGAAAGCATAAAGTCTGTATTGAAATCATAATGGCTCATTAAGATTACTCTTTGCTAGGGGGTTGATTTGATTCTTCATCTTCTTCTACAATGATGGTGGCAGGATTGACCCATTTAAGCACAAGGATAGAAATACCATAAAGCCCTGTGAGAGGAATGGCTAAGAGAATCTGTGAAATCACATCAGGCGGGGCAATAATGGCAGCAATGATGAAAATCAACACAACAGCATATTTGAAAAAGCCCTTTAAACTCTCATCAGTAATTAGCCCAACTTTACCCAAGAAAAAGCATAACACAGGCAGCTCAAAGGCAATGCCAAAGCCAATAACCAAGCGGATAAAAAAGGTAAAATAATTTTCCGCTGTGATATAGGCTTCAAACTGATCATTACCAAATAACAGAACATTTTTGATAATAAAGGGCAGCACTCCATAATAGGAGAAAGCCACACCAATAGCAAACATCATCGTGCCAAAAAACACAAAGGGGACAACCACCTTTTTTTCGTGTTTATACAAGCCCGGCGCGACAAAAATCCACGTCTGCCAAAAAATTACAGGCATAGCAAGGACAAGTGCAGCAAAAAGCGCAGACTTCATAGCGATAAAAATGCCCTCTATCATACCCGAAGCAATAAATTTCCCCCGAACCTCACTTCCTAGCACATCGACCAAAGGCGCTTTGATAAAGGCAAAAATAATTTCCCAAAAGCCAAAGCACACAATAAAAGCGGCAAAAAACACACAAACGCTAATGATAAGCCGCTTGCGTAAATCTTGTATATGGGGCTTTAAATCTTCTAGCATTATACTTCCTTATGTATGCTACTATGTGGTGGTGAATTGTCTTTATTTGAGCTATCTAGTGTGGAAGCTAGATTCTGCGTAGATGGAGCGATATTTTGAGAATCTTGGACTACTTCAGCGGGGCTTTGAGGGGTGGTATAGCTGATTTCTGTATTGAGTGTTTGTAGTGTGCCTTGCAAGGCATTTGCCTCTTCATTAATGGTTTTCTTAGCCTCATCTAATGGTTTGAGGGTATCTACACTGATTTGGCGTAATTCATCAAGCTGCATATCTTTGGTGAGTTTATCAACTTCCTCTGTGAGCGTATTTTTGTATTTGAGGGCTTCTTGCTTGATTTCTGAAAGTTGAATTTCTTTGTCAAAGCTTTCCTTTGCTTCTACCATTGTTTTGCGCACAGCACGAAAGAATTTGACAATATCAACAATGGTTTGTGGTAGTTTCTCAGGTCCTAGGGCAATCACTGCCACAATCAAAATCACTAAAAGTTCAAAAATGCCAATACCAAACATAAAATCATATCCTTAAGAATTGAACCCATAACATAATCTCTACACTATTATACCAAGATGGAAAGAATCCTATACGCCCTTGCATTGCCATTTTCTGCAAAGCTTTCCTTAAAGCGAATTTTTAGGACAACTATACAAGAATTATTACAACTAATGTTTTACAAGAACTTTCCCGCACTTGTTTGTCTATCGACCAAGTATGTTTTTAAGTTTAAATCGTATTGTTTCTTTAAATGAAGTATGTCCTCGAATGGGATAGAAATACAGAATCCATATAACGTGTAAGGGGCTGGAATAATGCCCAAAAAGGCCGCAGCAAAGACATATTTAGACCTAAACGCCTTGTTTGCTTAAAGACACAAATGAGATTCTCAAATAACACGCCTAAATAAGCATTTGCATTTTAGCTATTTTTTTTGCACTTTGTCAATCTTTTTTGCAAATCTCACCTTTTAAGTGTGTTGGGGTTATTTCAACCCCTTATTTTGCTTAAATAAACATTGTTCTTACCTCTGTTTGATGATTATACGCTCTTTTAGGGTGAGACATACCACCACAAATGCTCGATCAAGATTTGTGTTATTGCTTTATTTCTTTATCATCGCGATACATTACTTCTCGTATAACTTTGCCTTGCTCATCAAACTCTTTAGCAATACCTTCTTTTTTGCCATCTTTATATTGCAAACTATGCCAAGGCAACCCTGATGTATCATATATTTTCATCTCTCCATCTTGCAAGCCATCAACAAAATTCATCTCACTTTTTAGATTTCCATTTGTTATATCAAAAAGTCGGCATAATCCGTGCAAAACTCCTGCACTATAATGAGCTTCATAAATCAGCACTCCTTTTTGAGAAAAAATTTGATATAGCCCTTCTTTTTTACCATCAACATAAAATGCTATCTGTGCTACACCCCCATCAAGATAATAAAGCGTCTCCTTGCCGTGTTTGATTTTTGTCCCCGGTTTGTAGGTGATAACCGCCCTATAAGCGCGTCCATCTTCTTCCACCTCTTCATTGCTTTGCTCTCCACTGATTTCTTCAAGTATATTTTGTGTATAAGGGGTGTCTTTAGAACCTAGTGTATCTTCTGCATTTTGCTGTGACATATCTTTTTGACGTATTGCAGGAGCAATACGAGGAGTTACCTTATTAGGAACCGCACGCGATGAGGAAGATACTCTAGGCTTGGTAGTTTTGGTTTTAGACGTATGCGAGTTGGCAGGATATGCTACTTGTGGCTGAACTTCATTGCCTTGTGCAATACTAGGCTCTTGCTCCATACAACCATATAAAACACAAAGTGCTATACTTCCTACAATAATCTTTGTCCATTGTATAATATACTTTTTCAATTTCCCCTCCTTTGGTATCAATAACAAGCCTGCCAACGGCAATTTTTGCTCTCAATTACTTCTCCTTGTGTATTGTATTGCTTCATAGATTGCTTTTTGCCATCTTTATAGAGCGTTTCATAAATAAGGATACCTTTTTTATCAAACTCTTTTCTTACACCATCAAGCCTATCATTTTTAAAAGTAAAATGCGCTTGCAATACCCCATCTTCATAATATTTCTTACCCTGTCCCTCGCGTTTATTCAAGCTATACATTTGTTCGCTTTGAATCTTGCCATTACGATGGTATGTTACACGTTTGCCTATTTCCTTACCCTCAATATACACACGGCTTTCGTGCAATGTGCCATTAGGATAATATGATAGCACCTCCCCATCATACTCTCCATTTTTATAATACGCCTTAAAAAGCAAAACGCCATTATGCGAAATTTTGATTTGCTTACCGCATTTTGTCGTTGTGCCTTTACAATATTGCGTTTTAATCGTAGTGGGTGCATTTTTATCGCCTGTATAGGAGATTCGCAAATCATACTCTAAAGATTCTTGTGCCCATAATGCCGCCGCTATCAAACACCCAATATATCGCACAATCCGCATTTTATCCCCTTTTTATTCATCTTAGCTCTGTAAGCGTATAATCTGCACACCCAAGTTGCGCAACTTATGCTCGATTTGCTCATAGCCCCTATCAAGGTGGTAAATTCTATGAATATTTGTGCTACCATTACTCACAAGTGCGGCTAAGATAAGCGCAGAACTCGCACGTAAATCTGTCGCCATTACATCAGCCCCACGCAATGGCGTTACACCCTTAATCGTAGCGTGATTGCCTTTGAGTGAAATATCCGCTCCTAGCCGCTGCAATTCGCTCACGTGCATAAAGCGATTTTCAAAAAGCCGCTCTTCAATCACACTTGTGCCTTCACATTGTGTCGCTAATGCCATAAACTGCGCCTGCATATCTGTGGGGAATCCGGGATATTCAGTAGTGATAATCTCAAAAGGATTCAAATGCTTTGCCGGGAGCAAAGTAAGGCTATGAGATGTTTTTTCAAAGCTAAAGCCAATTTCCTCTAGTTTATCCGTAATGGCTACAAGATGTGTGTTTTGGACATTTTGCAATGTGATAGATGAATTGGTAATCGCCCCAGCACAGAGATATGTCCCTGCTTCGATTCTATCGGGTATCACACTAATAGGCATAAAATTAAGCAGTTCTCCTCCGCTACCCTCTATGCTTAATTCATTACTCCCAATGCCCGTAATCTTTATGCCACTTGCAGATAGAATCTCGCATAATTGCACGACCTCAGGCTCTTTAGCAGCATTAATAATACGTGTCGTGCCGTGTGCAAGGGCAGCTGCCATAATCACATTTTCACTACCTGTAACGGTGATTTTATCAAAGAAAATATCCGCTCCTTTTAATCCACCCTTTGCCTCTGCAATGATGTATCCGCCCTCAATTCGAATGCTTGCACCAAGATTCTGCATAGCCTTGATATGTAAATCCACCGGACGCGCTCCAATAGCACAGCCACCGGGCAAACTTACTTCACAATAGCCAAAACGCGCCAAAAGTGGTCCTAGCACAAGGATAGAGGCACGCATTTTGCGCACAATATCATAAATGGCACGGGTATGGACGATTTGCTCCGCGTGGCAAGTGAGGGTATTACTATTTTCCCACATAATATTTACGCCCAAATGCTCTAAAAGTTTCGCTAAGGTTTTCACATCAGCCACATCAGGCAAATTGCTAATTTTTACTTCATTGCTAGAGAGCAAAGTAGCTGCGAGAATGGGGAGGGCAGAATTTTTCGCCCCAGAGATAGATACACTACCTTGAAGATTTAAACTTTTATGTATTTGTAAATAATCCATATTATAATCCTTTAGTTACCTTGTCGCTTTTGCAAAGCCTTTCCTATAGCTTCTTTAATACTTGCTTTTTCATTAGGATTTGCACTCTCTAAGCTATTTTGAAAATTCACCACTTCTTCAACTTCCATAAGATTCATATTTGCAGCAAAACGTGAAATAAGATCAAGCCATAGATTGCATTCATCTCCTGCCTTAGGATAATTTTTTAAACTGCGCATAAACTCTTCAAGCAAAACTCTAAGCTTTGTGTTGTCATTTACATATTTATTAAATTCACGTGAAATACCCTTTAAACGACTTTCAGTAACTACTGCCCTTTCTATTTCAAGTGCAATAGCTAAAAGTCCTGCAAAAATAATGGGTAAGCATAGCAGCAAAAACAACAACCAACAAATAACATAAAAACTAAGACCAAACATTGATTACTGAAATTGCTCATAAAATGCCATAGTCGCTTTGACATAGCCATCGACACTGCCACAATCATAACGACTACCTTGAAATTTGTAAGCCAATACACGTCCTTGTTTTGCTTGTTCTAAAAGAGCATCCGTGATTTGTATCTCGCCTTTTTTGCCCGGCTTAGTAACACGCAAAATATCAAAAATATCAGGTGTTAAAATATAGCGTCCAATAATCGCTAAATTACTTGGAGCTTTGTCAATATGGGGCTTTTCCACCATATCACTTACACGATACACATTCGATTCTATCTCTTCGCCTTTTATGATACCATATTTATCCACTTCATTTGCTTTGACTTCTTCAATAGCCACAATGGAGCAATGATATTTTTTATATAAAGTTACCATTTGGCTAAGCACACTCTTTCCATTTGGGTTAATGCATAAGTCATCAGCGAGTATCACGCCAAAGGCTTCATTACCAATGAGTGTTTCACCTGTAAGTATAGCATGTCCTAAGCCTTTCATTTTATTTTGTCTTGTATAAGAAAATATGCAAGATTGCGTTACTTGTCTAATACTCTTTAAAAGCTCTTCTTTGTCAGTGCCAGATATTTGATGTTCTAGTTCATAATTTATATCAAAATGATCTTCTATGCTTCTTTTTCCTCTTCCTGTTACAATGCCTATATTGCAACACCCTGCCTCCATTGCTTCTTCTACACCATATTGAATGAGTGGTTTAGTAAGCACAGGAAGCATTTCTTTGGGCATTGCCTTGGTCGCAGGTAAAAATCGTGTGCCATACCCTGCAGCAGGAAATAAGCATTTAAGTATCATAAAAACTCCTTTAATTTACCAATGTTTGCTTAAGATAATCTTCAAGATTAATATGATTCCCAAAGGTTGCTTGATAAACAATATAATTTGCTATAACTCTTAAGCCATAATCACGAGATTCTCTATAGGGAATAAGCTCCATTGATAGCCAAGGCTCATAATTGCGATTTTTCAAAAAAAGCATTTTGCTTTTTAATACACGTCTCAAGAAGCTCGGTCCGCCATTATATGCATAAGATACAAAAAGTTGATGTTTAAACTCTCTGCTTAAGTCATCAAGATAGAATGTGCCAAATTCAAGTGCAGTGATAGGATCAAACATATCTTCTAAAGTAATGTTATCACGTTTTAGGCTTTTCGCAAAGGGTTGGACATTAAAAGGCATAATTTGCATCATACCAAGCGCATAAGAAGTTGAAACAAGTGCGGGCAAAAGAGTGCTTTCCTGCTTAGCAATAGCATAGGTAAAAGCCTTTTGGCTATCATCCTTCCATTTTAGCTTATCGCTAAAGGGTGTGATAAAATAGTGAACCTTAAAATTATTCATTTGATTAAGCACATACGCTAAATGCGGACTTGTATCTTTATAGGCAAAATGTTTACTAAGCTCTTCTAAATCTTTTTGACTTTTTACTTGCGTGAGGCTATCTTTTAAGAGTTGCCATTGGAAGGGATCTTTGATGTCGAATTTAGGTTTTCTTGATGAGAGTTTGCCCAAATCTGTAACAACCTGATATTTTGGCTCTACCTTAAGCTTTTGGGTAGCATAAATCGTATATACATCAACATTTGTACTACTAGAGAGACTTTCAAGCATACTTTTATCATTGCTTAAAAAATACTGCCAGAGTAATGTGCGATTTTTTTGCATAGGGGTAGTGGCTTTTGTGCTTGAGTGTTTGAAATATGTAAGTGCTTTTTGGGGCTGATTATGCAATATCTCATTAAGCCCTAGCATAAAAAGCGTATAAGAATCTGCTCCGGTAATATTAGCACCAACAAGCGATTTTTTAAACTTATCATATGTCTTATCTTGACTTACAATAATGCGCTCAAGCATAGCATTAAAGGCTTTATTATTCTCATCAGCAAGCTTTTTTAGGGCTTGGGGCTTAATATTTTGATCAAGAATATGGAGGCGATTACTCGCTCTTAATACTTCATAAATACTTGCAAAAGTCTGTGCATCGCTTTTAAGCATACTGGTGAGTATTTGCGGAGAGCTTAGAATTTCAATACGTTTTCTAAAAACTACATCATCTTTAAAGGTATTAAGCAAAAAATCTTTATTTTTTTGAGGCATAAAGGGGATACTTGCTAGATTCAAACCTACTTTAATACAAGCCTTATCCTGCTTTTTGAGTTTATCAAAATTAAGACTTTGGCAGTATAGCTCACGTGGCATTTCACTTGCTTTGCCTTTTGCATTCATTAAACTATCAAGTTTAGAAGTTTTACGATATATTAAATCATAAGCCTTGAGGGCATCTTGCAGAGATGTGTGCTCATCGCCCAAGAATTGCCAAATATAAAAATCCCTCGCTAGACCCTTTGGCTTAGATTCTAAAAACTCAAGCGTGATTTTCGCATTAGCAAAAGCCATAGCAAAAGCCATCAACCATAAAATACATATTTTCATCATCACAATCTCATATCGTCAAAGTTTGCGCGACATTACGCAAAAGCTGCACAAAAGACAGATCAATAAACTTTAATGCCACTGCGACAATTAAAGGCGAAAAGTCAATGCCATTAATGGTCGTGGGCATAAACTTGCGCAATCTTACATAAAGAGGCTGAGTGAGGCGATTAAGCAGCTGCACGATAGGATTAAAGGGGTCAGGGCGCACCCAGCTCACAAGTGTGGCAATCACAATGATCCACACATACAAATTAAGAAGCATACTCAATATAACCGCTATAGCGTCTAAAAAAGTGCCTAAAACCATTCTAGCCTCCCTTTTTACTTATGGAAGCATAGAATAATCTTGTCAATCTAGGGTAACAATATCTGCCAAAAAGAAGCGTAAATATGGATAAATCTCACTTAATTCCAAGCCATGAGTAGCCCCTGTAAGCAAGATTCTTAAAGGCTTAAAAAATTTCTTTCCTTTGAGACTACTGCGCTGCATTAGCTCTTTTTTTAAACTTTCATAATCTTTCAAAGATTCACTATGGCTCTCTATCATCTCGCGCAAATATTGATAGAGTATCTTGCATTCTGCTTCAAAAGATTCATTATTCTCCATTTGTGTAATACATTTTGGAGCAAAAATCATATCTATTTTTGTTCTAATCTCATTTAGTGTGCTTGCTTCTTGCAAATGTAACTTTGCTAAAGCCCCAATACTCGCATCTTCGCTATTAAGCAAAAGGGCGAACTCCTGCTCGTTTAGCATTTTTAAATGCTCCCGATTCAAAAATCGCAATCTCGGCATATCAAACTTCACGGGCGATTTTGCAATATACTTTATATCAAACCACTCATAGCAATCCTGCAGTTTAAATACTTCCATAGGCGTGCGATTCCCCATAGAGACAAGATAATTCACAATCGCTTGAGGTAAGAATCCCTCCTCAAGGAGCCACGCTACTGATGAAGCACTATCGCGCTTACTCATTTTACTGCCACTCTCGCCAAGTATAATGGGCAAATGTGCATATCCTAACACCTTATCATAGCCCAAATAGCGATGAATAAGAATCTGCTTGGGTGTATTACTTACGTGGTCCTCTCCTCGCACTACAAAGCTCACATCATAGAGCATATCATCAACCGCACAGGCAAAGTTATACGTGGGGATTCCATCTTCTTTTAGAATCACAAAGCTATCAATTTCGTGCGGCTCAAATGTTACTTTGCCTTTAATACTATCCTCAAAGCTAATGGGGCCACTTGCAGCGCGGATACGCACGACAGGGTGGGGATTACTCTGCTTTTCTAGCTCCGCCCATTCTGGGTTGTAACGAAATGGCTTTTTTTGCTCCTTAGCTAAGGCGCGTTTGCCCTCTAAAAAATCTTTTGAGCAGTAGCAATAAAAGGCTAAATTCTTGCTGATTAAATATTCTGCAAATTGGCGATGACGGGTGAAATTATCGCTTTGATACACAAGATTATCCCACAAAAGCCCAAAAAGATTAAGGATACTTAGAATCTCCTTATCCTTCCCCTCAATATTTCGTGTAATATCTGTATCTTCAATACGGATAAGAAACTTCTCTCCGCTTTGTTTGGCTATAATATAATTAAATATAGCCGCCCTCAAATTACCTATGTGCATATCGCCTGTGGGGGAAGGAGCAAATCGTAGCATTTATTTATGCCTTAAACATTTGTGTAAATTGTGAGGGGCTAAAGTCCTCAAAATTATATTCCTCCCTACTCGCAGGTGTGCTAGGTGCTACAAGGGCTTCACTAATCTCTACGAGTATATGGCTAATCTCTTGTAGTTTATCCTCTGTATATGCGATAAGCGCATTCATAGGTTCTTGCGCCTCCTGAGAATCTAACTCTATGGCAGTATCATTGGGGCAGAGCAGTAGAGGGTTTTCAATAACACATAAATAAGATTTTGAATTAAAGGTCATATTAAATTCTGTATCAAATAAAGACATGCCCATAAAAGAAGCATTATCGATAACATCTTTTATGTTTGCCTTTTTGATATACAAATCCTGTATTGAGGCACTTTGAGCGATTTTTAGAATCTTCTTTAATGTAAGCGAGGCACTTTGTAATGTGCCAATGAACTCATTTGCCCCCTTAATATCCTCCCCAAACTTATGAATACTGCTTGGAGTATAAATATTAGCCTCTTGGTCTTGTGGGTTAAATTGTGCGCCTATATGCTTTTGAAATGTGGAGAGTATATCTTGCATATCAAACCTCGTCATAATGGAGTTTTGCTTTAATCTAAGCACCTTTTATTCCATTATCTCTTAATATGAAATGTTTTGTTTAAAGGGTTTAAATAGAAAGACTACAAAGTCTTAAAACCTCGTAGTCTCTTGTATCAATGAGAGAAAATGACAGAATCTGCCATCTCCTCACCAAAAATAGGGGCGAGTGTTTTGTCATAAGCCTCTTTAATAAAGCCATTGTGTGTGAGTGCATCAATTTCATTATCAAGCCAATTTTTAAGCTCCACATTTCCCTTTTTGACAGCAGGAGCAATAACATCTTCCTCACCCAAATGAGGGATTCCCACACCAAAGCCCTCATTCTCCTTAGCCCACGCAAGCACAAGGGTATTATCGTGTACTAAGGCATCGCCTCTTTTGTCCTTGAGAGCAAGGAATGCTTCGGTATTTTGCTCATATTTAAGCAATGTAATGTCAGGGTAGTTTTTTGTGAAAAACACATCAGCCGTAGTGCCTTTATTGACAATGAGCTTTTTATCCTTTAAATCATCAATACTTTGAATCTTGCCATCAGGAGAGACAACGCCAAGTGAAACTTTCATATAAGGTTTAGCAAAATCTACTACTCTTTCTCGTTCGGGGGTTTTGGTGAAATTCGCCATAATAATATCAACCTTATTAGCGCGCAAAAACTCTACACGTGAGGCAGCTTCTGTAAGGATAAACTCAACTTTGTTCTCATCTCCTAATAAATCCTTTGCAATACGTTTTGCGATATACACATCAAAACCATCGTTTTTTCCATCTTTATTAACAAATCCAAAAGGAGGCTTATCTCCAAATACACCTATGCGCACAACGCCTCTTTGCTTGATTTGTTCTATTGTATCTTGTACTTGCTCCTGTGTTGTGCTTTCACCACAGCTACTTAGTCCTACAATGAATATTACGCTTATTGCTGCCAAAAGCCATTTTTTCATTACCACTCCTTTTGAAATATAGTTTTAACATATATTGATTGTGCCATAAAAAAATATGCAAGGAGTAAATATACTAGGGGGTCTTAAGCTGATAAATCTCGCCCTAAATCACATATTGGCCATAGCGTTGCAACCTTGATATGTAAATGTTTCCATATTCTATAAATATGAGAACGGCAAGAGGAGCTGCCCTTACAGGATTACTTTAAGGTTTGCTCTCACAAATAAGAGAACTCTTATAATAGAGTTTTATTCTCCAAAAGCTCCATAACTCACAAGTTTTTGATAACGTCTATTAAGATAATTGCCATCTTGTGAGATGTCTTCAAGGGCTTTAAGAAAATAAGATTCTATAGCTTTAGCAGCATTTTGTTTGTCTCTATGAGCTCCAATAAGCGGTTCATCAATTACATCATCAATTAACCCACATTTTTTTAGCTCATCGGGAGTAATTTTAAGCGCTTTAGTTGCGGATTCTATTTTTGATGGGTCATTCCATAATATTGCCGCACAGCCCTCCGGAGAGATAACACTAAATACAGAATATTGCATCATAGCGAGTCTATCTGCTACAGCAATGGCCAAAGCTCCACCGCTGCCGCCCTCACCAATTACAACGGCAATGGTAGGTGTTTTGAGTTTAGCAAATTCTTGCAAATTCTTAGCAATAGCCTCACTTTGCCCTCTCTCTTCTGCACCTAATCCCGGATAAGCACCTTGAGTATCCACAAGCATAAGGATAGGTATATGAAATTTTTCGGCAAGCTTTGCAGCGCGCAATGCCTTGCGATAGCCTTCAGGACTTGGCATACCAAAGTTCCGTGCAAGCTTATTTTTCGTGCCTCTACCTTTTTCTTCGCCAATAACCATAGCTGTTTGCCCACCTATCTTGCCAAGAAAACATACTATCGCCTTATCATCTTTAAAATGCCTATCACCATTGATTTCATAGGCATCTTTGCAAATAAGTTCGATATAGTCCATAGCATATGGGCGGTCAGGGTGGCGTGCGAGCTGTAATCTTTGATAATCGCTTATATTGGCATAGACATTAGCTACTTCTTTTTCAAGCTCTTTTTCAAGGATGTGTTTTGCATCATCATCACCACGCATAAGGGCAGATTCTATATCATCTTGAAGGTTTCTAATCTTTTGCTCAAAATCAAGATAGGTAGCCATTCTTTACCTTAAGATTAGATTCTACTAAATACAACAACGCCATTTGTGCCACCAAAGCCAAATGAATTGCTCATTACAACATCAATTTTTGCTTCACGTGCAGTATTAGGGATATAATCAAGATCGCATTCAGGATCTGGGGTTTCTTGATTAATCGTTGGTGGAAGTATGCCCTCACACATTGCCATAATAGAAACAACTGCTTCAATCGTGCCAGCAGCACCCAAACAATGCCCAATTTGCCCCTTGGTAGAGCTTACAGGTGGAACAGAATCTTTTCCACCAAAGGCAGCCTTTAATGCCATTGTTTCATACAAATCATTGTATGCTGTGCTTGTGCCGTGCGCATTAACATAATTTACAGGTTTATTTGCCATTTTAAGGGCGGCTTTCATTGCACGTAACGCACCTTCTCCCTGTGGGGCAGGTGTTGTGATATGATTAGCATCACCACTTTCGCCAAAGCCTATGAGCTCTGCATAAATTTTCGCGCCACGCTTTTTAGCACTTTCATATTCTTCAAGTACTAATGCTCCAGCACCTTCACCCATTACAAAACCATCTCGCTCTTTATCAAATGGGCGTGAAGCTTTGAGTGGCTCATCATTTCTATCACTAAGTGCTTTCATCGCTGCAAATCCACCAATACCAACAGGACAAATAGCAGATTCTGAACCAACAACAAGCATAGCGTCTGCCCCATTAAGCATAATCGTTTTTGCGGCTTCGCTAATAGCGTGAGTACCTGCTGTACACGCTGTAACACTCGCTAGATTTGGACCTTTGAGAGCATATTCAATAGAAATAAAGCCTCCAAGCATATTAACAAGAGCAGAAGGAATAAAAAAGGGATTGATACGTCTAGGACCCCTTTGCTCACAAGCAATAGAGTTCTTTTCAATATTACCAAGCCCACCAATCCCTGCAGCAGAGCTTATACCAAATCTCTCACTAAGAGCAGCATTGACAATATCTCCCTCTAATAATCCACTCTCATTCATAGCTTCTTTTGCTGCTTTTAATCCAAGCTGTATGAAACGATCAGCCTTTTTAACTTCGCGTGGATCAAGCACTTCCTCTGGATTAAAATCGATGATTTCGCCAGCAATTTTTACAGGAAAATTTTCCACATCAAAACAAGAAATACGTTTAATGCCACATTTTCCATCGATAATAGCCTTGAAAGATTCTTTCTTATTCAAACCCAATGCGTTAATCATTCCCAAACCGGTTACTACCACTCGACGCATTTATTATTCCTTTGTGATTTATAGAGGTGAAGTTAAGAACCCCGAGTTTTTATTTAACGGGTTCTTGATTAAAGTGTTATTTTGTTGCTTTTTCGATATAAGTGACAACATCATTCACTGTTTTAATTTTTTCCGCATCTTCATCGGGAATTTCAATAGAGAATTTTTCTTCCAACGCCATAACAAGCTCTACCACATCAAGAGAATCTGCATTCAAATCTTCAATAAAACGAGATTCTGGTTTTACTTCATTAGCATCAACGTTTAATTGCCCTACAACTACTGCCTTTACGCTTTCAAATGTATCCATTGTGTTCTCCTTGATTTAGACTTAAAAGCTACCATTATAACAAAAATTTATTAAATGGCAAGATTCTCTACATATACAATCCGCCATTTACCTTAAGCACTTCACCTGTGATATAGTTTGAAGCATTTGAGAGTAAAAACGCCACTGCTTCAGCCACATCATTTGCCTCACCAAAACGTCCAAGCGGAATGTTTTTCATATAGCTTTCTACGACTTCAGGCTTTAGCTCATCTGTCATATCGCTTTTTATGAATCCAGGCGTAACGCAATTAAAGCGGATATTGCGCGGTGCGCCCTCATAAGCAAAAGATTTGCTCATCGCAATCATACCACCCTTGCTCGCAGCATAGTTTGTCTGCCCCATATTACCACGTTCGCCGATAATAGAGGCGATATTAACCACACTCCCAAATCGCTGCTTACTCATAATCTTGAGGGCTTCCCTACAACCAATAAAGCAGGATTTGAGATTAGCATTAATCACTTCTTCAAAATCCTCTACGCTCATACGCAAAGCAAGTTTATCATTAGTAATCCCTGCATTATTAACCAAATAGCCCAAAGCCCCATCACTCTCTACAATCGCCTTCAATGCAGTGATAAATTCCTCCTCAATACTCGCATCAAACCTAATCACCGCCGCCTTGCCACCATTAGATTCTATCTCTTTTTTAAGCTCATCTGCCAATTCTGGCTTTGAGCGGTAGTTTATCCACACCTTTAGCCCATAACTTGCCAATGTTTTAGCAATCTGCGCCCCGATGCCCTTACTCGCACCGGTAATAAGCACATTATTTCCTTGAAATGTCATTACATACTCCTTATATTTTTAGATTCTATACCCTTAAACTCATTTTACATTTGCCAAATCCTGTAAAAATAAGCCTAGCAAATAGAGAATCTATGTTTTATATCTTTAATACAAAGGTTAGAAGTATATCAACGAGTGGCTTAAATTTGCAAGTGTGGATTCATATTCTACATCTGCAAAGCAGGGTGTATTTAGAAATCGCGCGAAATGATAGATTAAAGAATCTATGTCTTAGAAAATGAGTTTGCAAGTGTGAATAAGCACGTTATGCGTATGATGAATAAAACAATGTCTTAGTCACAAGTTAATAGCTTTAGACGTTTTGTAGAGCTTTGCCCTGTAAAACAAGACTTTGTGCTGATCATATCACAATAGCAAAGGAATATATAGCTTTTAGAATATAATCACTATCTATACTAAATCTCACGCTATCTATGCTGCTATCTTACACTTTCCACGATGGGAGTATTAAAGAGAATGCAAAAACTCCTGCAGTGTGGTAGAAATCTGCTCATCATAAGAGTCCAAAACACCATTATTCAAACAAGCATTAATAAAAAATACAAATAATGCGCCCAAAGTAGAAATAAAATGCCCTTATGATAGTAGTCATACCCCGCCTTGCAATGAAATTTATAACGAAACGTAGCACATTAATCAAAAAAAAAAAAAAAAGATATTCAAGGCTAAGGCTTAAAATATGCTGCAAAATGTGGCATAAAATCAAAGCAAAAATGGCTTGTAAAAGTATAATCCTGCCCTTTGAAGTGAAATTGGAGATTATGAGCATTCAAGCAAAGATAGGGCGCACCAAAGTATTGTGTATATTGCGGGAGTTCATTGTTTTGCAAATATTCCCTGCTATGTGCTTCATTGGCACCATAGAGTGGGTCTCCCAAGATTCTATGTCCTATAAAGGCGCAATGCACGCGGATTTGATGTGTCCTACCGGTGAGGGCTAAGGCAGACACGAGGCTAGAATTTGTGGGATTGTGGTAAGCTATGGGACGCAAGAGTGTGCGACTTTTTTTGCCATTTTCGCACACAATGCTTTTGATACATAAATCCCCGCCTTTATGCCTTTGTGTGCTAAGTGGCTCATCTATAAGGATTTCTTTTTCTACTTTGCCCTTTACAATGGCATAGTAGCTTTTTATAACCGCACCTTTTTGCATAAGGACCTTTAGCGCCCTCTCACTTTGTGGGTTAATCGTGCAGAGCAATAAGCCGCTTGTCTCTTTATCAAGGCGATGAAGGGCTTTAGCGTGAGTGCCAAAGCGCGATTTGAGGGCATCATTGAGCGAATAGTGATAGAATCTCCCCTTGGGGTGGGTGAGGAGATTGTGCGGTTTGTCATACACGCAAAAATCCGCATTATAAAAAAGCGGCTCTAAGGGCATATCTTGAGGGATAAATTCATTAAGCTCTACATCGCCGCAAATGATTTCATTTTTTCTAATGATATGCCCATTTTGCGTGAGATACGCCTTGTCTATGGCTCTTTGAGCTTCTTTAATGCTATATCTCCTATGCCGCATAAGGAATAAAAATGCAGCTATGGGTTCTTCGATCTTATAACAGCGCGTAACAAAAGGCATATACGTCCTTTTAAAAGCTATATTATGACAGATAAAACAAAACCATCATCTTTATTTAATGCTTTTTTAATAAACATTGCTTGGTTGCAATTTTAAAGTTTCTTTAATCTATGTATGCCTTGAGCAAAAAGCTTAAATGTGCAAGGTTAAGTTAGCACTAAAGCATAAATACAAAACTAATTTGAATATACGCCCCTCTTCCTCTTATATATCCGTTTGTTGAATTTCCTCTCACACTTACAACGCTTTTAAAGGTTTTTGTGGGTATGCACTTCGTGCAATCTAACTTTATGCGAGTTAATGTTATACTTTACCTGCAAGCGAGTAAAGCCAGATCATAATTTATCATTTTTTCTACTCAAGACTATCTTAATATCAAAAGCTTATTTTGGGATACAAAGTTTGGCTTGGCTTGTTTCTACAAGTATTTCCGCCATCTTATCCATAAAGAATCCGTGCTTTGCCTTATGCTCTAATGCCATAAAAATATCCATTATCTTGCTTTTTTCCGCCTCAAATGCAATCTCAAAACGCGCAAAAGATGTATAAAAAGATGTGCCAACCTTAGCATTAATCACGAGTTTATGTCTATCACTAATGACCTCAAGCATTTTTAAATCATCATTAATTTTACGATAGTTAATCACCAGCGGAATACCCACAACCTCCCTTGAAGAGACAAGTTTAATAGTGTGTGTATATTCATATTTTTCAAGTACTTCATCGGAGAGGGCATCTAATATTTTCATTTTGATATTATAAAAATCTTCCATTGATTTATCGCTGTGCTTAGGAGCTTTCGATCGCCATTCTCGATATTCTTCTCGATAGCGCAAATCATTATTTCTAGGTATAGGGCGAGTGTCTCTATGACCTGTTCTCTCATCTTCAATTTTTTTAAAAAGCTCAAATTCTTCTTGTGTAAGAATCTTTTTACCTATTTCAATCATACGAAGCTTGTTATCCATCTCCGTTACCACCACCATTTTCCCTCCTTGATGGGCTCCTTGCAGCTCCCATACCTGAGATATATTATTATAGCAAACGCTTGGATATTTAAGATAAATGCCGCCTTTTATTTAAAAAATAATACTTTATTTAACCATAAAAAAAATTGAAAAAATGGTTAATCAACTCACCCTTATTTATTTTTGTTTCCATAATGCAATGTTATGCTCATCGTATAAATTTTGTTTGGCTTTTTTAAATCTTTACTGATCCCTTGCAATGTCTTCACCGCTGCATTGTCAATCTCCGCATACCCGCTGCTTGAAATCACTTGTATATCAAAGACAACCCCCGACATATCAATCTTAAAAGCAAGCTTCACTTCACCTTTTTTATACCCTTTTAGTCTCTGCGTAAGAGCATAATGCTTAGCTATAACTTCATATACGTGCTTCATATATGCGTCCATTTCACCCGCACTACTTGCCTGTGAAGCAATACTTTGCTGCGATTGAGCGTTTTGCTCCTGCCGTGTTAAAATACTTTCCTCTATAATGTCCCCCTCCTGCGTCCTTATCTGCTCTGGCTTTGCTATGCTTTTGTTATCAATCCGCTTATGCTGCTTTTGAGGCTTTTGCTTAGGGGGTAGGGCTTGGGCTGCTTTGGGGGAATCTTGCCCTGTGGTCGTAAAATGCGATAAAGAAAGATGGGTAATAGATGCCTCACTTGCTGGTATCACCCTATGAGTATTCCAAAAATAACCTATCAATCCTACCACATACACCGCACCTGCAAGACAAAAAGCAAATATAGTGGAAAATTGCTCTTTTCTCTCCAGCGCTTTTTTACTCATCACTTCTTTGCACAAAAATACACTCCACCATTAGGCAAAACCACGCTTTGTGTGTCTATACCATAAAGCTGCTTGATATGAGATTCACAAAGTGTCTCTTTAGGTGTGCCATAATGCAGTAATCTCCCATCTTTTATCATTGCTATTTTATGCGCGATGAAGCACTGCTCAGGGTGGTGAGAAGTAATGATAATACTTTTATCTGTGAGTTGAGATAGAATCTCCAAAAGTCTAAAAGAATGCGAAATATCTAGCGCACTCACAGGCTCATCAAGCACGATAATGGGCGTATCTTGGGCTAAGGAGCGCGCTATTAGCACGAGCTGCTTTTGCCCACCGGAGAGCCTAGAGTATGTCTGCACAGATAAATGCGCTATACCAAGCATTTCTAAAGATTCTATTGCCTTTTGCTTATCGCCGCTATGATACATCAAAGCACTATGGCTAAAGTGCCCCATAAGCACGACTTCAAGCACATTATAAGGGAAGTTAATATGATGGCTTTGTGGCACATAGCTTACAATCCTTGCCCTCTCTTTAATACTAAGTTTATGCGCGCATTCGCCATTTAAAGCCATACCCCCACTATAAGCCAAATGCCCCAAAATCGCCTTAAGCAAAGTGCTTTTGCCACTGCCATTTGCACCTAAAATTGCACAAATCTCCCCCTTATTCACTGCCAAACTCACATCGCATAAAATCTGCTTTTTGCCAATACTCACGTTTATATGTGAGAGCTTTAATGCCTCATTCATTGAACGCTCGTTTGTTGATATAAATCGTTATTACAAAAATAGGGATTCCCACCATCGCCGTGATGATGCCCAATGGAATCTCTGTGGCTAAGGCACTTCTAGCAAATGTATCACAAATAAGTAAAAACAACGCCCCAAATAACGCACAAAAAGGCAGCATAAAGCGGTGATTCGCCCCCATAATAAAACGCGCAATATGCGGAATGACTAAGCCCACCCAGCCTATTACTCCAGCCAATGCCACGCTGCAGCTTGCAAGCAAAGTCGCTATGCAAATACACATTATACGCATAAACCTTACATTCACGCCCAAACTCTGCGCGCTCTGCTCATCGAGATTGAGTATATCAATAGAGCGGGAGAGAATCACGCTAAAAGCCATACTTAGCGCAAAGACAGCACAGGCAATATACAGAGGGAAATCCGCCTTTGCATTACTCAAGCTCCCCATCAACCAAAACACAATGCTAGGCAGAGTGTTATAAGGGTCGGCGAGGATTTTTAAGATATACATTCCCGCACCAAAAAACGCCGAGACAATCATACCTCCAAGTATCAACATTAATATGCTCCTACCATTATCAAACACCCAGCTTAAAGCAAGGGCTAGGAGCATAGCCACAATACCAAAGACAAAGCACAACGCCTCTATGCCAAAGATATTCAAGCCCAAGAGTATCCCAAGCCCCGCGCCAAAACTCGCGCCATTAAGCACCCCTAAAATCGTAGGTGAAACGAGAGGATTCCCTACTATCCCTTGATACAAGCCCCCGCTTAACGCCAGAGAACCACCCACAACGATAGCGGCTAATACACGCGGGATTCTTATCTCAAATATCACAAAATGCGACAAGGTGTTTTCCTCGCTCATATCTGCGCCCACAAAGGCAAGAATAGAGGCAAAATCAATATGAAAATTCCCCAAAGTAACCACATAGAATCCGCACGCACAAAGTAAAATACCAAGTAAGATAATCAACCCTATTTTGCGCTTATTTGACATCATATTATCACTTAGGAATAAAGGTAATGCCTATCTCGCGGCTATGTGTATAGCTAATCTCACCATTTACTTCATTTTCACACACATATTGGGTAATGAGCCTCTCATCAGGTGTACCATCGTGGATACGAATATGCCATTTAATATCCTCTATCGCCTTAAGACTAGGAGATTTATAGACAAAATCTGCCTTTTTGTATAGAAACTGCGGCTCTTTATAGCCCTCCTCTTTGAGCCATTGCAGCACATTAGGCAGCCCCACAGGAAGCAAAAGCCCTAAATGATGCAAATGCAGAATCTTATCTAAAAACGCACATTTACGCTCTCTCCCCCAGCCCACATAGCACAAGCCCTCTTTGCCAAGATTCAAAGCCTTTAAAAAAGCTGCTTTATTATTAAGTGCGGGAGTCATAGAGGCAAAGCCTAAGTCAATTTCATCGCTTAATGTGCTTATATCATATTCTAACCAAGCGCTATGGAGTGTTTGAATATTATACAGCTGATGAGATTTCGCGTCTGTCTCTAAATGACCTAGCATTTGTGAGGAAATATCACTCGCATAAATCTTTTTTGCCATAAAAGCAAGTTGCAAGGCGAATCGTCCATTCCCACAGCCTATATCAAAAATCACCTTGTTTGCAAACTCCACTCCCTGTGATAGAAAAAAATCTAAAATCTCTAAAGTATCCTGTGTATCTTTGATAAATCGCGGGAAGCTCTGTGCCTTTTTGTCCCAATTCTCCGCTTGTGTTTGCATATCTTTCCTTTTATCTTTTTGCCCTACTCTCTCAAGCCTTGAATCCGCTCATACTCCTCATCACTCAAATCCCGCAAAAATGTATGAAAGAAATATTGCGCCCTTTCTTTGACTTCTTTTTGACTTATAAGCGTAGGCTGCACTTTCTCAAAGGCCCATAAAAAGCCTAGAGATTGCATTACACTAGGAGGGCGCATAAGCCAATTTGATGGTGTGGAGGGAGCGTAGTAGATTCTATGATTTTTAAACGCGCTAAGATTCTTCCACTGCAATGGGGCATTACTCATTAGCTCCCTATAAAAGGGCAATTCCCGCACGAATATCACCTCCGGATTTATACTCGCTAGAATCTCAAAGTTAATACTTGATTGCATAGAGGGATTATCTAGCATAGAGCAATCAAGGGCATTCTCACCGCCAATATAATAGGCTAAATCCTTCTGCCCCACACTCGCGCATTGGCTTTTTAGCCCATCAAAGCCCTGTGCGAAATACACCTTTGGACGCTCTGTAATGGCATTTTGCAAAGATTCAAGCCTCTTTCCTTGCTCCTCTACAAATGCAAGGAGTATATCCGCCTTTTCGCTCACCCTCTTATCAGCGGCAAATGCCTCCTTATAAGCCTTAATAGCTAAGGGTATGTCCTCAAAATGATAGCCCGGGACGATAAATGTCTTGATACCTACCTTTTGGTAAGGCTCTAGCATATCTTCACTGCTCCCCTCGCTGAAAAACACCACATCAGGCTTTAAAGCCACAAGGCTTTCAAACGATACGCTTCTATTCCCCATATGTCCCAAAACGGGCAAAGTAGAGATATTTGGCGGCATAAAGGCTATATCCTCCTCGTATGGCTTGTAGTTTAGCCCAACCATACCTTGAGGATTGAGGATTTCTAACAGCACACTCAAAGGGGGATTCATACCAAATGCCCTAATGACTTGCTCTTGGGCTGATTGTGTAGATTCTATAGAATCTACCGCCTGTGGCTGCCCTGCTGCTTTTGCTCCCTCATCGCTTTTGTCTCCACAGGCGATAAGAATTAATGCTATTAAAACAATATATAATGCTCTCATACACACTCCTCTTATTGATTTCCTTGGCTATTGCGATTACATCGCAATAGCCACCACTTACATATTCTCTCGTCATTACGAGGCTTTACAAGTTAAAGCCGTGGCATTCGCACGAAGTGCAAACCTCTTAAAGCGTCGTAGGGGGTGAAGGGTATATCCCTGAACGATATATAAGGGGGAGCGAGGCATATATTGCCGAGCCGACTTCGCATTTGTGTGAAACACTAATCCACACTTGCACATTTAAGCCCCTCCCCTTTATAAAAAGAAAAAAAATAAGAAAATTAAATCTTTAAAAACTCATCGTTTTTATATTCCCTAAGATTCCCTCCCGCGCCATTAGCTTAAAATATTCTTAAAATTTATATTCCACACCTGCTAAGATTCTACGTCCGGGTTGATAGTAACCACTGCCATAGTAGTAATTTCTATCCAGCAAATTATACGCTCCTACTGAAAATTGCAAGGCTTCAATAGGGCGATAATTAAGCTTCACATCAAGCAAGAAAATATCGTTATTTTGCGCATAACCTGTTGGGTTTCTAGTGCTACCCAAAAGATACCACTGCTTACTTTGGAAAGTCGCTAAACCTATCAAATCAAGTTGCTTGAGAGGAGCAATAAGCAATGAGGCATTACCGATATGGTTAGGATAGTCTAAGATTCTACTTCCATCGACACCATAGCTAGAGCCGCTAGCATTTGTCGCTTTTCTCTCTGTATAGGTATAGTTTGCACTAAAGACAATCTTTTCATCTAGGAATCCTTGCTTGAGGCTTACCTCTGCCCCATAGGCATAGCCCTCTTTAGCGTTAATAAGCTTTGAACATTGGCTTCCATTCAAGCAACTATTGGTAGGGTCACTTACAGAAATAAGAATATCGTTTATATCATTATAAAATGCCGCAATGCTAAAATGGGTGCTTTCATAGTCAAACTTCGCTCCCAATTCATAATTTATTGCAGATTCAGGAGAAATGTCAGGGCTAGGAGTGCGATTACCCCAAGTAGTCGAGTATCTATCTTTTAATGTAGGAAGCTTAGATTTTTTACCTACATTGACATAAATTGTGCTCCAATCCGTAGGCGAGAGATAGACAATCCCTTGCAATGTCCAGCCCTGCAAATGCTTAATGCTTGTTAAATCCTTATTATTTGTGCTACTCCCTTTAAGGAAGTCGTTCCTATCATAGCTTCCATTGAGTGCAAAGCGCAATATATCATTGATGCTTTGTGCATATTCTGCAAAAATAGAGGTAGAGAGGTCGCTAATCTTGTTATTATCATTTGTACCTGTTGCACCCGGAAGTGGTTTATCAGTGTGATTGATGTTATCATTTTTTAGATTCACACCTATTTTGAGATTCTTATTTTCATCAAAATCTATATTAAGGGTCTCGATGATGCCCAACGCATAATCATCATAAATAGAAATACCCATAGCATTTGAATTGCCAATATTTTCATAATTTGCTTGTAAAGAACCAAGCATTTCAAGCTCATTATAGAATCTATCATAATAAATTCTGCTATTAAGGCTTAGCATATCATTAAACCTTGAATTGCCCAGAATATAGGCAGTAATCTTATCATAATGAGGCCATTTCCAAAAGTTCCCTCCTGTGTTGGCATTAAACATACCGCCCTTATCGCCTTTTTGATAAATAAGATTCAAAGAATATTCGTGATTTTCATTTGGTTCAAATCCTGCCTTAACTCGCAATGTGTGGTTTGTGTAATAGGAATTAAGCTTTTCGGCCTTAGGCTGATAGGCTGTGGGCGTGAATTTTGAAGAGAGATTATACGAATCTCGTCCATCATAGGCATAGCCAAGCTGGAAATAGTATTTCCCCATATTTGTGCCTACTTGTGCAAATGCACGATCTTCATTATTGCTTACAGAGGTATAACCCGCATTAAGCTCTAGGGCGTCTTTTGGCTTAGAAGTAACGATATTAACTGCCCCACCTAGCGTATTCATACCATAAATAGGGCTTGTATAGCCCTTAGACACATTGATTTCAGCTATCCCAAAGGTGCTAAACTGCGCCCAATCCGTCTGTCTATCATATATGCTATGCACGGGGATTCCATCGATGAATAGCCCGATGTGTGTCGTGCTGTATCCTCTAATGCCTATGCTTGGCTCACCTCTCTGCCCTGTAGCTGGCTGGAAAAACACACCGGGCATATAGCGCAGTGCTTCGGCGACATTTTGTGAGCTTGTATTGGCAATATCTTGTGCAGTAATATTTGTCAAGGTGCTATTAGTATCCACAGGCTTATGTTCGCCCTTTGCCATAACCTCTATCCGCCCAAGGTCATATACCTCTTCGGTGAATCCTACCCCAAGGAGCAATGAAGCCAATGCCCCCCCCCCTAAACATTTGTGCCAAATTTTTGTTTCCATATATGCCTCCCGTTGTATAAAATTTTATGCGACGATATATTATAAATTCTGTTCTTAAGTTTTAATAAATAATGAGAGAAAGAGCGTATTTTGATACCTTAAGGCAATATCGCGCATTCAAATTAAAATAACAAGATTACACAATCTGTGTGGGCTACTATCCAAATCGCATAATAATGTTTATCCTAGAGAATCCACTTTAAAACTCACTCTACAAATGTGAATTAGCACAAGGGCAAATACGGCAGCTTGAGCTACAATAGCAAAGGCATAGATAGACTGGAGAATATTAATTCCACAAGCGAAAACCTATGCCTATGCGTTGAGCATATTGATTATATTCAAACATATTATCCCCATATCCATTCACATATTGGCAATAAATACCTACATTATCACTCACACGTAATGTATAGCCTAACTCAAAATAAGGATAATATACCCTTGCAATAGGTGGGCGCACATAGGCTTCAAGCAAATGCCTCTTGCTTTTATAATATAAACGTAAATCACTATAACCCCGATAGAGTGGCAAATCAGGATTATCGTGCATAAAACCATCTAAATGTGTCCCTGTGTATATCCAAGTGCCAAGATTCAAGCCAAATGTCCCATAACTCAAGGTATCATACTCCCAACGTATATTTAAAAGAAGGCGATTTTGAGTGCGTGAGCGTAAGAGTCTCTCACCATTGCTTGTATGATTAATACCAAGAGAAATACCCTTCAATACCCCACCTAAAAACTTAATAGGCTTTTCATAGCTATAAAATATTTCAGGCTGATAGTCTAAATCCCTAAATGGACGAGAATCAGGTTTATTGTAATTTTGGAACCAAGCCGTTTGTGTGTATGCAAAATACAGCTTCCCATAAGGTGAAAAAAGTTTTTTTGTAACAGCAAGTTTAAAACTAAACTGAAATTTAGTTTCTCTATTAAGATTCCCCGGGGCTGGCTCACTGAAACTATAATAATAAGGCAAGATATATATGGCTTTATGCGGATAGAGTGCTAGATACGATTGATCTGTGCTAGGTATTGATAGTGGGGGAGAGAATACAGAATCTACATTAACATACATATTTTGTTTTTGCTGCTCCTGCTGCTTTTGCTCTTCTTGTGCTAAGGCAAATACACTGCATAGCCACATTATGCATACTCTACCCCATCGCTTCATTGTTTATCCTTTCTCTTAAACATAGCCTTTATTTGAGCTTGTCCAAAGTAAATATTCATACAATCCAAGCTTAAACAAAACTAGAGCAAGGCTACACTTGCTCTTTAAATGAAGCCAATATATGAACTATCCTAGCAATAATTTTAAGAAGCGTTTGTGAATATACCACCTACTTTCCATATACAATCTCGAGCGCTATTATACTACATTCTCACCCTGACCAAAATAAAAGGAAATTTTGTTTTTATTTATCGCAATATAGCTTGTTGAAGGACATTGTATGCTTTTATTACACTCCTTTATTATTTTGATTTGATTCTTTAATTTAAACATTGCTTTATTGAAGTTTTAGATTCTCTAATTTATTATACCCTTGCTGTTGCGATGTAATCGCCGCATTCGCACAAAGTGCTAATCCACACTTGCAAAAAACCTTACCCCCCCCCCCCCCCCATAAAACCACACACTATCTTAAAGATAACGCAGCAAAAAACACTCTCTCTTGCAAAATTCCCATCCTATGGCTCCATTGTTATCATTCGTAATAGTCTCTAATGTGGCGGTATTTTCATTACTTAAAGTAGTGATTGTGCCCATATTATCTACTTTGGTAAATGTAAAAAATTTCTTTGAGATTTAACAACGAAAATAAGAGCAATGGGTGTAATGCACCTATCAATAATTACAAGATACTAGATAGTGTCCGCCAAATAGGTTTTAGCGATTAATAGAACGAGAAATGCTTGTGCCAATCATTAGAGATAATGCTAACAAAAAGCCTCAAAAGAAGCGGGGGTTATCCACTTAAGCCAAGATAAACATTCCTTGAAATTGAGTTTGTAGCCAAGCATAACACCTTATGCCTAAATCTTAAACATAATCTTATCTTTGCCAAACACAAGTGAATCTACAATACTCGTAAATATATTTTGCTAGTGGATAGTAAAAATCAGCTTCTATTTATTATGACAATGAATATAATTTACCTCAAACTAGAGCGAGTGGCTAATGGAGTAAATGCTTAGTATGCACTTGATTTAAGTCTATATAAGCGAGGATATGTTTTGCTTGTAAAAGATAGATAAGAATCTTGCCTGTTGTTTTGCCAAAAGAGATAATTTGTTGAATCTAGATTCTATAAATAACCCTCTTTTTTGAAATGTCCTAAAACTTGTTTATAGACTTCTTTTTTGAAATGTATAACACGCTCAAACAACTCCTGTGTGCTGACAAAATCATATTTGTCAAACTCAGGGATAGGGGTGCAAAGATTAATCTCTGCATTATTCTTTAATCGCACGAGAAAATATTTTTGAATCTGCCCTGCAAAGCCTACATACATTTTTTTTGCCATACTTTTGGGGAAGTCATATTGTATCCAATGGGGGCATTCGCTAATGATTTCTACTGCGTTTGTGCCTATTTCTTCTTTTAACTCGCGCAAAAGTGCTTCTTTGGGGCTTTCACCCTCATCAATTCCCCCTTGTGGAAACTGCCACGCTCCCTTAACATCAAGGCGATGCGCGATGAAAAATAAGCATTCTTTAGGATATGCACTTGAGAGAATCACAGCAGCGACATTGGGGCGGTATTTTTTGATTATGTTTTCACTAGGATTCATACTCTGCCTTTGGGTTGTATCATTTTGCTGTGCATTATAAGCTATAATATACAATAATCTTTTAAGAAGCCACCAAGGGATTATTATTTATGCTGCTTTACATTCACATACCTTTTTGCACGAGCAAATGCGGATATTGCGCCTTTACTTCTTTTGTGGGGGAGGAGGCATATTTTAATAACTATATTGAAACTTTGTGTGTAGATTTAGCCCATACTTTGCAGGATAAGCATTATTGCCTTAGCTCTATTTTTATCGGTGGAGGCACTCCTAATATTTTAAGCGCGAGGCATTATGAGACTATTTTCACGCTTGTGCATAAATATGCTAATCTTGCCCCGCATTGTGAGATTACCCTAGAGGCAAATGTAAATCTCTTAAGTGCGCAATGGTGCAGGGATTTATGCACTTTGGGGGCAAATAGGCTAAGTGTAGGGGTGCAGAGCTTTGATAACGCAAAGTTACAATATCTAGAACGCGAACATAGCGCAAAAGACATTACTCATCGTATGGAAAGTGCGTATAATGCGGGATTTGGGAATTTGAGCTGTGATTTAATCATCAATACCCCACTTGATAATAAGCCCCTTATCGCATTTGAGCTTACCTCCGCACTCAAACTACCCATCAATCATATATCTGTATATGCCTTGAGTATCGATGAAGGCTCACATTTTGCCTCAAAATCAAGTAATAAGCAGTGTCGCACAGATGAAGAGTTGATTTTCTACACACGTGAGATACTGCAAGATAGGGGATTTATGCAATATGAAGTGTCTAATTATGCAAGGGAAAATAGGCAATGCAAACACAATCTAGGCTATTGGCAGGGGGAAGAATATCTAGGCTGCGGGGCAGGAGCTGTGGGAAGAGTGGGTAAGATTCGCTCAAGGACTTGCTCTCATCTTAAAGAATATTTACAAAATCCTACTAAACGGCATAAAGAGCATTTGAGCGAGGCAGATTTGCAAACAGAGGCAATAATGCTAGGGCTTAGATGTACTAAGGGCGTGGATATAAGCTCTTTTAGTCATATTTTGCACTCACAGGCTTTGAGCGATTTGCTTGAGGGTGGGAAATGTGAGCTATATATGTGCGGCGATAGGCAGTTCTTACGCGCTAAGGAGCTATTTTTAAGCGATGAGATTGCCTTATGGATAGAATCTAGACTTTAAGCCTTAGAAATCCATTTCTCACTGAATAAATCTTAAAAATTTAATATATCCCTTTGTTTTTGGAGGATTTTGCAAGTATAAATTGGCACTTTTTGCAATGCGGCGATACATAAAACAGCTTGGGCTACAGAATCTTATTACGATAGAGAGTGCAAAATTCGTGCGCTATGCGGGGATTACACGAGCCTTTGAGTGTGCTAAACTGCAATGCTTTGAGCTTTAAATTCTCATCAAGAGGCGTTTGTAGCATTGTTTCTAAAAGTGCCATAAACTCCGTGCGACTTAGGGTATAAAATCCTAGCACAAGCCCAAATCTATCGCTTAAGGAGAGAATCTCATCTTGTGCATCATTGAGATGGAGTGTGTCTTGAGGGTAAGATTCGCTAATGAGGTGGCGTTGGTTAGATGTCGTGTAAAATAACACATTCTCCGCTTTATTCTCAAAAGAACCTTCAAGTATGCTTTTAAGGGATTTGTAGCCTTGCTCATTTGGCTCAAAGGATAAGTCATCACACATAATAATGAATTTATAGGGCAATTCCCGCACACAATCTTGCACCATAGGCAAAATACCTAAAGATTCTTTGCTTAACTCTATGATACGCAAAAGTGAATCTAGAGCTAATACATCACTTAATACCTGCTGCAAACACGAGCTTTTCCCACAGCCTCTAGCCCCCCAAAGCAAAGCGTGAGAAGCCCTCTCTCCTCGCATAAAAGCCTGTGTATTGTGTGTGAGAGCAGCAATCTCTTTATCCAAGCCAATGAGGTGATAGGCTCTTTTAAAATCGCTTATAGGTTTAAAATAGCCGCTAAAACCCTCAAATGAGGAGCGATAGACACAAGCGGAATACTCCTCCCACGAGAAATTAAAGCACTTTGGCAACATCTTTTTTATTGTTTTCTATGCTTTTGTGAATCTTATTGCAAACAAGCGCGATATGTGGCGTGGGGGATTGTTTGAGAGTGATTTTTACATTGCCCCCCTTTTTTAGTGCACCAAAGAGGATTTCATCACTTAAGGCGAGTTTGATTTGACTATCGATAATCTTTTTTATCTCTCGCGCACCAAGGGCTTTATCCATACTTTGTGTGGCAAGATAATGCAGCGCCTTAGTATCTATGCTTACATTAATATACCGCTCCTTAAGCGAGGTAGCAAGATCGCTAATGTATTTTTTAGCAATCAATGTATATTCTTTAAGCCCTAGCGGATTAAAATGTATCACACTATCGATTCGACTACGCAATTCAGGGGAGAAAAGCATTTTGATAGCGCTATCATTTTTGCTTTGTATATCCGCTCTAAAGCCCAATGTGTTTGCCTCCTTACTCCCAGCATTGCTTGTCATAATGACAATTACATTCTTAAAATCCGCCTTATTCCCAGCATTGTCTGTGAGACTTGCAGAATCAAGAATCTGCAACAAAATATTATAAATATCGATATGCGCCTTTTCAATTTCATCAAGCAGTAATACACAATGGGGATTCTTACGGATAGAATCTACAAGTAATCCCCCCTGCTCAAAGCCCACATATCCCGCAGGTGCACCAATAAGCCGCGAAATAGAATGTGCCTCCATATATTCGCTCATATCAAATTTAACAAACCCAATGCCTAAAATACGCGCTAATTCTTTAGCAAGTTCAGTTTTCCCCACGCCGCTAGGTCCAGCAAAGACAAAACTACCAATAGGCTTATTCCCCTCACTTAGCCCGGCTTTGTTTGTCTTAATCACTTTGCTTAGCTCATCAATGGCTTTATCCTGCGAGAAAATACGCTCTTTAAGCTTGCTAGCAAGGGTAAGCAGGGCTTTTCCCTCATCTTTACTCATAGAGCTTTTAGGGATATGCACACTTTTGCTAAGGATAGATTCTATATCTTTAATAGTAATAAGAGGCATAGAATCTTTGTCCGTGCGGTAGATTCTAGTATTTGCCCCCACTTCATCAAGCAAATCAATCGCCTTATCGGGTAAAAATTTATCGCTGATATATCGATTAGATAAATCCACACAGGCTTTGAGGGCTTTTTTTGTATATTTGATGTGATGATAAGATTCATAAATGGGTGCTAAACCCTCTATGATTTTATAGCAATCCTCCAAACTTGGCTCTTTGACTTCTACCTTGCTAAATCGCCTCACAAGGGCTTTATCCTTATCAAAATGCGTTTTAAACTCACTAAAGGTAGTCGCCCCAATGCAACGTAATGTACCATTAGCAAGGGCGGGCTTAAGGAGATTAGAGGCATCAAGATTTGATCCAGAAGTTGCTCCAGCGCCTACAATCGTGTGAATCTCATCGATAAATAGCACACTATGGGGAATTTGCGCGATTTCTTTTAGCACACCTTTTAATCGCTTTTCAAAATCGCCGCGATATTTGCTCCCTGAAATCATACTGCCCACATCAAGGGCGAAAATTTGCGCATTGTGTAAAGCCTTTGGCAATCGCTTATGATAAATCTCTAGTGCTAATCCTTCAGCAATGGCAGTTTTCCCCACACCGGGCTCACCTACAAGTATAGGGTTGTTTTTTTTACGTCTGCAGAGTATCTCACTCACACGCCAAATCTCTGCCTCGCGCCCAATAACAGGGTCGATTTTGTCCTCTTTAGCAAGTGCAGAGAGGTTCCTTGTGTATTTTTCAAGATAACTTTCTGCAGATTGTGTGCTTTCATTTATTACATCTTCGTGCTCTTGTTGCGTGATGACTTCTAGCACACTTAGTCTATCAATACCTTGAGATTTGAGTATCTGTGTGCTAAAGCTTTGATTTTCTTCCATAATAGAGGCAAGGAGATCTCCTACATCTACACTTTGACGATTACTATTTTGAGCGTGCTTTACCATTGTTTCGATAATTCTATCAAGGGCTGGTGTTTGCCTAGGGTTTTGTATGAGATGATGAGAAAATGGCACATATTTTTGCAAATAGAGATTTGTCATACGGCGCATTTCCTGTATATTACCCCCACATTTTTGCAAAATAGAAATACCTTGAGTATTATTCAGCGTGGCTAAAAATAGATGTTCTGTTGTGAGGATATTATGTCGCATTTCTCGTGCAATATCGATAGATTCATTAAAAATAAGCGTAAGATTCTGTCCTATCATATACCCTCCTTAAGAAAGCATTTCCTCGGTGATAACACGAAGGGGATATTTATGTGCCTTTGCCTTTTGGGTAACAATTTGGCTCTTGAGTTCAGCAATATCATAGGTATAAATCCCGCATACTCCCCTGCCCTCGTTGTGAATCTTTAGCATAATAGCCGTAGCTTCATCAGAAGTCTTATCAAACACCTCCATAAGAATCTGCGTTACAAAATCCATCGCTGTATAATCATCATTTAAAAGCAAAACGCGATAAAGTCTTGGCTCCTCAAGTAATGTATCTGTGCTTGTCTCAAATCCCGTATGCGCCAAATTATCCCCTTTAGAATTGATTAAAAAGTGCTATTTTATCAAAGTTTGGTAAAACGAATATATTTTTTAGAATTTTGTTTTTTATGCTACTTTTCAAAGATATAATACTTCTGGTTTGTGAATCTGCGAAGGAATACTTAATGATTTATTTTTACACACTCATTGCGCAATCTACATTGAAAAATCGCATTCCTAAATCCTTTTCTCACGCATTAGCCCAACTGCAAGATATGGATGCACTTGAATCCAAAGGAAAGCATATCGCGCTTAAATCTACCCTTGTTATAGGCATTATAGATATTGCCCAATCAGGCAAAGTTTTTGTAAAAGACCTTCGCTCTCCTCATACTAAAGATGCCTTTCTTGATGGTATAAAGGGTATGGGGTTTAGAAAGGGCGATATCATCTTAGCAAAGATTAAAAGTAGAGAGAGGCTGCATTTTATCACCCTTTTGTATCGTGCTAAGCCATATTGTTTTGCTGTGCTTGTACTACAAAAAGGTATGATAAAAGCTGTGGAATTGGGGGTCAAGTCTCATAAAGCCGCATTTATCACCCTTAAAGCCTCGCAAAAGTCCCTCCGTACCTTGCCTCCCTATTGTGTAGTGAGAGTAGAAATCGCCACGGGTAAAATTACTGAAGTGCTGGGGATTCTAAAAGATGCTCATATTGATGAAAAACTCGCCCTCAATGGTATGGCAAAAGACTTTAGCCCCATTGCAATCCAAAACGCTAAAGCCTTTGATGATACGCTCTGTAAAGAGATGTATACTCATCGTGTGGATTTAAGCCATCTGCCTTTTTGTGTGATTGACCCAAAAGATGCAAAAGACCACGATGATGCCATTTATTTTGACACAAAGGAGCAAACGCTCTATGTGGCTATTGCCGATGTGAGTGAATATGTCAGTATGGAGAGTGAGCTTGATAAAAATACAAGACAAAGAGGCTTTAGCATATATTTTCCGCATAAAGTAATCCCTATGCTCCCCAATGAGCTAAGCAGTGGAATCTGCTCACTTAAGGCGCAAAAGCTTTCTTTAGCAATGGTGTGGAAGATTTGCTTAAATAAACAAGCCCATATCTTACAAAGCGAGCTTTTAGAAGCGATGATTATGCCACAGGCTAATGTGAGCTATGAAGAAGTAGAAGCCTTTTTACACAATCAGCCAAATCCTCTGCCTAAGGCAATCCAAAAATGGCTCAAAGCCTATGTGCCCTATGTGAAAAAGGCAAAAGCACATCGCTTAAAGCAAGGCTATGAATTTTGCAGTGAGGAAATAACCCTAGAGCTTAATGTGGAGGGTAAAATATCCCATTGGCAGCGACATCAGCAAGGCTTAGCCCATAGCATTATTGAAGAATCAATGCTCTTAGCTAATGTGGAGAGTGCAAAAATGCTCGAAAATACTGCTCCTCAAGGTATTTATAGAATCCACCCCACCCCAAAAAAAGATCGTATCGGCTTTCTTTTGTGGCAGCTTGAAAATATGGGCTTTGAAATCCCGCAGACCAAAGATATTCACAAACTCATTCACACACTTCAGGCACAAAGCGCATATATGTATACCCATAATGTAGAAGCCCACACACTTAAAATGCGTGATATCCTAGATAGTATGATTATTCAATCCTTTGCCAAAGCCACATATAGCACACATAACATAGGGCATTTTGGCTTAGGTTTTGATGTCTATACACATTTTACCTCGCCTATTCGCCGATATAGCGATTTGGTAGTGCATAGAATTTTAAAGGCTATTTTGCACAAACACAAAAGTATTGATTTTTTAACACATACTCTCAATGGGATCGCTGAAGAGCTGAATGTCAAAGAAAGGCAAATCAGCCATATTGAGCAAGCATTCTATCGTCTTAAAATGCTTCGCTATGCAGCAGAACTTTTAGATTCACATAAACAAGTGATGTGTCCCGCCATTGTCATAGATGAATCCTCCCATTGTATAGCTTTAGATGTGATACCACAGATGAAAATTACACTTTCACACTCACTTGAGAAATACACAATCATCAATGTTCGCCTTGAAAGCGTAGATTTGATACAAGGAGCTATCTATGGGACATATTTGGAGTAAGGTTTTTACTCAATTTTATGGCAAATAGAAGATTCTAGAAGCTTCAAAGCCCCCTTAGAATCTCCGTATTCTCTACCACCACATTCTACTGCATTAAGAGTATGAGCTACGCATAAAACAATCCTTTTGCTTTTGTCTGTGTTAAAAATATAATATTGTTTCAAAAATTTTTTTGTGGTTTTCAAGGAATGAGTATATTTCAGTGAAATACTTCACTTGCATAAAAATTAAATTACACGAAGATTTGCATACATACGCGGTGTTTGCTAGATACCCTCTCGCCCCACACTTGCAAAATGCACCCCTCAACCTTGATAAATCCCCTGAACATTTTCTACCTTCCGCAAGAAAAATATTTTTATTTTATAATGAGCAAACCCTATTTTCCTAGATTTATAGAATGCTCCACACTAAGCAAAAATTTTCAATACTTAAACTTTACTATATATGATGTAAGAGCTGCATTCACACGAAGTACTAATCCACATTTACAAACTCATTTTCTAAGGTAGAGATTCTCTAATCTATTATGCCCTTGCTGTTGCGATGTAATCGCCGCATTCGCACAACGTGCTAATCCACACTTGCAAAAGATCTTGCTTTGCAGATATAAAATCTGCTTCGCGCCTGAAGGACGCGCTTCACTTATCAAGTGCAATTCTAAGATTGAGGATCACTATTCTATTTTGCAAACTCAACTGCCCTCATTTCACGTATCACGCTAACCTTAATCTCACCGGGATACTGCAAAGTAGATTCTATCTCTTTAGCAATATCCCGTGCTAAGATGACACTCTTTTCATCATTTATCAAATCCGCACGTACAATCACCCGCACTTCACGCCCAGCATTAATCGCATAGGCTTGTTTCACGCCGATTTTATCCATCGCAATACGCTCAATATCCTGCATTCTTTTTAAGAAATTCTCTAATGCCTCACGTCTAGCACCCGGACGTGCCGCAGAGAGTGTATCAGCTGCACATACTGCCGCGCACTCAATGCTTTGAATCTCCTCATAGCCGTGATGTGCCTTAATAGCGTTAATCACCACAGGGTGTTCTTTATAACGGATGCAAACCTCCACACCCAAATCCACGTGGCTACCGCCTAACTCTTGAGTAAGAGACTTACCAATATCGTGCAAGATTCCCGCTCTGCGTGCGAGTTTTTCATCGCCTCCAAGCTCCCCAGCAATAATAGCTGCCAAATTAGCCACCTCAATAGAATGCCCGAGTGCATTTTGCCCAAATGACGCACGATAGCGCATTTTGCCAAGCAAATATGTAAGCTCGGGGTGCATATAGCCTAAATTCATATCAAGCACGATATTTTCTCCATCTTGCCGCACCTGCTCGTCCATCTCATTTTTGACACGTTCATACATCTCTTCAATTCTTGCAGGTTGAATCCGTCCATCTTCTACAAGATTTTCAATCGTCTTTGTCGCAATCGCACGGCGGTAGAGATTAAAACTACTTAAAATAATGCTACCGGGTGTATCATCAATAATCACATCAACACCACTAATAAGCTCTAACGTCTTAATATTGCGCCCTTCTTTGCCTATGATTCGCCCCTTTAGCTCATCATTTGGGAGATTAACCACATTAATTAATCGCTCATTGGCAAAATCCCCCGCATAACGTGTAGTGGCTTGGGCAAGGATATAATTTGCCTTTTTCTTTGCCTCCTGCTGTGCCTCCCTCTCATAACGGCGAATAAGCATAGCCTTTTCCTCATAAAGTTCCTCTTCAAGATGGGAAAGCAGAATGTTTGTCGCCTCCTCTCTACTCATTTGCAAATGTTTTGAAAGGGTGCAGAGCATTTCTTTTTTAATATCCTGATTCTCATTTTTGAGCTTATCAAGCTCGGTTTGTGAGCGCAAGACCTTTGCCTTAAGCTCGGCTACTTCTTGCCTATCTTTGTCAATCTGTGCCTTTTGATACTCAAGCTGCTGATACTTGATACGCTCTTCTTTGTCAAGTTTAGCCACTTTAGCATCATATTCTTTAGACAACTTCGCACATTCCTCATCATAGGAACGTTCTAAATGAAGCTGCTCCTCTTTAAGTTTAAGCTGGTGCTCTTTAAGCAGTCTCTCTGCTTCATATTCAATCGCCTTTGCTTTTGCTTTTGCCTGCTCTATAATGATATGAGAGTGAGAGTAAAATATCCTTCTAGCGATAAAATACACGCTCACACCGACCAATAACCCAAAGATTATACTTCCTATTACATACCATACTTCCATTGTGCTTCCTTACGCATAAAGCCGATGGTGTTAAAAAACAATCTCCCTGCACGTCATAATCTTGTGTAATAACATCTGGCACATAGTTTGGACTTCGTGCTACAAAAATAATATGAACCTTATTTTTAAGAGTAGGCATAAACCTATCATACATACCCCTCCCAAACCCTATTCGCCTAAAATGCTTATCAATGCCCAAAACAGGAATAATTACCGCATCAACTTTGATTAATTTAAATATAGAATTATTTGACTCATAAATGCCAAATGCGTTTTTATGCAATGGCATTCGCAATGGTATCATTTTGAAACTGAGTCCTTGTATAAAAGGAATAAAAACGCGATATTTTTTTTTGCGTAGTGTGGCAATAAGGGGCATAATATACACCTCATTGCCAAAAGGCATATACACGAGCACTTTGCTACATTTTTGCCTCTCTAAATAGGTAAGCAAATCTTTATTAAGTGCCTTATCTGCCAAGCGATTATGCTTAAAGCAATGCTCCAATCGTGCCTTCGCATAGAATCTAAAGTCCTGTTTAGTAATCGTTAATCCTTTTTTTAGATATAATGATATAAACATAGCATAAATGGAGACAATATAAGATGAAAATGGCGCAGATTCTAAAGAGATGGCAAAGTTTCACGAAGCTTTTTATCCTAGCTGTAATGATATGTTGGGCATTTCAAGCCTGTAGCGATGATGTAGATAAGGACAAAGATATCTTTGGCTTTGAGGGCGGGAGCAAAGATAAGATTCTAAGTATTGAAGTGATGAATACACAAAATGAATCTTTACGTTTCAAGACAAACGAATCTCAAAGCATATTTCAAACCGACACGCAGCGCCCTACACTACTTTTCTTCCTCTCCAAAAGCTGCCAAGAGTGCCAAGATGAGCTTTTACATATCCTTGATTTATATAACAAATATCAAGAATTTATCTCCATTATCGCCATTAGCCCAAGGGACGAGTTGGAACATCTGCAAAAAGAAATTGACCTTATCAATCCTCGATTTAAACTTTATGCCCCAACGGATAATAAAAATCTCCTTAATTTCCTTAGTAAAGATGAGAAGCAAAGCTATATCGCCCTCTATGATAGGCAAGGCGAAAAAGTGATAGACTATGTAGGGCTCGTGCCTGAAGAGATGGTAGAGCTTGATATACAATACCAAATCCAAGATCAGCTTGATGCTAAAGCACAATATGAAATGCAATCTCTCACACCAGAGGAGCAAGAAGAACTAGAAAATGCCAATACAGGACAAGAGGCGCAATGATTGCTACCCTCAGCAAAACACTACAAAAAACCACCCAAAACATTGCCTCACTCCTTAGCTCAAAAAAGGACAAATACACCAAAGACGAGCTAGAGGAGATTCTCATCGAATGCGACATTGCCTATGAACTTATAGAATCTATATTAAATGATCTCCCACCCTATATCTCTCGCGAAGCCCTCCAAAAACCACTTTTAGCAAAACTTAAGTTAGAATCTAGCCCCCAAAATTTTACTCATATCAAACCCCTTGCCACGCTCATTGTGGGCGTAAATGGCGCGGGAAAAACAACGACTATTGCCAAACTCGCTTATCTCGCCCAAAATCAAGGCAAAAAAGTAATGTTAGCCGCAGGAGATACATTTCGCGCAGCAGCGATTGAGCAAATCAAGCTATGGGGAGAGAGGCTCAATATCCCTGTGATTAGCACACAGCATATGCACGACCCAAGCGCAGTAGCCTTTGATAGCATTAATGCTGCTCGTGCGCGGGGGATTGATGAACTGTATATCGACACGGCAGGGAGACTTCATAATCACACAAATCTCAACAATGAGCTTTTAAAAATTGTCCGCGTGAGTAAAAAGGCTCTAGGGGATTTGCCCCTACGCTCTTATCTCGTGCTTGATGGCACACAGGGTAGCTCGGCTATCAATCAAGCACGAGCATTTGCAGAACTCATTGCCTTTGATGGCATTATTATCACTAAGCTTGATGGCACAAGCAAGGGCGGGGCGATTTTTAGTATTGTAAGTGAGCTGCAAATCCCTATTTGCTACATCGGCGTGGGTGAAAAGGCAGATGATTTGCTTCCTTTTAAGCCACAAGAATATGTCAAAATAATGCTTGATAGCCTATTTGAAGGATATTAATTGGCAAAAAAACGCACACTTTTTGAATGTCAATTTTGCGGGTGGCAAAGCCCTAAATGGCTTGGTAAGTGCAGTAGCTGCGGGAGCTGGGAGGGTTTAGTTGAGCTTAAAGAAAGCCAAATCAAGCACATAGAAACACAAAAGCACGCTACTACCTCTTCAAATGCCATTCCCATCACGCAAGTGCATACCGAAAATATCACGCATTTTAGCTCTTATGAAGAGGAATTTGACATCGTGCTAGGTGGAGGCATTGTACCCGGTGGGCTATATCTCATCGGGGGAAGTCCGGGAGTGGGTAAATCCACGCTTTTGCTTAAAATCGCTGCAGACATCGCCACCAAATCGCATAAAAAGATTCTATATGTGAGTGGTGAAGAGAGTGCGGGTCAAATCAAACTCCGCGCTTCAAGGCTCTCTGCCCTAAGTGAGAATCTCTATTTACTTAATGAAATTGATTTAAACATCATCACAAATGCCCTCCACGCGCAAGAATATACCCTATGTGTGATAGATTCTATACAGACAATCTATGCGCCCGAGCTTGCCTCCGCACCCGGCTCTGTCTCACAAGTGCGCGAGGTTACCTTTGCCCTTATGCGTTTGGCTAAGGAGCGGCATATCAGCATTTTTATCATCGGGCATATTACCAAAGATGGCGCGATTGCTGGACCGAGAATCTTAGAGCATATGGTGGATTGTGTGCTATATTTTGAGGGAGACCCAAGCAAAGAGCTAAGAATGCTAAGGGGATTTAAAAATCGCTTTGGGACTACAAGCGAGATTGGTATCTTTGAAATGAAAGCAGAGGGATTAGTGAGCGCAAAAAACGCTTCAAAACTCTTTTTCACGCAAAAAAGTGCACAAGCAGGAAGCGCTATCGCTGTGGTGCTAGAGGGAAGTCGTGCACTTGTGATTGAGATACAAGCGCTTGTGAGTGAATCAGGCTATCCTAAACGCTCCTGCACGGGCTTTGATAGCAATCGCCTGAATATGCTCCTAGCCCTACTAGAGCGCAAACTTGAGATTCCACTCGGGCATTATGATGTGTTTGTGAATGTTGCTGGCGGGATTAAGATTAATGAGCCAAGTGCGGATTTAGCGGTGATTGCTAGCATTATCTCAAGTTTTCGCAATCGCCCTTTAAATGCCAAAACCGCTTTCATCGGTGAGGTATCGCTCGTAGGGGATATACGCGAGGTTAGCAACATCGATGTGCGCTTAAAAGAGCTTGAAAGCTATGGGTTTGAAAAAGTCATTCTCGCACAAAAACCAGCCAATCCCCCAGCTACTATCAAATGCTTCGAGGCAAATGAGGTAAGCAAGATTCTAGAATGGATGTAGGCAGCTTATTACGGCATAAACCTACATTTGCAAATGTGTAGCATAAAGGCTATTCGCCTATCTTAATATTTATAAGCTTTCACTATGGACTTTCATAACAATCCCATCAACACACATATTCTCCGCCCGCTTCGAGCTAAGATTAAAGCCTTTAAGTAGTCTCACATAAGTGATGAGGACACTTCCTCAAACATCATCAAAACATCTTTGGCTACACGCCTGATTTTACCAAGCTCCAAACATTTAATGAAAAAATTATCCATCGTATGCTTTATGATAGAAATCTCCATCTACACAGCTCTTACAGATAAGCTCAGAGCCAGAATCTACATCACCCACAAGCATAAAAATATAGCATTGCCAGAAAACTGCGGGGGCAAACAATGATTGCCGCCCTTACGTATTTCTCGATGATGTCCCACACATTCTAGATTCTATCTCTCCACTTTTACTCCCATTGCCTCACCTTATGATACGCTTTTTGATACCAATATCCGCCCTTTCTTGCCTAAACTCTATGACATTGGGAGCAGTGTTACTAAAGTAGATCTTGACAAACTGCCACAATCTTTTGTGCTAAAGACTAATCACAATTGCGGTGGAGTTGTGCTCGTGCCTGATAAAAAGGCATTTTTATCAGATTCTAAAACATTTCATAAATCTATGCAAAATGAATATGAAAGCAAATTGTTATCACTCGCATTATATAATATTCTAAGATACTAAAAACACAAAGGAGAGAGTATGAGTTCTATTTTAGCAACGGGGGGGGGGGTATAGTTCATATCCTACATCACAATTTAAAGACCTCATAACCAATCACGAGGGCAATACACTTTTTTCTATTCTTGCAAATCTTATACATCAATACAACACAAACCATTCTAGCCCTACACACGATAAACCTCACCTATGGATTGTTAGCGCATTTTTCAATGCTAAAGCCTTTGAGGCATTTTCTGCCCTAGCACCCTATCTGCAGTCTTTGTCCCTCATCGTTGGCGAAAGCACTCCAAGCGATAATTACAGCCCTATTATCTCCTTTAATTTGCATAATGATCCCTTTGATATGAGGGTTAAAGACTTTCATATTCAATTAGAATCCATCTCCACTGCTAAAATTGCCCATAACTTCATCAATGCGCATAGCATAAAGATTCAAAAGCTGCAGCAAGAAAATGTTTTGCTCCATTCAAAACTCTACCTTATACACAATCAAGGCATAGGCGATGTAATCATAGGTAGTTCAAACTTCACAGGAAGCGGACTTGGGCTTTATGGAGATAAAAGCAATAAAGAGCTTAATGTCCTATGCGATAGCAAGAGAGCCTCAAAAGAAGCCTTTACATATTTCAAAACCCTTAAAAAGGAATGCAAAGACTGCACCAAAGAAGTGCTAGATTCGCTACAGACAAGCTTTTTCTACCACTCGCCCAAAGATATTTTTGCTAAAATTTGCTCCTGTGTAGAATCTGCACAAAAGCCTACGTTAAGTGAGAGTGAGCGATTAACTCAAGGTGTAAAAGCCTTTGGACTATATGATTTTCAGCAAGATGCCGCCCTAGAGCTACTTTCACGCCTCAAACGCTATGCCCTCGCCCTATTAGCAAGTCCCGTAGGTTCAGGAAAGACCCTAACCGCCCTAGCTGTCGCAAGTGTATATAATAATGTCATTATCATTTCTCCTAAAAACCTCACAACCCAATGGGCGAGTTATTTTAATGTAAATGAGCAAAGCCCATATTATAATTTTATCAACGATATGGGCTTTAGAGTGCGGATTCTAAGCTATTATGAAGCACAAAATCCCAAAGACCAAGACAAAATCGCCCTCAAATCCGCCCAGCTTATCATCATTGATGAATCTCATAACTTTAGAAATGGTATCCCCCGCACAAGAAGTCTTAAGCAAAATGGCTACCAAAAACTCCAAAACAACCTCAACACCAACTCCCACCTCCTGCTTTTAAGCGCAACACCTATTAACAATAGCTTTCTTGACCTTAGCAATCAGCTCTGCCTCCTCTCATCTCATATCACAGATTCGATCACACAAAACCACCTTGAACCTAAAGAAATTTGCACCAAAGCACAAGCTAATCTCCAAAATGCCCTAAAAAGCGGCGATGATGTAGAGCTAGATGAGGATTATTATGCCATTACACATATTATTTTCTCCCATAGTAGTGAGCAGATTATCGCTCATCTTAAAGCCCTGAATAAAGATATGCCAAAGCAGCATATACGCACGATTCCAAGCTCGAGTATTCCTGTTTCTATTGACTTTAGCTTTCAAAAACTAAGTGAGATTCTAGGGCTTAATGAAGAGGAGCAAAATGGAGATACACAAGAGGATTTTATCTCCTTTAGCATTTATGACCCCTATAAATTTTTGCCGAAGCATACAAGAGAGCAGGTGCTTGACAAACAGCTTGAGAATCTAGGGGATTATACAACTCCTCGTGGCTTCTTATGTATGTCGCTCTTAAAGGCACTTGAAAGCTCCCTTGATGCCTTTAAACCTATTTTAGAGAAAATCATCACTTATCATCATCGCTTCCTTAAGCACAAAGCCGCTCAATGGGAGGATAAAAACGCCGATGAGCTAGAAAATGATGAGGCTTCTATCCTTCCTACGCGTTTAGCCAAACTCGCCGAGCTTGGGCTACTGCACGAGCTAAGCGAGGATTTCACCCAAATCATACAAAAAGATTTAGCCCTCCTAGAACGTATCGCACAAAAGCTTGAAACTTATGAGAGTGAGCGGGATTTCCCACAATGTGCCAAATACCAAGAATGCAAAAAAATCATTGATTCTATAAATGACATAAAAACAGATAAACTCCTTATTTTTAGTGAATCTATCCCTACCACTCACGCCATTTGCCAAGCCTTGCGTAAGGACTATCCGCATTATGTGATAGAAACCATTAGCGGCGAATTAAAGCCTAACGAATTTGCAAAACTTAAAAACCGCTTTTCCCCTCGCTCTCTCAAATACACTCTGCAAGAAAATGAGCGCGAGATAGACATACTCATTTCAAGCAATGTCCTAAACGAGGGGGCAAACCTCCAAGATTGCAAGAATCTGTTAAACTGGGATATCGCCTTTAATCCCGTGCATTCAATCCAGCGCATAGGGCGGATATGGCGTATTGGCTCAATCCACACGAGTAACCACATCACCCATCTTTTCCCCAATACCGATATCGAATCTTATATCAAGCTTGAATCTAAACTACGATTTAAAATCGCTGCCGCGCAAACACTCACCTCGCTTAATGACCCTCACGCCCTCCAAAATGCTAAAAATATCAAAGCCTTTGAAGAAAAACGCAAAAAAGCCTACAAGAGCCTAGAGAGCGAGAGTATCGCATTAGAGGATAGCACAGAGTTTAATCTCAATCAGTTTAGCACATTAGAGAGTGTGCTATCTACCCTTGCCTACCATACAAAACCTAGCTCTGCCCTGCCGGATGGCATTTTTTCCATCGCTACATCGCCAAATCTCCCCAAAAACCACCTCTATGCCTTTTTGCAAGATACAGATTCTAAAAAATACTATTGCACACATTTTGATATAGGCTCTGCCTCCCTCCTGCCTAGCTGCACGAGCAAAGATGGCATAGCAAATCTCCTAAAAATCGCAGAATTTAAAGATGATAGCAGCATTCACGCAAAGGAGTTTGAAAAGCTTGAGCTCCTCACCCAAGATTTTAGGGATATTACGCCTTTAAAAGAGATATTTGCCTCTCTTACATCGCAATTAGAAGCCCAGATTCTCTCTCATAGCAAAGCCGCCAATGCCACGAAAAAAAGCAACGCTCAATTCAGCTCCACAGAAACGCGGAGGTTTAGCCTTATCGCGTGGCTTTTGGTAAATCCTTATGAGATATTAGCTCATAATGCTTCGATAAACGCATAAGGAAGTGGGGAATGGATACACCTTCTGCTACGCAACACGTACGTTCGCGCACAAAGCAAGGCTTTGATATAGTAATAGCCAACCCACCCTACGCCCAAATGCCAAAAGGCATACTCCCAGCGGATACTTTCCGTTATAGTGAAGGTAAGGATAAAGGCAAACAGAATCTATATAAAGTTTTTGTAGAACACGCCTATAATCTTGCCACATCTCAAGGGATTTTTTGCCTCATCACGCAAAGCACGATTAAACAAATTATTGAGTTTCCTAAAATCGCCCCCACAAAAGAAGGACAAGTATTTAAAAGTGCCTTGCAAGGCACAGCTATTTTACTCTGCGTAAGAAATACACCAAGCCCCACACATTGCTTTACACTCTCTATACACAATGACAGAATTACTATCAAAAAGCCTATTTTTGAATCTATCAAGCAGCAAAGTATCATAGCCTTTTATCCACAAAGATTTGAAATCCCGCTTATCAAACGCGGTGAAATAAACATTCTCCAAAAAGTAAAAAGCGACAAAATCTCGCTTGGCTCTCTACTAAATGGCACATTGCAGGGGAATATCAATACTATACACTTAAAGAAAATATTTGCAGATTCTCATACAGGCTTTTTTTCTCATTAAGGGCGAAAATATCCATCGCTATTATCTTGATAACAACTTTATGAATTGCAAGATTACCAATGAAACACAAAAAATTGTAAAAAGAAATCAAGAGGAACAATATATTATTGCTATGCAAGGTATAACAGGCACAAATAACAATATCAACCTTTACGAGATAGAATCCCTTACCCAAATCACAGATTCTAATCGCCACATCGCCTATAAGATTACTGCTTTAGTAGAGCAGATTTTAGCTATTGTAGATTCTAAATATTCTCTGTCACTTGCTGAGGATACTTCATATTCTTTGCCCCCCTCCCCAACCCCTCCCGCGGGGGGAGGGGCTAGTGTCTATCCCCCCTCCTCTAAGAAGGACAATTCTGCCTTTGTTCCCCCTCCCTTGGTGGAGGGGGTTAGGGGGAGGGGAGAATCCCACAAGCCCATTTTAGAATCCCGCACAAACCAAGCTCTTACCCTGCAAAGGCAAATTGATGAACTAGTCTATCAGCTCTACAACCTCAATTCTCAAGAAATCGCAATCATTGAATCCGCGCAAAAAACAGGGGGTGATAAACGAGAAGCCAAGTCCAAAAATCAAAAAAAGGAGATAATCAAATGAGAGATACCATTGCTACCCACCTATCCCATCTCGCTGCCGCGCGACATAGCCATCTCGACTTAAAGCAAAGCTTTAAAGCCACGCTCCAAACACTCTTTAAGTTTAAATCTCTAAATGAAGCTGATGTAGGAAGCGTAATCCCCGCACCCTATCATCAAGGAGCGATTATCTACTACACACAAAGTAGCGCAGAAGCAGGACTCCTAGAAGCCCAAAGCAGACATAACAACCTAGGCTTTAGCCTCATTCACACCACCACACACGACAAACGCGCCCTACTCCAAGCCACAAAAGCGATTAATAGGGCATTTTTCCGCCTATAATATCCTCTTTTTCTTAAGCCAAGATTATTTATCCATAGCCTTTGCCACGCGCCGTGCGGCTAAAAATCGCATAGATCAAACTGATGTGCTAGAAAAAATCACATTGATTAAAGATATTTCTTTGCATTCCCCTCACCCCGCACACATACGCAATTTAGAATCTATCGCTAATCTCCCTCATAGCGCGATTGATGAATATTACCAAAGCATACTAGCCACCCTTAGTATTGAGAAGCTCAACGAAGCATTTTTTACAGAAATCAAAGGGTATTTTTTACACTTTTGTGAGTCTTGCACCTTACCTATGGAGAATCCCACAGAGACCCAAAAGAGGGCAGATAGCACCAAAGAGACAGATTCAAATATAAAAAGAGAGTTTGTCCTGCGGCTTATCTCACGGCTGCTTTTTTGCAAATTTTTAGAAAAAAAGGGCTTGATAGACCCAAAAATATGGGATTGTAACTTAAGCGAGGAGTATTATCACAATGTGCGTGAGCCACTCTTTTTTACCACGCTTAATACCAAGGCAGAGGAGAGGGACTACGGGCTGCTGCCAGAGCCTATAACAATACTTTTAGATTCTATCCCTTATCTTAATGGAGGGCTTTTCTCCCCGCAAGATTGCGATTTTTTCACACCTAAAAATCCAAATGCCTATATCAATACGCTAAAAATCCCCAATGACTGCTTTACAAAGCTCTTTGCAACCTTTGATAACTATCATTTCACTTTAAGTGAATCTACCCCTTTAAGCCAAGAAGTAGGCTTAGACCCAGAGCTTTTAGGTATGGTATTTGAAAACCTCTTAAGTGTGCTTTTCACCGATAATAAAAAGAATGCCAAAGACCTGCGTAAAGCCACAGGGAGCTACTATACGCCGCGTGAGATTGTGAGCTATATGTGTAATGCAAGCCTATATGAGTGCCTCAAAGAGCGCACGGGACTTGATGAGCAGAGATTAGAGCAGCTTGTCTTTGAGAAGCGCAATCACTTTAATGCAGAGGAGAGTGGGCAGATTCTTACTACTCTAGAATCTTTAAAGATTCTTGACCCAGCTTGTGGGAGTGGGGCGTTTCCTATGGGAATGCTGCACGAGATGCTAGAGATACAAGAAGCCCTCATAGAGGAGCATTCAGCTTGGGGTAATCATTCCGCAGATGTTGGCACATTTTCAAGGGATATCGCAGACTCTATGTCTAGCTCACCCTTGAAAAGTGTCAAAAGCTACGAAAGCAATACCGTCAATCTTAGAACGCTAGAGGAAAATGTAGAATCTCAAGCAAATTCTAGCCATTCCCAATCCATTACTAACACCCAATCTAGCAATGAGAGCAAAACACAAGGAATCCAGCAAGGCAAATCTCCACAAGCGGAAGGATTTTTGAGTGATTTTGTGGGTTTTACCCCAAAGGGATTACATCAAACTCGAGGCGAAGGGAGTTTGCTAGACGCAAATGACCAAGCCTTGAGTGAAGAATCCCACAAAAGCACCAAAAAGCTAACGCTTTACAACAGAAAGCTAAGGATTTTACAGACAAATATCTACGGCGTGGATATTCAACCTATGGCGACAGAAATCGCTAGGTTAAGGTGCTTCCTCTCGCTCATTTGTGATGCCCCAAATGATGACATCAAGCCCCTGCCCAACTTGGAATTTAAATTCATCACTGCTAATAGCCTTATACCTCTGCCTAAGCAGGAGGGGCTAAGCTACAATGGCTATGAGGCAGATATGGCAGAGCTAAGAAGTTTGCGAGAGCAGACCTTTAATGCGAGTGATAAAAAGGCACTAGAATCTGCCTACTTATCTTTACGGGATAAAATCGCAAAAAATATCATTAATGCGTGGAGGACGCATAAAGGCGACTTCTCTAGCAACCCTCTGCTTTCTTGGAATCCTTTCGATCCGCATTCTGTGGCGGAATTTTTCGATAGTGAATGGATGTTTGGTATCCCTGCAAACAGGGGGGGGGGCAATAGATGAACTTGGCTTTGATATTATCATTGGCAATCCGCCTTATGGCGCAGATATAAATAAAAGAGATAAGGCAATATATAAAAGCGTGTATAAGCACACCATTACAGGTTCGCTCGATAGCTATAAGTTTTTTATCGAGCTAGGATTCAAACTTTTAAGCATACAGGGAATCTTAAGCTTTATCACACCCATAAGCATTACCAGCTCTAAATCAAATATTGCCCTCCACAAACTCCTTTTATCTCATTGCAAACGCATTATCGCAAGTAGCTATGGCAATGCCCCAGCGAGAATCTTCACTAACGCCGACCAGCGAGTAAGCATTATCACCTTTTTAAAAACACAAAGCCCCTGTGAAGTCCTACTCACTACAGAAGTCAATCTACGAGACAAGCACACAATCATTAAAGATGTGATAGATAATCTTTGCTTTATTAATTCACTTGAGTTTGCGCGGGAGGGGGCATTTGCCAAAATCGGGCTGGAGATAGAAAAAGATATTTTACACAAACTCTACACGCAAAAGGCTCGGTTAAAATCACGTATGCAGGGCGATGAAAAAGTGTATTATCGCACCACAGGAGGACGATACTATGATTTATACACAAGCTATACCACACAATCCAGCAAAGAAAAGTCTTTTGCTGCGACAGATTCTAAAATGCTTGTAGCCATAATGAGTAGCACCTTATTTTGGTGGTTTAGGAATGCTTATTCCAATAGTAGAGATAGCTACTTATATGAATTTGAATCTTTTCCTATTCCATATATTAATGATATATTAAGGAATAATTTCGTAAATTTAGGAGCGAAATATGAGCAGGATTTAGAATTGAATGCAGTATATCATAATGGTGTCAAAACCTACTATATCCGCAAATCTAAATCTATTATCGATGAGATAGATTCCCTCCTTTGCCCCTTGTATGGGTTAGACAAAAAAGAGGTGGATTTTATCATCAATTATGAGATTGAATTTAGGACAAATTAGGAATTGTGGGGTGGGCAGTAGCTCAATAATATTTTTTGGCGTAAGTTTATTAGTGGAGCTTTGCTCTTGTGAAAATCAAATTTAAAGAGGTATTTTATGGATAAAGAACTTGAAAAGGTTTTAATAGAATTTGAAAGCAAACGAGATGAAAGAAGTATCCCTTTTGCAACAGATACAGAGGAAAAGAAAGCATATTTTAATAATTTGCTTACGCTACAAGACGAAGGATATATAGAAGGTATTACAGACAGAGGAAAAGAACATATCAACAGAAATCATTCATTTTATATAATCTCTGGTGCAAGGCTTACATCAAAAGGTAGGAACTTTTTGACATCTATAAAAGACAAATAACAACAAAATCATCGCCTTGATCAATGAGATTTTGGCCATTGCGTCATTAGAAGGGAAGCTACCGAAGTAATCCATAAAACAAAGTCAGGCGTTATGGATTGCGCGTCGACAAAAACACTTCATATTTAGAATCTCAAATCAATCGGTTAGTGTATGAGCTGTATAAACTTACCAATGATGAAATAAATATGATTGAGGACAAATGGTGCAAAATATTATTTTAAATGCTATAACTTCTGCTGAAAAAGATTTAGGGAACATTTTAAGTAACGAGTATAAAGAGCTCTATAAAAATATAGAAAATGAGAGATTGCAAACTATTTTTTCAACACTGCATTCACAATTTATTTTCTGCTTTAGAGCTATGAATCAACGACTTCCTGTAACAGAAACAAGTAATAGACATTATAAGGCAGATAAAAGTAGAAATTTACTACAAGCCATAAATATTTCAAAAAAACTTGAAAAGGAATTAAAAGGAACAATTTTTTCGTTTGAGATTGAATCAACTATAATCAAATATTTGATGAATGTTTAAAATTTTTAAAGAATAGCGGAGGCAGTGAATTACCTGTTGGAATGAAAAAAGTAACACTTTATTATGAAATCCCTATTTTCAGCTCTACAGACAACATAGAACTTTCGACTAATCTCTCAAAATCGGCTCGTTTAAAATTAATTGGTGAGGGTTCTTATGCTAAAGTTTTTAAATACAAAGACGAATTTTATGATAAACATTTTGTATTAAAAAGAGCAAAAAATAATTTAAGCGAAAATGAACTAGAAAGATTTAAAAGAGAATTTGAAGAGATGAAAAAGCTTAATAGTCCTTATATATTAGAGGTTTATTCGTTTAACTCTCAAAAAAATGAATATATTATGGAATATGCTGACTTCACACTTAAAGCTTATGTTGATAAACATAACAACAATTTAGATATACAAACGAGAAAAAATATAGGCTTACAAATCATCAAAGCCTTTAAATATATCCTTGATAAAAATATACTTCACAGAGATATAAGCCCAAATAATATTTTATTAAAAGAATATGAAAATGGTTTGCTTGTGGTAAAAATTTCTGATTTTGGACTAGTCAAAGAACCCCATAGCGAACTAACAAATGATAATACAGAAATTAAGGGTTCTTTTAATGATTATTCTGACTTGTCAAAGGTAGGATTTAAAAATTATGACAAGCATCACGAAATATTTGCTCTAACTCGTATTTTATTTTTTGTCGTAACAGGAAAAATAAATAATGAGGGGATAAAATGCCCTTTTCTTGACAAAGGAACGAGTGGTAATATAGAAGAAAGATACAAAACATTAGACGAATTAGAAAAAGCATTTTTAGATTATTGTAATCAATGCAATAAGCAAAATTAAAAGGATTTCAAAAGCAGTGTTTAAGCCACAGAATTTCGATAAATAAAACTATATAGACCCCCTCCCTATCCCCCAAATTGCAGATTCTAATCGCCATATCGGCGATAGGATTACCACTTTAGTGGAGGAGATTTTAGAAACCAAAAGTGAAGATTCAAATGCTAACATTTCGTATATAGAATCCCATACGAGCCAAGCTCTTATCCTGCAAAGGCAAATCGATGAGCTAGTATATCAACTTTATGGACTAGATTCTAAAGAAATTCAAATCATACAGGAACAATAAAAAATGACAGAAATTATTCTACAAATAGAAAATCAAACAATAAGTGCTTGCATAGCCGATAAAAAATTGCCAAATCAATATAATAATATTCTATGTATATTAAAAGATATAGCATTCTTTGATTCAAATGCCATACAAGTTAGTCAAACAAATCAAAAAATCCATATAGATGTAAATATGCCCTTAAGAATTATTGCGGATAAAGAGGCAAATTTTCCTATAATTTTTGGAATATTAGGTGGTGCATTAAAAACAACTTTCAAACAAAAAGTTGTTTTACAATGTAGGCATTTTATGCAAGATGTATCTTTTCAAGAATGTATATTTGAAGATAGTTTATCAATTATGGGTTGCAATTTTCATAAAGATGCCCTATTTGATAATGCAAAAATTAATGGATTTTTTGTTGGCTCAAAATCAGTTTTTCATAAACAAGCAAGCTTTTGGAATGTAGATTTTAAAGAAATACCTAACTTTTTGGGTGTAGGATTTACAGAAAGCAATTTAGTAAATTTTGTAAATGCAAAAGTCGATAATTCTTTTGAAAAATTATCTCAATTAGCAAAAAATGAAACTAAAGGCAAAGACAACGATACATCAAATCAAATAAGAAATGACATTAGAGATTCTTACCGAACTATTAAAAATACACTCATTCAACAAAACAACCTCCTAGACGCTTCACAATGGCATAAATTAGAACTTTATGCTAAAGAAATAGAGCTAGATTCTAAAGAACACAAAGAGACAAACAATAACAACGAAAAATTGAGAGACTGCATCGATAAGTGGATATTAAGATTCTACCGCCACACCTCCGACCACCACACTGATTTATTAAAGATTTGGCACAATTTATTAATACTTATTGGAACCTTTGGATTTCTAAGCGGTGCTCTCATCATAGGATTTAATACATTGATAGAAACTCATATTTTTTCTCCTCATAGTCTTTATGCATTTTATTGCCTACATATCAAACACATCTTACTCACAAGTCCATTATGTGCTATTATAGTTTTTAACTTATGGTTGGTGCTTATATTTGCCAGAATCTTCCTTGCAGTAATGCTATACGATGTGAAAACAAAGAAGCTAAAATCTTTTGTAATTTTACTTATTTTTGTTCTTCCTATGAATTGCTTTCACTCATTGTTATTTCTAATTTTTGCAATATGCTTATCATTCTTGCATAGAACAATAGCTATTACTTTTTCATATATCATTACTTTAATGATTCTTGTTTCCTCACCAAAATATATTATCCCAGCCATTGGCATTTTCATAGATAAAAGAGCAATGTTTGACCCACTATCAGTAGTTGGCGCAATCTATACTATTTTATTTGGCATAATGCTTTATTCGTTGATTAAAACCGCTCGTAAAAATTCTATCGTGCCGCATTAACAAAACGTCACAGCAATTAAAATATATTTACCTTGCAAAAATATGATTATTCTTAATTTAATATAAAAAGAAAGAGCAATGAAGCCTATTACTATCAATGAATTTAATACCTATGCAAAAGATTGCAAAGAAAAACCACCGAATCTTTGGCAGTTTCTCACACATCTAAGCTTTAAGCACGATGGGCGAGTTACCTATCAAAATAATACACTCATTATCAATGTACCGCTTCATTTTACAAGAGAAAATCACCAAAGTAAGGATTTGCTCCACAAAGAATTCATCTTCAAAGATATGTGTTTTATGCAGGATATTATCATTAATAAAATTGATGATTTAGCCCTGCATATTGATAAAAATGTAAGTTTTAAAAAACTTTGCCTACAAAGTATTTATGAGGATACGACAAAAGGCACAATAAGCCACATATGGATACATCAAGATTTTCAATGCGAAGAGTTTATTATAATGAATTATAGCATTACTTCATTTATTGTATCCGCACATCATATTTATGGGAATCTCAATTTTATAGAATGTGAGTTTAAAACTTTTTACCCTTATCTTAGACAATCTCATACATTTAGCTTTTATGGAAACCTTATGTTTAAAGCCTGTCATTTCACACAAGAAGCCATTTTCACGCATTTTATTTTCCATAATCAAGTCGATTTCAAAGATTCTATATTTGAACGCCTAGCAGATTTTCGTGAAGCTATTTTTAAAACTCAAGCTTGTTTTCAAGGAGTAGTATTTGAAAAAGCAGCGTGTTTTTATGGCGTTAAGTTTGAAAAACCCCCAAACTTTTCTCAAGCTGCCTTTAATGGAAATTTGAATCTTGTGAATGCAAAAATTGATTGTGATTTTAAAACGCTTAAGACAGATTTAGAATCTGAATGCCAAACATCTCATACCACACACAAGATGTGGCATAAAATAAAAAATTGTATTTATTCTAAAATTTGTAATACCACTCCACAAAAGCAAAAAACGAGTATAGATTTAGAAAAATTAGCCAATACAGCAAATGATTTTCGCGATTCTTTTCGATTGTGTAAAAATGCGTTGATTAAAGAAAATAACCTCCTAGACGCTTCACAATGGCACAAATTGGAGCTTTATTATAAAGAGATTGAACTGAGTGCAAAATCCCGGGTACCTAACACACCTGTCCAAAATGAAAAGGACATTAGAAGGAATACCTCCATTTTTCAATACTTTGTAGAATTTAAATTACTAGCCTTCTATCGCGTTTTAGCCGACCACCACACCGATACATTAAGGATAATCAACAATCTTATTTTGCTTATTGGACTTTATGCGCTCTTTTTATATATGACAACTGATTATCAAATACTAAAAATCTTTACACTGCCTAATGATGGAGCATCTAATGTTCTTGTGGCGGAATATTTTAGCCATCTTGATGTATCCTTGAAACAATGGCTTAAGATTATGTTGGTCACTATGATATTTCTTATAATAGCATTCAGTATTGCATATTCCGCTTGGATTTATCGGCATAAACTGAGTAAGCGGCACATAATCCTTACCCTGAAACTCTTTAGAGATGATATATTCACGCTATTTTTACCTGTGCTTTTTTATACTCTCTTTGTATTGTTGGCATATAGTTGCATCACTACATACGAATCATTTATTATATTTGCAAAAGCCTTCTGCTTTGTTGTATGTTACATCTTACTCTTGTCCTCAAATGTGCTTTTAAGAACTATCTTTCTTGTGCTATGCTATTTAGCACTATGCCCTATTTTAGCCCAAAATATTGAGATACTCCACCCACTTCTTAGTAAGCTACTTAGCACAAATACAGGCTGCCTTAACAGCAACGATCAAGCATTTATAGCCCTTAGCTTTGTCTATACAATCCTTATGATTCTCGTGCTTTTCTCCCTGCAAAAAACCGCGCGTAAAAATTCTATCGTGCCGCATTAAGTATATATTTCTTATCTATCAATTCCCCTCCATAGCGACATTTTAACATATAAAATATGCCTATGAGCAGCCCTACCCCTACCCCAAAAGCCAACAGAGTGCTCTGAAAATATGATACCACTACAAAGCTTACTGCCGCACATAAAGCGGTAAGTGTGGTATAAGGAAGCTGTGTGATAAAATGGCTTTGCACAGAACAGCCTGCACCAACTGCGGAGAGAATGGTAGTATCCGATATTGGTGAGCTATGATCTCCATATACCGCACCTGAGAGGATCGCGGATAGGGCTAAAAATACGCTTTGCTCCATTCCTGCCCCCTGCACTATCATCTCCATACCAATAGGCAGCATAATGGCGAATGTCCCCCAGCTCGTGCCTGTGCAGAATGCAATAAAAGCAGAGATAAAAAATAAAAACACCGGCATAAAGGCTAAATACTCCTCGTTTATCGTGCTTTTTGCCACACTCGCGAGATACACACCTGTTTGTATATGTTCCTTAATCACCGGACCAATCGCCCAAGCAAGGCTTAAAATCAATATCGCCCCAAACATACTTTTAGCCCCATACCAAAAAACCGCAGGATAATCCCTTGATTTAATAATGCCCAAAGTAAGAACCAATGTAACACAAAGCGCAAAAGCGCCCCCACACACAAGCGATAATGGCGTATCTGTATGTGAAAGCATACTCATCAAAGCAAATTCCCCTCCTTCCTTATATCCACTATAAAAAATCATAAAGCAAATGCCCGCAATCAGCGCTAAAATAGGCGCGATAAGATACACAATGGCATTTTTGTAATAAAAGGAGGAACGTCCTAGAGTACTTGAATCTTTTACATCAATATTCATATTATGCCGCATCACAGGGAGATTTATGCACCAAAGAATCGTTAAGACAACTGCCAATAGTGCAAAAAAAGCATAAAAATTATTTGGAATGCTCTCTAGTAACATCATAAAAGGCTCATTAACACCCTGCTTGCTTAAAAGCCCGACATTATACGCACCCCAGCTTGAAAGAGGTACTAAAATGCAAATAGGAGCAGAAGTGGAATCTATGATATAAGCTAGACGCTCACGGCTTGAATGATAGCTATCATTGAGTGGGCGAGCAATTTGCCCAACAGTAAGTGCATTAAAATAATCATCAATAAAAATGACAATCCCCGCAATAAATGCCAAAAATTCTGCACCTTTTGCAGAGGCAATATAGTTTCTCGCCCATTTGACAAATACACCAATCGCCCCACTATACAAAATAAGCTGAGTGATTACGCCAAGGATAATAAGAAAGGCGAAGATAAATATCCCATCATAATTTATACCCTCATCATAAAACACACTCACAACTGCCCTGCAAACAAAGTCTAACGCCTCAATATGAAACCCATAGAGCATAATACCACTTAAGCAAATGCCCATAAAAAGCGATAGCGCTACCTTTCGCGTGAGGATAACCATCACGACAACAAAAATAGGCACGACAAGACTTAGGCTTGAATGAGCAAATCCGTAATCCTCCACAATAGTCCTTAAGGTATAAGATATGAGGCTAAGAAGCATTGTAATCTTAATTGATATGGTGCCGAAGGTCGGACTCGAACCGACACAGGGTTGCCCCTACTAGATTTTGAGTCTAGCGCGTCTACCAGTTTCACCACTCCGGCTTATTAAAATTCACTATGGCTACGCTGTTGCACTTCGTGCCGCGTAGTCTTACTTCGCAGGAAGTAAATTCCTGCTTCGCGCCTAAAGTTTTAGCTTAACGCGCTTTGCGCTTTTCAAGCTAGTTTCTAAAGGCTTAGATTCACTATGGCTACACTGTTGCACTTTTGCCGTTGCACAATCTTTATGATACATCTCTTAAGGGTAAAATAGCGCTTTGGCTTCGTTTTGTCCTTAACAAATTGTATCAGGTGAATTTCTAAGGTTAGAATCTCTAATCTACGACAAAATTTTATAGAAAAATAAATGAAATTCTATAAAGAAGTATGGTGCGCTGAGCGAGACTTGAACTCGCACGGGTCGCCCCGCCACCCCCTCAAGATGGTGTGTCTACCAATTCCACCACCAGCGCAACTCCCCCTACAAAGAAGGGGAAAATGTATTATAAAACGCCAAAAGGATCTGCATAAATCGCAATAAGTGCTAACACTAATGTATAAATCACTTGCGCTTCAATCAACGCCAAAGCAATAAACATTGTTCCTAGCAACTTACCACTAATGCCGGGGTTTCTCGCTGTGCCTGAAATAGTCGCTGCAGCTGCGTGTCCCATACCAATAGCACCACCAAGCGCTGCAATCCCTAAGCCAATAACTGCTCCGGCTATTGAATATGCTTTAATCATATCAGCACCACTTACCTCTGCACCAAAGGCAAAGCCTAACATTCCTAAACATAAAAGAGCTAAAATTTTCATTTCGCACCTCGTTTTTTATCTCAAAGCCCGTTCGGATTCATTCCCCTACTTGACACTTTGGAAGCGACATTATGCCTAAGCTTTGATAAAACAAAGATTAAAGAATGCTTTTGCTTAGCCCGAGCTCCACCTTGCCCTTATTCTGCCCTAGAATCTCGCATTCTAGCTCGCTCACACCTTGCAAAATATCGCTTAATCGCTGTTGCCTATCCTGTGTAATCTTGCTAATATGCACTAGCCCATCGCCTCCACGTGGTAGCTCCACAAACACCCCAAAATCTGCAATTTTCTTAATCCTCCCCACAAATCGCTCTCCTGCCACATAGCTCTCCTGATCAACCCTTTCACTTCCACCACCCACAATCTCCATAATAAAGGCTTTTGCCGCCTTAAGTTTCTCCATATTATCTGCATTAATGCTTACCATACCACTCTCACGTGCTAAATCAATGCTTACTGAAAATCGTTCAATAATATCTTTTATCACCTTCCCACCCGCACCTATCACTTCTACAATCTTATGCGGAGGTATCATAAAGCTTTCACTTTTGGGTAAAATCGCCTCATTTAGCACAATCTTTGCCCTCGTAGATTCCATAATGCCTAAAATATGCTCCCGCGCCTCTTTTGCCTGATAGAGCGCTTGAGATAGAATCTCCTGTGTAATACCCCCTAGCTTAATATCCATCTGCATCGCACTTATACCCTTATATCCCCCAGCAACTTTAAAATCCATATCACCATCATGGTCTTCTAATCCGCTAATATCCGTTAAAATCGCATATCGCTCACCCTCTGTGACAAGCCCCATCGCCACCCCCGCAATGAGTGAATCTACCTCCACCCCACACGCACATAATGCCAATGAGCCGCCACACACACTTGCCATTGAGCTTGAGCCATTAGATTCTAGAATCTCTGATACCAACCGAATAGTCTTATCCTCACTCTTAATGCTAGATTCTAAAGCACGTCGGGCGAGATTGCCGTGTCCTAATTCTCTGCGCCCAGCAGAGCCTATCATTCCTGCTTCACCTACACTAAAATGTGGGAAATTGTAGTGAAACAAAAATCGCCGTTTGAGCGCACTCTTGCTCCCTAGCATTTCATAGCTTTGCATATCGCTTTCACTGCCTAGAGTTGCGCTCACAAGCGCTTGTGTCTGCCCCCGTGTGAAAAGCACACTTCCGTGCGCACAGGGCAAAATATTAGTCTTTATACTAATAGGGCGCACATCTTTAAGCCCCCTGCCATCAGGACGTTTGTGAGAATCTAAAATCATCTCTCGCACATATTGCTTTTTTGCCTTAAGGATATAATCTTGTGCCACTTCTAGCTCTAAATCACACTCTTGTGCCACTTGTGAGATAAGCGTGTGAATATGCTTTATGGATTCTGATTTTGCCATAGCAGAGAGAGCCTCGCTAATATGCGCTTCATAATTTCTAAAAATACGTGCATAAAGTTCTTCATCTAGCTTTCTTGCGTGAGATACTAGGGCAAAAGGAGGCTTTTTATGAGGCAAAAAATGCTGATGATATGTCTTTGTCGCCTTAACAATGTAGTTTTTAGCCAAAGTGATAGCATTTAAAAACTCGCTCTCCTCTAGCTCATTTGCGCCTTTTTGAGTGCGGATAGACTTCATCTCAATCATCAAAAGCTCATCGCCCCGCCCAGATATGAATAAATCTAGCTCACTCTCTTTATATTGCTCCATTGTAGGATTTAGCACAAAAGTGCCATTTATGCGTCCTAAACGCACTCCACACACTGCATTATCACGCAAAGATTCTAAAGGCAAATCCGCCACATAGAGCGCACACGCAGCAGCATTAAGAGCATTTACTTGCAAATCACTCATTCCATCATAGCTAAGCACCATCACCACAATAGATGTATTATGCGCATATCCCTTTGGGAAAAGTGGGCGCAGTGTGCGGTCAATAAGCCTTGAAGTGAGAATCTCAAACTCACTTGGTTTCCCCTCACGTTTGACAAATCCAGCAGGAAACTTAGCCTTAGCATAGGATTTTTCAATATACTGCACACTCAAAGGCACGAAATCCCCCTCAATTACTTCATTCTCTTGTGTGCAAACACTCGCTAAAAGCACACTCCCCCCACTTTGGTATAAAATCCCTCCATTTGCCGCCTTTGCGACATAATCAAAGCTATATCGCTCCTTTAGATTCTCTAATGCAATATCAATATGCGTCATTATGTGTCCTTTGTGATAGTGTTTTTGCTTAAAATATCTTCAAATGCCTCATCGCTAAGAGGTGGGAGATTGGGAAAATAATGTGTCGTTGATACATAATTTTCTACAGGATAAGGGCAGCATACCTCATCGCAAATCTCGCACAAAAGCGTATAAATCTCCTTTGGCATTACAGGTGCAATAGCATATAAATTCTTTGCCTCCATATTCATACAGGTTTTAATCGCCACCCCCATACGGAAGCCCGTCTCAATACCCATATCAAAGAGCAGCACATCTTTGCCTTTTAATGAGCTTAGTCCCTCGCCCTTGCGCAATTGATAACGTGCAGGCAAAATGGCTTCTTCATATTGCCGCTGCGCCTCACCATAGACATAATCTAAGCTAATATTAAAAGCGCTCACTAGCTCTTCGTTTATCACAATCTCCATATCCTCGCTTACCACAGCAATAGAACATTCGGGATTGTGCGGAGCGGGAATCATTTGTGTAAAAAGAAATTCCATAGGCACTTTAAGCATTTGGGCAAGAGTGTGTGCATAGACTACACCATCGCGACCAATGGCTACAAGCACGGCATTTTGCAATGGAAGATTCTTAATACTTATTGAATCAAAAAGTGCTCTAATAGAATCTTGTGCATCTTCAAATATAATCTGCTGCAATGTTATCCTTTATTCTTTGAATCTATATGTCAAGCCAGTATCTGCTAAAGGAACGAAACGAAACTCGATTTTTACATACTGATTGGTAATAGGCGTGATGTTATTATCCGCTGTAAGTGTAGGACGCACATCTTGGGCAAACTTTAATCCTATACCAAAACATCGAATGTCTTTAGAGATTGTAACATACCAATCCTTTAAATACCCTACACCCACATCATAGCCTATATTCGCATTCAAACGAAACAATCCAAAATCATAGCCCAAAGATCCACGAGCAAAGCCCGTATTGCCCGAAGAGTATAGACCGGAAGAGAGATAGAGCGGATCAAGCTTAAAATAATATGTAAGACTAGAATCTAGCCCCCACTTGCTAAATGAAGCATTAAGCGATGTTTCACTAATACTTTTGCGAGCATAGGAGTAAAATAATGAAGCGCTAAGGTTTAAGCCCGAAAGAGGAGAGAATCCTAGTTCATTGCGCAATGTTTGGGATTGACTTAAAAAGCTATCTTGCAAAAAAAGTCGCTGATACATACGCCAATAAAATAATTCCTTGCCATTTTTGCCATAAAAATATTGTGAGAGCTTCAAATCCACTTTATGCTTATTTTTCACCACATCGACAATATCACTCGGATTCCAATACATAGCCAAAATATTAGAATCTATATCTTGTGTAACCAAGGCATTATACGCCTCATATCTATCATCAGCGATTGCATCTGAAGTATATTTATACAATGCCCCGCTAAAGATGGCTTCAAGATGTAAGGAGTGAAAGAAATGCTTATAGGGACGGGCTAAATCGGAGTTTAACGAGATATTATAGCTGCCTACCGCATAATTAATAGCATTATCCAAAGCTACATTTTGTGAATCTACCAACCCTTGTGCGTTTTGAAGCAAAACAGAAGTCCCATACATATCGACATTTGCCCCTACACTGATATAATCATTAAACAAAGGCAAAACCACGCCTATGGGCAAAGACATCGTATTTTGCCAATATCCATAGCCAGAGGGACGAGTGATATGTTTGCTTTGAAAATCAAAAGTATAAAGGAGATTCTTAAAAAAAAGTGAATCTGTGTAGTAATGATAATGCACTTGAGGCAGGACTTGAAAAGTATCCTTATTGCTCACTTTAGACAAATCTAAGTAATATTTCAAATATGTGCCAAAGTAATGTTTGCTGCTATTGAGATAATAATTCACACGGGATTCATAAAGCCGTGTGTTAAATGAAGCATTAAGACTTTTTAAACGCATATATTCAAGGTCGTTCATATAGGTAATATCTGCATAGAATCCATCATTTACATACTGATTATTCTCACCCGTAATGACATTTTGCGTTTGGTAATTAAAAGTGCCTCCATAGATGTCTTGATTTTTGAGATTATTAAGCAGCATATATTCATCATTGTTTTGAAAATACCGCATTTGAAAGGTTGCTATACTATTATCGCTATCGGCAAAGCGAAATTCTACTGCCGCTCCCACACCCCGCTCTGTGCGTATTTGCGGAGAAAGTGTCATATCCCAGCGATTAAAAGGCGCGATAAACAAAGGTTGTGAATACATAAAGCCCTGCTTATTGCTATAAGACATCTCTGGAGAGAGCAAACCACTCTTACGGACATTGCCCGTGGGAGCGACAAAATAAGGGAGGTAAAATATCGGCACAGCCCCAATATAAAATCGTGGATTCCACACGCTCATATATCCCTTTTGTGTATTATACGTGCCAGAGCTTACATTCAAATGCCAAAGCGGATATACAACATCACAGCCTGAAATCACGCCACGTTTAAAGCTATATACTCCATCTTGCCCTTGAGAATCCTTTGCCATCACCCATATACCCATCGTGCTTTGCAGATAGATATTTTCTACTTTTACCTGCTTAGTCTGCATATCTATATCAGCTTGTTCTACATCAAGATACAAAATATCGCCTTGATAAATCTTCGCGCCCCCTCGCAAATACACATACTTAGTTTGCTTATTATAAATAATCTTATGGGCTACCATATACACATCGCCATAGAGCAAAAACGCATTGCCCTCTGCTATGACCTCCTCATCTTTTGCACTCACATTATCAGCGGATAAATCAAATATAGAATCTGCCTTTTGCTCTGCATTCATAGATAGAAATAGCAGCGCCCACACACACAATAAACGAACAAAAGATAATGTTTTCAATACGCAATTACCAATGTCTTTGCTAATCTATCGTGCAATGTGCGCGATAGGCTATCGCCAAAGCCAAACACATACGTAATAAATAGCAAACTCTCCCCTATATATTTACCACACGCACGAAGCAGGGCATATAAAAATGATGGTTGATCAAATAAATCTACGCTTACCACACGCATTTTGCATAAAATCTTACCAATACTGCTTCCATAATACCATACAAACAATGTATCATAGGAGATTTTGAGAATCCACACTTGCCACGAAAACTTAAGGGCAAACGCTCTTAAGTTTTCATAGTCCATATTACCCTGTATATCGCTCATTTGAGAGAGTGCATCTAGGTGGATAAGCGTAAAGATAAAAGAGAGTAAAAATACATCAATAAACCACGCCAAAGAGCGTAATCCCTTATCAGCAAGCCGCAAATTCTCCCTTTCTAAATCCGCTAGAATCTTCTCATCATTCATTATTGTAACGCCCTATATGCAATATCATCGCGGAAATGCATACCCGCAAAGGACACAGATTCTAGAATCTTATAGGCATTATCCCGTGCGAGTTTCAAGCTTGGGGCAATCCCCACTGCCAGTAGCACTCGCCCACCACTTGCTAAGAGCTGTCCTCTCTCATCGCAGCTTACCCCCGCATATACAATATGCCCAAGATTCCTATCAAAGTCTTTTATGGTAATAGGCACACTCGGACTTGATTTATATGGATAATCCTTTGATGAAACTACCACCGCCACAGCAAAGCCCTCCTTAAAACGCACTTGCAATGCTTTGAGTGTGCCTTTAGCACTATGTATGAGTATATCAAGCAGTGGCGTTTGCAAAAGAGGCATTAGCACTTCGCATTCAGGGTCGCCAAAACGCACATTAAACTCTAGTAAATACGGCTCTAGCACATTTTGCTCATCCACCACCATAATACCAGCAAATAGCACTCCTACAAAAGGTGTGCCTTGCTCTCGCATAGCCTTTAAGGTAGGCGCGATGATCTTTCTTTGAATCTTTGCTAAAAGCTTTTCATCACATAAAGGTGTGGGTGTATAAGCTCCCATACCCCCTGTATTTGGTCCTTCATCGCCACTTAAAAGCCGCTTATGATCTTGACAGGGCTGAAGTAAGATAAAGTCCTCCCCATCACAAACAACAAAGACAGAGAGTTCAAATCCATCTAAATATTCCTCTACAACAACGCATTTTCCCGCATCGCCAAAGGATATCCCAGAGAGCATATCTTGGGCTACATTTTTTGCCTCATTGGCACTTTGAGCGATAATCACGCCCTTCCCCGCGCATAGCCCATCGGCTTTGACAACAATAGGCGACTTAAGCGTATCGATAAAAGCATTTATGGCATTTATATCGCTTGATTGTATATAACGTGCCGTAGGGATACCCGCTTGTGAAACAAAATCTTTCATATATGCCTTGCTTAGCTCTAGTCTTGCTGCAGCTTTTGAAGGCGCAAAGGTTAGAATATGATGTGCGCGTAAATCATCGCTTAAGCCCTCTCCTAGAGGCGCTTCAGGTCCTATAACTACAAATGTGATATGATATTTTGCAACAGATTCTATAATATCTTGTGAAGTACTATAAGGGAGATTAGTGCCTAATTGAGATGTCGCGCCATTACCTGGGGCAAAATATAACTCCTCTACCCTACTATCTTGCTTTAATGCCAATCCTATGGCATATTCTCGCCCCCCATTGCCAACAATCAATATACGCTCTTGCATTATAATCCTTTAGAATCTTATTTAATCAATATGTAGCATTGTGATAGAAACCCCCAAATGAGCGTTACCTCAAATGTGCGTAGCCTAAAAAAGCCACAAACAGAGCCAAGAGAACTCATCAGGCGGCAAATCCTCACCTTCCTAGAAAGCTCAAGCAGAAACACCGACACACAGAAATCACTACGATTAGCTCAAAAATCTTTCAGTAACAGACTAGCGATGTATTAAGGAAAGGCGCGTCATTCAGGTTAATCTATTATAACAAAGGAGATTTAATATTAGCTATGCTATTACCTTGTGTCTCATCTCAAATATATTATGTATAAAATATACAAAAAAATATAATTACAATATGTAATCTAATAAATTTGTAGAAAAGTAACATTTGCACTCCTTTTCACATATTTTTAATAATTACATATTGTAATCTTAATTTTATGTGATACTATACGCATAAAATTTAACACAAAGGATAAGAGTATGGCAAATTTACCTCACAATCAGTTTTTGCAAGATACCCTTGCGCTTCACGCGGGTTATACTTATGATTCCCAACGAACCATCAGTGTGCCTATCTATCAAAATACTGCTTATAGTTTTGAATCTTTGCAGCAAGCCGCGGCACGATTTGGATTGCAGGAGCTAGGCAATATCTACACACGACTTACTAATCCTACTACTGATGTGTTAGGAGCTAGACTTGCCGCAGTGGAGGGCGGTGCATTTGGTGTGCCTACTTCAAGTGGAAGTGCAGCGATTTTTTATGCAATTGCAAATTGTGCGCAAAATGGGGACAATATCCTCTATGCAAATAAAATTTATGGCGGCACACAAACGCTTTTCGTGCATACCTTGAAGCGATTTGGCATAGAGGCGCGTGTGTTTGATATTGATGATATAGAGGGCAGTTTGGAAAAGCTCATAGATTCTCGCACAAAGGCAATTTTCTTTGAATCTTTGTCAAATCCGCAAATATCCATTGCCGATACGGAAGCTATCACACGCATTGCTAAAAAGCATAAAATTATTAGCATTTGCGATAACACGGTAGCTACCGCGTTTTTACACAAGCCATTTGACTATGGCGTGGATATTAGCGTATATAGCTTGAGTAAATATGTGAATGGGCAGGGCAGTGCCTTAGGCGGAGCAATTATAGAGCGCAATGGGTTAAATGAGTTGATTAAAGACAATCCGCGCTATCCTGCATTCAATACTCCCGATGAGAGCTATCACGGCTTGGTGTATGCGAGTCTGCCCCTACCGATATTTAGCATTCGTGTCATTACTGAATGGCTAAGAAATATCGGTGCGACACTCTCTCCGCATTCAGCTTGGATTTTATTACAGGGCTTGGAGACGCTTGAACTTCGCATTAAAAAACATAGTCAAAATGCCCTGCAAATCGCACATTTTTTAGAATCTCATTCAAAAGTTAAGAGTGTGTCCTATCCGGGATTGCCCTCAAATGAATATCATTCTTTGCTTAAGAAATATTATACAGATGGCTTATCAAGTGGACTTTTAAGCTTTGAAGTGGAAAGCCATCAACACGCGCAAAAAATTTGCAATAGCACGGAGATTTTCGCAATGGTGGTGAATATCGGCGATAGCAAATCGCTCATCATTCACCCTGCCTCCACGACACATTCACAATTAAGCGAAAAAGAGTTAGAATCTGCTGGTATCACACCTTGCACGATACGTTTAAGCATAGGCTTAGAGAATCCACAGGATTTGATTGCTGATTTGAAAAAAGCCATTGAATCTTAGAATTTATTAAAATGATAAAAGGAGTAAAAATGAAAAAGATAATTACAGGTTTAGTATTTGTAGTAGGGACGTTGCTTGTAGGCTATGGAGATTCTGTGCAAGATTCACAAGCGAGTGGTAAAGGGCAAGAATCTGCCTTGCTTGAGGCTTTGCAAGTCTTGCAAAAAGGCAAGTGGATTGATTTAACCCATAGTGTAACGCCAGAGATTCCGCGATTTGGGGCATTCCCTGCTTTAGAGATAGAGACGCCTTATACGGTGGCAAAAGATGGATTTTTTGTTAATAAAATAAGCTTTGTAACGCAGTATGGCACGCATATTGATGTGCCTATACACTTTGTAGATGGCAAACGCACTTTAGAGCAAATCGAGCTAAAAGAGCTGATTTTACCCTTAGTGGTGATTAATAAAGAAAAAGAAGTGGAGGCAAATCCTCAATTTATCTTAAGCGCACAAGATGTGCTCGATTGGGAGGCGCAATATGGGCGCATACCTCAAGGGAGCTTTGTCGCCTTTGCGAGTGGCTGGGGTAAGCGATTTGGCAAGAGTGATTTTAGCAATAAAGACGCAGCGGGTAATCCCCAAACGCCCGGCTGGAGCATAGAGGCATTGGACCTAGTGCTTAATCAAAGGGGAGCCACTGCCATAGGGCACGAGACATTTGATACTGATGGTAGCGCTGATGTCGCAAAGAATGGCTTTTTTGAAAGCGAGAAATTTGTATTAGCCCAAGATAAATTTCAATTAGAAATTTTAAATAATCTTACGCTTTTACCACCAAAAGGCGGTATTATTGTCATTGGTGTGCCAAAATTTGAGGGCTTCCCGGGATTCCCTGTGAGAGCTTTTGCGATTGTGCCAGATTGACTTAAAGGATAATTATGCCGGTAGTGATTCCCGAAGATATACCCGCTTATACGTTTTTACAACAAAATGCTTTTGTGATGGGGGCTAATCGCGCTCAACATCAAGACATTCGGGCGTTAGAGGTGCTTATCATTAACCTTATGCCTATGAAAATAGAGACGGAGAATCAAATTCTCTCTCTCCTTGCTAATTCCCCCCTGCAGGTTAATATTACCTTGCTTTCAACAGCAAGTTATGTAGGCACAAACACCGCTAAAAGTCATTTGGATAGATTCTATGTGAATTTTAGCGATATTGAGGGGCGCAATTTTGATGGAGCGATTGTAACGGGTGCGCCTGTGGAGCATTTAGCTTTTGATGAAGTGGCGTATTGGCAGGAGTTATCGCATATTATGGCGTATTTGAAAGCCCATTGCACAAGCACATTATATTTATGCTGGGGCGCAATGGCAGGGTTATACTATTTTCACAAGATTCCTAAAATCGCCCTACCCACCAAGACCTTTGGAGTCTTTGAGCATAGCATTATCGCGCAAGATAGTTTGCTCACAGGTATTGATGAGATTGTCAAAATGCCTCACTCTAGGCATTCAGGCATTGATGAGATGAAAGCAAGGCATTCGGGCTTGAAGATTCTGCTTGAGGGGGAGCTAAGCGGCATTAGTGTGCTAAAAGATGAAAAAGATTATTTTATCCTCGCTCACCCTGAATACGCCAAAGACACGCTTTTATTAGAGTATGAGCGCGATAAGCAAAAGGGCTTAGCTATACAAAAGCCCATTAACTACTTTGATAAAGAAGGAAAGCCAATTCTATCGTGGAAATCAAGTGCGAGTGTGATGTTTGCAAATTGGCTAAACTTTTCAGTCTATCAAAACACGCCCTTTGTGCTATGAGGGCTTACTCGCTTCTACATACAATGTCTCATACTCTCTTTCTTTAAGGTCAAAAATAAGATTTTTATCATGTCCGTTTCTAAATTGCGAGAGGGCAATATCCACAAATCCTATCTGTTCACATTCATAATATAAGCGCTCATAGTCCCATACGCTTAAGTGGAGATATTCTTGCGTGAGTTTTCTAATATGCTCACTCGCATAAGCTTTTGTGCTGTCATTTTGCTTGTCTTTTAAATACTCTTGGATACGGAAACCTAAATCCGGCACGCTTAAACGCAAGGTGCCATTTGGCTTTAAGATTCTATATATTTCTTTCAGCAATGCACGTGCATCATCAATATAAAAATGCTCTAAAACATGCTCTGTAAATACGCCATCAAATACATCATTGGGGGCATTTGAAAGGATAGCGCATATCAAGCTGCCATTGAGGCTTAGGGGTGGAGTAGTTTTTGTAGGGTTTTAGGTGAGAGAAAAAATCAGCATTGATGATATTATGCCCCCCCCCCCCGCAGCTTCATTGCTAATCACATTTCCTCCGCAGCCAAGATTGAGATAATTTTTGCCATTTGTGAAGTGAGGTTTGCGTGATTGTAAAAATATCCGCCCATAGAGACTGATAAGCTCAAATTTGAGTATACCTTTTAAAGTAAATTTGTATTCTTGCGTTGGTTGTTGCATATTTGCTCCTTGTGTGGTTTATTGGCTTTTTGCAGGGCTGTAAAATGCGATTGTAGCATAGCCAATGACTTCAGGCACAAAGCGGGATTTTATATTGCGTGAAGCAAGACCTTTACAGAGTTTTTTAAGTCTCAATAGCAAAGGCATAATAATTAGTCTAACTTCTAAAGCCCATACTTTTTGTGCTATCAAAGTTGCTGCTCATTTCGGCTTTGATATGGGTTATAAAATCTGCTTGTGTGAAAATGGGCTTAGTTTTTGTGGCGACCTTATAGGCGGTGTTTTTAACCACAAGCGCAATCTGCCCTCCGCTTAAATCATACTCGCAAAGTGCTTTTGCAAGGCTTTCTCTTGTAGCTTCTCCAAAGGGCGCATTATGCGGCAAATATTTGAGCCATAGCTCCTCTCTTTGCACCTTGTTTGGGCGTTTAAATTCAATCTTATGGTCAAATCGTCTTGAAAAAGCACTATCGACATTTTCGAGCAGATTCGTTGTAGCAATCAAAATCCCCTCAAATCGCTCAATCTGCTCTAAAAAAATATTTTGCATTTGATTGTGCATTTTATCCGCGCTATTGCCACTGCTCCCGCGAGTGCTAAGAAATTGGTCAGCCTCATCAAGCAGTAGTAGGGGTTCGTTTTTGATTTTCTTACAAATCTCCTTATAACTATCAAAGATTTTGCGCACATTTTTTTCGGATTCCCCCACATACATAGAGAGAATCTTGGAGCAATCAAAGCTTAGAATCTGCTTTTTAAGGCTCTTAGCTAATGCAAGAGCGGTAATAGTTTTCCCCGTGCCGGGCGCACCATAGAGCAAAATTTTGCTACTAATGCCCTTTTTCTTATCCTTTATCCCCCAGAGCTTGAGTAACTGCACCACATTGCTATTCATTTGTGCAAGGATATTGCTTAGAATCTCCCGTGCATTACCATCTAGCACAATATCTTTCATATCATATTTTGGCTCTAAAAGTTCGAAAATCTCGTATTCTTTGATGATGGAATCAAGATTAATTCTCACGCGCTTTTTCTTTTTATTAGGGTGGATAATACCCTGCAGGATACTCTCAGGGATAAAAAACTGCCGTGAAATACCCCCAAAGGGATTAAGTATCTCATCATAGTCTATCAAGCCCTTTTGCACGAGGGTAGAGTTTTCATCAAGCAAGGAGCGGTGCTTGATTTTATCATACTCATCAAGGCTAATGAGTTCTAATAGGGCGTTCATATCGCGCAGATTCTCATCACTGCTGGAATACTCCTCTTTCAAAAGGGCAAAAAAGATAATCTGCTCCTTTTGGTCAAGATGATGTTCCTTGATAAGCTTTAAAATCCCAATTTCCTTATGTGTGAGCTTCAAACGCGCCTGTATCGTATCCTCTAAAAGCTTTAAGCGATAGTTTGCGCGAGAGAGTGAGGGAGAATCAAGCTTTTGTGAAAATTTGAGATTGCTTATTTTATGAAGTAAGTCAATATGGCTAAATTGGTCTTTGAGGTATTCTAAATGGTCTTCATAAGCCGTAATTTCAGGCAAATCGACATTGAGTGTGCCATCTTCAAGGAGCTTTAAAAATGTGTGAGAGAGACAAATGCTGTCATTATAGAGTTCAAGCAGTGCAATATCAGTGAGTTTAGGCTGTAATAAAAATGTGCTTTGATTCACCCAGCCTAGCTCGATGAGATTGCGTATATGTGGCAAATAGGCAAGATACTGCCCCTTGATAGATTTACCCTTATAAGGAAAAGTCTTTGCCAAAAGTGTATGCACGACAAAGTCATTTTCGCCATACATCAGGGATTCTGCCATCGTTTGTAAAATCCTCCCCTCATTTTCATCACATTTGAGCAAATGAAACAATTTATTTTTTGCTAAATCCTTACAGGCAATAAACTCTAAGTAATGCTTCATCATTTTTCCTCAATATAACTACCTGCTGTATGAGCCACCGCCCCATACTCGCTCATTTGAAGCTCTATCTTGCGCTCACATTTTTCAATCGTGCTAAGACGATGCGCGATAATAAGCAGGGTTTTATTACTTGCTACATCATAGATTTGCTCCATAATATTAGATTCTGTTTGATTATCCAAGGCTGAAGTAGCCTCATCAAGCACGAGAATCTCAGGGTCATCATAAATAGCCCTTGCAATCCCGATGCGCTGCTTCTGCCCTCCACTAAGCAAAATCCCACCCTCACCTACGCGCGTATAAATGCCATTATGTTGCTCTAGGAAGTCTAAAATCTGTGCCTTTTTACACGCAAGCTTGACTTTCTCCTTATCCATTGCGCTACCAAAGGCGACATTTTCTGCCACAGAGCCATCAAAGAGATAGATTTGCTGCGGGATATAGCCTATTTTTTTACGCCACGCTCTAAGATTGGTATTAGTAATTGGCACATTATCCACTAACACCTGCCCACTTTGAGGCTTATAGATTCCAATGATAATATCTACCAATGTGCTTTTACCCGAGCCACTCTCCCCCACAAAAGCCACTTTCTCACCCTTTTTAATAGTGAGGGAAAAATCTTGTAAAATAGGCTTATCCTCCACATAGGCAAAGTTAATGTTTTTTAGCACGATAGAATCATTAAACGCACAAGGCGTATTATCCTCATATTCTGTATGAAAGATAAGATTCTCATACACACTTTTGAGTGAATAGCTGCAATAGCTCATCATATTGATGTTATTTAGGATTCTTGTGAGTGAAGGGAGGATTCTATAAAGAGCGAGGGCATACATAGAAATGATAGGAATCACCGCGCTTGCATCTTCATATTTAAAGAGAATATACGCCACACAAGCAATCAAAACGCTAAAGCCAATGGTTTCTAAAATAATGCGCGGCATTGGGATAAGTGTTTGATGTATGATGGTTGCGTTTGTGCGCTCATTTGAGATATGGTTAAAGGCATTATAAACTTCTTTTTGATTGCCTTTGAGTTTGATAAACTTAAAGTTCCCAAAGGTTTTAGTGATGATTTCATTAATTTTCGTGCTAAGTTTTACATCTATCTCCCCTTTGTCTTTAATGGTTTTTGAGAGAAATTTAATAATCAGGGCAACTTGCACACCTAGCAAAAATGTAAGTGCTAAAGTCATTTTCCAACTCACCGCCAATAAAAGCGCATACATTAGCCCAATGGTAAATATCTCTGCGCTTATTTGCAAAAGATTCTGCAGATAAACTGAAGTGTTTTGCGCCTCTGTAACGATATTTTGCCGTATCCTATCTGTATTCTTACTCGTAAAATCAAGATAATTTAGCTCCACACTTTTGCAAAAAAGCCGATAGGCAAAAAAATGAAATTTTCCAAAGGCAAAACGAGCTAAAGCATAATTATAAAAGGCATTATAGAGCGCACGAAAAATATAAAAGGCAATGAGGGCGAGGCTAAAAGCATACATAAAATATGTCGTGCTAGGCATATTGAGCTTTTCATAAATCCAAGTAGAAGCCCAATGTGAAAAAATCATTTGTGGATTACTTGCAAAGGTAATAAAAGGCATAATCACGCTAATGCCTAATGTCTCAATACACGAAAGCAGGATAGTCGCAAAAAAAAGCAGTATCAAAATCCCCTTATCACGTCTAGTCGTAAGAGAGCGTAAAATCATAAAATTGCTAGGCAGGGGAGCTTTGTCCGTCATAGAAATCCTTATAGTGTGCTACCCTTAATTATAGCATAGCTTTTTTACTCCCATTTTAATCTACCCTCTGCCACCATAGATAGGGGTCAATTCCATAAGGTGGCGTAGTGCGTGGCATATCAATTTTGCGCCAATATGCCACACGGAAAGCAGGGAGATTAAAATGCGGTATCGCATAAAATCCCCATAATAGCACCCTATCAAGTGCCTTGCCTATGGCGATTCTCTCACTCTCACTTTGAGCGTTGATTAATCGTTCAATCAGTGAATCTACCACCTCATCACTCACCCCGGCAAAATTCCTACTCCCGCTTACATTTGCTACATTTGAGTTCCAATAATAGTTTTGCTCATTGCCCGGGAAAAGACTTTGTCCTAAAAGCTCAATGACCATATCATATTCAAAATTCCGCACACGATTAATATATTGCGAATCATCGACTTTTTTAATGCTTGCCTTAATGCCAAGTTTTTCTAGATTCTTCACAAAAGGCAAACAAATGCGCTCAAAGGCTTCATAAGAAATAAGAATCTCAAAGGTAAAGGGCTTGTTTTGCGGTGCGTAAAGGACGCCATTATGAATATAAAATCCCGCCTGTATGAGCAAATCCCTTGCATATTTGAGATTTTCTCTTAAATTCTCTCCACGCACTTTTGCCCCATCGGTGCGGGGGATTACATAGATTTCATTAAAGATTCTAGGATTTAGCTTGTTTTTGTATTCTAGTAAAATCTCCCTTTCGCGTCCGCTAGGCAGTCTATTAGAGGCAAAAGGAGAGTTATTAAAAATATGCGTGGTGCGCTCGTATTGATTGAAAAAGAGATTTTTATTACTCCATTCAAAGTCAAAAGCGTAAAGCAGGGCTTCGCGCACGGCAATATCTTTAAAAATAGGCTTTCTTGTATTGAAAAAAAATCCTTGAAAAGTGCTAGGAAGCTGATGTTTAAAGCTTTGCAAAATGATTTTGCCCTCTGTCTTTGCCTTACTTTCATAATCTTTCGCCCATACTTTGGCTGAAGATTCTATGCGGTAGTCGTATTCCCCTGCTAAAAAGGCATTTTGTGCGACAGAGGCGTCTTTGTAGTATTCAATCACTATGGTATCAAAGTTAAATCGTCCCTTTTGCGTGGGGTGGTCTTTCGCCCAATAGTTTGGGTTTCGCTCATACGTGATACTCCGCCCGATGTCATACTTTTTCACCCGATACGCACCGCTGCCTATGGGGATTTGCAAGGGATTGTCTAAAAATGTATTTTTATCATTTTGCATATAGATATGTTTAGGTAAGATAGGGAGCTGCCCGAGTATAAGCGGCAGTTCTTTATTAGAATCGTTTTTAAAATAAAAAATGACACGATTCTTATCTAGCACTTCTACACGCTCCACATCGGCATAGTAGCGTTTATACTCAATCCTCCCTAGACTAAGGAGCGTCTCAAAGCTAAAGGCTACATCCTCTGCACTCACCCTTACACCATCGCTAAAAGTCGCCTTGGGATTAATATGAAACATCACATAGTCTTTACCCTTTTGCATAGAATCTGCAATCAACCCATACTCGCTAAATGGCTCATCAAGGCTTTGAAAAGTAAGTGTGTCATATACGAGTGTGCTAAGCTCTGCGGCGGGATTGCCCTTTTGCGAAAAGGGATTAAGGCTATCAAAAGTGCCAAGCGCAAAGCCTTTCATCGTGCCGCCTTTTGGGGCATTGGGGTTAGCGTAGGCAAAGTGGGTGAAGGTGGGAGGATACTTGAGTGTGCCATAAACACTCAAAGCATAAGAAGGCAGCGGCTTTTCGCGACTTTTAAAAGAATCTGCACTCTCGGCTCGGTCATTTAGGCTTACTAAACTCCCTTCGCCTCGAGTTTGATAACTTTTGCACGAGCTTTGCTCTTGCCACTTTGTAAAATTCATCGAAAATCCATCTGCCCTTACACGTTTGGTATCCTGTGAAGCTAAAATCCTTTGCCCTCTATGTATCGTATCACCCTTATCTTGCAAAGTTTCTTTAGAATCTCGCTCTATTACATTTGGCTCATCTTGCAAAGCATTAAAAGCATAAGCAAAGTGAGGAAAAACGAAGCAAACTAGAATAAAATAAGATGTTCTTAGCATTTTTCTAATTCCTGCTCTAAAGTAAGAGTAGCCTTAATTACCTTGCATATATTGACTAAATGCTCTAACTCTGCTTTGCTGCATACATAATCCGCACGATAACTTAGCCATTTCTCAATCACCTTATAACCACCGATAGTATAGTTATAGACATCTTCGCTCACACCTGTGATATGCAAATCATCATTGAGAATAAGGCAATGAGCAAGGTGCCGTTTATTTGCATTAAGCTTTTTAATGGCAAGGCTTGGATTGTTTGTATTAGCATTTTCTCTAAAGTCTAAGATAATAGTAGAATCTTTTGGAGTTTCACGCATTAAGTGTAATACTATGAGTGTTTTGCCATAAGATTCTAGTGTATCAAAATAGCTTTCTTCTACATCAAAATGGATACGTGGGAAGCCGATTTTCAAGTATTCTGCATATTTGTTACGATAGGTTGGATTGTATAGATTCGCATAGATGAAATATAGAATCTGCTCTGGGCTTTTATGCTTTAAAATGGTGTGGCTTTGGCAATAGTTTCTAAAAGATTCTGTAAAGTTAGGGATTTTCTCTATTTTATCTGTTTGTGTATTATCATCTCCTGTGGTATTTTGATAGCGATAAAGCGGAGCGATGTAGGTTTCTGAACCTGTATTTTTTCCTCCTAGTGCCACATCGGTAATAACATCAATAACGAATCCGTAATCAAAGTAGGGATTGTAAGTTTGCTTTGGGAAACAAAGCCCCAAATTCTCACCTTGCAAAAAATGTTGCATAGTATCATAACGTGGATAGCCTAAAAAACCTTTGGTTTTGCCACTGAAAAATGTGTAGCGCGTATCAAATGGGCGATAGGCGATTTTTTGGATATGGGAATGCTGTGATAACCCACCCCCTAACCCCCTCCGCAACGGGAGGGGGGATTCTATCTCCTCTTTCCCCTCCCTTTCGGAGGCTTTCTCACTCATTCCCCCTCCCGTTGCGGGAGGGGTTGGGGAGGGGTCATTTACAAAATCCTTAGATGATGTTTCCGCTTTAGTAGATGAGATGATAGAAAAGGCATTCTCCGCAGAGTAGGGAGGAGATGGTATATGAGATGAGGGATTAGAGAAAGCATAGTGTGCTATCACATCTTGCTTTGCTCTTTCTATGCTCCAATCTCGCTGGTCTTGTGCTTGATATTTTTGATAAATTTCTTGAGTATCGAGTCTTAGAAAATCGTTTAAAACATTTTGCATAGCTGTTTCATTGAGCTGAATGCAAACTTTATCTTGTTGTGTTTTTATCCCACTGCTTGTTCGCTCAAATATTGCCTTTGTGTCCTTTAATGCCTTATCTTCTGCCAATGCCCAAAAGTCTTCATATTCTTCATTACCCAATACGCGAGGGATAAACCAAAAGTATGGTGCTTGTGGGTTTAGCTCCTGCCATTGTATAGAATCTAGTCCCTTATAAGCAATTTCATTTAAGAGATTATACTTATCAGCTCTTTTAAAAATGCCATTATTGGCAGTGGAGAAGTAGAAAAGCTTAGAGCTTTGCTCTAAGGTCGTCTGTGTCGTTTTGGAATCTTGTGAATGCTTTAAGTCTCTAGCATTTGTTTCTTCGATAAGGGGGAGGGGCTTGAATTGCGAAGTCGCTCCCTCCCCCTTATCAATCCCCCACCCCGACACCGCTTCTAAGGTTTGCACTTCGTACGATTGTTTTTTATCGCAATGAGGATATACCTCATTGCCTTGTTTATCGCGCGAGATTTGAATGATAGAGTTTTTACCTTGAATTTTTAAAGATTCTAAGGATTGGCTTTGAGAATCTAGCATTCTAAGATTCGCGGTACTGCTTTTAGAGTTTTTTGAAAATTTCGGGGGTGAGGCTAGGCTGGTCGCCTGCGAACCCTCGAAATTTTCAAAATCTGTAAAATGATTACCCGAAGCTGAATGCTTTTTCACAAAGAGACTAATACACACACCTACTCGTATATCAAACACATTCTCATCTTCCTTGTTGTCTTTCTCATTATCGCCGTGTAGATTGATAATATAAATGCTATCAAAGTTTGTATAGAGGCTCTCGCGCATTTTACGATGCACTCGTCCATAGAGATAAGAATTAGGCGTGATAAAGCCCATAATGCCACTATGTGAATCTATAAAAAGCGGGACTTCTGCCTTTGGGTCTGGGTCTGTGCGCTCTAAAAGCTTCCATTGTGCAAAACGAATAAATTTAATATAGTCATTGTTTAAGGGCTGGAGATTTGTCTCATTTAAGCCCACTTTGTAGGTATTATGGAGTTTAATAATTTCAGGGAGATTATTTTTAGAGTTTTGATAATAAGGCGGATTTCCTAAAATCACTAGCACTTCTTCTTTGTGCTTAATTTTGCGTGCTTGCTTATCTTGCTCCTCTAATAGCACAAGGGGCATAGTCATTTGATAATCTGCATTTATGCTTAAATCTAGGGTATTGGTTAGGAAAATTTGCAATTTATGCTCATCGCTAAAATCACTAAATCCTGCATTTTTAAGGATAGTAGAAAGCTTAATATGAGCGACAATATAAGGCACAAAGCTTAGCTCAAAGCCATAAATATCTTTTAAAAACTTATCTTTAATATCCATAATTTGAAAGATTTTGCTTTGCTCCTCTTGTAAGATAAGCTCAAAGACTTTAGCTAAAAAGCTACCTGTGCCTGTGGCAAAATCTAGCACTTTGACATCTTTATGTGCTAAACCCTTAGGCTTATTAAAATGCTTTTTAAGAATCTCGTGTATGGAAGATACAATGCAATTTACCACAGATTGAGGCGTGTAGAATACTCCTCCTTCTTTGCGTTTCTCACTTCCGCGTAATTCATCATAAGCTTTTAAAAAATCTTCATAAAGATAGATAGCCACAGATTCTATGTGTGTATTAAGGGCGGTGGCTAGAGTGCGTTTATCGATTAAAGCAATGGCTTTTTTGATATTTTCTAATGCGTAGGCGACAGAGGCAGGAATATGAAAGCTAGGGATAGCAAAGTAGATAAACTCGGTTAAAAGGGCAAATTCTTTAGGCAGGAGATTCACAAAGCCTTCAAGCTGGGTGATTTCTATATGTTTGTCATTTTTACTATATGATTCACTCTCTAAATGTGCTACAAGTAGTCCATATACGACACTTTGTCCTAAAATATCGCAAAATTCCTCCTGTGCAAATTCATAGCGCGTGATGTTTCTAAAAGTTTCATAGGTTTTTTCAAAAAATTTATGAAAGCTCGTGCGTCTTGGCTCGTGGTAAGATTCCCTTGCTTTAAGTGCGAGGTAAAAACTCTGTGTACTTAGGATTTTAATCACTTCGGCTTTACTTTTAATCGCTGCTTGTGTGGCGTTGAAAAAATCACTTAAAAGGGCTTGAAAATCCTTTAGCTTATGTGGGAGTATAGAATCTTGCATATCTTTAAAGAGATGTGTATCTAGCCCATAGTCAAAAAGTGTTGTATCGCTAATGATAGTCCCAAAACTGATAAGGATAAAGCGATTATAGTTTGTAAGCATAATATTGGGGCATATTTGCAGGTATTTATCAAGCTGCTTTCCCTTAATATGCGCATTTAGGTCTTCTCCCCATTGTTTGCATTCGATAAATCCCATGAGGGCGTTGTAGCTCAATGTATTTTTAGAATCTATACGTTTATAGACTTTATAATCGGGGCGGATATGCCCTTGCCCTACCTCTGCTTTTGGCTCGTGGATTATGTAGCATTTATCATCATTTTTTAAGACATTGAGCAGATTCTCTAAAAACGTGCGAAAGGAATGTTCATTGTATTCATTTGTCCTAAGTGTGCTTGCTAGAGCATTTTGATAATCGCTAAGGGCTTGTATCATTGGTATTCTTTAATAGCTTTGCCAAAGATTGAGGATAGAATCTATGCTTTCAGGGAATATACCTGCGATAAATATAAGAGCTATCACAAAGGGTAGAAAATATTTGATATACACATACCACACATTGACAAGCTTTGGTGCGAGAGTGCCATTATTGCTTAGCTCCTTTTTTGCATCATCTTTTAGCACAAAGCCCACAAAAAGCAATGTGCCAAGCGAAGTCAGCACAAAGAGAATATTGCCACTTACAAAATCAAATATATCAAAGATATTTTTGCCCTGCCATACAATATCTTCCCAAGGTCCATAAGCAAGAATACAGGGGATATTTCCACAAATAAAAATAAAGCCTAGTGTAATATTGATTGCCTTTAGACGTGAGAGGTGGTATTTCTCCTTCAAAGTAGTGATAATTACCTCATAAATAGGCAGCGAAGTAGTGAGTGCGGCGGTGATAAGCAGCAGGAAAAAGACAAGGGCGATAACATTGCCAAAATAAATATGGGAAAAGACGATAGGGAGTGTTTGAAATACGAGGCTAGGTCCTTGGTCGGGGCTTAAACCAAAGCTAAAGAGCGAAGGAAAAATCATAAATCCTGCTAAAAGCGCAATCAGGGTGTTTAACACACCTGTGGCAATGGCGGTTTTTATCATATTTTCATTTTTTTGCAGATAGGAGCTAAGAGTAATCATCACGCCAAAGCCTAAAGATAGGGCGAAAAACACTTGTCCTAACACAGCGATAAAAAGCTTTGCATTGATTTTACTAAAATCAGGCAAGAGATAGAACTTCACGCCCTCCATCGCCCCGGGCAAAGTAAGATTACGCACAACCATAATAAGAAGACAGATAAAAAGCAAGGGCATAAGGTATTTCATACTGCGCTCAATCCCATCAATCACGCCCTTTTTAAGAATGAGCCAATTAATCCCCACAAAGAGTGTGGTAAAGATGCCAATCATCAGCGGATTATGTTCGATATGGCTTTGATAGAAACTTTGCGCGACTTCCTTTGTGATAGGAGTAGAGAGATTAAGCTCCCCGCTTAAAATACTAATAATATAGCTAATCACCCAGCCACCAAGCACCATATAATACGCCATAATCCCAAATGCCCCAAGCACACCAAGATAGCCAATACCCTTAAAAAAGCGCGGGATTGTTCTACCCTCTACCTCTCCACCAAAGGCGTCAATGGTATTTTTATGCGCACGTCTGCCGATAACATTTTCTACCCAAATCACGGGAATTCCCACTAAAATCATAGCAAGGATAAATATTAGCACATATGCCCCACCGCCATTTTCTCCCACGAGATAGGGAAATCGCCAAGTCGCACCAAAGCCGATAGTCGCTCCAGCTACGGTTAAAATATAAGTGAGCGATGAGCTCCATGTTTGCCGTGATTGCATTATTTTTTCCTTTTGTTTGGAATCTTCCAAAAAACATAAATGACTTTAATAAGCACGCTAAAGATAATCCCCTCTAAAATCGCCCCAAGCACGAAGGACGCATAAAGCGTATCATCTAATTCACCTATGCCCTTGCCCAAAGTCGCTGTGGCGATAAGGAAAGTGAGAGGCATAGAATCGCTTAATGCGAAAAGTAGAGTGGATTTAGGATTCTTAAAATATTTGCCAAAGACGATACTCGCACTGATGATACGCAAAGTCAGCATACCAATGACAAGATAAGAAGCGTGAAACAAAATCTTTGTGTCGCTAAAAAGCGCCTTTAAATCCAACGTAGAGCCGATATAGACAAAAAAGAAAGGCACTAAAAATCCAAAACCAAAGTGATTGAGGTGTTCAGGCAGCGCGGCTTTGTGCTTAAAAAATGTGCTGATGATGCTCCCAGCTAGGAATGCCCCAAGCACGGCTTTAATATCTAAAAACATCATTAAAAGCACGAAGCTAAAAAGCAAGAAAAAGACAAAACGCAAATCTTGTGAGTTGCTATCATCGCTTGGGAGAAACAAAAAGCGCAATTGAGGTATCCACCAAAAAATGATTCTCGCCACCTGAAAGCAACACGCCACGCCGATTAAGAAAAGCAATAAAATAAGGAGTTTTTGCCCTAGCTCATTGCCTATGCCGTGTCGTGATGCGCCATCTATAATCACAAGTGCAGCAATACTCACTAGCTCACCTAAAATGCCAATTTTTAAGGCTAAATCAAGCCAAGGCTGCTTCTTGCCATAGTCCTTTATCAACGCTACAATCATACCCAAGCTCATTACCGGAAATGCAGCGATATAAATATATGAAATACCTGTGCTAAAGACTACAAGACAGGTAATCCCATAAAGTGTGCAAAAGTAGGCAAGGGCTTGTAAAAGGAAGCTTGAGCCAAGTTTGCTAAAGGATTTAATATCCACTTCCAAGCCACAAAGAAACATTAAAAACAAAAAGCCCACTTCAGCGATAATGTGAATTTCATTCACTTCGTGGATAAAGCCAAAAAAATACGCCGCTAATGCGCCTAAAATCATCTCTACTACGACAATGGGAATGCGTGTGATAGAGCTAATGGGCGAGGCAAACAAAATCAGCAAGGCAAAAATGCTAAATCCGCTTAGTGTTTCTATCGTGCCGCTCATTAGATATCCTTATGGGGTAATATACTATCGCTTAAACCTAACGCATACAAAATCGCGCGAGGGTAGAGGGTGTATTCACAAGCGTGGATTCTAGATTCAAAATCTGCTAGCGAATCTTGAGGGTGCTTTGCTATCTTTTCTTGCAGGATAATATCACCACTATCGAGCTCCTCGCTCACCCAATGCACACTTACTCCGCCATAATCGGTTTCATCATTAAAGCTATCTCTAATTGCGTGTGCGCCTTTATGCGCGGGTAAAAAGGAAGGGTGAATATTGATAGCTTGAAAGCTTTGTGTGAAAAGGGGCGTTAAGATTCTCATAAATCCGGCTAAAAAGACATAATCAATATGATGAGCCTTTAAGAGCGCTATCATCGCTTCATCAAAGCTTTGTCGTGAGGTAAAATCACGATGAGAGATAATCTCACAGGGTATATGAAGTTGCTTTGCACGTGTAATACCATAGGCATTGGGATTATTACAAAGGGTAAGGCTTATCTCAATCAGCACTTCTTTTTTACTCGCATTATAGAATCTTTTATGATGCAAAGATTCTATAAGATTTTGCATATTGCTTCCATTGCCACTAAAGAGAATCGCACAATGAAGCGTTTTAGGCATACTAAGCATTGAAAAATTGCGGATAGTCAATTTTAAGAGATTTGATAATCTCAATCATCTCATCTTGCCCATAAGGTGTATCTTCGGGCAAATGCTCATAAAACTTATCCATTTGTGCAGAGTAGGCTTCTGTAAGTGCTTGAATATGCTTTTTTTTCGCCCCGGCAAAGTAGAGTGCCACGCCTAGCATATCAACGACTTCTAATGCCATTTCTTCTAAACTCATCTCTAAACTTAGATCATCTTTAGCGTTGTCAGTGCTCATAGTGCCTCCTTGTGTTTGTTTAGGATATATTCTATCTGTGTTTTAATATCATCATAGGCAAAGCTTTCTTTGAATCCTTCAATCTTCCCGCCAGAAGCGTTTTTATGCCCTCCACCATTAAATAGCTCCCTACTCATCGCACTCACATCGCAGTTTCCATTCGCACGCAAAGAGATATTACCACGAGGATTCACATCAAGGTAGAAGTCATACTCGGGATTACAACGCAAAAAGAGATTTGCTAATATGCTAATGCCACCCATAGAATAGCTTAAAAAACCTTTTTTGTCATCATAATAAATCGTGCAAAGCCGCTTTTTCGTGCTTAAAAGCTTTACTTGTGCGTTAGAGATAATCGTATCCATTGTTTGATTCTGTGGGTCGCCCCCTAGAATGCGCTTTTTAATCTCATAAAGTGCATTATCAAAGGCTACTTCGCCTTGTGGAAGCTCTATAAAATCTCTCATAGATTCAATAATAGCAAATTTATAATCCCTATGCTCCTTATCAAACATAAAGCGATTTAGCTCAAAGCTTCCACTAATCGCTCCCATAGCCACTTTGCCAAAGTCAAATTTATAGCCATCTTCTAGCCAAATATCCACAGAATTAATCATACTACTTAAATGACTAATCCAGTTTAGCCGTGTGCTATCAAGCAGAGGGTAAGATTGAAAGAGTGTATCAAAGGTAATTTTAGAAGCGCTCCTTAGGGCGTCTAAATGATACCACTCATATTTATCCGCACATTCTTGTCCACTGATATGGTGGTCTAAAAGCAGAATCTCTATATTAAATCCAGCAATTTTTAGCTCTCCTATACGCTCATTGAGGTAGTTTGCCTCGCTTAAAGTGAGGTTTAAATCCGTAACAAGCACGAGATACTTTTCTTGTGGTTTTTTGGAATCTGGCGCGTTTTTAGGCGTTTTACCAAACTTTGCAACAAGGAGAGATTCTGGCAATAGGACAGAGTGGACGATGCTATCGAGTATGCTATTTAGCCGCACAAGCACTTCTTTACCATAGTTTGCATTATAAAATGCAATGTGTAAAAAAAACTCTTTAGCGATAAACTGACAACCATATCCGTCTAAGTCTGTGTGTGAGAGATGAAAAACTTTCATTTATATCCTTGTTATGTTTAAAATTGTATGTTAAGTGTGCCTACTACCTCAAATTTAATGCGAGAGTCGATTTCTGCATTGCCAAGTATGCTGATATTTATGCCAAATGGTTCAAGAAGCTTCACTAGAGGCTTACGGATTCTGTAATCTACAAGCATTACGGGAATGATATTTTTCTGCCTTAATGCAATGTCTTCTTCCTCTATAGCTTCTACGAGCTTTTGCACATCGTTAGAATGCAGCACGAAGCTTTTGCCTCCGGGCTGTTCTTTAAGTCTATCGATGAGATATTGCTCTGTGGCAAGAGTGAGAGTGAAAATCTTTAGATTCCCATCTTCTGCCTTAAATACATCAGTGATTGTTCGTGCAAGACGAGCACGCACTTGCTCTACAATACTTTCTGTATCATCTTGCAAAATAGGATAGGTATCTGCGATACCCTCTAAAATCGTAGGCAAATCTTTGATAGGAATACGCTCGTGGAGCAAATCACGTAATACACGTAAAATTGTGCTCATAGGGACTTTAGCCGCTTCACTCACAACCACAGGATAATCTTTAGCGTGTCTATCCATAAGCATTTTGACTTCATCACGTGTGATAAAGTCTTCCGCATAAGTTTTAATCAGCTCTGTGAGATGTGTAGTGATAATCGTAGAGGGATCAATAATATTATAACCCTGAATAACCGCATTTTCCCTGTCTTTGGGTTCTATCCATAATGCATCCATACCAAAGGCGGGCTCTTTAGTTGCAATTCCCTCGATTGGCTGCCCTACCATACCCGTATCCATTGCTAAAAACTTATCAGGCATCACCTCCCCACTGCCGATTTTCACACCTTTCAGCAAAATAGAGTATTCATTTGGTTGCAAATTAAGATTATCTTTGATACGAATCTGCGGGACAAGAAAACCATAATCCATAGCAATATTTTTACGCATAGCGCGGATTCTCTCTAGTAAATCGCCATTTTGTTTTACATCAGCTAGGCGGATAAGCCCATAACCCAAATAAATCTCTAAAGTCTCTACCTTGAGGGCTTCGCTGATGATATTTTCTTCTTCTTTTTTGATTTCCTCTTCTGTTTTCTGCACTCTTTGGGCTTTGTGCTGTGAGATGTCAATATCTTTTTCTGTCTTTTCTTGGGCTTTAGCGGTATCTATAGGAGCTTTTTTGCGGAAGTATTTTTCCAAGAAAGCAAAGAAGCTGCTGACATCTTCTCTGCTTGTGAGATAAGCTACTGCAAGGAAAAATATACCTACGAAGCCTAGCGATATAGGCAGCCCCGGAACAAGTGCAAAGAGGATAAGGATAAATCCTACAATACTTAGAATCTTACCATTATTGGTAATTTGCGTGATAATATCATTTGCAAAATTTCTATTTGCTTCTGAATTTTTGGCTGCACGTGTAGTGATGATGCCTGTTGCCGTGGCTACAATGAGCGCGGGAATCTGCCCTACTAAGCCATCGCCAATAGTAAGAATGGTAAAAGTCTCTGCACTTTGCTTCACACTCATACCGTGTTCAAACACCCCGATAAGAAAGCCACCGATTATATTTACAATAGTAATGATGATAGCTGCGATTGCGTCGCCTTTGACAAATTTACTCGCTCCGTCCATCGTGCCATAAAAATCCGCTTCTTGAGCGAGGGCATCTCTACGCTTTTGCGCTTCTTCCTGCCCTATTAATCCGGCGTTTAAGTCTGCATCAATCGCCATTTGCTTACCGGGCATCGCATCGAGAGTAAATCGTGCTCTTACTTCTGTTACCCGCGTAGAACCATTGGTGATAACGATAAGATTCACAATCACAAGGATAGTAAAGACGATAACCCCAATGACATAATTCCCCCCTACCACAAAATGCCCAAATGCTGCTACAATACTACTTACTGCTTCTACCCCATTATGCCCCTCGCTTAGAATCATACGTGTAGTAGCGACATTGAGCGCGAGACGATAGAGGGTAACAATAAGAAGTATGGTAGGAAAGGCGGAAAATTCAGTGGCTTTATCCACATAGAGTGTGATAAGGATTATCAGTAAAGAAAGCGCGATAGATACGCTTAATAAAAAGTCTAATACCCCGCTAGGCAAAGGTACGACAATAATCCCCACGATAAGCACAATGAAGGTAACTATTATCATCTCCTTGCTTTGTGAGAGGCTTTTAAAAAATGGCAAGCCTTGGCTTAGAATCTTTGTCGCATTAAATGTCAAACTTGCTATCCTTAAGGTATGATTAGGGCGTTATGCTTACTTTAGGCTGTGTCAAATGTAAAATATGGCATTTTAGCAGGAATTATTAAATTGTGAGTGTTATAATCCTTTGTCGAAAGATGAGAGATATGGAGGGTAAGAATGGCAAAATCTGCAAATAAAAATCTCCACGAGGCAAAGAAAAATAAAAAAGATGAGTTTTACACTCAACTTAGCGATATAGAAAATGAGCTAAAGCATTATAAAGCCCACTTTAAAGATAAAATCGTGCTATGTAATTGCGATGACCCTCTAGCTTCAAATTTCTTTAAATACTTTTTCTTCTTTAAAGCCTGATTACACTTGATACTAAAGAATCTAGCCTTTTTAAGATAGCAGACGCCTCTCGCAATGACAACTTTAAGTATCTAAAGGAAATTCTATGAAACACACATTGCCAAAAGAATGGCAGAGGGTAAGGCTTGGGGATATAGCTTTAAAAATTTTTTCAGGCGGAACACCGCAAAGCACAAAGGAAGAATATTATCAAGGAAATATACCTTGGCTCAATACAGGAGAAGTAAAAAATACTAGAATCTACCAAACAGAAAAATACATTACAGAACTTGGACTTCAAAACTCATCAGCAAAATGGGTAAAAATAGATTCTGTTATAATAGCTTTGTATGGTGCTACTGCTGGAAAAGTTGCTATTAATAAAATACCTCTTACAACCAATCAAGCGTGTTGCAACATAATACTTAATAGTAAAAAGGCTTATTATGAATACATTTACTATGCAATTTCTAATGCCTATTTGCATTTATTTTCTCTAGCGTCTGGAACTGCACGTTCAAATTTAAGTGTTTCATTGATAGCCGACTATAAAATCCCCTTACCGCCTTTAGCGGCACAAAACAATATCGCTAGAATCTTAAGTGTGTTAGATTCTAAAATCGAGCTCAATAACCGCATTAGTAAAGAGCTAGAGAATCTCGCTAAACTCCTTTACACGCGCTATTTTGTGGAGTTTAACTTCCCTAATGAGCAGGGCAAACCCTATAAATCAAGTGGTGGCGCAATGGTGTATAACGAAACCCTAAAACGCGAGATTCCCAAAGATTGGGAGGTAGAAAACATCGAAACAAACAGCCTTGCTTCAATCATACAGGCAAAAATTGATACATTTACAGGGGAGAAAATATATCTTCCAACATCAGCAATTCAAAATGATGTGATAGTAGATTTATCTAATACAACTACCTTTGAAACACGAGAATCTAGGGCAAATATGCAGCCAATCAAAGATTCTGTATGGTTTGCCAAAATGAAAGATAGTAAAAAATATATATATTTTGGAGATTATTCAAACTCTATATATTCTCTTATTTTATTGACAGGAATGTGTGGGCTATCGTGCAAACATAATGCTTTAGAATATATGTGGAATGTTATTAGCTCAAATGAATTTGATGTGATGAAAAATGCTTTTGCTAATGGTTCAACACAACAGGCAATTAATGAAAAAACTTTAAAACTTATCCCTTTAGTTATTCCAAATGAAAGCGTGCTAGATGATTTTCACGCAAAAACCTACGCTATTTATAAGCAAAAATATTTAAACCAGCAAGAATCCCACATATTAAGCAACTATCGCGATTTCTTACTGCCTTTATTAATGAATAATCAAGCAGAGGCTTTGGGGTGAAGATATAATCCCTATCTCAATGGCAAATTAAAATATACCCGGATACTTATCCGCCAAGTTAAAAGCATTCAGGCCTTAAAAGATGAGGAGGAGTGTTTTATAAATAGTAAATAAACATAGAACCGCATAAAATCAAAGATTTAGTGCAAGGCTATAAAAGAGATGAAGCAAGTAGCGAGGTAGTGGCCTTTGGAGATTCTAAACCCCGCCTGAATATCCGCCCAAAATATCAAAGGGAATTTGTCTATAAAGATAAGCAACAAGAAGCTGTCGTTGATACGATTTTAAAGGGCTTTCCTTTAAATACTATGTATTGGGTAAAAAATGAAGCAAGTGCTGAATATGAATTTGAAGTGCTAGATGGACAGCAAAGAAGCATTAGTATTTGCGAGTATTTTATCGGGGAATTTGCTTTTGATGGGCTCAATTTCCATAATCTCCCCACAGACAAACAGGAGGACTTTTTAAACTATGAGCTTAATATTTATCTTTGCGAGGGCAAGGATAGCGAAAAGCTAGAGTGGTTTAGAGTAATCAATATCGCAGGAGAGAAGCTTACCGAGCAGGAATTACGCAATGCCATTTATGCAAGTAGGTGGTTAAGCGATGCAAAGCTTAAATTTTCTAAAAATAATTGTTTGTGCGAACAAAAAGCTAAAAAATATTTAAAAGGCTCTAGTATTAGGCAGGATTTTTTAGAGACAGCTATTGCTTGGATAGTAGGCAAAAGAGAGGATAAAAAGATTTGTGAATATATGGCAAAAAATGCTAAAGATTCTAAAAATGCTGATGGATTATGGAGCTATTTTAGTGCGGTGATTGAGTGGGTGGAAATGAAATTTAGCACATACCGCAAAGAAATGCAAGGCTTAGAATGGGGCTTTCTTTATAATTAATACTTACAAAGATGAAGAGCTAGATTCTAAAGAATTAGAAGAACGTATTGCAAGGCTTATGCAAGATAGCGAAGTGCAGAGCAAAAAGGGTATTTATGAATATGTGCTAAGCGGAAAAGAGAAATTCTTAAATCTAAGAACCTTTGATGAGAATACCAAGCGTGAATTATATGAAAAGCAGGGCGGCAAATGTGCAAATGCTAAATGCCCACAAAAAGATAAGATTTTTGAGCTTAAAGAAATGGAGGCTGACCATATTATCCCGTGGAGTAATGGCGGCAAAACTATAAAAGAAAATGCTCAATTATTATGCCGTGAGTGCAATAGAATAAAAAGTGATAGCTAACTTCATATAGCACTTAAGCATCTTAGGCATAGACTGCGAGGGCATTTTGGTCTCGATTCTATGTGCTAAAAATACTTTAAGGACACAATAGCAAAGATTGTTTCGTCTATTAGCTTTTTGATTGCAAACATTCCTTACATTCACTAATGCTTTTGTTAAAACAAAAAACAGCAAACAAGATTCTAATTTTGCCTACTCACAAGATAGAATTTCTCTAGCCTATATAATAAGTGTGAGGCATATCCTCACTTGTATAAAATAAATCGCACGAAGGTTCATAAATATATCACTCACCCTCTTAAAGCGTTGTAGGGGTTGGGGGGGGGGATATATAAGGGGGAGTGAGACATACATTGCCGAGCCGACTTTGCGCTTGTGCTTTAACACTAGTCCATACTTGCACATTTAAGGTCCTCCCCCTAGAAAAAAAGAACAACATAAAAGAATTTCAAATTGCAGCAAAATAGTGTTTGTTAAAATATTAAATAGAAACCATTGTTTTTATTTAATATAAAAAGCCTATTTTAAGGGCTTTGTGATAATTTTGTTATTCAATATCTCACACGTCCCAGCCAAAGATACTTTTATTGGTATCAAGTGTTTTGATTGCTGCCATATCTGCGCTGGAGAGACTAAAGTCAAAGATATTTAGATTTTCAGCCATTCTCTCTTTTTTGCTACTTTTTGGAATCACATTAATGCCTCGCTCTATAAGATACCTAAGCCCCACTTGTGCCACAGATTTATTATATTTTTTGCCGATATTTTTTAATGTTTCATTATTGAAAAAATCCTTTTCACCCTTAGCGAAAGGACTCCATGCCTGCATAATCGTTTTATGCTTTTGCATAGCCTTTTGCAGCTCCTCACGTTGGAAAAAGACATTGACTTGGACTTGATTTACCGCCGGAATCACCTTCACAGATTTGACAAAGTCTAAATACACTTTCGTATCAAAGTTTGAAATACCCAAAGCCTTGATTGTACCCTCTTTGTAAAACTCCTCCATCGCCTTATACATTTGCCTTGCCTGTGGGTAGACGCGATGCAAAAGGAGTAAATCCACATAATCTAGCTTCAATGCCTTTAGAGAGTTCTCGATACTCTTTTTGGTCGCCTCATAGCTCATATCACTAGAAAGCTTCGTGGTGATAAAAATCTCCTCACGTTTAAAACCACTTTTTTTAATCGCATTACCAATTTCAGCCTCATTTTTATACATCTGTGCAGTGTCAAATGCCCTGTATCCTACCTTTAGTGCATCAAGGATTGCCCTCTCGCAGTCCTTACCCAAGAGTGAGTAAGTCCCAAGCCCGATAATAGGCATTTTCACGCCATTATTGAGTGTTTGAATCATCACTTCTCCTTTCTTAGCACTATCTGCAAAAAGTGGGGATAGCCCAAAAGCACTTACCCCCGCCATAAGTATTGCAGATTGCTTTAAAAAATCTCGTCTGCCATTGTAATAGGATAGCTCTTGCATATTTGCTCCTTTGTGAAATATATCATTTAGCTTACTATATCACTTAAAGGTAACTAAAACACATAGCCCAAAAGTGCGCTTACACCATAATAATAAAGATTATCCGCTTGATTGATAGCTGCTTTAAAATACCCATCAAGTCCTAATTGTATCTTACGTCTTGGCTCAAATCTCGCACCTATACTCAATCCTATACGATTATCATAGGGTTTATCAAAGCTTAATTTTTCTCCCCCGATAAATTGCAACTGCAGCTTTTGTGTGCTCAATAAAAACTGCTCATAGTCCAACCCAAAAAGCACATATTTACTCCTATCTATGCGATATGCCCCATCTAAGCCCACGCCTAAACTCATAAAATACGCATTGTATTGTGGCATAGATAAAGCCTTAGCCTTATCTGTAATACCTGATGTGAGGGCATTTTCTGTAAAGCCTGAAAACATATTATAACTTTGCAAAAGCCTAAAATAAGGCTTTAAGGAGCTTCTTCCTCTATTTGCTCCTAAACGATAGCCTAGCTTTGTATCTAAACTCACTTGATTAGTGCGATATGTGGCTTCAAAGATTTGATTAGCCGCAGTGTTGAGCTGTATCTTGCGTTTGCTATCAAGTGAGGAGGTAAAATAGCCTACATCAACATCTAGCTCAAGTCTATTATGAGGGAGCAAATACAAATGATAGTTTGCCCCAAGTCCAGAACTATAACTTTTATTGCTAAAAGAAGATTCTAAAAGTGTGTAATCCTGCCCCTTGCTTCGCATACTCCCATAGGTATAACCTCCATATACTGATAGCACAGCTTTTTTTATTTTAATATACGCTCCTAATCGCACTCCAGCAAATCCTCCATTTACACTACCTAAGATACTCCTTGTAATAGCCCCCGCATCAGCACCCAAAGGTGAGTTGCTTTGAGTGCTTATAGAAACTGCACTAATACTACCCTTAAGCACATCAAGCCCACTAAAAGGCGTAGAGATAAATTGTGAAAACAGGGCATTATTCAGTCTATTTACATCACTTGTAACACTTTGAGTGTTTGCTCCTGCAATAGTATAAATATCCTCTCCTAAAGCATTTACGATAGCCTTTTGGTTAGATTGAAGTGTGGCATTAAAACTATCAATAACATCTTGTTTGATATTTACTATCACTTCTCTCTTATCAGTGCTCAATGTAGCAGTAGCAAATTCTGTATTGCCATTCAGTAATGCGACACTACCCCCACCGCTCAATGTGCCGCTAATAAGTGTATGTGTGCCTCCACTTGCTCCTGCCATATTGTAAATAATGCTTCCGCTATTATTGACATTGCCTGTAAATGCACCCATTTTGCCATTATAGACACCAAAAGTGATAGTGCTACCACTTTGATTATTTAATCCATTTGTCGCACTTAAACTCGCGCCATAGATTCCAATACTTGAGCTCTGTATTTCATCTATTATTGTTCCAGCTCCTCTATTCCCGCCGCTAGTAGAAGTAATGCTACCTGTTACACTCATACTTCCGCCATAGAGCATAAGGCTTCCACCCCCACCAAATGGGGGGTCATATACATTCAACCATCCGCTACCTGTGCTATCTATTGCGTTATTCTCCACTTGCCCACCATTGTAAAAATTGCCTGTTATACTAATAGTCCCGTTGGTGCTTGTAAAGTTTGAAGTGGTTGTATTAGCACGCGTGCCTACATTGCCACCAACATTATAAACATTGCCACCAAATGTGATTGTCCCGCCATTATTAGTCAGCTCATTTTGTATGCGGATAGCCCTAGTCGCATCAACTGACAAAGTCGCACCAGCTGAAACTAAAATACTTCCATCGTGGATAAAAAAATTTCCATTTGTAAATCGTGCATTTGCACCACTTGCTAAGATAAGAGAAGTCCCTCGCCCAAAGCGCACTTTAGAATCTCCACCATAATCTGTGCCCTGCGCACTAATGGTAGTGCCACTTGAAATAAGTGTGAATTGTGCTCCACTGCCTACGCTCATACTACCCCGTTGAACAGCTAAAGTATGGAGATTAGTAAAGCTAACTTGGAGGTTGTCTCCAATAGATATGCCACCATTATAGTAGGTTACACCATTAATATTTGTAGGACTTTCAAAAGTAAGTATGTATTGGGAATTTGCCACACCCCTTATGCTAAAAGCAGAACCACTAATAGAGCCTATGGTTGAGACTTGCCAACCTTGAGAACTTCTAGCTGTAACCTTATCACTACGTGTGCCACCACTCAATGATATAGAGGAGGGCAAAGAGCCGGAATAATCAATTGCATATAAAGAGGAAAGCCACGCAAAAGGTATTGCAAAACGATAGAAAGATAAGCCTTTTCCTTGTGTATACATTAATAAAAACCTCTTTATGTTAGTCATTCTTTAAAAACTACGCTGCTGTGAACAATTACTGCTAGTTTTTTTCACAGGTAGCAAAATCGACTTTTTGCCTTTAAACAAGAAATTATAGCAAAATCCAAAACAAAGCCCTATATCTCTTTACACACTAATGTACCCTCTAGCAAAGACACGTTATGCACATCTCTAGGATTCTCCTGCAAAAGACTTTTACACAAGGTAATCACTTCGGGCAATCAACCTCATAATGTCGTATATTTTGATAATACGACATTATGGAATTGGAATCTCTCATAGCGTGTCCAGCCCAGAACCCCCAGTAGATAATCACCATAGTGATCATTTTTTAGCAATTTTTGTATCAAAATACACTGCCTTCGCTCACGTTTTTACCTCACACGCACGGAAATATAGCAGGATAAGAAAGCTCAATATTATTAATTAATGTTTTAAGAATATAAACTTATCCACAAGAAGCGCAAAACACTGCTGCTATGGCAAATCCTCCATCGTGGCTAATGCTAAGTGAAATTTCTTTTATCTTAAAGGTAGCCATTTTCTTATCATCAAGCTTTATGTTGGGGGCATTTTTTGCTGTTTTGCTAATATATATATCTAAGAATCCTAGCTCCCGCCCAATGCCTACACCCAATGCTTTAGCGCAGGCTTCCTTTGCAGCCCAAAATCCAGCCACACGAGAGATATTTACAGAATCTACCCCTGCATAATGAGTATCTAAAAGGCAAAGAGCCATCTCGTCTTTTGATAAAAAACGTCTTAAAGCATTCTCACCAAATCGCTCTATGAAAGTGCGAATACGCGCGATACTAACAATATCAATGCCTATCACCCTTAACTCACCACAAAATCCACAAAAAATACATCATAAACTTGCCCATCAATCAAAAACTCATTAATGCGTTTGACAATCTCATCTTTCACACGATTTTTACCCTTTGTAGTGGCTATGTCTTCAATAGATTTTGATGAGAGAATTTCGATAATTGTATCTTTGAGCATAGGCATTTTTTTATCAAGTTCAACCCTAGTCGCATTTGCTTTCATCTCATCTTTATCAAGTTCAAACTGCATGCTTGCTTTCAAATACCTTTTGCCTGTTTGTGTCATAAGATTCACAGTGAAAGGGACTGGTCCTTCTGCAGGATAAATTAATCCCGGTGCAAATTTATCGGTGCTGCGCACAGCAATTGTGCTCCCCACAACAATTTTGGTTGGTTGCTGTGCAGTTGTACTTTGAGGTTGTGTTTGGACTTGTGGTGCTTCTTGGCTCGCCTCTTCTTCGTGCCCTCCACTGAGTGCAAACACAAGCACAATGCCTATTAAAAGTAAAAGCACCACTATAATACCCGCTACGACAAACAAAATTGCCTTACTCTTCTTTTCTCCACCCTTTGATTCTTTTTCTTCTTCTGCCATTTTAATCCTTTGCTGTGTAATAAGTCAGTGTACTTTTACCAAACTGACGCATTTTGAGTTGTCTATATGCCCCAATAATGTGAGGCATATTATACTCACTCCAATGTTCAAAAACAATTAAAGCCATATCATACTCCTTGAGATTTTCTATCTTGCCAATAAGCCGCTTATATATGCCTTCTTTACCCTCACGTATACAAAATGGTGGATCAAGATACAAAATCACTTGATTTTGATAGTCTTCAAGTGTTTGGGTAAAAAAATCGGCATTATGAGCGTAAAACTGAAGTGTAGGCTCTCGCTTTTGTGCAAGGGCAAGATTCTCGCACAGAATATCATAAGCTGCTTTATCTAGTTCATAAAATATACTTTTACACGCCCCACGTGAAAGGGCTTCAATCCCCATTGAGCCACAGCCAGCAAATGCTTCAATAAACACACTATCAATTATCTGCGCCCCTATGGTGTTGAAAAATGATTCCCGCACGATAGATTTTGTCGGGCGTGTGCCTTGATTTGGATTATAAATCAAGTTAAGATGTTTGAGTCTCCCTGCTTGAATGGTAAATTTTACTTTAGAATCTGCTCTTTTCATTTATCCCCTTTCGACTTAAGCAATGCAAGAATCTTGTCTGTAAGCTCTCTCGCGCTCTGCTCACAAAGCCTATAAATCTGCTCTTCAAGGCTATCTTCTTTGCCCTGTGGGTAGCTTGGTGGCGACATAGGCGGAGAAAATGGCTTCATATCTTGGGGGAAGTCCTGCACCTCTTTTTTATATTTAGAGCTGTATTGCAACTTTTCACAAAAGGCTTTCAAATCTTCCTGTAAAGTCTTTTCACTAAAGGGTTTGCGGATATGCGAATATGGCTCATCAATCACTAGGCACAAAGGCTTAGAGCCTTGCTTTTGCTCATCATCAGTAATGATAAAATCACATTCCACCTCGCTTACACACAAATCTTTCAAAAAAAAGTTTAAGCTACTCTGCACCAATGGCGATACACACGATATAGCAACCTTCATATCCACTCCTGTAATAATTTTTATGACACACTTAAGCCTCACTCGCGTGGAGTAATTATCCTCGTGACTTTGTTACTGCGGGATTGTCCATCACGCTCACCCTTAAGGACACATTACTCATAAGCAAATTATACGCTCAATACATTATACTATGCTAAGAGGGTCGATGTCTATTTCACAACTCCCACACACTTTTTCATTGCTTTGCAATGTATGCAGCACCTTTAAAAGTGCGTTTGTAGAGTATGAACGCAATAAAAGCACAAAGCGATATTTATCATAAAGCCGCCCGAGCAATGCTCTACTTTCCCCTACGATTTCTACCTCTTTTGGTTTGATTTGATAGAGAAAGTTATGCACCCTTTCAAGGCATTTGAGGGCGATTTGCTCCTTTTTGTGTGAAAAGGTGAGTGTGGCTAGTCGCTGATGTGGTGGATAAATGGGTGGTCTTGCCTCTAATTCATAACGTAAAAAATCCTCATAATCCTCCATAAATGGCTGCAAAAACGCACCATTAGCACTTTGTATATACACTTCGCCATTATCTTTGCGTCCGCTACGTCCAGCGATTTGATGAAGCAAACTAATAGCCCTCTCATTACAGCGATAGTCGTTACTTTTTAAGATGTAATCAATGCCTAGCACGATGGCGAGATTCACACGATGATAATCATGTCCCTTGCTTAACATTTGTGTGCCTACAAGCACATCAATTTCCCCCTTATTAAACGCCCCTAATACGCTTTTAAGCTTCTTATGCGTAGTAATATTATCCCTATCAAAAAGAGCGATTCTCGCCTGTGGTAGTGCCTCACTTAGAATTTGCGCTACTTGTGCCGTACCTATGCGATATGTATGCAGGGTATCCCTTTGACATTGCGGACAGAGTGTAGGGATAGGCTTACAAAAATGACAATAATGGCATACAAGGGCATTTTTATCAAGGTGCAAGGACATATTCACCGAGCAGAACTCACATTCGCAACCACTTCCACACGCGCTACACACGAGCATTTTATAATGTGCGCGAGTAGGCAAAAATACGATAACTTGCTGCTTTTGAGAAAGGCTTGTTGCCATTTTTGTAATGATTTCTTCGCCTAAAATGTCATTTATCCTATTTTGTGTGCTATTTATCGCATTTAAGGCACTAGGCGGGGGTAGAATCTTTATATGTTTACTTGAGCCAAAATACCGCCCCTTTAAACGACACATACTTTTATGTTTCAAGGCGTGATAATAACTTGCAGCACTTGGTGTAGCCGAGCCTAAAATCACCCTAACATCACTTTTTTGTCCTAAATACAGCGCAATATCACGCGCATTGTATCGCGGGGAGCTTTGCGACTTATAGGCATCATCGTGTTCCTCATCAATAATAATCAACCCAAGAGAGGCAATAGGTAGAAACAATGCACTTCTAGCTCCAGCAATCACGCGAATACTCCCCTCATATAAGCCTTGTAAAATCTGCTTTTTTTGCTTTTGTGTTACTTTAGAATGCCAAATCCCCACCATATCACCAAACACTGCCTTAAGGCGAGATTCTATCTGTGGAGTGAGCGCGATTTCAGGCATTAGAAAGAGTGCGCTTTGTGCTTTTTGCAAGGTTTGCGCGATAAGATGTATATAAATCTCTGTTTTACCACTACCCGTATCACCAAAAAGCAGGGGATTCTTATGCGTTTGACAAAAGGCTAATGCGCCCTCTTGCTCTGCATTGAGCGTATGGAGCAATGGCACTTGGATGCATTCTAAATGTGGCTCTTGCATCTTTTGCGGCACAAATAGCCCGAAACTCTCTCCCACGCTCACGCAATAATATTGTGCAATAAAAGATGCAAGAATCTTTTGAAAAGACAAAAAATACTTATCGCTCTTATGAGTACTCTTGCAGGTAAAAGTGGGTTTATCTAAAGTAGAGATAACTATGCCTAAATATGCCTTATTGCGCACTTCAATAGCGCAAATATCGCATATTTCGCATTCTACTTCGCATTGATAGGCTAAAGGAGGCGTTTTTAGCGCAAGGGGGGCAATGAGATAATAAAACAATGAAATGCTCTAAAGTGCCTGAATCTGCACATTGTTGTGTGGAAGAGGCGTATCCATACCCTCAAGACTTTTGTAGAGATTTTCTAATGATTGACAGATAAGGGTGTATTCTTGTGCCTTTGTGATGTAGAGTTTGAGTAATTCTAGGGCGTCAATCTCGCGGGTGAAAACAGACTTTAACTCCGCCTTCACCTCATTATGCAAGGGTTTTAGAGAAATCACATAACGTTTGCCATTAAGCGCGATTTCTAGGCTTTCATCTATCATTGTTTCAAGCCCTCATCGATTTTTGCAAATAAATCCTCAAAACCTCTATCCTTTGAAGCAATCTCCTCATAGAGATTAGAAATTTGACTATCTTTAGCCTCATTTTGTGCTTTCAAGGAGGCGATTTCAAGCTGTAATGAACCTATTTCATCTTTTTGGGAGGCGATTTTTGTAAGCATTTCCTCAATCTTTTGGGAAAGCCTCTCCATTACATTATTCATCTTGCAATCCTTTTATGTGGTGAAAATAAAGTATAATCTTAACACAAAATCAATAAGGAGTGCGCCAAAAAATGCCAAAATTTATCTTAAATTCTGCATACACCCCCGCAGGAGACCAACCTCAAGCGATTGAGAAAATCACTAACTTTATCAGCAATGGCGCACAATACAGCACGCTCATAGGTGTTACAGGTAGTGGCAAAACCTACACGATGGCAAATATCATCGCTAGGCTTAATATCCCAACCCTCATTATGACACATAATAAAACCCTTGCTGCGCAGCTTTATAGCGAATTTCGCGGATTCTTCCCGCAAAATCATATAGAATATTTCATCTCGCATTTTGATTATTATCAGCCTGAAGCCTATATTCCCCGCCGCGATTTGTTTATAGAAAAAGATTCTAGCATTAATGAGGATTTGGAGCGATTGCGACTATCGGCTACCACTTCGCTTCTAGCCTATGATGATGTGATTGTCGTAGCAAGTGTATCAGCAAACTATGGCTTAGGGAATCCTGCAGAATATCTTAGTATGATAGAAAAGCTCGAAGTAGGCGCAGAATATCAGCAAAAAGCATTGCTTTTAAAGCTCGTAGATATGGGCTATACTCGCAATGATATGGTATTTGAGCGGGGGAATTTCCGTGTGAATGGAGAAGTGATAGATATTTTTCCTGCTTACAATGAAAATGAATTTATCCGCATAGAATTTTTCGGCGATGAGATTGAGCTCATTGGCGTATTTGAAGCATTAGAGCGCACACATTTAGCCAATCTACAATCCTTTGTCCTATATAGTGCTAATCAATTCATTGTAAGCGCTCAGAGGTTACAAACTGCGCTACACAATATAGAATCCGAGCTAGAGACACGTTTAAACGAGTTTGAAAGAGATAATAAACAAGTGGAATATCAACGCCTCAAAGGACGCACAGAGTTTGATTTAGAAATGATACGCGAGAGTGGCATTTGCAAGGGGATAGAAAACTATGCACGACATCTCACAGGCAAGGAAGCCGGGGAAACACCCTACTCCCTTTTAGATTATTTTGAACAAAAGAAAAAGCCCTATTTGCTAATAGTTGATGAATCTCACGTGAGTTTACCACAATTTGGCGGTATGTATGCAGGGGATAGAAGCCGCAAGGAAGTGCTTGTAGAATATGGTTTTAGACTGCCTAGTGCGCTTGATAACCGCCCTTTACGATTTGATGAGTTTATCACTAAAGCCCCGCACTTTCTCTTTGTATCCGCTACACCTGCACAAAAGGAGTTAGAGCTAAGTGGAGAATATATAGCCGAGCAGATTATCCGCCCCACCGGACTGCTTGACCCGCTCTATGAAGTGCGGGATTCGAATAACGCGGTGCTTGATTTGTATGATGAAATAAAGCTAAGGATTGCTCAAAATCAGCGAGTGCTTATCACCACTTTGACAAAAAAAATGGCAGAGGAATTAAGCAAGTATTATGGAGAGCTAGGCATTAAGGTGCGCTATATGCACAGCGATATTGACGCGATTGAGCGCAATCATCTCATACGCGCCCTAAGGCTTGGGGAGTTTGATGTGCTTATTGGGATTAATCTCTTGCGCGAGGGGTTGGATTTGCCAGAGGTGAGTCTGATTGCCATTATGGACGCGGACAAAGAGGGATTTTTGCGCTCTGAAACGAGCCTTATACAAACGATGGGACGAGCTGCACGTAATGTCGATGGCAAGGTGATTCTCTACGCACAACATATCACGCAGTCTATGAAAAGGGCATTTGAGATTACTGACTATCGCCGCAGCAAGCAGCAAGCTTTCAATCGCCTCCATAATATTATACCCACATCGGTGCAAAGGAATGTAGAGCAAGAGCTAAAGATGGAATCAAGCGGATTAGGCAAACTCTATGAAAAAAATAGCAAGAAGATTCCTAAAAGTGAGCGGGATAGAATCATCAAAGAGTTAAGCAAACAAATGCACACAGCAGCTAAGGCACTAGAATTTGAAGAGGCTGCACGTCTGCGCGATGAGATAACTAAAATTCGCAATATGAAGTAGGTATTATTATGCCTTTGCTAATGCGATAAAACTCCACAAGTCTTACTTTGTGTGCAGTCAAATCTCCACTTCGCACCTGAAGGATACACTTATAATTTACTCATACAATTTGCAAGTGTGGGTTGGCATCATCAAGCCAGTTTCATTGGTTAGATTCTATTATATCTTTGCTGTTGTGTAAAACACCACATTGACACAAAGTGCTTATCCACACTTATTAAGATAGTTTTAGGGCTTAGATTCATACCTTCATTTTTATTCAAGTGGAATATTCATTGCTATTTGCATACAGCATAATCATAGAATCTTTATGTATATGTCTTGTGGATAATATCTTGAATCTTATGAGCAATTTGCATAGCCCTCATACCATCGTTGTGGTTAGGGCGATTATCTGTTAAAGATGGCATTGAGCCCTTGCATAACCTCACAAAGTCAATTAACTCTGAAAGTAAGCTCTCCTGCCCCCGCACCTCAATCGTCTCTGTATTGGCACTAATAGATACATTATCCATTCTTTGTTCCACGCTTTGCTTATCAACAAACACTTCCTTACGAAGCAAATTGCAATCAATATATTCATTATACGTTGTTACACTGATTTGCCGCCGTCTTTTCTCTGTAATGCGGGAGGCGACAATATTAGAAAATGCACCATTGGTATGCACGATACACGCCCTTGCATACTCTATCATACCATCTATGACTACACCATGTGCGTAAATATCCCGCACATCACCATTAAAATTTAGAGCCAAATCAATATCGTGTATCATCAAATCAATCACCACATCAACATCAGTAATGCGTGAGCTCATCTTGTTGGTGCGGATAAAGTCAATATTAATAATCTTATCTGTATTAGAGGCTAAAATATGCTTTAATGTAATCACCGCAGGATTGTAGCGCTCGATAAATCCTACTTGTATATTAAGCCCCTTATCTTGGGCTAAATCCACGATGACTTGCGTAGATTCTAAGGTATTGGTAAGGGGCTTTTCTACAAAAATATTTTTCACATAATCGCTGACTTTATTAATATAGTCAAAATGCGTGAAAGTGGGCGTTACGATAATTGCACCATCGCAGCTTTTTAAATCCGTATCAAGATTTTCAAGCATTTTGATACCAAATTTCTTGCCTAGCTCCTCACATAGCTCTACATTAGTATCATAGAGAAAAGCAATCTCCACATCTTTAAGCATACTTAAGATTCTAAGGTGGTTCTGCCCCATTTTCCCAATGCCAAAAAGGGCGATTTTCATCGGCTTATCCATTGATTGCCTCTATAACCTTATTTTGCTCTTCTTGCGTGATAAATGGACTAAATGGAAGTGAGAGAATCTCATCACACACTGCCTCACTCACAGGGAAATCACCCTTTTTATAAGGATAGGCTTTTTGCACGACTTCCTGTAAATGTAAAGGGATAGGATAATGCACTGCATAGGGAATCTGCGCAGATTCTAATTTTTTCATCATATCGACACGATTTTTGGTGAGGATTGAGTATTGCGCATAGGCGCTTGTATCGCTACTTTTGACAAATGGTGTAATCACGCCTTTAAGATGTTCATTATAATATTGCGCTACTTTTTGTCGTTTAGCAATTTCTGTATCTAAATGCGTGAGTTTCACATTTAAAATAGCTGCTTGGAGTGCATCAAGCCGAGCATTTAAGCCTATAAAGTGATGTTCATATCGCTTTGTCTGCCCGTGATTTAGTAAATAACGGATTTTTTGCGCTAAGGATTCATCATTGCTAAACACTGCTCCCCCATCACCATAGCAGCCCAATGGCTTACTAGGAAAAAAGCTTGTGGTAGCCATAATGCTTGCATTACACGATTTTACACGCTTCCCATCACTATAAGTCTCACTTGCTCCAAAGCTTTGCGCGGCATCTTCAATCACAGGAATATGATGCTTTGCGGCAATGGCATTAATAGATTCCATATCTGCCATTTGCCCAAAAATCGATACAGGGATAATTGCCTTTGTATGAGGAGTGATAGCACCCTCAAGCTTTGTGGGGCAGAGATTATAGCTCTTTTCATCAATATCCGCAAATACAGGCTTCGCGCCCAAAAGCATAATCGCCTCTACACTTGCAATAAAGCTAAATGGAGAGGTAATCACCTCATCGCCTTTTTTTATATCTAATGCCATAAGTGTTAAAATCAGTGCGTCGGTCCCACTACTACAGGCTATGGCTTGTTTTGCCCCTACATAAGCACTCAATGTGGATTCTAAATCACTTACTGCTTTTCCCATAATGAATTGCGATGATTGCAATACATCTTGTATCGCTCTATCAATGTCTTTTTGATAGCTTTCATACTGCGCTTTAAGATTAATAAACTCCAATTTATAATACCCTTGCCTTTCTAGGTTTAAGCGCGAATTGTAACAAAAAAATGCAAAATATCAAACTTTAATATATCCACCTAAAACATTAGCTTTGTGGCTTTAAGAGAGAAATTTCATTGCCCCTCTCCATACATTCAACAATCTTACGTGCTACCTCATTTACAAAAGTATCTCCACTTACAATGTAATGAGCTTGTTTCTCATATATCTTTTTGCGCTCATCATAAAGCTGCTTTGCTTGATTCGCATCTGCAAAGAGTGGGCGCTGATTGATTTGAGCCGTATTAAGACGTTTAAGGATAGATTCAAAACTTACATCAAGCCAAAATACCTTACCCAAATAGCTTATATCATTATAGATAGGCATACCTCCGCCTGTGGCGATTATGGCATTTTTTACATTTGCAGAAAGCCATAAAATAAGTTGAGATTCTATACGGCGGAAGCCCTCTTCCCCTACTGATTCAAAAATTTCACTCACACTCTTACCCATATTTTGCTCTATGATATGGTCTGTATCAAGCAAGAATCTCCCACCAAGCAATGCGATTTCTCTACCGATAGTAGTTTTACCACTGCCCATAAAGCCAATGAGAACGATATTTTCCAAATCCTACTCCAAAGTTACTATAAAGCCATCACTTTGAGGTGAAATAGTGTATTTATAACGTCCATCTAAATCAAGGGAGATTCTATAAAATCCTTCGTGTGTAGAAATCTCCGCACCACTAAAATATTTTTTATTCAACTTGGTTTTTTGAGATTGATTGTCTCTTGCGCCTTCAATATCAATCACAAGTCGATAGGGTTCAGGCAATACAAAATCACGTAGCATTTTCTTACGTGTAGCGATAAAAAGTGTATTTCTATTAACTATCAGCTCAAACTCGCCTAGTTTAAAGCGATTTTCTGCACTATAAGGTGCTCCCTGTGCTTTTTGAACAATAAGCAATGGATAATGCCAATCAATGCTTTCATCAAGTTGAATAGTTTTGTTTTCAATAGAGCCATCAAGGTTTTGATAGGTAACCTGCACGCTTTTAAGAATCCTCGCCGTGCTTGGTAACACAAACTCCACACTTGAGAGCGGGTCTTGATTCATAGTAGGAGGCTTATGCTCTTCTGCTTTTTGTGTAATCACGGTTTCAAAAGGATTGTCCCTTGCCCAAAGCAGCAAAGTACAGCATAAACATACACAGCCTATCCATATATTATTTTTCAAGGTTTGCTCTCTTTAAATCAAAAATCTGCTTTTGCAAACGTGCATTTTGTAATTCAATAATTTGTGCCTCCTCTATCAAATGTGCCTTTTGCGCCCGCAAGCGTAAAAGCACCTCCACAGAATTATTCCCAAAAAGCAATAAGCCCATATAAAATCCGCCTATCACAACAAGCCCAAATACAAGAAGCCAAATGCGATTGGTGTAAAGCCATCGCCATATCTTTGAAGGATTTTCTAGTATCTCTTCGTGTTCCATAAACCTCTTATCCTATCGTTTGAAAAGCGTTTTTCCTATGTATTCTGTGTCGCTTATTTCACGTTCAATCTCAAGCAAACGATTGTATTTTGCAATTCTCTCACTTCGTGCCGTTGAGCCTGTCTTAATCTCACCAGTATTAAGTGCTACGGCAAAATCTGCGATAAAGGTATCTTCACTCTCACCGCTGCGATGGCTCATAATGCACTTGTAATTATTGCGTTGAGCCAATCGCATACTTTGCATTGTCTCACTCACCGTGCCAATTTGATTAGGTTTAATTAAAATGGCATTAGCAATATTTGAATTAATACCCTCTTGCAAGATTTTTTTATTGGTAACAAACAAATCATCTCCCACAAGCTGAATCTTGTTGCCAAGCTTCTGTGTGAGGAGCTTCCACCCCTCCCAATCATCTTCACTTAGCCCATCTTCAATTGACACAATAGGATATTTTGCAATAAGATTCTCATAATATTCAATCATACCTGCACTATCTAACACCTTGCCCTCTCCTGCTAGATGATACATACTATCTTTGCCTACAAGCTCACTACTTGCGACATCAAGCGCGATAGCAATCTCTTCAAGCGGCTTATACCCTGCCTTTTCAATAGCCTTTAAAATCACTTCAATGGGCTCTTCATTGTTTTTTAGATTTGGAGCGAATCCTCCTTCATCACCAATGCTCGTAATATGGCCTTGCTCGTTTAAAATAGCTTTTAAGTGATGATAGACTTCAGCAGAGGCACACAGGCTTTCTGCAAAGCTATCAAAGCCTAAAGGCATAATCATATATTCTTGAAAATCTACCGTATTATCTGCGTGAGAGCCACCATTAATAATATTAAGCATAGGGGTGGGGATAGTAAGTGCATTGCTCCCGCCCAAATAGCGATAAAGGGGTAAATGCAAAGACTGCGCACTCGCTCTAGCAATCGCCATACTCACACCCAAAGTCGCATTTGCACCAAGTTTTGAATAATTATCTGTATCATCTATTTTTTTTAGGATCAAATCAATCTTGCTTTGATCATAGGGGGAGACGCCATTAAGCTGTGTGGCAATCTCTGTTTTAATGTTCGCACAGGCTTTCAAAACACCTTTTCCTAAATATCTATCCTTATCGCCATCGCGTAATTCGAGCGCTTCTCTCTTGCCTGTGCTTGCACCACTTGGCACGATAGCCGATGCCCTCGTGCCATCGCTTAGTCTTACCATAGCTTTTACTGTGGGATTCCCACGACTATCCATTACTTCTTGTGCGTCAATATGTTCGATATAAACCATTGTATTCTCCTAAAAGATATATTTACTCATTAGATTCTGGCTCATCGGGTAAAGGCAGAATCTCATCTTGAGCGCCAATTTGCTCCTTAATCTTTGCAATAATCTCCTCTGCTAATGCCTTATCCTCTTTTAAGAGCAGTTTTGCATTCTCGCGTCCTTGCCCAAGCTTTTTGTCATTGTAACTAAGCCACGCACCACTTTTATCGATAAGATCAAGCTTGATGCCATAATCGATAATCTCGCCCTCTTTGCTAATACCCTCGCCAAACATAATATCAAACTCTGCTTCGCGGAAAGGTGGAGCGACTTTATTTTTCACTACTTTTGCTTTTGTGCGATTTCCGATTTGCTGGTCATTTTGCTTCAATGTTGCAATACGGCGTACATCAATACGCACACTCGCATAAAATTTTAGCGCATTCCCACCAGTAGTAGTCTCTGGACTACCATAGCCCATTACGCCAATTTTCATACGAATTTGATTAATAAAAATCAAAGTCGCATTCATCTTGTGTAATACACCTGTAATCTTACGCAAAGCGTGGCTCATAAGCCGTGCTTGTAAGCCTACGTGTTGGTCTCCCATATCGCCTTCAATCTCTGCTTTAGGCGTGAGGGCTGCTACCGAATCTATAACTATTAAATCCACTGCACCGCTACGTGTGAGCGTTTCTAGAATCTCTAATGCCTGTTCTCCCGTATCAGGCTGAGATACAAGCAGATTCTCTGTATCTACACCCAAACGTTTGGCATAATATACGTCAAGGGCATGTTCTGCGTCTATGAATGCGCAAATACCACCATTTTTTTGACATTCTGCCACGATTTGTAAGCTTAAAGTCGTCTTTCCACTTGATTCTGGTCCATAGATTTCAATAATCCTACCCTTAGGCACACCACCTATGCCTAGAGCCATATCAAGCCCAAGCGAGCCCGTGGATATACACTCTACTTTTTCTACCTGCTTATCACCTAATCGTACCAAAGCACCCTTGCCAAAGGCTTTATCAATTTGCTTCAAAGCAAGTTCAATAGCTTTTTGCTTTTTCTCATCTACCATTTATATCCTTTCTGTTTTGCGTGAACGTGAAATGAGTTTAGATTTTATCTAAGTTTGACTAAATTATCCTTATAATTTGACATAAAACTTTGAGGAGACACTATGATAAAACTCGCCCATAGCCCTGATGCTGATGATTTATTTATGTATTATGCGATAGTTTTTGGGTGGGTAGATTCTACAAAATTACAATTTTCCAATACGGCTAAAGACATTCAAACACTTAATTTTGCGACCTTACAGGGCGAGTATGATATTAGCGCGATTTCCTTTGCCCTTTATCCGCTTATTGTGCAAGATTATGCGCTTTTACGCACGGGCGTAAGCTTTGGCAATGGCTATGGACCAAAGCTTATTAGACGTAAAGATAAAATGCTTAAAAAACATTTTAAAGTCGCTCTAAGTGGGGAGCATACCACTAATGCGATGATTTTCCGCTTAGCCTATCCTCATGCAAAGATTATATACAAAAATTTTTTAGATATTGAATCTGCCGTGTTAAGCGATGAGGTTGATGCAGGTGTGCTTATCCACGAATCTATTCTGAATTTCAATGAGAATCTATGCGTAGAAGCAGAGATATGGGATATATGGCAAGATTTAAGCGGAGGGGACTTGCCCTTGCCACTTGGCGGTATGGCTTTGCGCCGATCTTTGCCTCTTACCACTGCCATAGAATGCGAAAATATTCTCACAAAAGCCGTGCAAATTGCCGTGCAAAATAAGCGTCTCCTTAGCCACATGCTTTTAGAGCGAGGGGTGGTGCGCGTGAATGCACAGGAGCTAGATAGGTATCTTAATCTTTATGCAAATGCAGATTCTATATCAATGGGTGAGCTGGAGCTAAAGGCTGTGAATAGGCTTTTTGAGTTGGGTTTTGAGGCAGGATTCTATCCGCAGTGTATTAGGGCAGAGGATTGTCTCATTCCCACAGAATATACACAATTACGATTTTTATAAAATTATAATCTTTGAAATATAAAGCTCATTTTATTACGATTACGCGGCGGGTAACACAGGTATAAAAAATCACTTTTGGTGTCTATAATGGCAAAATGGGTGCATTTACAGGCAATGTCAATAATAGCGGAAGCATTATTTACAATATGGCAGGAGCAAGTGGAGGCACACATACACTTATTAGCGGCACATTGAGCGGTGGGGGTAGTGTCGCATTACTGAATGGCAATACAGAATTTGCTACTGCTACATTGAGCACTGATAAGAGAGAAGTGATAGTAAATATCAAACAAGATGTTATTGATAGTTTTAATGCCACACTTCAATCTAACCAAAAGGCTATCGTAAATGCTTTAGGAGAGGATATTTATACTATTGCAGGAGCAAACACTCAAAGTGTTACAAGTGATGTAAATAGACTGAATAATGCCCTGTTTTCACAATTTATCTCTACGCCTTTTAGTGGGCTTGATGTGCTTAAGGGTAGTATTAGTGCAGTTTCTATAAGCACTCAAAGCAACTCACCTTTGGGTGCTGATGCGGGGGCTATTACAAGGAGTATCTTAGGTAGTGTAAATGGAGGATTTGCTGGAGTGCGATTAGGAGCGTATATTAAAATAAAAAAAGCTGTGCTATCAGTATATGGAGGTTATACCTATGGGAGTATGCGAAGCAAGGGGCAGGATTACACACTTTTAGAATCTTCTTTTAGCAATAAAAGTTATAGTTCTGGACTTGGGGCAAACTATCATTTGTATTTGCTCCCTCATAATAGACTTGAGCTAGATGTTGATGTAGGCTATTTTACCTCCTCACTTGATAGCAAACGCAAGATACAGCTCAACACTGCGGCTAATCAAATCTTTGAAGCCACATATCGCACTAATCAAGTGAGTTTAGATACAAAGCTAGGCTATCGTTTAGGAGCAAATAGAGGAAGAAGCTCCTTAAAGCCTTATTTTAGGCTTTTGCAAAGTTATAATATGTTTTCAGGCTTTACAGAAAATGCCCTCACATCAGGTATTACAGATAAGGCTAAGGCTTTATCTATGCCACAATACAATGCGTATTTTATGAGTTTAGGCGTGGGCTTAGATGGGGCATATCGCATAGATAGGAGTAAATATGTGCTTTTTGGGTTGGACTATGAGCAGTTTTTATTGAGCACACAAAAGCTGCAGTTGCAATTTATCGGGGGAGAAAAATTAAGCTTTGATAAACCCTATGATAATCGTATAGGATTGAGTATAGGTGCGAGATTTGAGCCAAGACGTAAGATACAATTAGGACTTGATGGGTATTTTAAAGCAGCTATCAATCAAGCGGATAATCTTTATTATTATGGTGTAAGCGCACTTTTGGGCTATGTGTTTTAGTAAATCTCAATTTTAAGCCCTTTGCAAGTATTGAAGCAAGAACTCTATTCACACAAGCACGAAGTGCAGGAGTAAAAGTATTATAGAATCTAGCCTTTTAAAAACTCATTTGATGATTTACACGAAGTGCTAATCCACACTTGCAAAATTCTGCCAAGATAAAATTAAGGTAAGCCTTAGTTTTGCTCTAGTGGGATTTGCCAAAGGCTGGATAAGTGTATTCTTTGAGCGCATAAAAGGGGCTTATCTCTCTTTACGTAAGGCTTTGTAGCACGAAGTGCAGCAGCAAAGAAATGGATAGAAATGTTACCTTTTTACTTTTTTGCTATGAGTTTTGTATAATTACTTTTTGTTACATATATTTTATTGTAGGATATTTATTGTTACTTTATATATGAATTGAGTATGAAGGTAATGTAGTAGAATTTATACACATAAAAAGGAGTAAGCGATGGAACTATCCAAGGAACAAGAAAAGGTGCTTTTCAGCTTCAAGCAATTTGTTTCGTTTAGAAATAAAATTTCACTGATTTTATCAGTGGTGATTCTCTGTGCTTATTATATATTTATTTTGGGCGTAGGATTATTCCCCGATGTTTTGGGGTATCGTTTAGGACCTAGCTCTATTACGCTTGGCATTATATTAGGAGTCTTTCTTATCGTATTGTGTATCGTAGCTACGGGACTTTACACATTTTTGGCAAATACATACTTTGATAAAGAGCAGCAAGAAATCCTGGATTCATTACAAAAGCACAATGTAATAGAATCGCTTCAAAACGGAGAGATTGCATATAGAGACTATAAGCCAAAACATACATCACAGGAGGCACAATAATGCAAAGATTCATCAAAATATATACATTTGTATTGCTAAGTTTAAGCCCTCTTTATGGGGCATCTATTGATATGGGTGGGGCAAAGGCAGAGGTTAATCCCATAGCTATTGGTATGTTTCTTACTTTTGTGTTAGCTACATTGTTTATTACTTATCTTTCAAATAAGAAAAGCCAATCAGCAAGTGGATTCTATACGGCTGGGGGGAATATTACCGGAGCGCAAAATGGCATAGCTATCGCTGGAGACTATATGAGTGCAGCAAGCTTCTTGGGTATTACCGCACTCGTCTTTACTAACGGCTTTGATGGGCTGATCTATTCGATTGGATTCTTGGCTGGTTGGCCTATTATTTTATTCCTCATTGCAGAAAAGTTTAGGAATCTTGGCAAATTCACCTTTGCTGATATTACCGCTTATCGCCTTGAGGCAAAGCCTATCCGCATTATTTCGGCTATTTCAGCCTTAAGTGTGATTGTCTTTTACTTGATTGCGCAAATGGTGGGGGCTGGACAGCTCATTCAGGTGCTTTTTGGATTGCCCTATACATTAGCTGTTGTGCTTGTAGGGGTGCTTATGATTTGCTATGTCGTTTTTGGAGGAATGCACGCAACTACTTGGGTGCAAATCATCAAGGCTATTTTGCTTTTAGCCGGAGCAAGTTTTATGGCGATTATGATTTTATATCATACAAAATTTGACTTGCATTATTATTTCTCTCAAGCAATCGAACATCACCCTAAGGGAGAGGCTATTATGTCTCCGGGCGGATTCTTATCTGATAGTATTTCTGCACTATCGCTTGGATTGGCGCTTATGTTTGGCACAGCTGGATTACCTCATATCCTTATGCGATTTTTTACCGTTAAAGATGCAAAAGAAGCGCGCAAGTCGGTATTTTATGCCACAGGCTTGATAGGATATTTTTATATTCTTACCTTTATTATTGGTTTTGGGGCGATTGCATTATTACTAGGCAATGCTGATTTTACCAACCCTGATGGCACTTACAATGGCATTGCTAATATGGTAGCTGTGAATCTTGCCGCAGTCATTGGCGGAGATGTGTTTTTGGGCTTTATCTCTGCAGTGGCTTTTGCTACGATTTTGGCTGTTGTGTCTGGATTAGCCATTGCTGGGGCTGGTGCGATAAGCCACGATTTATTTGTGAATGTCTGCAAAAATGGTGTGTGTGATGCTAAACTTGAGATGAAAGTAACCAAAATCGCCACAATATTTATCGGGTTATGCGCGATTGCTTTAGGTATAGTATTTGAGAAGCAAAATGTCGCTTTCACCGTGGGACTTGCCTTTGCCATTGCTGCAAGTGTGAATTTCCCTATCTTGCTTTTGTGTATTTATTGGAAAAATCTTACAACCAAAGGTGCATTTTGGGGCGGTTTATTGGGACTTATCGTGGTGCTTGTGCTAGTGATTTTAAGCCCTAGTATTTGGGTAAAGAGCTTTGGCTTTGAGAGCGCGATTTTCCCTTATGATCACCCGGCAATCTTTACTATGCCACTTACTTTTGTTGCGATATACCTTATCTCTATGCTTGATAATTCTAAACGAGCTAAGATTGATAGAGCAGGATTCAATGCGCAAAACTTTAGAGCAGAGAGTGGCGTAGGCATAAGCGAAGCAGTAGCACATTAAACTTTCTATGGAGCTTTTTAACATAATGGCTTTGAAGATTTTATTTTTAATGATTTATATTAAGGGTAAAAGGTTACAATACTCATTTCATTTATAAGTATCTTAATAAACAGAAACTTTTGGACTCCTTCTGGGAATGAGTGGGGTTTCCCTTGCAAAGTGGTCTTAAGCATAAAGTGTAGTTTTATACTTTATGCGGCCACAAAATAAACGAACGTGGGGAAGTATATGTTTCAAAAATACCTTATGCCCTTATGTATCCTTGCTTTTGTATATTTTGTATCTACAAGCGAGGCACTCACAAGCGTAAGCGCGGGACTAGCTATTTTACTTTTTGGTATGTTGAGTTTGGGAAATGGATTTCGCGCCTTTAATGGAGGATTCTTAGAAAATCTGCTTGCTACTTCTACTAATACTGCGGTTAAAAGCGTAACCTTTGGGGCAGTTGTCACAGCAATTATGCAAAGTTCTTCTTTAGTTTCAGTGCTTTCAATCTCTTTTGTATCTGCTTCATTGCTTAGTTTGGCTCAAGGTATTGGCGTGATGTTTGGTGCGAATCTAGGCAATAGTGCGGGTTCGTGGTTGATTGCCGGGGTGAGTGGCATGAAAATCTCTGCTTTAGCGCTGCCACTGATTGTAGGAGGTGTGTTGTTTAATTTTCAAAATGCAAAATCGGCTAAAGGGGTAGGACAGATTCTTATAGGGATTGGCTTTTTCTTTTTGGGCGTGGGCTATATCAAAGATGGTTTTGAGGAATATAAGGAGGTCGTTGATTTTGCGCAGTATTCTATGGAAGGGTTGCGTGGGGTGCTACTTTTTGTAGGGCTTGGGGCATTGATGACGGCTATTGTGCAAAGCTCACACGCGACTTTGACGATTATTATTTCGGCTTTTGCCACAGGTAGCCTGATGTATGAGAATGCCCTTGCAGCGACGCTTGGGACAAGTGTAGGAGGAGTAATGACAGCTCTTATCTCTTCCCTTGGCACAAATATTGATGGCAAACGATTAGCCGTAGCAAATTGTATTTTTAATTTTGGTATAGCAGTCCTTGTGATTGCTACTTTTGATTATTTTGTATGGATAAATAGCACGCTTTCCTCACTACTTGACTTAAGTGAGGAAAGCGTGCTAAGGATTGCTGTTTTTCACACACTTTTTAATTTTGTTGCTGTTGTGCTGCTTCTACCGCTTATACCTAAAATATCCTCTTTCCTTGAAAGGGTTTTAAAAGAGAAAAGCACACAGGTGGATAAACCCCTATACGTAAATGATACGATCGTGCAATATCAAGATACAGCTTTGCTAGCCCTTAGACACGAGATTGGACATCTCTATGATAACGCTTTTGAGCTTATCGCCCATACACTTGGCTTTTCACGTGCGGATATTAAGAGTAAAAAAGATATAAATGACATTCTTAAGGCAAATATATGGGCAAAAGAAGATATAGATGTAGAGATTTTTTATATTAAAAAAATTAAAGTCCTTTTTAATGCAATCTTAGATTTTTCCACACAAGCTCAAGCCCACACACAAGATCAAAACTATATCCGTAAGTTTGCACTGCTTACTTCATCTGCCCGTCATATCGTAGAGGCTATCAAAAATATGGAGCTTTTGCAGCCTAATCTCAAGAAAAATAGTCTTTCTAAAAATGTAATTCTCTCAAATGAATATAATAACCTAAGGATACATTTAGCCTTGCTTTTGCGCAATATTAATGAGATTAATACTTATGAGGATATGCACCCCCAAGAAGTCATTGTAAAGCTTAAGGCGGAGAAAAAGGTGTTTAAAAAAATGGATAAAAACTCTATTTTATATATTGAATCTTTACTAAGCAAAAAAGAATTAAGCGTGCAAAATAGCACTTCTTTGCTTAATGCAGTGGGGTTTAGCCATAGTATTGCTAAGGAGCTTATTAATGCAATGATTCAGATTCAAAAGACGTATTTTGAAGAAGGGGGTGAAGCAGAGAGCAGTGGGGGAATAGCAGGTAATACCGATGAAGAATAAACAGCGTTTTTTGCTTAGCTTTTTGATCATAGGTATTATTTGTTTTGTATCAGTTATTGCTTACAAGGTGTTTTTCTTGCATTCATTTCATGCTTATAGCTTGCAAGCGCTGGAGTCAAAATATGCACATATCGCTCCTACACAGTGGGGTGAGGATTTGCAAGGCATTACTACACTTTTGCCAAATGATTCTAAACCTACTATCTATCTTACTTTTGATGCCTGTGGTGGCGACTATGATAAGGCATTGATTGATTATCTTATCACACAGCAGATTCCAGCGACTTTATTTATCAACTCGCGTTGGATTGATAAACACCCTAGTGAGTTTTTAGCCCTAGCACATAATCCACTTTTTTCTATACAAAATCACGGCACAAGACATCTCCCATTAAGTGTGAATGGCAGAAGCATTTATAATATCAAGGGCACAAATTCTATAAAAGAAATTTATGATGAAGTAATGGGAAATGATAAGCGCATTTTTACACTCACAGGCAAGAAACCACGATATTTTCGTTCAGGCACGGCGTATTATGATGAGGTAGCAGTTAGCATACTCAAAGATTTGAATTATGAAATTGCGGGATTTGATGTGCTAGGCGATGGCGGAGCGACCTTTTCTAAAAAGAAAATACTAGAGCAAATCTCAAAAGTAAGAAATGGCAGTATTTTGATTTATCACTTTAATAAACCTAAAAGCGATACTTTTGCAGGGATTAAAGAAGTTGTCCCTCTGCTTACCCAAAAGGGTTTTACTTTTGGTAAGCTAGAGTAGATTGAGGTCTTAGTTACCTTTAACAATAGTTGTTGAAGCAGTGTAAATACCTAAAATACTCCATATTTTTGTATCTACACTTTTGATTTGGGAAACATTGCCATTTCTGCTGGCTGCATCAACAGAGCAATCACCTACAGAGATAAGACCAAGAATATTTGAGCAAGTAGCTCGACCTTCTTTAGAACTTCCAGCTGCAGAAGTAGCTGCTACAGGACCAGTCATATCAGAATATAATGCTCCTGAAGCAAGTCCAGCTGTGCTGCCAATTGCACAACCACTAAAAAATGCCATTGCACCGCCTATACCTAAAGCTAAAACAAGCTTCTTCATTAAGAACTCCTTAGAAAAAAGTTACATACAAATAGAGGAATATTTCCTTATTCTAGTATGGAAGTCTATTTTAACAAAAAAAAAAAAAATAAATGCAAGGCATTTTTGAAAAGCACTATGGCGCATTTTATTATGTTACAAGAAGCCACAGAGGCACACTCACAAAGCTAAGCAAGATTCCAAACGCAATAGCACTTACTGCGAGTTTTGCATTAAGCCCTGCTTTAATCACTATAGCCCCTGCACTCACCACAGGCGGCATAGCCACCTCAATAAGCGCCATACGCCACAAATCATTGAATCCCCCAAAGCTAACGAGCACAACGATAAAAAGCATAAGAGGCGCGATTATCATTTTCCCAAACAGAAGCAGAGCGGTGAGCCTCCACTCCTCTTTAACACTTTTAAGACTCATCTGCACCCCAATGGCAAAGAGAGCTACGGGTGTAGCCGTTTGCGCAAGACTTTTAAGGGGAATAAAGAGTTCATCAGGAATCTCTAAAGGCAGAAACTTTAACGCCAAACCAAAGAGCAAAGACAGAAAGAGCGGACTTTGAAAAAGACGCAAAGTAATCGCCCTAACGCTAAAAATCCCTTTGCCATTAAGGCTTAATATAAGCGGTGCAAGGAAGGCAATAGGAATGCCTGTAACGATTTGATCATAAATAATGACTTTGTTTGCATAGGATTCCCCAAGTGCGCCATTGACAATAGGCAGTCCTAAAAAAAGCGTATTTCCAAATGCACCCATAAAGCTCATGGCAAGAATAGAATTACGCTCAAGCTTTAGCATTTTACCAATCCCAAAAAGTGCCACTCCACCGCTAATAGAGCATAATAGGCTAATTAAGCATACATATAAAAATGCGATATCAATATGTGCGTGATAAGTGCCATTGAAAATTTGTGCAGGGAGGGCGAAATTCAGCAAAAAACCAAGCAAAATACCACTTTGCTTATTCCCCACAAGGCGCAAAAGCTTGGCAATATAACCGATAAAAATAAATACAGACACACTATAAATGGCAAGGAGCATAAACAATCCAATGAATCAAAGATGAGGCGGATTCTAACACATTTACAAGTAGTTTCTATAAATCATCAATAAACCAACCCATCGTTTTTAAGGTATTGTTGGGGTAAAGATTCAGTAATGCTTGTGTAGAATGCAATTTTACTTTAAATTACCCTAAGGAAGAGCTGTGTCCCATATAGAAATAAAAATTGTATGCCTATGTTTTATTATCAGCCTTGTGTTGTGCGTGTTGATTATTGGTATGAGTAAAAAATACAGAATTTTTATTGATAGCGGCACTTCTAGTAAGCCTCAACGTTTTCATACCCTATCTACCCCTAGAGCAGGTGGCATAAGTATCTTTGGTGCGTTTTGCATTATGGTAATTCTGTGCTATTCCTCACATTTTGAGATTATGATGATTCTACTTGGTGCTAGTGTGATTTTTGCGAGTGGGCTTATAGAAGATTTTCGTGGGAATCTCTCGCCAAAAATACGACTTTTAATGCAATGTGTGGCTGCTTTTGGTGTATGTACTATGCTTGATTTGTATCTTAAAGATTTATCCCTAGGCTTTACCCTGCCCTATATAATCGGTCTATTATTTACCACATTTGCATTAGTGGGTGTAAGTAATGCTATAAATATTATTGATGGCTTTAATGGTTTAGCAAGTGGTGTGTGCTTATTGGTTTTATGTGCTATAGCGTATGTGGCTTATGATGTAGGAGATAGAGAAATATTATATTGCACATTAGCTCTTATAGGAGCAGTTGGAGGATTCTTTATATGTAACTTTCCTTTTGGATATATTTTTTTAGGTGATGGCGGAGCATATTTTTTAGGTTTTATCATAGGTATATTATTAGTCATTCTTACACAAAATAATGAATCTGTGAGTGCCTTTTTTGGCTTAAGTGTGATGATTTATCCTATATGGGAAGTCCTATTTTCGATATGGCGTAAACGTATCAAGCGTAAAATGTCCGCGACACAGCCTGACAAAGTGCATTTTCATATGCTTGTTTTTAAGCGCGTTACTCGCTCTAATGCCTATGCTTCGTGCTTGATTTTGGCATTGAATATCCCTTTTGTTGCCCTAAGCGTCTATTACTATCATCACACAGTTATTTTGCTTGTGCTATGTGCGGCATTTGCGCTATGCTATACCTATTTTTATGCAAAATTAACTCGCTTTGGGCTTTAATACTCTTTAAAAAAAGATGTTGTATGAACTACGCATATTTGAGGGTATCAACTCACAAGCAAAGTATTGAAAATCAATATTTTGAAATTCAAAAATGGTGTGAAAAGCATCATATTCATATTGATTCTGTCTGTGCGGAACCAATAAGCGGTATGATTAGTCCTAGCTATCGTCAACTTGGCAAAATCATCAAAAAAGCTAAGAGGGGAGATTGCCTTATTATCTGTGAAATTTCCCGTCTTGGCAGGAGTATTTTGCAGATTATGGGTGTGCTTAATCAATGTATGGAGCGAGGCATTACGATTTACTCTATTAAAGAAAACTACGAATTAGGGGATAATATTAACTCTAAGGTTTTAGCCTTTGCATTTGGGCTAAATGCGGAGATTGAGCGGCATCTTATCTCTCAACGCACCAAAGAAGCCCTCTTGCGTATCAAGCACGAGGGGAGAAAGCTTGGGCGACCACAGGGCAGCACGCCTCTTTCTGCCTTAAAACTTTATCCTCATAAAGATTCTATATTGTATATGCGCCAAAAGCAAATCCCGCTGGTGCAAATAGCTCAAAAATTCAAAGTAAATCGCAAGACATTAAGTGCTTTTCTTCACAGGCTTGATACACAATAGTTTCTTTCCAATCCCTTATACGCAATGAGATAAATGGCTGTAAACCCCACAATAAAAGCTATAAGTATATATGTGCGAGAATAGAAGGCAATGCTTATGCCAATGATAAGAATCTGCACACACAAAATAGCACTTGAGGTAAGAGCATTGCTTTTTAGCTTTTTAAAAAGCAATGTATGCAAATGCAAATCATCAGGGCTAGTAGCATTTAGTCCACGCTTCTTGCGTCGCCATATCGAAAATAGGACTTCCCATATAGGATAAATCATCACACTTAAGCCAAAAAAGGCACTCACAGATTCATTATTTTGTGTAAGAATGACTAATAATATACCTATGATAAAACCTAAAAAATATGCTCCGCCATCACCTAAAAAAATATATCCAAAAGGAAAGTTACATATAAAGAATCCTCCAACTGCTCCTATAAGAGCTAATGTGCAATATAATATTTCTCTATCTCCTACATCATAAGCCACATACGCTATAGCACATAAAACCAATAAGCACACACCACTTGCTAAACCATTAAAGCCATCAATAATATTTATAGCATTACTTACACCCACTAATGCAAATGTGGTAAATAATAGACCGATTATATAGGGCAAAAAGCAGCCAATATAAAATATCTTATGACTTAAAATTGTTTGAGTGATTGGCAGGCTTGTTTATCCTGCCCGAAGTAGCACTTGCGTTGCAATTCCTCATAGATTTTTAAATCAATTTCTTGCTTTTGCTCTAGTTTTTGCTTCTCTTGCGCCTTTTGTTCGCGATATTCTCTCATTTGAAAATAATTTGCAATATACATAAAAAAACAAACACATAAAATCATCAAAACATCTACCTTACGTAATTTCTTAATTCGCTCACAAAAGCCACATCTCATTGCCCTCTCCTTACTTTTGTAATTTCTTGCGTAAAAATACCATTATGCTCTCCATCACATCGTCCCAATCCTTGCTAGGCGATACCACGCTTTCCTTGCTATTATCCGCATACACAAAAGTGATATTCTGCCCATAGTGCATTATTTGCTTCAAAGCACAAGCGTTAGCTAAGACTTTTATGCGTATGAGTTCCAAAAAGGCTTCACTCTCCTTATCAAGCGCACCAAACCTATCAAAAATCTCAGATTCTATATCATTGACCGCGCTTATATTCTCACAAAGCGATAATCGCCGATACAGCTCCAAGCGCAATTTATCGCTTGCGATAAGCTGAGGGTTAAGATAGGCATTGATATTAAGCTTTAGATCACATTGACTTTGTGCTGCCACGCCCTTACCGCTTAAATAATGAATGCACTCCTCCAGCATACGTAAATACAATCCATAGCCGATATTTTTAATATGTCCGCTCTGCGCCTCTCCTAGAAGATTCCCACCACCTCGTATCTCTAGATCATAATAGGCTAAATTTTCCCCGCTGCCTAGATATGAATTTTTCTCTAATGCCATAAGCCGCTTTTTTGCTTCAGGCGTGATAGAATCCATATCTTGAAGCAAAAAGTAGCAAAACCCCTCTTTATTACTCCGCCCTACACGTCCTCGCAGCTGATGCAGATCCGCTATGCCAAATCTATCCGCCACAGCCACAATAATCGTGTTGGCATTAGGGAGATGAATGCCAGATTCTACAATGCTCGTGCAAAGTAAAAGATTGTATTTATTTGCTGCAAAATCACACATAATAGCCTCGCTTGTGGCATTATCCACTTGTGAATGCAATATAGCGATTTTAAGCTGTGGAAGGAGGCTTTGTAATTCATTAGCCCTTTTTTGAATACTTGCGATGTTATTATGAATATAAAATACCTGCCCACCACGCCTAAGCTCACGCAAAATCACTTCTTTAAGCAATGAATCTTTGCTAACTTTAATAAATGTCCGCACCGGAATTCTGTCCATCGGGGGAGTCTGCAGTGAACTTAGGGACTTGATTTGTGAGAGTGCCATATTAAGCGTGCGCGGGATAGGCGTAGCACTCATACTTAAAAGATGCGTATTAGCGCTTATCTCCTTGATACGTTCTTTTTGCTTCACGCCAAACTTATGCTCCTCATCTACCACAATAAGCCCTAATTTTGCAAACTCCGCCCCAAAAAGCGCGTGAGTGCCTACCACCACTTGCACTTCATTATTTTTAAGTGCCCAAAAAAGCTGCTTTTTCTCACTGCCTTTTAAGAATCTATCACATCGTCCCACACGCACACCAAAAGGTGATAATCGCGCTACAAGGGCGTGATAATGCTGTGAGCAAAGCAATGTAGTAGGCACTATCATTGCGGACTGATAACCGGACAAATAGGTAGCATATATGGCATTCATCGCCACTTCTGTTTTGCCAAAGCCCACATCGCCACTTAGCAGTCTATCCATTACCTTGCCCGAAGATAAATCCGCATAAATCTCCTCAATGCTACGCACTTGATCTTTTGTAAGAGTGAATCCACAGGCATTTTGAAATGTAAGCAATGCAGGATTTTGCACCTCAATCTTTATGCCTTGTAAAAGGTTGCGCTTAGCGGCAAGCTCAATAATACCATTGGCAATTTCTAAAAGCTTTACCCTCACCTTTTGCTTGAGTTTCGCAAAACTGCCTTTCCCTAGCCTATCAAGGAGGGGTATCTGCCCAGAATCTGCCACATATCTATCAATCATATTAAGATTCTCAACCGGTAATAAAAGTCTATCCTCACCCTGATAAGCAATTTCAATAAAATCCCTCACCACCCCAGCAATTTGGGCAGATTTTAACCCCATAAATAGCCCTATGCCATATTCACTATGCACGACATATTCACCCTGTGCGATTTCATTGAGCTTTAAGGTAGGCTTTTTATGCTTGAGCTTTGGTGCAAAGGTATTGAGCGAAAGGAGCAATTCATCAGGTGTGATAAGATTCACAACCGCGCTAGAATGCTTTATTTTAACACCCTCTAAATCACTTTTATCATAGGCTTTAAGCTTAATATCATTATGCGTTATGAGCGTAATAGCGCGATTAGAATGTGTCCTTATCATTGAGACAAGATTATTTGGCACGAAGTTTATATCGCTGTATCCCTCGCATATTTCACACACACACAAAGATTCTATATCTTTTAAAGGCAGGGCTTTCTCCATAGGATTAAGGCTATAGATCTCACTTGCCTCACTCAAAGCCTCTTGTGTAAGCAACGTGCAATATTGTAACGGCAGAAAATGTGCTCCCTCTCCTAGAAACCAGAATCCAAACGAGGCTATATCTTTACTGAATCCTTCAAAATTGCTCTTTTGTACTTGAGATTGGATACTTTCACTCTCTTGTGGATTGAGTGAAAAAAGCGCAGGAGGGATACATAGCTCTTGCAATTCATTGGGATTACTCATCTGTGTATGTATGTCAAAAGTGCGTATGCTCTCTACCTCATCATCAAAAAACGCAATGCGATTAGGATTGCCACTATAAGGGATAAAAATATCAATAATATCTCCTCTAAAGCTCACTTCCCCCTCTAGCTCCACCACCTCCACACATTCATATCCATACTCAATAATCTGCTCTTTAAGCGCGGAAAAATCATAATGAGAGGAGCGTGTGAGCGTAAAAGATTGTAATATATCTTGCTTAGGAAGCGCATATAGCACACTTGCGATAGGGGAGATAAGAATCTTAGGGAATTTTGCCTCATAAAATTTCCGTAATACATTGAGCGTGTGTAAAAACTCCTCGCGAAAGGAGCTTAAATCATCGCCAAAATGTATGGGTAGCTCGGGCAAGACAAAGGGCGTGGGAGAGCCAAATAAGCTAAAGACTTCACAAGCATCTTGGGCTTGTTTAGAATCATTAGTAAGGAGTAGCTCGTAAGTGAAATGCCCTTGTTTGAGAAGTCTGTACAGATGGGATTGTATCAAACTTCTCTCCCGTATTATTTATCTTTTTTAGGTAATTCAAGTGAGGCAATATCAGCTTTACTTGCCTTTAGGTCTTTGGTTTTGCTTTCCCCCATAAATATACCTTTGCGCTCAATGACAAATTCAGCCGTTGCGACTACGCCCTCTACTCGTCCCTGAGGCTTAATCTCAAGCACATTTGAGGTTACCTGCCCTATAAAGCGTCCGCTTACAATCAAACAAGCTGTTTGCACATCGCCACGCACCAAGCCACTTTTACCCACCATTACCGTGTCTTTGGAATAAATATTTCCCTCAAATTCTCCATCGATATGCAATCGACAATCTGTATTAATCTCTCCTTTAATTTTTGTGCCTTGTGCGATGATAGTTGCTCCTCCAGATGAGGCTAATCCATCAAGTTGTTTATTGTCGCTAACAAAGATTGCCATACTACACTCCTTTCTTTTTCAAAAATTGAATCAAAATTGCTCATCTTCCATTCCATAAAGTTTTTAGGATCAATGACTTTCCCTAAAAATCGTATTTCATAATGAAGATGAGGACCAGTGCTTTGTCCTGTATTGCCACTATAAGCGATGAGCTGCCCACGTTTGACAAACATTCCTTTTTGCACCACTATTTTATTCAAATGGGCATAATATGTCATAAACCCGAGTGAATGATCTATTTTAACAAGATAACCATAACCACCTGTTGAAAAATTTGCTGAAGTTACAACACCATCAGCCGTAGCATATACAGGTGTGCCAATAGGTGTCGCAAAATCTACACCTGTATGCAAATGACGTGTGAAAAATAAGGGGTGCGTCCTATACCCATAAGGTGCGGAAATGCGATTATATCCTGCCATAGGATAGCCATTAGGGACAAATTTCATCACAAAAGCCTTTTGTGTGCCTGTGAGTGAAGCCGCATCAATACGATGTTCTAAATTGCTCTCTCCTTCTTCTAATGGCTGCATAGATACGCCAATGATACTTTCTAAATCCTCTACACGATTATCTACTTGTGTCATTTCCTCGATTCTCTGCTCGATTTGAATATTAAGCGCTTCGTTTTTGGCAAGCATTCTTTCATAACGTTTAATAATTGTCTCATTCAATACAGACATTTTATTAATCTCTGCGCTAAAAGTTTTAATGGAAACCACTCCAAAAACCATTAGTGTTAAAATAAATACAACCACATAAAGACTAATTTGCTTAAAAATAGCGCTTACATTAAAATAACGCGATCCATTTTGATCGGTAATCATAAGCACTAAGCGGGATTTATTCAAACTCATTATGATTGGTTAATAAGCTCTTAAGTGGTCTTCGCCTTGGTAGCTCACACGATAATTTTTTAGCTGAATAATATCATCAAGCGCCCACACTAAACTCTTCCAATCAATGGCATTATTTACATCAATCACTTGGGTAAAATTCTCATTATTCCAATCAGTGTAATTTGCCACGGGAAGAGCAGAATCAATAAAATGTAAATCATAATACAAACTTGCATTTGCACCACTATATCCTATCACCTGTCCTTTAGTTACAAAATCGCCCTTTTGTACCACTACCTTGCCTAAATGCCCATAGCTTGAGGTAAAGCCATAAGAATGCTGAATTTGCACAAGATGATTTTCTCCTCCTGCTACCCGCACAGAATCAATAATGCCATTTGCCGTAGCATATACAGGTGTGCCTTGAACAAGTGTATAGATAGAAGCACTCTTGCTAGGAAAATTTTTAGAGGCAAAATCATCTACAGGATTGCCATTTGGAATAATCTTCAAAATCATATCTTTTTGTAGAGGAGTAAGAGAATCTAAATCAATATCTTGGTGATGATAGGTTTCGTGATTACGTTGATGCACATTTACAATATTTTCAAGTTCATTGATTTTACTGCTGATCTTAAGGAATTCATTGGTTTTGTAATCAATATTCCGCTCTAGCTCACTATTTTTTTCATAAATGCTTTGAAAGTTCTCACGCACTTGTATATTGTTTGCCAAAATGACTTCAAGTTCACTCATTAAAAAGCGTGCCGCAATGAAATATAAAACAACAATTGCTAAAGTGCCAACCCCAGCAATAAGCGCTATTTTCTGCACTAGATGATGAACGCTAAACTGCCTTGAACCATTATCATCAATAATAGATATCATCAATTTATCTTGCATTATGTCCCTTTGTATAGTTGTAAAAATGTCTCTACGACACTAAAGGAGCCAAAAACGAGATAATCCTCATTTTCTTTCATCTGCCCCACATCAAAGTCCTCATATTGAATCGCTAGTGCTTCCAAAGTCTTAATTAAGCTCTCTTTGGGGCATATCCTAGAATGTTCCACCGATAATATTAAAACTTCCTTAATAATTGGCAAAAGCGTGCGCAAAATGGCTTCAATATCTTTTTGAAGATAGCTATTATACACAAGATTCACTCTTTTTTCCCTAAAATATTCGCGTATGACCCTTGCTCCATCGATATTATGCCCTACATCAAGCGTAATATGGGGCGTTAGAGCTTCACATCGCCCACGAAGGCTTAAGGGCTTCAATGTGCTGAAATCAAATTTCATTCCAAAAAATGCAAGAGTGCGTATGGCTGTGTGCAGATTATCACATAAAAATGCGGGGAGAGAATAGGTTTTAATATATTTTTCAAATCCCTTTAAATCATCGTCTAAATGCCTTTTATAATCCATTTGCCACACATCACATTGCAATGCTTTTTGTTGAGCCATTTGCAAGGCAAGCTGCTCTACTATTTCATATTGTTGCTTTGCTACTATTACCCGCCCACTCATTGCCCTAAGCTTTGTTAATGCAATTTCTTCTATGCTATTACCCAACATTTCTTGGTGGTCTAGCCCAATAAGTGTATAAACACTCGTATTTGCACCTATCACAGAGGTAGAATCATACTCTCCGCCCACTCCTGCCTCTAGCACAAGATATTCATAATCCTTTGCCAAAAACAATGCCAAAAATGTAGCATATTCAAAATAGCTTGCCTCACGCACAGATTCTATGCTCCAAAGGTGCTGATGTGCTGCTTCAAGGGCTGAGAAGCTTATATCGTTTTGAGAATCTGGTGTAGCAAGATAAAAACGCTCATTAAAGCCGAAAATGTGCGGGGAGCTAAAATGCAGCGCCCTCTTGCCATTTTGTGCTAAGCCCATAGCAATAAATCGCCCCGTGCTGCCCTTGCCATTTGTCCCCATAATATGTATGATCTTACAGCTTTTGCCCAAATATTCATCCAATCCGCATAATGGCGCGATTTGCTTATAGATTCTATGCACTCGCGTAGTGTCAAAGGGTGCATATTCCCCACCTTTGCTTATAAGCACTTCATCAAGTGTTGGCATTTTTACCCCTATGACTTTGCTACAAAAGAGGGTGATAGCGTATCATCAAGCAAAGAGAGAAGTTTTTGGTTTAACTCCTCTAAAGTGTCAAATTCACTTCCGTTAAACATATTTAATTCTAACTCAAGAGCAAACAACACTCCTTGATATGAAAATTTCTGCTTCTCTAGCTGTTGTATGATAGGCTCAATTTCTTTAAGCACATTTTGGGTGTCCATATCCTTACATATCAGCACAAAACCACTATTGTAATATCCGGCTAATGAAGCATTTTGAATGGCAAGAAGGCATTTTTTCTTTAGAATCTCCATAGCTTTACTTAATGCTTGCTTGGTATCAATGTTTACTCCTTGGCTCAAAAAGGATACATTATTGACCTTTAACAGAGCTAAGCAGCTATTATGTATTTGCTCTTCTGTTACAATAGGGGTATTTTGAGCTATTTTTTTAATCCCTAGTATCTTTTCTATCCTTTCAAGGATACGTAGTTCAATCAATGCTTGAGGATGCATCATTAGCATAGAGGAAAGCTCCAATGCTTCCTTGCTTATAGTCCCTTGTGAATTGGGCTTGCGGAGTGTGAATACAACTATTCCTATTATCTTTTTAAGCACATCAATATGCACCTTAGATTCTCGAAATTGTGTCCAACCCTCTATAAGTCTTTTTGTGCTGTTAATGTAATTAAGCCCATTTGAACGGAAGAGAAAATCAAAGCGATTTTTTGCTCCAATGGAGAATACATCAGCAATAATTCCAAGTAGCTTGCGGATAAGTGTTTTGAGCTGATGTGTATGCTCTATAGAATATGTTTCTTTGGTTTCTTTTAGTATCGATGCGAGCATATCGATAAATTCATTAGGATTACGTGCGGCCTTAAGTTGCTCTTGTGCATTTTTATCAAAGTCAAATTTGTTGAGCCAATACTTCTGCCAATTGAGCTCCTCTATCTGCTCTCCACCCTCACGCTTAGCAATCTCATAAAAAGTCTCGAAATAAGCTAAAGGTGTGGGAGGTTTCTTAGATGATTCTAACTTTTGTAAAGCTTTGCGGGAAATATCATCGATTTTCATCATAAAACTCCCCATAATATGCTACTTGGGAGATAAATTTATCTAAGGCTACATTAGCCGCATTTGCAATAGAATCTAAACGATATTGATCAAGCACAATCGTTGAGGTAAAATCTGCACTATAATCATAATATCCGCTATTTGTTACATCAAAATTTGATCCATCAGTATTTTCAAAATGAATGCCAAGCACAATATTAGTGCGATAATAACTCACAAATCCTTGCTGATTATAGGCAATAGGTGTTTGAGTAAGGTTTTGCACATCAATTTTTAAGAAACTCTTTGCTTCCTGTCTAGTCTTAAGTTTGCTTCCAAACCGCTTAATTACTGCATTATTTACCGCATCTTTAATCCCCGGACTAGATTCTGGCACAGAGGAATTGACTATAATATCCACATACACGCCATCTTTAAAAATATTTTGTGCATAATGTGCCACAGGCTGATAGCCACAGCCCACAAAAAACCATAAAGCCACCACCAATACGACAAATCTCATCATTTCACCACAAAATTGACAAGCTTTTTGGGCACGATGATTTCTTTAAGAATCTGCGTTTCTTGCAACCATTTTTCCACATTTTGCTTGGCTTGAGAGATAAGCTCCTCATTTGTTAGATTGAGTGGCACTTCCATTTCTGCACGTTTTTTGCCATTAATGGTTATGGCATAGGTTATTTGTTCTTTTATCAAAGCAGCTTCATCAACTACAATATATTTAAAATTGCTTAGCTTAAAGTATTTCTCGCTCAGTTCCCAGCAGATATGTGGCACAATAGGCTCTAAAATATGTAGCAAAATATAATATCCCTCGCTCCACACTTGTGTATTATCTTGCTCACTTAAGGCATTAAAAGCTTCCATAGCCGCTGCAATAAGCGTATTAAAAGGATAACCTGCTTGTTTTTTGCTAAAAATATCGTGGCTTTTTTGCAAGGCTTCATAGACTTTTTGTCGTGCATATTGCTCGGCTTTGCTTAAGGATTGATGATTAATAGAGGGCTTTTCTTCACAAGATTCTATATGAGCTGCCCTATCCCACAGCCGTTTTAAGAATCTATATGACCCCTCTAGTGCGCTATCATTCCATTCTAGCTCACGCACAGGCGGTGCGGCAAATAACACAAAAAGCCGCGCACTATCCGCCCCATAACGCGCGATAATATCATTGGGATTAACGACATTTCCCTTGCTCTTACTCATTTTTGCACCATTTTTTAGCACCATACCTTGTGTAAGCAGGTTTGCAAATGGCTCATTAATCTCCACATAGCCTAAATCACGTAATACCTTAGTGAAAAATCGCGCATAGAGCAAATGCAAAATAGCGTGTTCTATCCCGCCGATGTATTCATCGACATTGAGCCAATATGCCAAATGTGCCTTATCAAAGGGCTTTTCCTGCCACATAGATGAGGGCGTAGTGTAACGCAAGAAATACCAACTTGATTGCACGAAGGTATCCATCGTATCGCTTTCACGTATGGCTTCCTTGCCACATTGTGGGCAATGGCAATACTTCCAGCTTTTATGCTTATCGAGCGGATTGCCCTCGCCATCTATCACCACATCTTCAGGCAAAGTAATGGGGAGATTGGCATATTTTTCAGGCACAATGCCACAGGATTCACAATGCACCATAGGGATAGGCGCACCCCAATATCGCTGCCGCGAAACGCCCCAATCACGCAAACGATACATTATCACGCCCTTGCCTATACCCCTTTTTTCAAAAAGCGCGATAATGGCTTCTTTTGCCTCTGCGCTACTTAAGCCATCAAACTCCCCACTATTGACCAAATAGCCCTCTTCAATATCCGCTACTGCCTGTATATTCTCTGTGGAAATCTTAGCATTTTTATCTTTTACAATCACGCATTTAATGGGGAGATTATAAGTCTTAGCAAACTCAAAGTCCCGCTCATCGTGCATTGGCACACTCATAATCGCTCCCGTGCCATACTCCATAAGCACGAAGTTTGCTACCCATACGGGAATTTCCTCATTTGTCAGCGGGTGGATAACGCGCACTCCCAAATCAAAGCCGATTTTATCCTTTTGCGCCCTATCCCGCGCATTTGTGTTTCTTATGTTTTGAATAGATTCTATTAAATGTGGCGCGAGATGATTTTGCGCTAATAGAGCCTCTATGATAGGGTGTTCTGGCGCTAAGGCACAATATGTAGCTCCAAAAATCGTATCCGCACGTGTAGTAAAAACCGAAAGCGTCTCTATGCCCGTTTTTTGTATAGAATCTGCGCTCAAAACAAAGTCAAAATGCAGCCCTTTAGACTTGCCTATCCAATTTCTTTGCATACTTAGCACTTGCGGAGGCCAATGCCCCTCTAATATGTCTAAATCGCTCAATAGCTCTTCGGCATAAGATGTAATCTTAATATAGTATTGAAACATCTGCTTTTGCACCACAGGCGTATCGCAGCGCCAACATTTCCCATCAATGACTTGCTCATTTGCTAGAATCGTCTTATCATTAGGACAGTAATTTAAATACGCCTCTTTGCGATAGATAAGCCCCTTTTCCCACATTTTGATGAAAAATTCCTGCTCAAAACGTGTATAAATGCTATCACTTGTAGCAAACTCTCGCTCTTGTGAAAAACTAAGCCCAAGTGAGCTAAGCTCCCTCCTCATCGTGTCTATATTACTATACGTCCAAGCCTTAGGGTGGCTTTTATGCTTGATGGCTGCATTTTCTGCAGGCATACCAAAGGCGTCCCAACCCATAGGATGCAGGACATTATAACCACTTTGACGATAATTTCTAGCGAGTGCATCACTGATACAATAATTCCGCACGTGCCCCATATGGATATTCCCACTAGGATAGGGAAACATACTTAAGATATACTTTTTCTTTTTTTGAGAATCTAACGCTAGAGGCTCAAAGCTCCTATGCTCCTGCCAATAGCGCTGCCACTTAGATTCTATCTCTTTTGGGTTATACTCCTGTGCCATATCTCACTCGCTTTTGCAAAATAAAAAGGCAATTATAAGCCAAAAGCTTAAATCAATAAGGCTATATCATTATTAAGAACAGTCTATAATATCAAAATCACGGATTTTTCTGCTCCTTGTTTTCTACTTGTGAATTGTTTTATTTGAAGTTTAAGATTCTTTAAATAGTTTTTAGCAAGAAAAAAAAAGGGGGGGGATTTGCTTCTACTTCCTTTTTAAGGGGCTTATTTATATAGCACGATAATAGAAATAGTAGCCATATAAACTTTATAAATCAATAAATCAAGCTATTCCACGTGCATCAAGAGCGCGATGAAGCGTCTTGTTAAGATCTCTTGTTAAATCAGGATTAAGCTCTTTGAGACGCTCTTCGGCATTAATGATAAGTTCTGTCGAGGTATTTCTATGCACAGTTACTGCAAACAAAAAGGCTTTTTTACGATAGTCGCTCAATTGAAGATCGTTATAGTATGTAAAGAAGCTTTCTGCTGCTTTACGAAGTTGAATCAAATCGCTTTTAGGATTGTCTAAAACCTTCATAATATCTTCTATGTTTGTTTGCATTTCTACTTCTATCGAAGGCTCAGGCTTTTTAGGGGCTGGTCCAAAAAACCATAGGGCTACAACTAGCGCCAATACAGCCACACAAAATATGCTTATAAGCATAAAAAGACTATTGGGGGACAAATCCATAACAATCCTTGCAATAATTTCAATAAAGCAATTATCAATTTTAACATAATATTATGCTATTGTGGCTAAAATTCTTCATATCTAAAAGCACTTTAAGAGAATAAAAAGTAAAAAAATATTGCCTAACTTGGGGAAAGCACTAAGGAGAAAGTATGGATTATCTTGATCTTGCAAAAACCTATCAAACACCACTTTATGTGTATGATTTAGGGGCTATCACTCACGCATTTAATGCAATAAAAGACGCTTTCAAGGCACGCAAATCACTTATCTGCTACGCATTAAAAGCAAATTCAAATCTCTCTATTATCCACCATTTAGCCACGCTTGGCAGTGGAGCGGATTGTGTGTCTATTGGTGAGGTAAAGAGGGCGTTAAAAGCGGGGATTCCTAAGTATAAGATTATTTTTAGCGGTGTGGGGAAACGTGATGATGAGATTCTACAAGCCTTGCAAGCGGATATTTTATTTATCAATGTAGAGAGTGAGGAGGAATTAACGCGTATAGAATCTTTAGCAAAAAGCATTAATACAATCGCGCGGATCTCTGTGCGGGTCAATCCTAATATCGATGCTAAAACGCACCCCTACATCTCCACAGGTTTGCACGAAAACAAGTTTGGCGTAGATATAGAACAAGCTAAATCAATGTATATTTTTGCGAAAAATTCCCCATTTCTTGAGCCTGTGGGGATTCACTTTCATATCGGCTCCCAACTTACAGAGCTAGAGCCCATCAAACAAGCAGCGCAAAAAATCGCAGAACTCGCCCATAGTCTCCTAGCACTTAAAATTGATTTGAAGTTTTTTGATGTAGGTGGAGGCATTGGCATACAATATACTAATGAAACACTTATTAATCCTTATGACTATACACAGGCGATTTTAGGAGCATTATATGGGCTTGATTTGACAATTATTTGTGAGCCCGGACGTTTCCTTGTGGGCAATAGCGGTGTGCTACTCACAAGTGTGCTTTATGAGAAGCACAATGGCACAAAGCGATTTGTAATTGTCGATGCAGCGATGAATGACCTCATACGTCCCGCACTCTACCACGCTACACATACGATAAAATGCCTCTCACAAAGCAAACAAGGACAAAATGATAGCGCGAAGTTATGCGATATTGTGGGACCCATTTGTGAAAGTAGCGATTTTTTGGCTAAAAACATTGCCCTGCCCCCACTTAGCACAGGAGATGTGCTAATGATACGTGATGCAGGGGCGTATGGATATAGTATGGCGAGCAACTACAACACTCGTCCGCGCCCGGCTGAAGTAGCATTTATGGGTGAAAATGTGCGACTTATCAAGCATAGAGAAAATATAGAATCTATGCTCAAAGATGAAGAAAAGCTATTGCAAGAATATAAAAACGATACAGCAAAATCTATTCATAGCAAAAAGGGGATAGAGAATGACACCACAAGATGAGGTATTAGGGCAGCTACGTAAGCAAATTGATGAGATTGATGATATAATCTTTAACGCCCTAGAATCACGTATGGCTCTTGTAGCGCAAGTAGGAGCGCATAAGCATAAATATGGTAGTGCGATTTACCGCCCAGAACGTGAAAGGCAGATTATCCAAAGGCTTAATCAAAAAGGCAGTAGATATATGGATTTACGCGCGATTGAAGCAATTTATCAAGAGATTTTTGCCCTCTCACGCAATTTAGAATTGCCCCAAAAAGTCGCCTTTTTAGGACCCATTGGTAGCTTTACACATCAAGCCGCTGAAGAGCGATTTGGCGCGATGAGCGAATACATACCGCTTAATACTATCAGTGCCGTTTTTGAAGCCTTATGCACTAAACGCGTGAAATACGGAGTCGTGCCGCTTGAAAACAATGCTAATGGTATGGTGGGCGAAAGCATTGATTTGTTAGCGCGATTTGATTTTAAAATTATTGCCGATATGATTTTGCCTATACATCATAGTTTTTTGAGTAATTGCGAACATCTAGGCGAAATTAAGACCATTTTTTCTAAGGATATAGCCTTTGGGCAGTGTCGTAGCTTCCTCAATGCACACAATCTAGCGCATATTGAGCAAATACCCACAGATTCTACCGCACGTGCCGTGCAACTCGCCGCAAATACACCTCAAAGTGCTGCCATTGGCTCAAAAATCGCGGGCAAAATATATGATCTCCCTGTAATGTTTGAACATATCGAAGATTCTATCAATAATAAAACACGTTTTGTAATCATCAGTGATTTTGAGCTTCCCCCTACAGGCAGGGATAAAACCTCTCTTTTTGTGAATCTTAAAGACAAAGACCAAGTGGGCGATTTATTTCGCTTGTTGGGAGATTTTGAAAAAGAGGGTATTAATCTCACACGCATAGATTCTCGTCCTGTGCGTGAGAGGAATGACTTTAGAATGGGATTTTTTATCGATTGTGAGGGGCATTATAAAGATGCGCCCTTGCAGCGACTTTTAGCCAAAAGAGGAGAGGAAATCAAGTGGCTAGGGAGCTATATTTTTACCGATATGCGAACATAAGAGAGCAAATTCAAAAAGAGAATTAAGAGACAAAGGTTTTCAATGATAGATTTTAAAGTGCTAGAATTACAAGACAAAGCAATATTGCAATCTCTTGTAAGTGTGAAAGGGCGGTGGATTGCGGATAGTAACTTTACTAATATGTTTATGTGGCGACACGCGCGTGAGATTAGCTATGCGATATTGCAGGGGCAATGCGTGATACAAACGCGCTATCCTAATGAAAATCCCTTTATCTTTTACCCGTTAGGTCAGGGGAGCAAAAAGCCTATTATAGAGGCTTTGATAGCTCATTATAAATCTTTAGGCTTACTCCTAGAAATCCGCTCCTTGCAAAAGAGTGAGTGCGAGGAGCTAGAATATGATTTTCCACAGCGCTTTGACATAGAGGCAAAACGTGATAGATTTGATTATATCTATCATACTCAAGAGCTTATAGAATTAGCCGGACGCAAGTTTCATAAGAAAAAAAATCATCTCAATCGCTTTTATTTGCAATACCCACAGACACAATTTGAGTCTCTCACACGCGCAAACATTGATGAAGTCATTGCAATCAATAACCTTTGGTATGCCAATATGAGCAAAGATGACAAAGGCTTATATTTTGAGAATCTTGCCATTAATGACGCATTAAGACATTTTGATGAGCTAGATTTGCAAGGTGGACTTTTGCGTATTGATGGCGAGATAGCCGCTTTTAGCTTTGGAGAAATGCTTGATAGAGATTGTGCGTTAATACATATTGAAAAGGCAAATATCGCTTTTAATGGCGCGTATCAGGCGATTAACCAAGCATTACTTAAAAATGCCTTTGCTACTTCCCAATATGCCAATAGAGAGGAGGACTTAGGCATAGAGGGCTTACGCAAGGCAAAACTCTCCTATCAACCTGCCTTTTTGCTTGAAAAATATTATGCGAGGCTAAAAGTGTGAAGTATAAGCCCTTTTTGCGTTTTTTACCCAAGGTAGGGCGATTGGCTATTGATGTAGGTATACTTATAGTGCTAGGGAGTGTATTTTTTGTTTTACAACACAATGGACTTGTGTGGTTTAATATGCCAAGTGATAGGGCTTATCCCATCAAGGGTGTAGATGTATCAGCTCATCAAGGGCGCATTGAGTGGGAGACACTCGCCGCGCAAAATCTGCATTTTGCATTTATCAAAGCCACAGAGGGTAGTAACTGGGTAGATAAGCACTTTGCCTATAATTTTGACGCCGCACAAAAGGCAGGGCTTTATGTAGGGGCATATCATTTCTTTAGTTTTGATTCACTTGGCAGCACTCAAGCGGCAAATTTCATCGCGCAAGTGCCGCTTTTGGAATCTGCTAAGATTCTCCCTCCAGTGGTGGATATGGAGTTTTATGGCACAAAAGCGAGTAATCCCCCACCCGCAAAATCTGTCTATAAAGAGCTTGATATACTTTTAGAGATTTTAGAATCTCACTATGGCGCAAAACCCATTATTTACACTACGCCGAGCTTTTATGATATGTATTTGCGCGGACGTTATGAGAAATATCCGCTGTGGATTCGCTCTGTGTTTTTTGCGCCGCATTCTTTTATGGCGAGAATCTTTAATTTGTATTTTGATAAAGCCCATTGGAGCTTTTGGCAATACAATCCCAAAGGTGTGCTTAAGGGGTATAGCGGTGGGGAAAGATATATCGATTTAAATGTATTTAATGGCGATGAGAAGGCATTTAAAAAATGGCTCACGCAGCATAAAATACGAAATAAACACTAAAATCTTGCTTTACCTTTTGCTAGAGAAACCACACACTTATATTGGTTTTTATAATATAGAATCTGCACTTCCATTCCATACATATAAGGAGTTTGTATGTCTCAGTATTTGCCTACATTTGGCTCTATATGCCATAGAAAATTTTTCTATATTCTCTGTGTGAATGCACTTCTTTACACGTTATATATGTGGCACTTAACGGGGGGGGGGCAGTATGAAAACCTAGGGGCAATTCTAAACATTTGCCTAAAAAATCTTATTGTTAATTTTGTCTTTCTCTATCCTTTGTTTTACCTCCTCGCCTTTATTCCTCACTCATCATATCTTATTTGGTTATTTGTAGCCATTATGTTTGTAATGGGTCTTGTTGATACACTTCTTATCACTACCTTTCAAACACCTCTTAATGCGATATTCCTTGATATTTTTTTCTCTAGCAATACCCTTGAAATAAAAGAATTTACCGCATTTTATGGCGCAGGAAATATAGACATTATCCTCGCCTTTTGTCTTTTTAGTATTCTATTCCTGTTGCCTTATTCTAAACTGCTACGTTTAATATCCATTTGACAAAATTTTTGCAAATTTTCCCATTTCTTGCCCCTTATCGCCGCTTCTTAAGCAAACATTATTCGCAGCTTTTTGCTACCCTATTGTGTATATTATGCTGCTTTGGAGCAGGTATAAAATACTACCTAGTAACCGAGAGACTTGCTTATACAGCAAATTTTACATACTATGCCATCGATAAAAATGCCTTTATGCGGTGGAAAGAATGCGTTGAGCATACCATAGTGAGCCGACCCCACATAGCCCAATACAAAGAACTACTTAAATCTTACACACACTATGTTGAAATGCCCCATCTACCATTACCGCCTCATCATCTCCTATCCCCACAATCGTGCTTATTATCGACGAATCTACCCAAAGAAACTATATGGGTCTCTATGGCTATCCTCTCCCTACTCCACCCCGCCTTGATATCCTCAAAGAAAATGGGAATCTTGTCGCGTTTAATAATGTTATCGCGCCCCATTCTCACACCAATCTTGTGTTAGAAAAGCTCCTTACCTTTCATAATTATGAAAATGCACAAACACCTTGGTATAAGCAGCAAAATCTCATAGATATTCTTAAACTTGCTGGTTATACTATACATTGGCTAAGCAATCAAGAGGTTGTCTCTATTTATGGTAACGCTCCTGAAGTCATCTCTACTCGCGCGGACATAACGCGATTTAGCACGATAAGCGATTCATATAGTGCAGGAAAAGCCTATGATGAAATTCTGCTATCACTTTTGCAGCAAGTGCGTCAAAATGAGCAGATTCTATCCCCTAACACAGAGGCACAATCCCCACAGCCTAGCAAAAACTTCTATCTTTTCCATCTTATGGGGACACATCTAGGTTATGATGGTCGCTACCCTAAGAGTTTTGAAACCTTTAATATAGATACACTAAAACAATATAACCTGCACACCCTCACGCCCTATCCGCACACATCAAGTACAATCCTTAATCCCAGACAATTACAAATTAAAGCCCATTATATCAATGCGATTTTATATAATGACTATGTGGTAAATGCGATTATAGAATCCTTTAAAGATGAGGATGCACTGATTTTTTATATCAGCGATCACGGCGATGAAGTATATGATTTTAGGGATTTTGTCGGGCATAGCGAAAATATCGGCTCACGATTTATGATAGAAGTGCCTTTTATGGTATATATGAGCGATAGCTTTAGAGAATCTTATCCTCATATCGCCCAAAAGATTGAAAAAGCAAAAGATTTGCCCTTTATGAGTGATGATTTTATCCACGCATTTTTAGATGTGCTAAACATTAACTACACAGGGTATAACCCTACACGTAGCCTTTTTAACCCACTCTTTAATGACAAACGGGCGCGAATCTTTGCCGGGAAAGATTATGATAGAGATATGAGAGATGAAGGCTTATTGCAAAATGCACTCTTTCCCTCAAAGCTATGGTTACATCGTGTCGATGAGACACAAAAGCTTATAGATTTTAAAGATAAATATAAGGGCTTTGAAATCGATGTGCATTTTTTGCTTGCCCCTGTGCCACATTTTGATGTAGGACACGATGGATTAGAATCAAGTATAGGACTTAAGCTTGAGGATATGCTAAAACTTATGCAAGATTCTATAAAAAGTAACGGGTGGGTGGAGGGCATAAGCGACTTTCCCTATCGTATATGGCTTGATTTTAAGAATCTCCAATCCACAAATGCTGCTTCCGCCCTTAAAGTTTTAGAATCCCTTTGCAAAACCTATGCTATCCCTCATTCTACTTTCATCGTAGAGAGTGGCAATTATGAAGATTTAGGCATATTTAAAAAGGCAGGATTTTTTACTAGTTATTATGTGCCTTATTATAAACAAGAGGAACTAAAGACACAAAAAGAGGAGGTTATAGAGCATTTGAAAGCTATTATTAAAAGTGGCAATGTCTATGCGCTAAGCTTTCCTTATTATTTATATCACTTTATTAAAGACGCACATTTAGGGTATTTTGACGGGATAGAGTGGATAGATATGCCCCTTCTTACGTGGAATGAGGGGCAAAGCCCACAGCAAAATATGCAGACAGAAGCTTACTTTGATCCACAAATTAAAGTGATATTAGTTGGTGAAAAAGGTGAATATCGATAAATAAGGAATTTGTGCAAGAGAGAGGACTAAACAGGATTCAAGCAACTAGGGCAATATGCCCTAGCAATACTACTTGTCTTACCCCCTAATGGAGCAGCTCTTATAAGTGAGGGAGTGAAGAAAAAATTTGGTTGTATCGATGAAAAAATCAAAATCAAGTGAGCAGGGCAGGATTCCAAAACGTCTCTCAATAGGCACATCAGGGTCTAACAAGCGCCGCACACTCACACTCCATTTGCTTTCTGTATTTGCCGATGAACCTTGCAGATTCCAAGTGGCGACTTTAAAATCATTGATATTCCCAAACATATAAGAAATGCCTAAAGCGATAAAAAATAGCACTTTTTTTCACATATTCTCCTTGATTTTTTCACTAACTATCCTTGTAGGACTTATCTGCTTTTCATCACTGCACAATCTCTTCATTAATCTATACAATATAAAGACGAGGTTATTCAACTCAAAAAAGAGTAAATGAAGTGCTATAAGGCAATTTTTTGCTGTTTATTTTTTATGGAATAAAAATTTTATATTTATTATATCTCTGCTATTACGCTTTGTGCTGCATTTGCACGAAGTGCCAATGCACACTTGTAAAAGGTCTTGTTAGCAAAGCGAAGCTTTTAGAAAGGCAGAGTCTCTGCTAACACCTAAAGGGTTGCCTTATAACCAAGACGTTGTTTTATTCATCAAGTGTATTTTCAAGGTTGAGATTCATATATTCCATAATGAAAAGACGCATACGGGAAAGCACATCAAGACATATATCCAGCTCTTGTTGAGAAAATTGAGCACTAAAGAGATTCTCAATTTTATTTATCCCATCTTCAATGAGATTAAGCGCATCTTTTCCACTAGGTGTAAGACTAAAAAGTTTCAAACGTTTATCGTCCTTTGGCACTTCTGCAGAGATAAGCCCTTTGGCAATGAGTGAATTTATTTCGCGGGAAATGGTAGCTTTATTTTTTTTTAACTCTTTAGCAATATGGCTAATATGAATCTGTGGTGTTTCAGAGATAACAAGAAGTATAATGCCTTGCTCAAAGCTGAGATTCTGTGCTTTGAGTTCGTTTGTAAAAAGTGCTTGGAGGGCGCGGCTTGCCCCCCCAATATAATGTCCAATAAATTTTTTTCTCTCTCGCTGCAAGCCCTATCTCCTCCTTAGCCTCAAATGAAAGATAAATAAGATTATAACAAAATTTGCTATAATTTGCACCTTAGGCATAGCAGGTGGTTGCTTTTGCTCACGCAAAAGAGGAAAGTCCGAGCTACTTAAGACAGGATTCCATTTAACCAATGGCTAGGGTAACCTAAGGGAAAGTGCAACAGAAAACAACCGCTTTTAGAAACTTTACAGAATCTGCGAAGCAAGGGTGAAAAGGTGGGGTAAGAGCCTACCGACTTTACAGCAATGTAAAGTGTCTATGCAAACCCAATCCGTAGCAAGAAGAGTATGGTTAAAGTCTTAGATAAGAACTCTTCGCTTGAGGTATGTTGCAAAACATATCCTAGATAAATAGCCACCCACGACAGAACTCGGCTTATCGCTATGCCTATCCCCGCCATCTTATGACACCTTGCCTTAACTTTATTCAAGCTATGCTAGAGACAAGCCCCCTCATTTTACACAGATTCAATACCTGTATATAGCAGAATTTATTATACAAAATCTATTATCTTTAGCTTCAATCTATTTTTAAACTCATCGCGTAATAATTCGAAATGCACATTGCCACATTGCCCGACTTCTCGCTTACAAGTGGCAAAAAATTCAACCCCAACGAGTCGCGTTTGATTATTTTTATCATACAAGATATATTCAAAATGTTTACCCTCGTTACCAAGGGGCTTTATAGCTTCTATACTTAAGCCATTGCATATAAATATCGGCGTAGGATTCTCCGCACCAAAAGGCTCAAATCGCTCTATGATACGCATTAACTCTTCATCAATCTCCCCACTATCAAGAATCCCAAGCACCTCATCTGCTCCTGCCTCCTCTATGACTAAATGTGTCTGCAAAGATTCTATAAAATGCTCTAACCTCCCCACTTCTAGGCTTAAGCCCACCGCCCCGCTATGCCCACCAAAGCCTAGCAAATGCTCACTCAAAGATGTAATGCTTGCTATGAGATTTACCCCACCATAGCTGCGTCCGCTACCCTTTAGCACACCTTCAGTTTCATTAAAGACAAAAGCACTCTTGCCATATTCATTAGCCAAAGCAGAAGCGACTATCCCTAGCACGCCTTCGTGCCACCCTTGAGCGTAGCTTACCACAATATACTCTCTTTCTATGAGATGTTTATGTGCGGATTGCAGAATCTTACTTTGCGTTGCCTTACGCATTTGATTAAGCTCCAAAAGCTCATCATATATCGCATTTGCTTGGGTAAGATTCTCGCATACCAAAAGCGCCAATGCCTTATCTGCACTCGCCATACGCCCAGCAGCATTCAAAAGTGGCACAAAATAAAAGCCAAGTGTTTGGGCATTTATATGCCTATATTTTAGTCTAAGAAGCTGCGCTAAAGGCGTTTGGATCTGTCCTAATCGCTCTATGCCTCTTTTCACAAGGAGGCGATTTATCCCTACAAGTGGCATTATATCGCCAATGCTAGCAATAGCAAGATATTCTAAAAATGCGCTCATATCGACTTTCGCCCCTAGCTCCTGCTTCAAAACAGCACAAAAATACCACGCTACCACCGCACCACAAATCGCCTTTTGTGGAAAGGTGCATTCAGGCAAATAAGGGTCGATAATCACATCAGCATTTGGAATCTCATCTGTGGGCGTATGATGGTCTGTAATAATAAGTGGAATCCCCGCTTCCTTACACCATTTTGCCGCGCATACCGCGGTTATGCCATTATCTACACTTACCACAACCGCGGCATTATTGGCATATTTTTCTAAAAGCGCCCCACTCACGCCATAGCCATCATCAAAGCGATGAGGGATAATAAGGCGCATATTGGCATAGCCTAAAAGCCTAAAAAAATGTATCATAACTGCACTTGCGCATATTCCATCAGCGTCATAATCCCCCACTACAAGCACTTCCTGCCCCTTTTTGATACATTCTGCCACAATACGTGCTCCCTCCATATTGTGAGCTAAACATTCGGGCTTAGGCAAATGCTGCAATGAGGTAATACCCCTATGCACATCACGGGCTAAAAGCATTTCTAGAATCTGCGCCTTATCGACAAAAGGATATGCCATCAAATTATGCTTTTTTATGTACTAGAGTTTGCTTCACAAAGGCAAGTATGACGGGATTTGGGTGCTGTAAGCGTGAGGTAAATTCAGGGTGAAACTGCACACACACAAACCACGGGTGATTATTTAACTCAATAGATTCTATCAAGCCATTGCTTTGTCCGCTTACAATCAAACCATTTTTTTCAAAAAGTTCACGATAGGCGGGATTTGCCTCATAGCGATGGCGATGGCGCTCTTTAATGAGGCTTTGCTTCCCATAGGCTTCATAGAGTTTGCTACCCTCTTTGATATGGCATTCATACTCGCCTAAACGCATAGTCCCGCCCATAGGGGAGGTATGTGTCCTTAGCTGCATATTACCCTGTGAATCGATAAAGTCTTCGATGAGATAGACGACAGGCTCTTTTGTATGCGGGTCAAACTCTACGGAATTTGCCGCCTTTATACCTAGCACATTCCTTGCAAACTCAATCAAAGCAAGCTGCATACCTAGGCAAATGCCCAGCATAGGAATGCCCTTTTCCCTTGCATACTTAATCGCGGCGAGTTTGCCTGCTATTCCCCTTTCTCCAAAGCCTCCGGGGATAAGGATAGAATCCACATCGTGCAAAAGGGAGAGATTTTCTACTAAGCTCTCGCTATCAATCCACTTAATATTCACGCGTGTATCGGTATTTGCTCCGGCGTGAATGAGTGATTCTATAAGCGATTTATAAGATTCTTTAAGGCTTAGATATTTACCCACAAAGCCAATGGTGATTTGCGTTTTGGGAGCGATGATTTTTTTCACAAGCATATCCCAATTATCCATTTTAGGCTTTAGCGTATCAAGCTCTAAATGCCTTGCTATGGGTGTGAGTATGCCCTCTTCTAAGAAATTTAGCGGACATTTATATATGCTTTGGGTATCTTCAGCAACTATCACGCTATCATCATCAACATCGCAGCTCATCGCAAGTTTACGCTTTAACTCTTTATCAAGGCTTTTCTCACATCGCGCGACAAGAATCTGCGGTGAAATCCCTATACGTCTAAGCTCCTGCACGGAATGCTGTGTGGGCTTTGTCTTTAGCTCTCCTGCAGCTCGCACAAGCGGGATAAGGGTTACGTGAATAGAAATCACTTGCTTACTGCTTAGCTCGTGCTTCATCTGGCGCATAGCCTCTAAATAAGGCATTCCCTCTATATCACCCACCGTTCCCCCAAGCTCCACAACTAAAAAATCACTCTCCTTTCCTGCAAATTTAATACGTGATTTAATCTCATCAACAATATGCGGGACGATTTGAATGGTTTTACCTAGATACTTGCCTTTACGCTCATTTTCAATCACAGACATATACACTTGCCCGGTGGTAAAGTTATTTTTCTTATGAAAATCTTTGTTTAAAAATCGCTCATAATGCCCTATATCTAAATCCGTTTCCGCGCCATCGCAGGTTACAAACACTTCTCCGTGTTCTAATGGACTCATTGTGCCCGGATCGACATTAATATAAGGGTCAATTTTCAAAATAGACACATTATATCCGCTATGCTGAAGCAAGGTAGCGATTGATGAAGAGGTAATGCCCTTGCCAAGAGAGCTTAACACGCCTCCGGTTACAAATATATATTTTACTGCCATTTATATTGCCTTGTAAATTTTTTGTGTAATCATATTAAATCAGTGCTTAAAAGCTTAATTAATTTACTTTTTTTTGTATTTTCTTATTTATGATTATGGTTTTACAATTTTTAACAGCATTTATCATACAAACAAACTCATAGGAGCGCGACATTGTCATCTACGATTATTGCCATTATTGGCTTATTCATTTGTGTTTATATCCTGCCAAGCATTATTTTAGCAATGCTGCAGACTGAGCACATTAAGGCAGAATTGCATAAGCCTGCTGTCCTCTTAGAATCCGAAGACTACAAAATAGCAGGCGAATACGCACTTGCTTCTTTGCGATTAGATATTATCTCTAAAATATGCGAAGCTATAGTTTTTACCCTGTGGGTGAGCTTTGGACTGGATTTTCTTAATACACAATTTGAAATCTTACTAGGACATACTCTAAATCCCTTATGGCAGGGTGTTGTCCTAGTGCTAAGCTTTATCATTATAAATAGCATTGTCGATTTACCTCTATCTGTGTATAAAACCTTTGGGCTTGATAAAAAATTTCATTTTTCTAAACAAACACCTCGTATCTTTATCGCCGATTTGTTTAAAACATTGGTTTTAAGTGTTATCATTGGGAGCATTGTGGCTGCTTTACTCATTTTTATCATTGAAAATATCTCGCTGTGGTGGATTGTAGGTTTTGTAGCATTGCTTGGGGTAGTTATTTTAGCAAACCTTGTCTATCCTACGCTCATTGCACCATTATTTAATAAATTCACCCCCCTTGATGATGAGAATCTCAAATCACGTATAGAATCTTTACTTAATAGCATAGGTTTTAAGAGTAATGGTATTTTTGTGATTGATGCTTCAAAGCACGATAGGCGGCTAAATGCGTATTTTGGTGGATTGGGTAAAAGTAAGCGTGTAGTGCTGTTTGACACTCTACTAGATAAGATTAGCACTGATGGACTGATTGCGATTTTGGGACACGAGCTAGGGCATTTCAAGCATAATGATATATTTAAAAATATTGTTATTATGGCTTGTGCGTTATTCGTGCTATTTTTTATCGTAGGACATTTGCCAGATTCACTTTTTAATGCATTGGGACTAAAAAATAATGGAGCAGGTGTATTAATCGTAATACTGCTTATCTCGCCTGTAGTTGCCTTTTGGTTTATGCCTCTTATTGGCTATTTTAGTCGCAAGGCAGAATATGCCGCTGATGAGTTTGGCGCGGATATTTCAAGCAAACATTCCCTTGCAAATGCACTTGTGCGCCTTGTGAATGAAAATAAAAGCTTCCCTAGCTCACACCCTGCCTATATATTCTTTTATTACACCCACCCACCGCTTTTACAAAGGCTCAAAGCACTCGATTATGAAGTGCAGTATTGAATCCCTCCTCAAGCAAGCCACCTTAGAGCTAAGACAAGTCGCTCAAAGCCTTTATCTTAAGCCTCAAATGGAAAGTGAAATCCTCCTTAGCTTTCTCTTGCAAGTGCCGCGTGTATATCTCCACACGCACAGCACACAATATATAGAATCTACCACTGCTAAAAGCTATTTTGCCCTGATTAATGAGCGCACAAGTGGGAAACCTATCGAATATATCACTCAAAGTGCAAATTTCTATGGGAGGGCATTTTTTGTAAATCCTGATGTGCTAATCCCCCGCCCAGAGACAGAAATGCTTATTGACATAGCCCATCATCTCATTAATACCCATCATATACAATCCATCGCTGAAATTGGCATAGGCTCGGGCATTATCACTACCACACTTGCACTTATAAGTCCTACTTGCCACTTCTTTGCCACGGATATAAGCAAAGCAGCCCTAAAAGTCGCACAAAAGAATATAGCCACTTATGCACCAAATGCGAATATTACTCTACAACATTGCGATATTTTGCCCTCTCCTGCCCCGTCCTTTGATCTACTTATTAGCAATCCTCCATATATTGAAGATGACTATCCTATTAGTAGAGCGCTTACTTTTGAGCCAAAAACTGCCCTTTTTGGCGGGAAAGATGGTTTAGATATATACAGGCAGATATTTAAACATCTCTCTGAAGTCTCAAATGTATGGCTACTCTGTGAAATAGGCTATAATCAAAAACAAGCCTTAAGCACAATGCTTGCAAACGCGAACGCTCAAAATATCGTGTTTCACAAAGATTTAAGCGGCTGGGATAGGTGCGTATGCGCGTATTTTCCTTAAAGTTTGAGCCGCCCTTTAGAGAAGTCAATCAAATCCTGTATGCTTTGTATATTAGGAGGAAACATTATCATCGCAATTTCAAAGATTCTAAAAGAAGTGAGCGCATCGGCATAGGCACGATGCGAAATAGGCGTGTGTATGCCTAAAAAATCATTGAGATAGGAGAGAGCATATCGCTGGGAAGGGATAGTCTTTCTAGCAAGTTCAATCGTGCAAAGCTTAGGGTTAAAAATCCCAAACATACCGCACTGACGCAAATGATAATCCAAAAAGCTATAATCAAAATTCACATTATGCGCCACAAACACACCATCATCTAAGAATCTTCTAAATTGCGCTAAAACTTCATCTCTATGAGGAGCAGTAGCAATATCTGCCTCTGTAATACCCGTAAGCTCTGTAATATTCTCTGGCACACAGGAAGCATAGACATAGCTTTCAAAAGATTCTATAATTTTCCCCTCCCGCACTTTCAGCGCACCAATCTCTATAATCTCGCTACTTTGAGGCTTAGAGCCATTGGTTTCAATATCTACAAACACCAAATTGCTCTTTTGCCATAATCTAGCGTGTGTATTAAGGTAGAAATACCGCTCTCCATTTTGCTCCTCCACGTCTAAAGGCGCACCCGCACCTTTAAGCAGCTCAAGCTCACTCTCCACATCAGCATAAAGCCCTCCTATATTTTTAATATACATATAGAATTGCTTTTGTGGTATTGGATTATGACGCAATTTATCAAAAAGCTGCGGATATGTCATAGCTTTTATTTGAGGGAGGCGATTTGCAGTGCGTAGTTTGAGGAACTAAAAATATAGCTTCCAGCTACGACCATATCAATCCCAGCTTGTTTTAATTGAGCGATATTTTTATCGCTCACCCCTCCATCAATCTCTAGCAGACAAGCGGGATTCAGTCTATCGCGTATTTTTTTTATCTCACGCAATTTATCAATACTACGAGGGATAAAGCTCTGCCCCCCAAAGCCCGGATTCACACTCATTAGCAGGACTAAATCAACATCGGGTAAAATGTATTCTAAAAGTGTTTCGCTCGTGTGGGGATTAAGCACCACACCAGCTTTAACCCCGGCATTTTTAATATGCCAAATGAGGCGGTGCAAATGCTGCACTTCCTCGATATGCACACTGATGAAAGCAGGTTTAAGCGGGAGAAATAAATCCACAAAGAAAGGCACATTTTTAACCATTAAATGAATATCAAGGGGCTTTGTGGCTACTTTAGCAATGCTCTCCACAATGCAAGGACCCATTGTGAGATTAGGCACGAAATGCCCATCCATCACATCAATATGCACATAATCACACCCACCATCGCATATACTTCTCACCTCTTCACCTAGTTTTGTAAAATCCGCTGCAAGCATACTGGGCGATATAAGCACTTCTTTAGCCATTTTTATCCTTAGTTTATAAGACTTATGAAAATCAAGCAATGAGTGGCTGCTATGCTTATCTCAATACCACGCAACGCTCATACATTTCTAAATAACATTATAGAATCTAAACCTTAAAAACTCACTTTGCAAATGGCACGAAGTGTGGATTTGAACTTACGCAAAGCTTAACCTTGCGGCGATTTATCGCAGTAGCAAAAGAATACGCTATGCTTTTATATTTCACTCAAAGGAGAGGATTAAGATGTCTTATGCTTTTTTTGCACCACTTGTAAGGCTATATGCTCCTACTTTGCTTTATCCCACGCATAATTTGCCAAAGCCACAAATGCCATTTATCCCCTATGGGTTTAATATCCCCAAAGTAGTCCAAGCAAGCAAGATCAAGAATCCCAAAGCGATTGTGATATTTGTAGGGGGATTTTGCGATACGATTATGTGTGCCGTGTATAGGGCGTTTATCGCCTTTGATGAGCCTTCCTGCCTCAAAATCTATACAAGCTTTAAGATTCAACATCTCTTTACCTCGTGGCTAGTGCCTTTAGTCCAATGCAAACTGCCTATTTTTGTCATCGCGCATTCGTGGGGTGCGAGTAATTTCTACAAAGCCTTGCAGAATCTAGATTCTAAAAATGTATCCTTAGAATATCTCCTCACGCTTGATCCTGTAGGCTATCACCTGCCACA